>CAYLLN010000013.1:41233-109637 GCA_964384375.1 uncultured Pirellulaceae bacterium
TGCAACTTCCACGGATGTTCCGGCAAGCTCCATTCTCCACAACGGAAGTAGAAGTGAAGGAGTCAGCACGCATCCAGGTCGATATTCAGAAATCGCGCGTCGCGCGGGTGTTCTTAAACGACGCACTAATCCCGCTTCCACCCTCCCCGCTCCTCCGCGATTTTCCCGCTGCTGGGGACATCGGGATTTTTTCGATGGGCGGAACCACGACTTTTTTGAATCCAGCAATCCGTATCACACGGGAGTAGTGCAACATGAGCGAGCCTTCGACCGGTCCGATCACCGTCAAAGTGGAAGTGAACATTCCACCTGCGCTTTCGCCACTTGCGGCGATGTATCGCGGCGCGCCTGGATCGGTTCAGCGGTCGGTCCTGCGAATGGGATGGGGTGCCGACGCGAACATCTGCAAGCCGGCCGGAGGAGCAGCGACCGATGTGGAAATCCACCTGTCCGGAACGGTGTACAGTCTGGCTGGATTCGGGTTGCCCACCACCGGTTTCACGCTGCCATTCGGCCAAATTGGCGACATTCCGACGTCGCCACCGGGAGGCAGCAGTGACATCGGAACGCCGCAGCAGGAATTCGAGTATGAGGCGGATCATACGTGGACGATGGCGCTTTCCGATACATGCTCGCCAACTCAAGAGAAAGATCGAACGATCGTCATCTGGCACAAGTATGAGAACCAGGCCGGTGACGTTTATTGGATGATTGAAGTGATCGAAGCGCAGATTCCTCTCTGCGGCGACATCGGCGCCTGTTAGGCGTGGCTGGCGTCGCGCCTCCGCGTCAGGATCGCTGAATGACTGATTGCAATCCATTCACAGGAGTAGCTTTGCATGTCAAAAAGTCAACAGAACTTCGGGCGGCGAGGATTCGGTGTAAACCCCATAGTTTGTAAGCCGCCCGGCGGACTTGCCAATGATGTAGAGATTCGCTTGGAAGGCAAAGTCTATCCACTCGCGGGTTTTAACTTCCCGCCAACGACCGGCTCCGCTCTGCAGTACGGCGGCACGGAGCTGACGGAGATTCCTGTCACGATTCCCACTAATAGCAACAACCTGGGGTTCACTCCCACGCCATTCACTTACGGCTCTGAGGATGACGAGATCAATTGGAGTGTCAACTTGACAGGAGACACATGCAGTGCCGGAGACGAGAAACCTCGTCAGGTTGTGATCTGGCACGAGTACACCAGCAGTTCTGGAGGCCCGCCCTACGTGCTCGTAGAAGTTCTCGAATTGACGATCGAAACGTGTGACTTGATCCCGCCTTGCACTCCCTAACGGATGAATCGATCCGCGTTCTTGTTTGTCGCGCCCGGAGAAATCGGCGGCGCTGTCGATCACTCCCTGGCAACCTTGCGGCTTCTGCTCGATCGCGGCTTGCGCGTTTCGGTCGTCGCGTGGCCCGGACTCCCCCAGGGACGCCGACAGAGTTTCGCCGATGTTGGCTGTCCGTTTTACGAGGAAGTCGCCGGGCCGCTGGCAGGAGTGCCCGGTCTGGCGGGAGCGATTGCGATCGGCATGTGCGACATCGAATTCGTCAAGCGTTCGAGCGAACTTACAGAACTTGGATGCGCGAGGGTTTGGCTCAACCTGATGACGTGGCTCTTGCCCCAAGAGTGGCAAAGCTACGAGCGCACATCCCTGTTTGACGCCTACGTCTTCCAAAGCGAATACCAGCGGGGCGTACTGGAACGTGCGCTCCGCCCGTTCGGCTACGACGGCGCTCGCGGGCACCTGATTCGCGGCGCGTTCACGCTTGCGAATTGGCCGTATTGTCCAGCACAGCGCGATCCGGACGGGGAGTTCGTCGTGGGCAAGCTGGCTCGTCCCGACTACGCCAAGTGGCCGCAGCGACTTTGGGCGCTCTATCAGTCCATTGATTGCCCGTGGATTCGGGCGGTTGTCATGGGGGTGGATGATAAAGTCTTAAAATGGATCGGTTCCCCGCCTCCGTGGGCCGAAGTATTGCCGCCACGGGCGATTCCCGCCGTCAATTTCTATCAGCGAATTCATTGCCTGATGCCCCCCAACTACGGATTCCTTGAAAACTGGCCCCGAATCGGCTTGGAGGCGATGGCGTGCGGCGTGCCGATCGTTGCGCCGCGCGAAGGGGGCTGGTGCAACATGATCGAGCACGGCGTGAACGGCTTTCTAGCCGGCAGCAAGGAGGAGTTTGCGCGGTATGGGTCCATGCTGGCACGAGATGAAGACTTGCGGATGCGGATTGTGTCGCAAGCCCGGCACAAGCTCGAAACGGAACTCGCCAACCCGGACGTGATTTGGGCCGGTTGGAAGCGGTTGTTCTCCAGCCTGGGAATGGAGATTTAGCGGACGTTGTCAAAACTGTGGGACGTGAGTACAAGTGAGATAGGAGTGAGACTTCGCTCCCCTTTCGACTTGGATTGACGACGCACATGCCGCTTTACGACTACGAATACGTACACGACGACGGCTCGTCAGGCGAGGCGTTCGAGCTCTTTCAGCGGATGGCCGAAGAGCCGCTGACGGTCCATCCAGAGAGCGGCCGGAAGATTCGCCGCGTGCTTTCCGTTCCCGCCGTCGGCGGAAAGTGGTCCGATTCGGCCATGGCCAAGAATATGGCCGACGACAAGAAGCTCGATCGGCTTGGCTTCACGAAGTACGTGAAATCGGGCGACGGGATCTACGAGAAGCGGGCCGGCAAGGGACCAGACGTGATCTCGCGCGACACGCCGCTCGATCCGGGCGACGTGTAGTGTGGCGTGCTACGGCAGGCTGTCCATTCCCAGGTCTCGCTTGAGGGCTCGCCGCTGGGCTTCGATGCCGCGAGCCGCGGTGATGGCCTTCCATTTCTCGCTGGCCGCGGCAAGTACTTCGGCAGGGGACTTTTCGCCTGCGATCGCGGCCTGCACCGCCTGATCGAGCGCGGCGAGATATTCCTCGCGGCCTGGCAGGCGAAGCGACACGTACCGCTGCAGCGAGGCAGAGGACTTGAGCGCGGCGGCATAGCTGCGTGAAGATTCAGCCACCATTCCGCCAGTCCACTGGCCGGGCGAGGTAAGTTGCGATTCGCGGAACAGCGTGGTTTCAGAGCTCGTGGGACCGACGAGCGGACTCACCTCGCGCCCCGACATCCAGACGATCAGCGACTGCGCCGCTTTTGGATCGGAAGTCGTGCTGGTGACGGCCGCGATGCGTCCACTAACGGCCAAGAGCGGAACGTGCCGCTCTTCGCTTTCGCCGCGCGGCTCCCACGACTTGCGAGCGAAATTGAATGCCTCGGCCGATCCGGGCAGTGTGCGAAACTCGATTTTCACACCGCCTGACTCAGCGGCTTTGTGCGTTGGGGAGGGCCAGGTGATCGCCATGGCCGCGCGGCCGGCTTCAAGTTCCGCCAGAGCCTGATCGGGAGTGAATTGCTGATTGGGCGCAATCCCCTTTCGGGCAGCTACAAGTTCCGTCAATGCCCGCTCATAGGGAGCCGTCGTAAGCAGCGGATCGAGCGTGGCATAGTCGAAGAGGGGCGAAACCTGATCGCGATGCGTGACGTAGGCGGCGGCACGCGCCAGCAGTAAAAGGCCAGCCCAAACGTCGGCTGTCGGCTCGGCGGTTACGAGCGATGGCTTGTCCGGGCCATCTGCAGAGGCAAGTTTGTCGATCGCCTTTTGATATTCTGTCCACGTCGTAGGTGGCGCGATGCCGTGCTTCTCCAGCAGGTCCGACCGGAAGGCCAACAAGAATTGTGGCGACCCGAGCGGCACCGCAACGGTACGATTTCCCCAGGCGATGTCGCGCAGGCGAACTAGGTCGAAAATGTCGCGGCGGTCGAATTCGGTTCCCGCCAGACCCGCGTCATCGAGCGGGACAATCAGCTCGCGCTCGACAAGGCAGCCCACGTCGCCGGCCGCGGCAATGATTACGTCGCCGGGAAGACGGCTCGCTTTCAATAGCTCCTGCCGCGTGACCGGCTGGATTTCGAGCGTCCCCTCCGTTCGAGATTTCCACTGGAGGGCAATCGCCTCACCCAGTGGTTCATCGTCCACGACCAGCACCTTCAGCGGTGCGGTGGACGATCCGGTGGTCGGCGTCGTCCCTGTCCCCGGCGCTGGAACTGGCGACGGGCATCCAGTGCATGTGAAGATGGCGAGAAGAACGACGGCAGCGTGCTGGCGGAGCATGGTCAGTTTACGGTAGCGGCCTAACCACGGTTCGCCAAGCGGCACGTTACGATCGAACTTCAATCCGCGCCCCACGATTCGCCGGCGGCGTGATCGTGATCGCCAGTTCGCCTGCCGAATGCTCCGTTTGAATCGCTTGCGAAAGCTCCTCGGCACCGGCCTGATTCGGCTGGACCACGAACAGCGTCGGTCCCCACGAGCTTTGTCCGACGCCGACACCTCCCAGCAATCGGATTTGTTCGACGAGCCGCGTCAGGACCGGCCCGTTGTACGGCCCGCCTTGCCTCGCGGCAAAGCACTGGCCGGAAAGATTGCCATATCGATACAAACTCTCGGCGAATTGAGCGAAGTCACCGGTTCCCGCCGCCGGGACCAAGCCGTCGCGAGCCTCGGCAATCAGCCGCTCGGTTACATCCGCGGGAATCGCCGGCAGGGTGTCCATCGCTGCCGATTCGTTGTCGCCGGCCAGCCCCGTCAGCCCCGTCGGTCGCACCAGGACGAATCGCCACTGGGCAGGCATGTCGATCCGGCAGTCGAGCGGAGAGATCGGCTCGCCGGGAAGTTTTCCTTGCTCGACGATG
Organism: uncultured Pirellulaceae bacterium; assembly: GCA_964384375.1. Taxonomy (GTDB): domain Bacteria; phylum Planctomycetota; class Planctomycetia; order Pirellulales; family Pirellulaceae; genus CAYLLN01. Next base: position 45,980 of record CAYLLN010000013.1, read on the forward strand.
AGCCCTCCCTGCACGAAGCCGTAAGTTCCGACCGCCGACCGCAGGCCGCGGCCAACGCTGAGCGCCAGTTCCTGGGGCGATTGGCTCGGCAAACCGACGAAGGCGCTCAGCCCCGCAGCGATGGCGAGTCCTAGCTGCGTTCCCGTTCCGAGGCCGGCGTGCTCTGGTGGAGCGTCGCCGATTTCGATTCGGCAGCCGGGCAGCGGCAGCCGATGAAACTCCGTCCAGCGGCGGGCGAAGACAATCGCGCGATCCGAGAGCGGACCGACCGCCTCGAGTCGATCGCTTGCTCGAATCACCAACCGCAACCCCGGCCGCTCGACCATCACCCCAACGCCGCCAAACTGCCGGCCGCCTGTGCCGGCCAGTGACCAGAGGCCGAAGTGGAGTCGGCTGGGTGCGGCGATGTGGACGGAGGGAGCCATTCAGGGATCAGGAATCAGGAGTCAGTTGGCTGTGGACGTAGTCGCTCAAGAAATCGAACGCAATGCGTTCCTGCTTGCCCGACGTTTTCTCGATCAGTATCGCCAGCCGCTTCATCTCGGCCCGGATTTCGTCGGCCGGCAAAATGCCGATGCGGGTGGCCAGGATCGCGGCTTCGAGGACGGCGTGCTTGGCCCGGTTGAAGCCGAAGAATTCTCGGACCGTACCTCGCTCGACGACGTCACAAACGATGGTCGTCCGTTCGTTCATATCGTCCAGCCGCGCGATGTGGAACGCAAACCACCGGCAGCAATCGGCCAGCCGCAGGAGCCCCGTGTCGCCTGCCGGAACCAGCTCCGGCAGCGGGTCGAGTTTGCCGACCGCTGCACGGGCGATGAGCAGCACGTCGTCGGTCACATGCAGCACGCCTGCCCCATATTGTTTCAGGTTTTGATAGGTCTGCGACGTGCGAAACGGCCGAAGCACCAGTCGCGTGAGTTCGCGATCAACCCGCGGTCCCATCGGCGCCACGTTCCACGTTCCGTCCGCCGACTGCGTCGTGACGATCCCTTCCAGAATCAAATCGTCGGTGGAATCGGCAGGACTCATCTCAAAACGTGACCGGGCGGCTGGGTAGTGCGGGCTCTCGCGGTGGCAGGGGACGTTCGCTCTCTATCGTCGGCAGGCGGACGGGAGCGGGCAATCCCGCCTCACGCAAAAAGCCGGCGAGCAGCTCGTAACCGCATTCGGTCAGGATCGACTCGGGATGAAACTGCACTCCGAACACCGGCCGGTGGCGATGGGCGATCGCCATGATCGTCCCGTCGGTCGTGCGAGCGGTCACCACGAGTTCGCTGGGGAGTGACGCTTCCTCCACGACGAGCGAATGGTAGCGGCCGACGGTCAGCGGATTGGGAAGTCCCGCGAAGATGCCGCGGCCGTCATGTTCGATCTCACTGGCCCGCCCGTGCATCGGCTCGCTCGCTCTCACGACTTTGCCGCCGAGTGCCGCGCCGATCGTTTGATGTCCCAGGCAAACGCCGAGAATCGGGACTTTGTCGGCAAACGCTCGCACAACGGCAAGCGAGCAACCTGCTTCCGTCGGCGTGCAGGGTCCGGGGGATAAGACAATAGCCGCCGGTGCGAGCCGTGCGATCGCCGCAACATCGACCGCGTCGTTACGCACGACGCGCGTCTCCTGCCCCAGCCGTGCGAAGTAGCGGGCCAGGTTGTGGACGAAGCTGTCGTAGTTGTCGATGAGGAGGATCAAGGGGCTGGGGATGACTAAACGAGCGATCGGATAAGTCCCGTCGCCTTGTGCCAGGTTTCTTCGTACTCCGCTTGCGGCGACGACTGGGCGACAATGCCGCCGCCGACGGGAAGCTGCCACCACCCGTGGCTGGCGGTGATCGTCCGAATCAGGATCGACAGGTCGAGCCAGCCGTCGAAGCCGAGGTAGCCAATCGAGCCACAATAGGCACCGCGGGCGGTCGGCTCTAACTCGGCAATAATCTCCATCGCCCGCGCCTTTGGGGCGCCGGTGATCGAGCCGCCTGGAAAGGCCGCACGCACGAGGTCGATCGGCGAACACTCCGGCCGGAGCGTTCCGGTCACCGCGGAAACGAGATGCTGCACGAAGGCGTACGATTCGAGTTCGCAAAGCTGCGTGACGCGGACGCTATCCGCCTGACACGCGCGGGCCAGGTCGTTCCTCAGCAAATCGAGAATCATGATGTTCTCGGCCCGATCCTTGTCGCTGGCGAGCAGTTCGTCGCCAGCAAACAAGTCGGCTTCGGCCCGGGCCGTGCGGCGGCGTGTCCCTTTGATGGGCCGGGCCTCGACGCGGCCGGCCTGCACGCTGACCAGCCGCTCGGGCGAGGCGCTGGCAATCTGCACGTCTCCCAGGTCAAACCAGGCGGCGAAAGTCGCTGGATTTCGCTGCCGCAGCCGGAGGTAGAGCGACATGGGGTCGCTCGCCGCCGGAAACAAAAGCCGCTGGGCGAGGTTGACCTGAAAGATGTCGCCGGCATGGATGTAGTCGATGGCCCGCTGGACCGCGGCTTTGTAGGCATCGGCGGTGAAGTTGCTCGCGAGACCAGCGGGACCGGGGACGGGATACGACGGGGCGAGCAGGTCGGCTGCCAGAGACTCGGCAGTTGCCGATCGCGGTATGCTGCCCGACAGCGGCTCGGTTAGCCACGCTTGAAACTGCGCAATCCGTTCCGTCGCGCGGCGAAAGCGTCGGTCCGGATCGGTCTCCGGAAATCCTTGCGAAACGAGCCACGCTCGGTGCTCGGCGTGATCCAGCGCGAGCACGACGTCGTAGAGCCCCATCGCCAGTGCGGGGACTTCAAACTCGTCGTGTGTAGCCGGGGCGACATTCTCCAAGCTGCGCGACAAGTCGTAGGACAGCAGTCCTGCCGCTCCGCCTTGAAACGGCGGCAGATCGCCACGATGCGCGGCCTGCCACGGTGCGATCTTCGCGGAGAGGAGCGCGAGGCCGTCGCTTCCATTTGCGGGGACCGCGAAAAAGTCGAACGGATCAGCCGTGAGAAACGAATACCGCCCTAGTCGGTTTTCACGGAGAGCACTGTCGTGCAGCAGACAGTGCGGCTTGCTGGACAAACGAACGAGGGCCGCTTCCACATCCGGCGCGGGTTGCAATTCGACGGCGAGGGGAAACTGCGGCTGGCTCATGGGGGAGCCTCCGCTTCGCCGCTGCTCGCTTTGTCAGCTCGACCGACAGAAGATTTCCGCAGCCGATGACTCTCCTCCGCGACGGTCAGGTAGCCCCAATCGAGTGCCTCGTCCTGCCGATACTGCTTGCTGAGTGCCAGGGCGATCGACGCCTTCGCCAGCTCAAAGCCGAGATAGAACGCATGCGATGGATCGACCGGCTGCGGCGAATGACGATCGTCCGCGCCGCCAAAACCCGGATGCAGTAGTCGCTCGAAAATCAGGAATGGATCGTGGTCGGCCAGATGCAAATTCGGTCCGATCAGGTGCAACTCGTCCCCCTCAGCAAAGACGCGGTAATTACGGTCCTTGATCTGAGCGGCAAGCTGGGCCAGCGCTACCGGTCCGAATTCGACCACCTTCTCGTCCCGCAGCGTCACGAGCCGCGGTTCGAGGTGCTTCGGCGGGACGCGGTTGCGAATCGCGTAGTGGACCAGCTGCCGGGCCAAATCGCACTCGCGGACCGATGTGCGAGCCCAGTTGATCACCTCCGTCGTCAGGATGCTCCGAATGCCGACCTCTTCGCAGAAGCCGAGCAAGAGCACGTTTATGCCGGCGGAGTCGGCATCGGTCAGCTCGGTGAGATTGCCGATTCCCATCAGCATTTCGGCATCGGGATAGCGGCGGCGAACCTCCAGATAGCGGCCCAGGCTGGCCGCGAAACCGCAACCGATCGGCTCGATGACCGGATCGATCCGGAGCGGAATGCCCGCCGCCGCGAGCCGTTCCACCGTTTCGTCGAGGCCGCCGAGCGTCGCAAAATCATCGGGGATAACAACCACTTCGCACCCCCAGTCGCGGGCCGCGTCGCGATTCGAGGCGTTGACCGAAAGGACTAGTTCCGCACCGGCCGCGACGGCAGGGGCAATCTCGGCCGGATTCAGGCTGTCGATCGACACGCGATGCCCTTCGGCCTTGAGTACGCGGACGCACTCGCCAACGCCGGCCCACGGCTCCCCCGGATCGCAGCCGACATCGATGAGGTCCGCTCCCGATGCACGGTACTTGGCCGCTTGGTCGAGGATTGCCCGGAGAGTCAGCCGCGGAGCGTGGTTGATCTCGGCCAGAATCTCGATGTCATATCCGCCATAGTCCGCGGGCCGCTTGCTGCCACGGCCGAACATTTCGTCCAGCCGTCGCAGATCGCGAGGGCCACGTTCCACCTTCGTGCCCGCTGCCGCTTCGATTGGAGCGAGATCCCCTTCGCAGTAGCCGGGGACGATCACGCGGCTCGGCGGCTTGTCGATTCGCAGGTGCTTGGCAATCCACGCGGGCGTCATGAGCGCCGCGACTGTGATCGGCAGCACGTCGATCGTGTAATCGAAACCGACTTCGCGAGCCAGCCGCTCGACGACCGAGCGGAGCGAGTACTCGGCGAGTCGGCCGGTGACGAAGTGGATCAGTTCGCGGGACATGTGCGAGTCGCAAACGCCGTGGTTCCAGGAGCTAACGCCCCGACGCCTTTATTCGAAGCGGAAACCGCCGTTGACGTCGATCACTTGCCCGGTGATGAAGTCGGCTGCCGGCGAGAGGAGGAACAGGGCGGCGCGGGCCACGTCGTCGGGCGTTCCCCAGCGGCCGCGCAGGGCCTGCCGCTTGGCTCGCGACTGCCAATAGTCGGATGCCTGCTCTCCCCACGCGGTCCGAATCCAGCCAGGACAGAGGCAGTTGACGCGGACTTCCGGCGCGAGCGACTGAGCGAGGCTGCGGCTGAAGGACATGATCGCTCCTTTGATCGCGGCAAACATCTCGCCGCTGTCGCCGGCCATCCCTTGCTCGGCCTGATCCCAACCGAGATTCAGAATCGAGCCGCTGCCGCGTCCCTTCATCCGGCTGCCGACAGCGCGCGACAGATGAATCGTCGCCTCGACATCGACCTGCCACAGTTCGCGGAGCTTGCGATCGAACGTCCAACTGGCGGCCTCGCCCGTCAGCACATCCGCACCTGCGCAATTCACCCACAGGTCGATGCCGTTCTTCCAGGCCCAAGCCTCGTCCACGAGGCGCTCGCGCGCACCGGCCACGGCCAGATCGCCGATCAGCGCCTTCGCCTGGCTGCCACTTTGGGCGATTTGCTCGGCCAGTTCCTGCGCCGCCCCGGCCCGTCGATAGCCGTGGACAACGACCTCAGCCCCTTCAACTGCCAAGGCGAGAGCGATCGCGCGCCCAATGCCGCCGGACGCGCCGGTGACGACGGCGACCTGACCGGCGAGTGAGCGGGATTTCGTTGGCTTGGAGTCCACAAACCTGTTGTAGTTGGCCCGCTGGAGCGTCACAAGGACAGCGTTGGCCACGGCCGCCCGCCCGGTTATTCTGAACTCCGATGCAACGCCCGCCTCCGCAGCCCCCCCGATTTCCCCCCGTGGAAGCCGCCGGTCCCGACGGCCTGCTCATGACTGGCGGCTCGCTCGCGCCGGACTGGATGCTCACCGCCTACAGCCGGGGGATCTTCCCGATGCCGATCAAGATCAGCCGGCAACGGACGATTGCGTGGCTCGCCCCTGATCCGCGCGGGATTCTGGAATTCGACGCACTGCACCTTTCGCGGCGTCTGGTGCGGCGGATTCGCCGGGGTGAATTCCGCTTCTCGTTTGATACCGCGTTTGCCGACGTCGTCGAGGCGTGTGCCGAACCCCGGCCGGACCAGACCGACGGCGACGTGTGGCTCACGCTCGCGATGCAAAACGCCTACGTCACGCTGCACAAGATCGGCTACGCCCACAGTGTCGAGGTGTGGCAGGAGGGGCAACTCGTCGGCGGCGTCTTCGGCGTGGCCGTGCGCGGCCTGTTCGCCGGCGAGTCGATGTTTCACCGCGTGACCGACGCCTCCAAAGCGGCCCTGGCGGCACTCGTCATCCACCTGCAAAGTCGCGGATACAGCCTGCTCGACGTGCAATGGACCAACGCCCATACCCGGAGCCTGGGCGCAATCGACATCCCACGCAGCGCCTACATGGCTCGACTTCGTCTTGCCATGTTGCAGCCGGTGACGTTTGGAATCGAGCGGCCACGGTGACTACTTCGCGTCCGGCTCTTCCGTGATCGTCACTGTTTTCATCGTGTCACCCACCTTGATCGCGTTGACGACGTCTTGACCGGAGAGCACCTTGCCGAAGACCGAGTGCTTGCCGTCGAGCCACGGCGTGGCAATGTGCGTGATGAAGAACTGCGAGCCGTTCGTGTTCGGGCCGGCATTGGCCATCGAGAGGATGCCGGGGCCGCTGTGCTTCAGTTCGGGGTGAAATTCGTCGGCGAACTTGTAGCCCGCGTCGCCGGTGCCAGTTCCTTTGGGACAGCCGGTTTGGACCATGAAGTCGGCGATGACGCGGTGGAATTTGAGGCCGTTGTAGAAGCCCTTCTTGGTCAGATCCTCGAAGTTTTTGACCGTCTTGGGCGTCTTGTCGGCGAAGAGTTGCAGCTTGATCGTGCCGCGGCTCGTTTCGATGGTGGCGACCTTCATGGAGAGTCCTTTCGGAGGGGAGGCGAGGTTTCTTGTGAATGCTCCTTTATACCGCGAGCGGGCGGGAGTGTCCCAGGCGGGGGTGACGTCGACTTCTTTCGGAATCGCCGTGGGCGGCTGCGCCGACCACAGCCACCCCGAAGCCAACCGCAGTCACACGAAGACGAACAACTGCGGTCCGACTTACGCTTCCACCGCTCGTTCCGGCGGCCAGAGGGCGAGAATCGCCAGGGCTGTACCGCCGGCCAGAACTGCCGCGACCAGATGATCGGTCAGCAACACGGCGCTGTAAGCGATCGGCCAATGCATCCAGATGGCGTGCGTCACGTCGGTCAAAAGCACGATGAACACGACCGCAAGCAAGAGCAGACCGATGCGCTGCCAGATGGCACGCCGCTCGCGCAGTACAAGGGCCGCGGCCAGTGCGGCGATCACTCCCAGAGCGACGTTGAGCGCCAAATAGGCCGATGCCGCATCGCCCGAGAGGGCCTGATCGCGGCGTCCGAAGGCATAAATCGGCCAGTCGTTGCCGCTAGCGGCAACGAGGGCGACCGAATCCGGCGCGGGAGGCGCAAAGGTCGAACCGGCCGGGAGCGGCTCCAGATCGTCCGGCAGTTCCCCTCCCTTCGTCCGCGGCGGCAACTCGCGAGACAGTGTGATGACGCTCGTCGCAGGAAGCGGCATCCGGCCATACACATCGGGCCACGGCAGCACACGGCTGGAAAGCAGCCCCCAACCCTGGAGCAAGAGCGCTGCCGCCAATGCCGCCACAATCAATCTGGTCATGTCTGACTCCGTCGTTGGACTTGCCCCGAACGATCCGAAGTCCGCCTTACTTCATCGAATGCAGTCCGACTCGATTTCCTTCCGTGTCGAGAAACATCCCACAAAAGCCGTGCTCGCCGATGCTGGTTTTCGGCATCACGACCTTCCCACCCGCGGCCTCCACTTTGCCAAGCGGAACCGCCAAATCGTCCCCGCCGTTGAGATAAACCGCCGTCCCTTGATCGCTCGGTTTGCAGTTCTCCATGTGAATCAGGGCGCCGCCGACGCCGCAATCCGACGGAAACATCGCCATCTGGCAGCCGAACATGTCAAAGCTTGACATTTCCAGCCCCAGCACCTGATTGTAAAATCGGATCGCGCGAGCCAGGTCGGTGGTAGGAATCTCGAACCAGTTGAGGGCATTGGTGGCCATCGTGGACTCCTCAGGTTGAAATAGCGAAGGGGCCGCCCTGTTCCGCCGCGGCCTATGGTAGCCGCAAACTTTACATTGTCAAGATTCGGCTACCTGCCTCATTGTAACGGCACTGTTCTGCATCTGGGAATTCCGTGGCTCGTGCTCGCAAAAAATCGGTACGCAAGCGAACCTATCACCACGGCGACCTGCGGGCCGCACTCGTCGAGGCGGGGCTGGCAATCGTCGAGCGCGAGGGAGTGGCCGGCGTTTCGCTCCGCGCGGTGGCTCGCCGGGCCAATGTTTCGCACGCGGCCCCGTACCACCATTTCGCCTCCAAAGCCGAATTATTGGCGGCCATCGCCGCGGCTGGATTTGATCGTTTAGTGACCACTATCGACCGCGTTGCCGGGGAAATGACGCTCCGGTCGCATCTCGACGGTCTGCGTGCGGTTGGCAGCGGCTACTTGCGGTTCGGTCTGGAAAACCCGGGCGTCTTTCGCCTTATGTTCCGTCCCGAACTGACACAGCCCGCCAAGCACGACGTGCTCCGCTTGGCTGAGACTCGGGCGTTCGGCAAGCTGCTTGAAACGGTCACAGGTGCTCAGCAAGCGGGCGAGTTGCCCGGCCGCGATCCACGACCGATCGCCGCTGCCTGCTGGAGCACGATGCACGGCCTGGCGGTGCTCCATGCCGACCAGGTGCTTGGCGAGACGCCGCTATCCGATGTTCCAATCGAATCGCTCGTGCAATATGTCGTCGAGTTCGCCACGGTCGGCGCGATCCATACGACCGGGCCCGAGGAATAGCCAAGGACCAATGGTCATCACTTGCCCTGCGATCGTGGCAGGCAGATTGCTAAAAGACCTGATTCTCCGTCGGATACGGCAGGTCGCACGCCAGCGGATTGGTCGTCTTCTGAAATGGACCCACGCTCGCCAAGAGCGTGGCGATTTCTTCCAGCGTGAGCGGCTGACCCTTCGGCTGCTCCGGCGTCGGCTCGCGGTTGAGTCGTACCAGATCCTCGATCAGCGTTTCGGCGATCTTGCGATCATCGTCGTTCATCGGACACCCCGCCCGGCATTGCTCTAAGCAACCCTACCATGCCGGGGGAATTCTGTTGCCAGACATTGTGTCGCAATTCGTACCAAAGGCGTGGCTGCCAAACGGGTTGTGCCGAATCTGACGACGCGCGCCGGCACTCAACCGCCCCTCGGGTCGGCCTAACTCCCTTCGGTTGCGGTAGGCGCGTCAGCCTGCCCGAACCGCCGGCAGCCGTCCCTTGTCCCCCCTGCGGTCCGGGGCTAGATTGTCGGTTTGCTTTTGGCAGAGAGATTTCGATCATGCGACACGTCCTGTCCGCGGTGGTGCAAAACGTGCCCGGTGTGCTTGCGCACATCTCCGGCATGCTCGCCTCGCGGGGCTACAACATCGATTCGCTGGCCGTCGGCGAAACGGAGGATCCCAACCTCTCGCGGATGACCTTCGTGGTGGTCGGCGACGACCGGGTGCTCGACCAGGTCCGCAAGCAGCTCGAGAAGATCGTCACGGTCGTGCAGGTCGATGACGTCAGCTCGCGCGACCACGTCGAACGCGACCTGATGCTGCTCAAAGTCGCCGCCCCGCCCAGCAGCAAGCGGTCGGAAATCCGCGAGCTTGTCGATATCTTCCGCGCCCGCATCGTCGATGTGGGAGCCGAAGAGGTGATGATCGAAATCTCCGGCCGCGAAAGCAAAATCATTGCCTTTATCGAGCGGATGCGCCCCTACGGCATTTTGGAGCTGGTCCGCACGGGCCGCATCGCCATGGTCCGCGGCGCCTCGCGCCAGCCCAAGACCGAGGAAGAAGCCGAAGAGCAAGAAGCCGCCAAGCAAAAGGCGGGCTGATCGCTGTCGTCTGTACTCTGTCTTCTGTTCCCTCTTTCACCGAACCCCGAACCCTCCCCATGCCCGCCACGATCTACTACGACAACGACGCCGACCTCTCCGTCCTCAAAGGGAAGACCATCGCCATCCTCGGCTACGGCAGCCAGGGGCATGCCCAGGCTCAGAACCTGCGTGACAGCGGCGTCAACGTCATCATCGGCCAGCGCCCCGGCAGCCCGAACTACGATCTGGCGGTGAAGCACGGCTTCAAGCCGATGTCGGCCGAAGACGCCACCAAGCAGGCCGACATCGTCAACATTCTGCTCCCCGACGAAGTGCAGGGGGACGTCTATCGCACGTCGATCAAGCCGAACCTGAAGAAGGGGGCCGTGCTGATGGCTTCGCACGGCTTCAACATGCACTTCGGGCAGGTTGAGCCGCCGCCGGGCGTCGATGCGATGCTCGTCGCTCCCAAGGGCCCCGGCCATCTCGTTCGCAGCGAGTTTGAGAAGGGGGGTGGCGTCCCCTGCCTCATCGCTATTCATCCCGGCAGCAGTCCTGAGACAAAGAAGATCGGCCTCGCCTACGCCAAGGGGATCGGCGGCACGCGCGGCGGCGTCATTGAGACCACCATCGCCGAAGAAACCGAAACCGACCTCTTCGGCGAGCAGGTTGTCCTCTGCGGCGGCGTCAGCGAGCTGGTGAAGGCCGGCTTTGAGACGCTCGTCGAAGCGGGCTACCAGCCGGAAATGGCCTATTTCGAGTGCATGCACGAGCTGAAGCTGATCGTCGATCTGTTCTATCAGGGCGGCCTGAACTACATGCGTTACAGCGTGAGCAACACGGCCGAATTCGGCGACTACACCCGCGGCCCGCGGATCGTCACCGAAGAGACGAAAAAGGAAATGAAGAAGATTCTCAAGGAAATCCAAAGCGGCCAGTTCGCCCGCGAGTGGATCCTCGAGAACAAAGCCGGCGCTCCCGCCTTCAAAGCCGTCCGCCGCCGCGAGCGGATGCACCCGATCGAAGAGGTCGGCAAGCGGCTGCGGAAGCTGATGACGTGGATTAATGCCAAGGAAGTATAAATAGGATGCATCTCCCCTGGCTCAGCGCGCCGAGCGGCGTTAGTGGAGCCCGCTAATGCCAATCGACGAGCGCATACCAAAAGATAAGCTTGAGCGCGTCCCCGCTCGCGTATTTGCCTGCCTGCGGCCCGGAGAATTGCGTTTGTTTCTTTGGCCGGAAAACGAATTTCGGGGACCCGAAGTCGACGTACCTATTTATCTGATACCCCCATCGCACCGCATACTTAACTCACAGCTTTGGGTGCGGTTGGATCAGTCCCTTAGAGTTCTCGAAGCATGGCCGCGTGATTGATTTCGTCCGCTACCAAGATTGGCCCATATTCTTCGTCATTCCCACAATGACCTATCCCGAAACTCTCGAAACCTTCGCCTCCCTCCAGCCCGGCGACCGCGTCCAGGTCGATCACGAGGTGAAGGTCGGATTTCGCACCTGGCACTCGGCAACCGTCGGCACCGTGGTGAGCAAGGACCGCCGCCGCCACGGCCTGCACTTCCGCCGCAACCTGGACGACAAAGTTTTCAGCGACGTGCTCATCCTGAAGCGCGACGACGGCGAGCTGACGACCGTGACGCTGGATGAGTTCAGCGATTTGCGGAAGCTGTAGAGCACACTCTTAGGCGTCCCAGTCATGGTTCCAAGTGCCAACGCCAAACCGGAACGATATCGTGGGCGACCGCTGTTTCTCATTCTTGAGAACTACGTATTGGCGGCAATTGATGCGTTGGACTCGAATGCCAACGCGCGCCTTGCACAAATTGTGAAGCGAGTTTACGGCGGAGATGACGACTGGCGCAAGACAGTGCGGGACGTGCTTGGGCTTGACGAGTCTCTCGATGACTCCTTGCGGGAAATGTGGCGCCAAAACCGGGTCGTCGCACAGCAACAACGCGTCGAGTTGCACCCCGTTCAATTTGCGAAAATGGTCGTCGATCAAAATTTTGCAGAGTTGATTGAGACTCGTTCCGGGCAATAATCTGGTATGCAGATTACTGCCCTCCACACCCAGCAGGACCGGCGGTTTGAGCAAAATCGCGACATTGGCGGCGAATAGCGCGAAGCTATAATGGAGTGAAGCGTCACGGCCCCGCACAGGTTGTACCGCAATGTCCACCGAAACTCTCGAACAACGCGTTGCCGCTCTCGAATCACAGATGGCGCAGTTGTTGCTTCGCAAACGAGTTGAGCGTTCCAAGGATTGGCGACGAACAATCGGCATGTTCACCGGTGACGAAGTCATGTGGGCGATTGACCAGAATGCGCTAGCCTTCCGCGAAGAGGACCGTGATCGCACTTTGGCGGAGTTGGATGCCCAGCAAGGTCCGTCGTCGTGATTCTCCTCGATACCGATCATCTCACGGTTTTGCGGCACGCAGGTCATCCGCAACACACCGCTTTGGCCGCCCGCCTTCAAGCAGCAACCGACCCGCTGATCGCTCCGACAGTTATTAGCCTTGAAGAGCAAATGCGTGGCTGGCTCGCGGAGATTGCCCGTCGCAAGTCGATCGAAGATCAAGTACCGATCTATGCTCGATTGACCGACCTGGTTGACTTCTATCAGGAATGGGAAACGATCGCCTTCGACGAATCGGCTGTCGGTGTCTTTTCGTCGCTGAAGCAACAGAAGGTGCGAGTTGGCACGCAAGATCTGAAAATTGCCTCGATCGCACTTGCCAACGATGCTCTCTTGTTGTCGGCCAACCTGACTGACTTTCAGCGGATACCCGGACTCCGCGTTGAGGATTGGCTATACTCCCGACCTTCGTAAACAATGTCCGTCCTTCCCCTCCACACCCAGCATGCCCGCCGGTTCGAACAGAACCGGTTTATCTATCCGGTGCTGTCGCGGCGGAGCGAGGGGATTTCGATCGGGGTCAATCTCAATCCCGACAAGGTCTGCAATTTCGGCTGCATTTATTGCCAGGTTGATCGAACGACACAAAGCGAAACGCGGTTTGTCGGAACGGAACAGTTGCTGGCCGAACTGGAGGCGACGCTGCAATTCGCGGCGAGCGGCGAGATCTTCGAACACGAGAAGTTCCGACACACGCCGCACGAGTTTCGTCGGCTGAACGACATTGCCTTCAGCGGCGACGGTGAGCCGACGACGTACAAGAACTTCGACGAGATCATCGCCTCTTGTGCTGAGGTGAAACTCCGGCTGGGACTGGACCCGGTGAAGATGGTCCTCATCACCAATGCCAGCATGTTTCACCGAGCGCACGTGCAGCGGGGCCTTGCGATCCTCGATGCCAACAACGGCGAAATCTGGGCCAAGCTCGAAGCGGGAACCGCGGAGTATTTCAAGCTCGTCGATCGGACACCGATTCCTTTCCAACAGATTCTGGACAACATTACAGCCGCGGCAAAAGTGCGGCCGCTTTTGATTCAATCGCTCTTCATGCGCGTCGCCGGAGAGCAACCGACTGACTCGGAGCTTTCGGCATTTTGCGATCGGCTCTGTGAGATTCAGTCGGCAGGCGGCAAGCTCAAGCTCGTGCAGGTCTATACCGTCGCCCGCAAGCCGGCCGAGGGCTACGTCCAGCCGCTGGTGGATGACGAAGTCGATGCGATCGTCAGCCTGGTCGAAAGCCGCACGGGCATTCCGGCCAAGGCGTACTACGGAGCCACCCAGCCATGAACAAGCCGGACTTGCCCGAATCCTCCACGGCCAGGCCCAACCTCACGACCTGGATCATGCTGGCGGTGCTCGCCTGGGGTAGTTTGCTTGCGCTCGGCTCGTTTCTCTTCGGCGGCAATCATCCGCTTTTGCGTGCGGGCATCGTGCTGGCGGTCACGCTCGGCTTTCTCGGGCTGTGGGCGGCTGCACTATCGCTGCGCGGTCGGCGAGCCGATTCGTAGGGTGGGTCAAGCTCGCGGCCGAGAATGTTGCTCTTGAAAACCAAAGTTCCCGCAAGCGATGCCCCACGTGGTATGGAGCATCGATTCCGGTGGGTCGGCGTTCGCTACCGCTCACTGGACCCACCCTACAGCTTTCCTTCCCGTCGCAGCCGCTCAGCCCATAACAATCCCACAATCGACTTCGCGTCCTGAATCTCGCCGCGAAAGACCATTGCCACTGCTTCGTCGAACGGCACGAGCCAGTTCTCAATCTCTTCCCCTTCCTCGAGCGTCGTTTCTCCGGCGGTCAAACCCGTTGCCACATACAAGTGCATCTTCTCGTCGAGAATTCCCGGCGAGAGAAAGAACTCGTGCAAGAACTCAATCTTCTTGGCTCGATAGCCCGTCTCCTCAATCAGCTCGCGTTCAGCGGTAAGGGCAGGCGGCTCGGGTGGTTCCAGCGTGCCGGCCGGCAGTTCGATGAGCGTCTGATTCACCGCGATCCGAAAGTTGCGGATCAGGCAAACGCGCCCGTCGTCCAAGAGCGGCACGATCACGCACGCCCCCGGATGCCGCACGATCTCGCGCGTCTTTGTCTTGCCGCCCGGCGTTTCGACGGTGTGGCGGACGACAGTGAACTTTTTCGTGGTAAGCAGTGTTTCGGGTTGCGACATGATCGTTATCCCAGTTTCGCCGCCTGACCCCACGTGCTCACGACGAACTCGCCAATCCCCTTCCGTCCCCGCGGCGCAAGGTCGCGTTGCCCTAGCGGCTCCGTCGTTCCCGCGGGCACTTCAGCCAGATAGCCAATCGCAATGGCTGTCAAAGGGTCGTGGCCATCAGGCACTTTGTACGCCGCCCGCACTTTCGCAGGCACGATGCCGATCATCTGATGTCCCTGCAGGCCAAGCGCCGTCGCTTGCAGCACAAGATTCTGTGCCGCCAGCCCGATGTCGTGCTCGCAGGCCGAGTTCGGCTTCCCGTTCTTCTTAAAAAGTCGGCTCACCACGGTCAGGATTAGCACGCCGGCATTCTTCGCCCAGGCTTGGTTCCCTTCGACGAGGCAATCGAGCGCCTGCTCAAAAGCCGCCGCGTCGGTCCGCTCAGCGAGGATGTACGTCCAGGGCTGCTCGTTGTAACTCGACGGCGCCCATCGCGCCGCCTCCAGGCACGAGAGCAATTTTTCCCGCTCAACCGGCCGCGGATGATAGGCATACGGGCTCCACCGCTCGGCAATCACCGGCAAAATCGGATGAGCCGGCATGGCGTGTTTGGGATGCTTGTGGTTCATGGCGTTCTCCTTTCGTCGAACTGCGGTCCCTGTCCTTATAGGCCCTTCCCAAAGAAGCGGCCAGACCCGTCCATCATTCCGTCAGCCAGGGATCAACTTGGCTCGCTGCATTCTCACACTCCCAAGAACTCGTGTTAGGATATCCGCTCCGACTACTCCCCGAGGTCTGCGAGGCTCCTCTCCCATGTTTGTTGCCCGGAACATTTCGTGCCTGCTGCTCGTTCTTATCACCTTTCTTGCGTTGGGTTGCGGTAGCGATCCGGCACCGATCGCGCCCACCAAAGCCGCCAGTGATAGCGGCGCGTCCCCCGCCGAAAGCAAAGGGACCGTCGGCGTCTCGGTGCTGACGACGGTCAATCCGTTCTTCAACGTGATCGGGCAGAACATTAAGGACGAGATGGCCAAGGCGGGCTACGAAACGGTCGTCGTCAGCGGCGAAATGGACATCGCCCGCCAGCAGCAGCAGGTCCGAGACTTCATCGTCGCCGGCCATGCTGCCATCGTCCTTTGCCCTTGCGACAGCAAGGCGATCGGCCCCGTCATTCGCGAAGCGAACCAAGCGGGCATCCCTGTCTTCACGGCCGACATCGCTTGCCTGGCGGAAGGAGCAGACATTGTGTCGCACATTGCCACCGACAATCTCGACGGCGGCCGCCAAGCGGGACAGGCGATGATCGAGGCTCTCGGCACTGCCGGCGGCAAGGTGGTCATTCTCGACTACAAAGCGGCTGAGTCGTGCATTCTGCGCGTCAAGGGCTTTCGCGAAGTGATCGACAAGCACAATGCAGAAACGACCGGCAGCAAGATCGAGATCGTGGCCGAGTTGCCCGGCGATGGGGACACGGCCAAGGGGGACCAAGCCACGCAGGATGCCTTACAGTCGCATCCCGACATGGCCGGCATCTTTGCGATTAACGATCCTTCGGCGATCGGCGCGATTGCGGCGCTGGAGCGGGCGGGCAAGGCTGACCAGGTCAAGCTCATCGGCTTCGACGGCCAGAAGGAAGGGAAGCAGTTGATCAAGGCGGGCAAGATCTACGCCGATCCGATTCAGTATCCCGACCGGATCGGCCAAATGACCGCCAAGAGCATTCTCGACTACCTCGCCGGCAAAGAGGTGCCCAAGGATCAGCTCATCCCGACGGGGCTCTATCGTCAAGTCGATGGCCAGGCGGACCCGGAACTGAAATAGCGTATGTCCGCGGTCATCCGTTTCCTTCGCGACTATTCGAGCGTCGTTGCGCTCGCCATTCTGGGAGGCGTGCTCAGCGTGCTGACCTATGGGCCGCAATTTCCCAGCGGCGTATCTGGCGGCGGCGAATTGGCGACGCTGGTCGAGCGGCAAGCGGCGCGAGGCGCGAGCGTGCTCATCGTGGTTCGTAGCACGGCGGAGGACGCGCAGTTCGCTTCGGCCGCAGAGCAGCAGCTTACGGCAGCCGGTTTTCGCGTGCTGGAAACCGTTCGGGGCCAGCCGATTGACGCCCGTCGCGCCATCGAGCGCATCGCGGCCAGCGGCCAGTCGATCGACGTGATTGCCTGCCACGAGGCGACGGCCAAGTGGGAACTTTTTGGCGACCTGGCCAGTGTGAGCCCGGCTACGCTAACCGCGAAGGTGATTTATCCCGAGCGATATTACTGGCCGAACTTTCTCAAGCTCGACAACCTGCTCAACATCGCCAACCAGATCGCCCTGATCGCGATTATCGCTATCGGCATGACGATGGTGATCATCACCGGCGGCATTGACCTTTCGGTTGGCAGCCTTGTGGCACTTGCTGCCGTCGTGGCTGCCCGCTTGATTCGCGACTATGGAGGGGGCGTCTCGGCCAGCCCTGCTGCGGTCGCCGGCTGCATGCTGGCGGCAATCGCCCTGTGCGGAGCAATCGGTGCGATCAACGGGGCGATGGCCGCGGTAGTGCGTATTCCGCCGTTCATGGCGACCCTGGCGATGATGTCGATCGGCAGCGGCCTCGCGTTCGTCGTCGCCAAGGGGGACACGATCAATGCCGTCCCGCCGGGGATCGAACGGCTGATGCGTGGATCGATTCTGGGCATTCCGCATGGCGTGATCCTGATGTTCGTGCTTTTCGCCTTGGCCGACGTGGTGATGAAGCGGACGATCTTCGGCCGGCACTTATACGCGGTTGGAGGCAATCGGCAGGCGGCATTCTTGTGCGGCGTGCCGGTGCGGAGAGTCACGTTGCTGGCGTATGTTGTCGGCGGCCTCTTGGCGGGCTTGGCCGGCGTACTCATGGTCTCACAGTATCAAAGCGGCAGCCCCAAGTACGGCACAAACTATGAGCTGCAGGTGATTGCTGCGGTGGTCGTCGGCGGTACGTCCCTTTCCGGCGGCCAGGGGAGAATGTGGGGGACGCTGCTCGGCGCCCTGCTCATCGCCGTGGTCAACAACGGCATGAACCTCCTGGGCATCGCCAGCGACCCGCAAAAGATCGTCTTTGGATTGGTCATCCTTGCGGCCGCTCTGATCGACCGGCTGAAGCAAGGCCGTGGCGAGCGATAGTTTAAAACCGGATGCCCGCATCTATCCCATCGGCCGCGGTGGTCGGTTATTCGTGCCGCGCTTCCGGTCGGCGGGCAGGCTCAGGCTGTCCCCACCATCGCGGACGTATCGCAAGTAAGCCAGCAGATCGAACACTCGCGGGTAGCGACGCCAAGGATTTTTGGCGAGGCAGCGGAGGCACGCCGCGTCGAGTTGTGGTGTCACATTGCGATTCAACTGCGAAGGGGGCGTCGGCTCGACCGTGCGAACTTGCTCAGCCGCTCCGGCAGCAGTCGTTCCCTCAAACGGCGGTTGACCCGTGAGCAACTCGTACAAAATGATCCCCAGGCCATACAAATCCGTGTAGGGCCGCAGTTCCGCCGTCGGCTCGTCGAGGAGTTCTGGCGCGAGCGACGCGAGTCCGGCAGCCTCCTCATTTCCTCGCGGCAGCGGCCCGCTGACCAAATTGCTCACGACGAAAAAGTCCGTCAGTCGAGGAATGCCGTCGGCAGCGATCAGCACATTGCTCGGTTTCAGATTGCCATGCACGACCCCTTGCCGATGCAGGTAGTTCACCGCCTCAATCAGGCGTTCCATCAGCTCAAAGACCTGAGCGATCGGCAGCGGCCGGCCGGCGATGCGGCTGGCGAGGCTTCCTTGCGGCACATACTCCATCGCGAGGTACCCCGCCCCATCCCACCACCCGGCCCGCTGAACGCCAATGATCTGCGGGTGGGCGATCGAAGCCCACAAACCAGCGCCGCGATGCAGCCGCTCGTCCCAGGCTTCCTTCGAGCAGCTTCCCTTGCGGAATAACTTCACCACCACCGGCTGACCGAGCGGTTGCTGCAGGGCTCGATAGACCGTACTGCGTGGACCGCGAGCGATTTCCTCGGCAAGCACATATCCGTCCTGCTCCGCCAACCGCGTCAGTCGCTTGGACTCACTGGCGGGAGCCGCAACAACGCTTTCACCCGCGAGAAAGCGGCCCAAATCGTCGGACAAAGCCTGCGCCGTGGCATAGCGATCCTCCTGGCGTTTCTCCAGGCACTTCAGGCAAACCGCTTCCAATTCGCGCGGCACGCCAGCTACCACGTTCGACGGCACTGGCGGAAGTTCATGCAGCACTTTCATCGCCGTGACGTTCCAAACGTCCGAAGCAAATGGAGGGCGACCGGTCAGCAGCTCGTACAGGATCGCTCCGAGAGCATACACGTCGGTCGTCGGGCCAATCGCGCCGATGCGACCTGCCGCTTGCTCCGGCGACATATAGCTGAGCGTCCCCAGGACGACGCCGTCCTGGGTCCAAGCTGTGCTCTCACCGTCGAGTCGCTTGGCAAGGCCGAAGTCGGCGATCTTCAATTCCGGGTTCAATGTTCCAAACTCGACGTTGTTCTCAACTTTGAACTTTGGACTTTGAATCTTGAACTTTGAACACAAGATGTTCGGTGGCTTGAGATCACGATGCACGATGTTCCGCTCGTGCGCGTGCTCGACGGCCTGAGCGAGCGTACGAATCATCTCGGCGGCAGCCCGGGCTTCGATGGGCTTTCCGGCAAGGTGCTCGGCCAACGTGCCACCCTGAACCAGCTCCATCGCGAAGTAGGGCCGCCCCTCGTGCTCGCCGACTTCGATGATCTCGACGATGTTCGGATGCCGCATTTGACCGGCGGCTCGGGCCTCCAGACGAAAACGAGCCAGATCCTGCGGCCCAGCCAGAGCGCTGTCGCGCAAGAGTTTCAGAGCTACCAGGCGCCCTGTCTCGATTTGCCGAGCCCGGAACACAACCCCCATGCCACCGCGACCCAGTTCCGCTTCGATCGCGTATCCCGGCACACCCGGCCAGACAGCAGCGGCGATTGCCTCACCGGCTGCCGGGTTGGACGTGCTCAGGGTTAATGCTCCGTGAATCGACATTCGATTCCAATCAACTTCAGCCACCGGCTACGGGGTTTCATTCTCGATCATCATCGGCAATCCTCGCCTAAGATGACTGATCGCTGCCGCAATTATAGCCCTGTGCGGGAGCACCCTGCGCTTCGTTACGCTGGCTCGCCAGCACTTGCTGTTTTCCCAGTGAGTAGTCGAAGTTACGATAACCGCTCGCAACGTCTCCCTCGCCTTTCGCCCTCATACAAGGCCGCAGTCGTGAGTTCCTGGCAATCGCCCAATCCGTCACCTTACGCTCCGAGCGGTCCCGCGCACTTCGCCCCTCCGCCACAGCCACAAAAACAGTCACTTTTGTGGCTTTGGATCTTGCTTGGCGTCGGCGGACTTTGTGTCGTTTGCTGCGTGGGGAGCTTTGTCGGGATCGGTCTCTTTGGTCTGAACATCGTGGCGGCCGAGGTGGCCGATCAAATCCGCGACGACCCCGAATTCCGCGAACACATTGGCGAACTGCAATCGCTCGACTTCGATTTCGTCGCCACCTCGGCCAAGAACGACGACGAGACATTCGTCTATAACGCCAAGGGTGACAAGGGTTCCGGCGTCCTCACCGTCAAGCAGACCGAGGACGAAGACTGGAACAACGTCATTGTCGAAGCGTCGCTTCGCTTCCCCGATGGTCGGCAGGTGCAGGTGGTGCCGTGAGCGGTGGACTTGGATCGATTGCCGGGAGGCCGGCCCTGACTCTCTGTTTGCGACACAACTTCGTCGGGCCGCTTGCCGATCCTGCCCGCCGAGGACAAACTAGTCGCGGCTGGTTTCTGGCGTTTTCGGGCCGCTGACAGGATCGGACATGCGACGACTTTCCGTGCTGATGATTGCCACCCTGCTGCCTACGATGCTGACCGGATGCGGCGAAATGCCCGTACAAGCGGCCAAAAAGCCCGGCAAGAAGCAGCAGGCGGCGGCGGTTATCGATGACCGGCCAAAGCTACCGGCGGTGACCCAGTCGGAATATGCGAGTCTCGATGCCGCGTTTGCCGAAGTCGAAACTCTCTCGTCCGATCCGACGGGTGGGCAAAAACTTGTGCGGATCGAGCGCTGGCTCGGTTTGCAGGGGGACAAGATCGCCGGCGACCTGGCTGCGAAGATCAAGGATCCGAGTGTGGGATTGGCCACACGTCTGACTGCTTGCCGGGCGCTCGCCCGGCTCGGTCCCGTCGCGACGCCGACGCTCATGGAAGCGATCGGGGGCGAGCCGAAGCAACTGCGACTCAAGGCGATCGAGTGCCTCGGCCGCGTCGAGCCACCGTCGGAGGAGATCGTGACCAAGCTGCTTGCCCTCGTGGACGGTCAGGATTTCGAGACCCGCAAGACAGCGATTAACGGTCTCAAGGATGTGGGCGTGCTTGCGAACAGCGCCGCGGAGAAGTTGCAGTCGATCCTGAACGACACGAAGGAAGACGAGACGATTCGGTCGGTGGCGAAGGCAGCCCTCAAGGCAGTCGATCCGCGGACGGGGCTAATGAAGGCGGAGTAAATGAGCGACCGCTTTTTCGCTGGGAACTCAGCTCTCAAATGACCAAGCCTCCATGACCAATTCGACAATTCCGACATTGGTCACTGGGATTTGGACATTGGTCATTTGAATCATACTACCGCTTTGCTCCGAGAAAGCTTTCCCCGTGCTGATTGGACTCACTTACGACTTGCGGCAGGAGTATCTCGCGGCGGGGCTGTCGGAGGACGAGACGGCAGAGTTCGACCGGCCCGATACGGTCGCGTCGATCGAGCAAGCCCTGACACAGCTCGGCCACAAGACCGATCGAATCGGCCACGTGCGGCAACTTGCGGCGCGGCTCGTGCGCGGCGACCGCTGGGATTTGGTGTTCAACATTGCCGAAGGGCTGTCGGGCATTGCCCGCGAGGCCCAAGTGCCGGCACTGCTGGATGCGTATGGCATCGCGTACACGTTTTCCGATCCGCTGGTGATGGCCCTGTCGCTGCACAAGGGACTGACCAAGACGGTGGTTACAGCGGGGGGCGTGCTGACGCCCTTATTCGCCGTGATCGAGCGAGCGACCGACCTGTCGCACATCAACCTGCGGTTTCCGCTCTTTGCGAAGCCGATCGCCGAGGGGACGGGCAAGGGAGTGACGCCGGCCTCGAAGATCACCGATGGGGAAGCCCTGCGGACGGTCGTACCCGAACTCCTTCAGAAATACTCTCAACCGGTGCTGCTGGAGGAGTTTCTTCCCGGCCGCGAGTTCACCGTCGGCATTACGGGGACCGGCGCGGCAGCCGTCGCGATCGGCACGCTGGAAGTGATTTTGCTGCAAGGAGCAGAGGCCGACGCTTACTCGTATGTGAACAAGGAGCGCTGCGAGGAGTTGGTCGAGTATCGGCTCGTACGAGCCGACAACGATCCGCATGTAGCGGTTGCCGAGCAAATGGCTCTAATGGCATGGCGTCTTCTTGGCTGTCGCGACGCCGGCCGCGTCGATTTGCGGTGCGAGGCCGCGGGTTTGCCGAGTTTTCTGGAAGTCAATCCGCTGGCCGGCCTGCACCCCGAGCATTCCGACCTGCCCATCCTAGCGACAAAGATCGGGATGCCCTATGTCGAGTTGATCGGCCGGATCGTGGCCAGCGCCGAGCCCCGCGTGGCGGCGGCGAAGCAGTCTCTTGCGGGTCGAGTCCAATTCTGATGAAGATCGCCGTCCTCCACAACGCCGTCGCCGATACCGACTCGGCCGCCGACCGCGACGTGCTCGTGCAGGTGCAAACGGTCGAGGAGGCACTTCGCAAGCTCGGCCATCTACCGCGGCGACTTGCCTGTACGCTCAACCTGGAATCGATCGAAGAGACACTCACAGCCGATCGGCCGGCAATGGTTTTCAATCTCGTCGAGTCGCTCGGCGGTTCCGACCGGCTTGCGCATCTGGCGGCGGTGCTCCTCGACGATTTGGACTTGCCCTACACAGGAACGCACTCAGCGGCACTGCATCTGACCAACAACAAGCCGGCGGCAAAGACGCGGTTGCGAGCGGCTGGACTGCCGACGCCGGACTGGGCGACGAGCAACGAAGCCACTTCTCTCGCACCGCCATACATCATCAAGGCCGTCTGGGAGCACGCCTCGATTGGACTCGACGACCATGCGATCGTCCGCACCGGCGACGGGAGCACGGTCGCGGCTCAGATCGAGTCGCGATCGCGGCAGCTCGGCCGGCAGTGCTTTGCCGAGCGATTCGTTGAAGGACGCGAGTTCAATCTGTCCCTAATCGCCGGCGGTCCGTCGCCTCATGTCCTGCCGCCGGCCGAGATCGACTTCTCAGCATTTCCCGCCGATAAGCCACGGATCGTCGGCTACGCAGCAAAGTGGGAGGAAGAAGCGTTCGAGTACCTGCACACACCCCGCAAGTTCGATTTCCCTACCGTCGATGAGCCGCTCCTCGATACGCTCCGCGGCCTAGCGATTCGCTGCTGGGAACTGTTCGAACTGCGTGGCCATGCCCGCGTCGATTTCCGCGTTGATACAACCGGGCGGCCGTGGATCCTGGAGGTCAACGCCAATCCGTGCCTCTCACCCGATGCCGGCTTCGCCGCGGCGCTTGCTAAGGCTGGCGTACCGCTCGAATCAGCCGTGCAGTGGGTATTGGAGGATGCTCTGCGACCCCCTGGAGTTAGTCCTGCAATCGTCGCTTCGCCGCCAGCCCCTGCAAAGCCGCCGCCGAAGCCCGCAACCTCACCGTCGAAAACTAAGAAAACGAAGTCGGCCGCAACTGCCAAACTCCGCGCTGAAGTTCGGCCCAGCGATGCCGCGGCGGTGCGGCAGATCGTGGCTTCCACGAACCTGTTTCGTCCCGGCGAGATCGACGTGGCCGTCGAACTCGTCGAAACTCGTCTCGCGAAAGGGACGCCCTCCGGCTACGAGTTCCTCTTTGCCGAGCAAACATCCGAGGTCGTCGGCTACGCATGCTTTGGGCCGAACTCGCTGACCGTCGGCAGTTGGGATTTGTACTGGATCGCCGTTTCTCCGGCAGTGCAAGGCAACGGTATCGGCCGGCTCCTGCTCGACGAAGTGCAGCGGCAAGTCGCAGCCGCAGGGGGGCGGCGAATCTACATCGAAACCTCGCACCGCGCCGATTACACCGCCACACGGGGCTTCTACGAACGGTGCGGCTATCGGTTGGAAGCGGTACTCGAGGACTTCTACGCGCTGGGGGACAGCAAGGCGATCTACGTGCGAGTGATGTAGGGAATTCCCTACTCTTCCTCATCGCGCTCGCGGCGATTGTTGAACCGCCAGAACTGCACGGTGATCGCCAGCATGCCGATGATCGCCAGGACCGACTTCGCCTGGTCGTAGAACGTCGTGCCACCGAACTTCCGCCACATCGCAGCCGCCAGTTGGTCCGAGCCGGCATCATTGACACCCGGTCCGCTGCTGGTGGTACCGTTACGCGGCGGCACCGGCACATGGACACGGCTGGCGGGAGCGAGATCGACTTCGGCCGCACTGCTTGCGGCAATCGGCGCGGACTCGGGACGATCCACCGAAACGCGGCTATCCACGGTCGGCGGCGCGGGCCAATCGCGAATCGGTGCCTCGCTGGTCGGTGGCTGGGCCGGCGTGAGGTGCGTGAAGTCGTCCTTGATCGCCGACTGCGACACATACGGCTGCGGCGCGGGAGACTGGTGCAGCGCGGTCGTTTGCGGCTGTGGCGGCACGTAGTTTCGCGGCGGACCGACATCGGCTTGAGCAATTGCTGTCGGATCGGGTACGGCCGGCGATGTCGCGACTTGCGGCGACTGTGGCTGAGCAATCGTGGCCGCGATGTTCGCCGTGTCGCTCCCCGGCTCGCCGCCTGGAATGACGGTCGTCAGGAACTGCCGCACGCGGCCGCCATACGCGCCGCACGTGTATCCCGGCGCGGAGCCGAAGAGGACGCCGCAAAGTTCGCCACGCTGGTTGATGATCGGCCCGCCCGAGTCGCCGTGCCGGGCTTCGGCAGAAAGCTCAATGAACTCTGCCGGCAGGTCGGTGCTCGGCGAGTTGTACGCCCGGACGTAGCCCGACGCCGCCCGATAGTCGCCGCTTCCATAGCCGGCAATCGCGAGCCACTCGCCGATCTGCGG
Organism: uncultured Pirellulaceae bacterium; assembly: GCA_964384375.1. Classification (GTDB taxonomy): domain Bacteria; phylum Planctomycetota; class Planctomycetia; order Pirellulales; family Pirellulaceae; genus CAYLLN01. The sequence continues at coordinate 70,382 of CAYLLN010000013.1, forward strand.
GGCCTCGCTCGTGATCGGCAGCGGCTCGGCCTGGGGCCGCAGGATCGACAAAGCCGCAAGATCCCAGTCCTTGTCGGTGCGAATCACTTCGGCCGGCGATTTGTGTCCGTCAGGGAATTCGACGGTGATTGGCCCCGAAGCATCGCGGACGACGTGCCAGTTGGTGATGACCAGGCCGAATTTACCACGGGCATCGATCAGTGTGCCGCTGCCGTAGGAGACGCCGTCGCGCTCGGGAACGGTGATCCGGGCGATGGCCGGATGGGGCGGTGTGGACGTAGCAGCAGGCGAACTCGGTGCAGCCGAATTTAGTGCAGCCGGCGGATTGCCTTGCACAACCGTCCGCGCCGGACCATTCCACGCTGCCGGCACTTGCCGGATCGGAAACTGCCCCCGTGCCGGGGAGCAGAGGATGATCGCGACGAGAAAAGAGGCGGCCAGGCTCAGGAATCCCACTGCCGCGTTGCGCGCGCGGATCGACCGCAAACGGCATAAGCCGTCGGCGCAGGCCCGACATGGGTACGCAGCGGGGCTAAGCACGGGCACCTCGGACTCTCGATGGTAGCGAGAGCTAGTTACGACATCGTCGCAGCATAGAGGCCGATTGCAGCCCGTGCCCCGCCGCCGAGAAGACCGGCGTCACCGGCGAATTGGGCACGAGGCGCACCACGCTTGAGAGCCGCATATCCGTCGCGATAGGGCCACGCGAAGGCCCATACAACCGTCACGTATGAGCGCCGTCGTCTTAAGTGGATAACTTGTCTGCCAAACGAGATCGCGAGAATCGCTCAGCATGGTAAATCGCTGGCGAAAGGCAGATCACGAAAACTCGAAAACAGCCGAAAACACGAAATTAACACTGGAAGCTGTTTGACGCGAATATCGTTCCCTCGGCTTCGTGTTTTCTTCTCGTTCGTGCTTTCGTGATCGTTCGGTCAGTCGGCTTCAAGCTCAATCGCGCGGCAGAGCGGGAAGCCTCCCTCCCTAACTCACATCCGCATCAAACACGCGTACGCGCTCCCAGTTCGGCTTGTTCTCTTCAATGAACTGCACGTGTCGCGGAGCGACCTGATACGCGTCGTGAGCCGCTCGCGACTCAAACACAACCTGCAGCGCCACGTCGAAATCGGTTTGGTTCACGGGTCGCGTCAGATCGGGCACCAGCTTGCCGGCGGCGAAGAAAACCGTCCCCGGATGGTCGGTCAAATACTTGCGGCAGTCGCCGAGGAGCTTCTCGACCGCAGCGGGAGAGCGATCCTTCAGCGTGAAATAGACCATGTGTCCGAGCATGAAAGACTCCGTAGGGTGCATGAGCACCGCGAAATGCACCAAGTCGAACTCGGAGGTGCATTTCGTTTCACTCATGCACCCTGCTGCTAGAGGCTAGAAATGGACCGTCAATCGAGTTCTTTCTTCTTCTTCAACTGTCCCGCACTATCGTCGTTCACATCATAGCGTCGCCCCGACGAATCGGGCCGCCGCTGCAGGCCGGCTCGTTCGAGCAGCGACTTGCCGAGCACGGCAGTGATGTCTTCTTCCTCGCTTGGTGGCGGGCCGGTCGCTCCCAAATCTTCCGGCGAATACTGAATCTTGTACTTGTGCCGGGCCATCGACAGTGTGTCGCCCGGCTTGAGCAGCTTGCGAATGACGTGGGCCCCGTTGACCTTCACGCCGTTCTGGCTGTTCAAGTCTTGCACGTACCAATAACCGTTTTCCAGCAAAAGCTGGCAGTGCTGGCCCGACATATTCGCGAACCGCAGCACCACGTCGCAAGTTTCCCGCCGCCCGACGGTCAGCGTCGCCCGCAAGAGCGGAATCGGATCGCCGCCACCCAGCGGCACGAGTTCACCATAGTTGTCCATCGCGAGACCCTTGAGGGGGCCAACAGCGCAGCCGTATCATCTAAAGGCGATCGGCCACGCCTTGCCCCAACTTGTTCCGAAGTTGTGTGCGTGATTCCCTAACCCGCCAAGCGACGTTCTTCTGACTCTACCTGGGGGGTAGCGTGTCGTCAATTCTCCCGCCACTAGCTGAGATTCCTGCCGCAGAAATGCCAGCCTGGCGAGCGGCCGGCCTGCGGTATCACAGTCTGAGCTTCGTTCTCCGCCGGCGGTTCGGCGGCCGCGTACAGAAGGTCAGCCTCGACGCTGGGTTTACGTGCCCCAATGTCGATGGTTCGGTCGCCACCGGCGGCTGCACGTTCTGCGACAACCGGAGCTTCAGCCCCAGCCGCCGCGTGCCGCGACTGGACATCACCGGCCAACTCGACGACGGCATTCGCCGACTCAAACATCGGTACGACGTGGACCAGTTCATCGCCTATTTCCAGCCGGCGACGAACACCTACGCACCGGTCAGCCGCCTCCGCCCGCTTTATGAGCAAGCGCTGGCTCATCCACTTGTTGTAGGCCTCGCCATCGGCACGCGGCCCGACTGCTTGCCCAACGACGTGCTCGACCTGCTTCAGGAACTGGCCGGAAAAACTTACCTTTCCGTCGAATACGGCTTGCAAACCATCCACGACCGCTCGCTCGACTGGATGAATCGGGGCCATCATCACGACGCAACCATCGACGCCGTCGAGAGAAGTCGCGGTCGGGGCTTTGAAATCTGTGGCCATGTGATCCTCGGTCTGCCGGGCGAATCGCACGCAGACATGCTCGCGACGGCCCGCGAAGTCGCCCGCCTCGGTTTCGATGCCGTCAAAATCCACAACCTCTATGCCGTTCGGCGGACGCCGCTCGCCGAGCAAGTCGAACGTGGCGAAGTGAGGCTCATGGGCCGCGACGCATACGTCGCCGCGCTCGTCGATTTCCTCGAACTCTTGCCATCGGAGATGATCGTCGAAAGGGTCAGCGGCGATGCTCCGCCAGATTACTTCGTCGGCCCGACGTGGTGCCTCGACAAACCGGGCGTCCTCCGCGCCGTGCAGCACGAACTGGAACGCCGCGACACGTGGCAGGGGAAGCACTATCGCGACGAGTCCCCTCGTGGTCCGCTCGCTCCACACGTGGAAGTCTGAAATGTATCGGAAACAACTCAAAACTCGTTGGTGGCTCCTGGCGCTGTTCCTGTTCGCAGGGTTGGCAGCGATTGGAATCATCGAAAAGCTCATGGGCAGATTCGATTTCTGAACTAATGCAATTCCGCCTCCGCACGCTGCTGATCTTCCTGGCCCTTGGGCCGTCGGTCCTGGCGAGCGTCTGATTCGCCTGAAAGCACCTAGATTTGGTCATCCTCTTGCTGGCCTCCTCTACACGTGGCGCGAAGTGTGGTACACGGACCGCTCGATCAAATTTGCCAGTCAGATCATGGCAAACTGGCCGACTCTAGCAGACTCATAATATTCGCAGTTTTTTTAGTGCCGCTTGGTAACGCAATGGACGAGACCTGCCGAGCGCCTGGAGTCTTTCGCGGTCTCGGTCGCGAGGCACTACCGGTGAGTCAACTTCAGCACTTCGTCGAGCACTTGGCCATTCGTCGCGATCGCTTCGCCGGCATGGATCGTGCGGTTCCCTTGCCAATCGGTGAACGTGCCGCCGGCTTCTTCGACGATCGACTGGACGGCGGCGGCGTCCCAGACATTCAGGATCGGGTCGATCATCACCTCGGCCCGGCCGGTCGCAACGAGCAGGTAGCCGTAACAATCACCCCAGGTGCGTGTGATGTAGGCAGTTTTTTGCAGCGCATCGAGGACGTGGACCGCGTCACGCCGCGCGTACATGTCGATTGCCGAGGTGACGAAGAGGCCGTCGCTCAGCTTGTCCTTCGTCGAGACGCTCGCGCGAGTCGGCAGACTGTTGCCGCGGAAGTGCCAAGTCCCTTGGCCGGCCGAAGCGAACACTCCTTCGTCGAGTCCGGGCATATAGACGAGGCCCGCGGGGCAGCGCCCCTCGTGCTCGATGCCGATCATCGTGCCATAGAGAGGGACGCCGTGGATGAACGATTTGGTCCCGTCGATCGGATCGAGAATCCAGCGAAAGCCCGACGTGCCGGCGACTTCGCCGAACTCCTCGCCGAGAATGCCGTCGTGCGGGAAGGCGGCAGCGATCCACTCGCGCAGGAGCTGCTCAGCCGAACGGTCGGCAATGGTGACGGGACTGCCGTCGGACTTTTTTTCGGTCTGAAAATTAGTCGTCTGGAAGTAGCGGAGCGTCAGTTTGCCGGCTGCCACGCCGGCGTCGCGAGCAAGCGCGAGGCGAGCGGCAACTTCAGCGGCAAGAGCAGAGGAAGGTGTGGCCATGCCCGTAGCTTACACGGTTCCTCACTCCTCAGAATCGGGTGAACTCCACCGCGGCCAAACGAGGTAGATCCCAAACTTGAAGACAACGAAGAGAAACGGAATGTGAATCCGCAGCATCCACATCTTGTCGGTGAGTTGCTCGACGAACAGGTTGTAGCAAATCCATACCGTTTGCATGGCGACAAACAGCAGCAGGAGCATGCCGCCGACGAATCGCACCAGCGCCCAGAGAACCACGGTAGGATCGGGCGGAGGACCAGCTCGAACGATCGGCATAACGACGGGTCGCACCGGGGTGGGCGCTCGCACGGGGATCGGTCCGACGGGCAACTCATCGAAGATCGATTGCTCGGCCGGATGCGGCACTGGAATCGACTGCTGGCAGACGGGGCACGCGACCGACTGGCCAATGAGTCGCGGTTCGCCCCGAAAACGCTGGCCACATTGGCAAGCCACAACAGGGCCGACCGCGGGATGGGGAACCGTCACGCTTTGCCCGCATGCCGGGCAATCCAGTTCCAGTCCGGCCGCCGATTGCGGAGCCTCGGACGATTGGCCACAAGAACAGTGGACGACGATGGCCATGTGCGCACATCCCCCTGCCGTGAAACGCGGCAAGGGCATTGTGAATAATGGCAGCGGACGTGTCCACGAGAAACTGAGCGTGGAATCATCGGGGTACAGACGCACCCCGCTCGCCTGGCAGGCGAGACGCCTGCCCCACGGTTACGTCCCAAACTCCGGACGCCGGCGGCCGAGCTGCCCCTGCAGGCGGGCCACGATCGAGCTGTGCATCTGGCTGACGCGGCTTTCGGACAGATCAAGCGTCGCGCCGATCTCCTTCATCGTCAGCTCTTCGTAGTAATACAGAATGATGATCAGCCGCTCGTTCCGATTGAGACCCTTGGTGACGAGCCGCATCAGATCGTTCTTCTGAATGCGGCGGGTCGGGTCTTCTCCCTTTTTGTCCTCGAGAATGTCGATCTCGCGAACGTCTTTATAGCTGTCCGTCTCGTACCACTTTTTGTTGAGGCTGATCAGGTTGACCGCGCTCGCCTCGACGAGCATTTTTTCGAGGTCAGGCACGCTCATTTCGAGCTGTGTGGCCAGTTCCGCCTCGGTGGGATGGCGGCCAAGCCGGGCTTCCAGAATTTTCGTCGCTTCGTTGAGCTTGCTGGCCTTGCTCCGGACGAGACGCGGAACCCAGTCCATGGTCCGGAGTTCGTCGAGCATGGCGCCGCGGATACGCGGGACGCAGTAGGTCTCGAACTTGACGCCGCGCGTCATGTCGAAGGCGTCGATCGCGTCCATCAGGCCGAAGACGCCGGCCGAGATGAGGTCGTCGAGTTCGACGCCCTCGGGCAGGCGGGCCCAGATTCGTTCACCGTTGTACTTCACCAGCGGCAAGTAGTGCTCGACCAGCGCGTTGCGATATTCCTTGTTGTTGGGGTCGATCTTGTAATGCTTCCAAACTTCGTCGATGTCCAGCGCTGGAGCAGCAACGGCGGTAATCATTCGATCCTCCATGAGTGGATTGGCTCGGCTCGTGGGGGTAGCACTTGCCGGTCCGGCCGCGCGTCATGCGCGGCTTCCTGCCTTACGGCGACGATCAGTTCGTTTTCGAGGTCGGTTTGGCTTCCGCGTTCCGCTCCCAGTCGGCCAAGGCCGCTTTGAATTGCGTCGTGACCGACTCGCGAACGAAAAGTTCGGCAAGCTGGCCGGCAACGAAACCCACGAGAGCAAACAGGAACAACCCACCGCAGGCGGCCAGGATGGTGGACTCGGTGCTCGCTTGGTGAATGAGGCCGCGGGTCAGGGTGATCCCACAAGCCAACAGCCCAAGCGAACCGGCGTAAGTCCGTGCCATTCCGCCCTCGGTATGCCCGAAAACTTTGCGCAAGCCCTACAGCTTGACACAGCGCGGCGCAGTCCGCGCCAAGTCATTATCGGCCATACCACCTGGGAGAGTTGAGCGAATTTGCTCTCGTTTGGCGATTCTCCTTGCTGGTCCGTGAAAGCGAAACAACCTCGAGTGATTTGTGTGCGAACCGCTACAGGGCGATTCATGCGGCGCGCTTGAGTTGCCGGGATGGGTCGTGGGTCGTGCTGTCGTGGGTGGGAGTGTTGGCAGTCATGCGGTCGCGGGTCGCGAGAAGCTCGGATGCCAGTTCGTCGATCGCCATCGCTAGCGGTCCGGCTGGATTCGCGATTGTCGGCGGGATACCCAGCCGCGATGCACTAGGAACACTGGCATCGGGAGGAAGCCATGCTGCCAGCGGCAGGTCGAGACCGAGGAACCGGCGGCAGGAGCGGTCGATGCGGTGGTGAACGTCGGCGGCAATGAGTTCATTGGACGCTTGATTTACAACAAGCCGCAGAGGCGGGCGGACGGGCGAACGAGTGAGCAGCGTCTTCACCGTCGCGTAGGTATCCATGACGGCAACGGCATCGGGGATCGCGACGAGGATCACCTCGCTGGCGGCTTGCCAGAAGGCGAGCGTGGCGGCACTGGTGCTGGCGCCGACATCGACGAGCACGAGATCGGCGTGGCGGCCAAGCGACTGCACTTGCCGCACGACGCGGCGAACCGAGCGTTCCGTACACGCATTGCGGGCCTCGGCGTTGGATGAGCCGACAACGACCTGCAAACCGCCGGGACCGCGAGCGAGCACCTCGTGGATGCTGCGGCGTCCGGTCAGCACTTCACCGATGCCAGCCTGGTCGGCCAGACCGCAATGAGCGGCGGCATCAGCGCGGGTCAGGTCGGCATCGATGAGCACCGTCCGCAGGCCATGTCCAGCAAGTGAGACCGAGAGATTCACCGCCAACGTCGTCGAACCGACGCCCGCTTTGCCGGCGGCCACGACGAGGAGTCGCGGTGGCGCAGCATCGCCACCCAGCGGGCGACCGCTGGCGTGCAGAAGGCGGCGAAGTTCGACGGTTGGATCCATGTTCAAAGTTCAAGGTTTAACGTTCAAGGTTGCGGATTCAAGGTTCCTGACTTTGAACCTTGAACTTGGAACCTTGAACTCATGCGTCATTCACAATGCCAACGATTTCCACTTTCGTATCGCGTGTGACTTCACCAAAGCTCAGCACATGCAGACGCGGCAGGTTAGCGGCGGTCATTTGCTTGAGTCCGGCGCGAATCTGCGGGCTGACGAGGAGCACAGGGCGACGGCCGCCACGCGTCAGCTTGGGAAGTTCGCGGTTGATCCCTTCGCAAAGCTTTTCGATCGTCTGCGGAGGCGTCCGAATGAACAGTCCGCGCTCGGTGTGTTCGATGCCAGCGGTGATCTTGTCTTCCAGCGCTGGATCGAGCGTGAGCACGAACAGCCTCCCTTCGGCATCGCGAAGCCGTGAGCAGATCGTGCGAGCGAGGCGATGCCGGGCGTACTCGGCAAGGAATACGTGGTCCTTGGTCTTGCCTGCCATGTCGCCGAGCGTTTCGAGCACGAGCCCCAATTGCCGGATCGGCACTTCTTCCCGAAGCAGATTCTGGAGCACTTGCTGCACGTCTGAGAGCTTCAGCACGCCGGGAATCAGCTCATCGACGACAGTCGGACTCGCCTTCTTCAACTCGTCGATCAGATGCTTGCAAGCATCGCGCGTGAGCAGTTCGTCGGCCTGGCGGCGGACGATCTCTTGCAGGTGCGTCGCCAGGACTGCCGTCGGCTCGACCGGCGTGTATCCCAGCATTTGGGCCTTTTCCTGCTGGCCCGGCTCGATCCAAACCGCAGGCTGGCCGAACGCAGGATCTTTCGCTTCGATGCCGAGGATTTTTCCGGTCGTCATCCCCGAATCGAGGGCGAGCAGCTTGCCCGGCAGCACTTCCCCTTGGGCGACGACGTTGCCGCCAATCTTGATGCGATACTGCGTCTCGCCAAGGCGGATGTTGTCCCGGATGCGAACCTTGGGAAGGATGATACCAATGTCGGCAGCGACCGATTGGCGGACGGCGGTGATGCGAGGCAGAAGATCGCCACCGTACTTCGGGCTGGCGAGTTTGACGAGCGATGCCCCGATCTCGATTTCCATCGGGTCGATCGCCAAGAAGTCTTCGATCCGCTCTTCGACCTTCTTCTCCGCGTCCGCGGCTGCCTTGGCTTGGGCCGCTTGTTTGACTTCGGTTTCCTTCTGCTTGCGGCCAAGCATCAATGCCAGCGATCCGCAACCTGCGCCAAGAGCCAGCAGCGGCACTTTGGGTAGGTTCGTCAGAACGAGAATCGCCAGGAATCCAGCCGCCACGGCAAGCGCCCGCGGATTGCTGAAAAGTTGCGAGAGAAACTGTGCTGGCAGGTCGGTCTTCTGCGTGCTGCGTGTGACAAGCAAGCCAGCCGCCAGCGAGATCAGAAAGGCCGGCACCTGGCTCACGAGGCCGTCGCCGATGCTGAGCATCGTGAAGACCTCAGCCGATTCCGCAAAGGACATCTTCTGCTGGGCCACGCCGATGACAAAGCCGCCGATGATGTTAATCAGTGTGATGACGATGCCGGCGATCGCGTCGCCGCGGACGAACTTGCTTGCACCATCCATTGCCCCGAAGAAGTCGGCCTGCTGCGTGATCTCTTCACGGCGGCGCTGGGCTTCCTTCTCGTCGATGGTCCCGGCATTCAGGTCGGCGTCGATCGCCATCTGGCGTCCAGGCATGCCGTCGAGGGCAAAGCGAGCAGCAACTTCGCTGATACGGGTGGCGCCTTTGGTGATCACGACAAACTGAATCACCACAATGATGACGAAGATGATGAGCCCGACGACGAGTTGGTCGCCGGCGACGAACTCGCCGAACGCCTTGATGACGCCCCCTGCCGCATTCATTCCATCCGCCCCGGCATGGGTCAGGATGAGCCGCGTCGTGGCGACATTCAGCACGAGCCGAGCCAGGGTTGTCGCGAGCAGGAGCGAAGGGAAAATACTGAATTCGAGCGGTGTGCGAACGTAAATCGTCGTCAGCAGAACGATCACCGAAACGGCGATGTTCGCGGAGAGGAGGATGTCGAGCAGATACGCCGGCATCGGGACCAGGATCACGAGCACGCTCGCGATCAGGCCTAGCGGAAGCACGAGGTCTTGCCAGCGGGATAAGCGGGACATGCGGAAGCAGCGAGCGCGCGGACCGGAGGCCGGCCGTGGTGATAGCACGGGGTAGATAAGCGGGCGGGAAAGTACCGCGAAGGCATCGGCAAGTCCAGGTCGGTTTCGCGGGTCGCTTGCCAGCGTCGGAATGAACCACGAATCGGACGAATCAAACGAATGCGGCAGCGGCGAGCGACCGCGTGATCGCAAAAAGTACTTAGGAGTTTGTCTTAAAGTTGACAGTAGTTATCACCAAACTCGACAATCGCCGTTTTTTGCCAGCAGGGCACGAGAAGAGGACCGTTTCGGGATGGATCGCGGGTGTTTCCCGCAACCAAAACTGCTAGCACGACACGCCACGACAGCATTGCCAGCACAAGATGTAGTAGAAGCAGCACCCTTGGGCCACAAAATATGGTAGGTCGCTAGGTGGGTGTCGCGAGCGGCGTTACATTCCCGCCATCTTGCCTGGTCCACTTCTGGGTCGGGTCGGAACGTAGGGGTTCGCACAAGTTCGATAGGGAGATCGCTCTGGCGTCGGGTTCGGGAGGAAGCCGTGCCGGAGGACATGCGACCAGGCCCATTTTAGGCTCCGTCAGGGACGACTGCGACGCGGCAATTCCCGCTTCGTGTCGAAGGCGACCCTCGAGCAAGCACGCTGTGCTGTCGGTCCTGCTGGCTTGTCCTGCACGAACCAATCTTTCCTGATGCCAAACATCCCGGCTGGGAGCCGGGAGTGTTCCCGCAAGGGATTTCGGGTTCGTACTTTTCAGGAAAGGGTCTGCGATGCCTCGGAAGCCGCTCATCGGTTTGAACGCTGACTATCGTCCGTCTCGCAAGGAGGGGCCCGCGCTAAGCTATGTGCCGGCGGGGTACTACAATGCGCTGGAGGCGGCGGGGGCGATCCCCGTCATTCTGCCGCCGCTCACGGATCGGGCCGACATTGCCCGCGTCCTCGACATGCTGCAAGGCTTCGTACTCGTCGGCGGGGGCGATCTCGACCCGCGCCGCGACGGTTTTCAACTCCACAGCAGTGTACGGCCGATGGACGCCCGCCGCGAAGATTTCGACCGGATGCTGGCCGAACAGATCGGCGAACGGCGGATGCCGGTGCTGGGTGTCGGCGCCGGGATGCAACTGCTGAACGTTTCACAGGGAGGCACGCTGTACTTGCACGTGCCGGAAGATCTGCCGGAATCGATTCCGCACCGCGATCCGCAGGATCCCGAGCATCGCCACGGCTTGGCCGTCGTGTTTGGCACCCTCATGGAGCGGGTCTATGGCGATAGCGAAATCCGCGTCAACTCGATGCATCATCAAGCCGTTGATGACGTCGCGCCCGGGTTTGCGGTCACCGCTCGGTGTCCGGATGGGGTCGTCGAAGCGATCGAAAGCACGATGGAAGATTGGTTTGCCGTCGGCACTCAGTTCCATCCGGAAGCTGAATCGGCATCAGCCCTGGACGTGCGGATTTTCGAGGAATTTGTTGAGGGGATCACGAAGTCCAGCCGGACGATGAAACTGGTTGCCTAAGCGGCTGACTCCAAAGTGTTTGCCGCAAGCCTTTGATATGTATAGGCTTGCGGCATAGCGATCCTAACTCAGCAATAGCTGTACTCTGCCCACAACGGGTGGTTTTTCGAGAGCCGATTTTGCCGCCGGCAGTGCTCATTCGCTTGCCCGCTTCGCGCGCCAATTCGTTGCTGGATTTGTGCGCGGAAACTACGATAGAAGTGTGTCTGGACCCTGCCTTCAATCCTTGACGGCGGGGCGAAGATCACGTCCCTCGGAACAGCGTCGCTCCAAGCAGGGCATCCAGGATCGGCAGCAGGTATGGGTCGGCTCTCCGCCTCTCGCCATTCGTCCGCGCGCCGCAAATCGGCAGCAGCATCTCGTGATGCGCGCCAACGCCGTGCCCACTTGGAGGTGCTTGAGCCGCGGACCGTGATGACCGCGCTGCCCTTCGGCGCGATGAACGACGATACGGGCGAGTACATGCTCGGCGACGTGCGCGTGACCGTCGTGCTGATGGAGTCAAACGGTTCCATCGACCAAAGCACGGAGAATTGGGACTCCGCCTCGATTGCCGCGGCGAAGTCGAAGGTACAAACCGGCCTAGAGTGGTGGAAGCAGACGCTCGATGCGATGCCCGGCGTACGCGACGGGCTGCTGAATTTCACGTTCGACTGGACGTACGCCAATAGTCCTGTTCCAACGGGGACGGAGCCCATTTCTCGCCGCTATAGCGACTTCAACCTGTGGGTGTCTGATTTCCTTGCCGTGTCAGGGTTTGGTGGCATCGACACGACGGTCACCGGCATCCTGTCCGACATTCGCAAGTTCAACAATTTCCAACGTCAGCAGACGAATGCCGACTGGGCATTCACGGTATTCGTCGTGAACGATGCGAGCGATCCCGACGACCGTTTCGACTTGGGTGGATCGATCACCCAAGCGTTCGGTTTTGCAGGCGGGCACTTCATGGTTGTGCCCGCCAGCCGCCCTGAATCGACGTTTGCCCACGAAGCGGGGCACATGTTCTGGGCGCTCGACGAGTATATGGATGTGGACGGCGAGGATCCCGTCACGCACGCTCCGATCTACCTTCCCGACGAGTATTTGAAGAAGCGCGGCTACTACAATACACAAAACACGAACGCCGCCGACAATCCAGAAGGGGGTTTCTCGCAGCAGGTCAGCATCATGACAGCTGGCCCGCTGATGGATGCCGCCTACTTGGCGAACACGTCGTCCGATTCCTCGCTGGAAATGATCGGCTGGAAGGACAGCGACGACGACGGCATCTTTGACGTGCTCGATGTCCCGTTTGAATTGAATGGTACCGGTCGCTACAACGCTTCAACGGGTCGCTATCTGTTCACAGGCTCAAGCGCCGTTCGCACACTCCCCAATCTGAACTCCTTCGGCCTGAAGAACGACATCACGATCAATCGCATCCGCCAGGTCGAATACTCGATCGACGGTGGACCTTGGACGGTTTATCAAACGTTTGCGGATCGAACGTATAAGACTAACCTCGACCTTTCCATTCCACTGACAGCGGGCGAGCACACGATCAAGATTCGGACTGTCGATACGCGGACCGGCGTGATGTCGCCGGAATTCGTCGGCACCACGACGGTTCCGAAATCGACCGAGCAGGCGGGAGTCAGCGGGTTTGTCTATTTCGACAGCGACGGCGACGGCGGCTGGGACCAGAATGAAGCCCCGCTCGCCGATTGGGCCGTGGAGCTAGTCGATCCTTCCGGCAATCCGATCGTTCTTCAGAGGCAGCTGGAACCCAACGACAGTATCGACGGGGCCGTCTTAAACACGGCACTACAAGGGGCGACGCTCACGGCTATCGGCACGGATATTGCCAATCCTTTTGTCACGGCAATCACCAGCGAAATCGTTTCCTCGGCGGGCCGGGTTTTCTGGGGGAGCAGTTTCAATGCGGGGGGCGGTCCGCATGAAACCTGGATGAACACCAGTCGGCAACTGAAGATCAGTTTTGCCACACCGACTTCCGCCGTCAGCCTGCGAGCCATCGGCAGCGGCAATCCGCCTTCGGGCTATTCGGGCGGGATCAGCTTCGGCCGGCTCGAAGCCTACGATGCCGCCGGCAACTTGATTGCACGCTATACGACCGGCGGCCTGAATCTTGGCCAAGGCGAGCTGATGACGATCGTGCGCCCCAATGCCGACATTGCTTATGTCATTGCCGGCGGGCACGTGGGAACGCAGGTGCTGCTCGATTCACTCACGTATGGCCCCAAAGCATCGGTAACAACAAGTTTTCTGGGGGCCTACTCGCTAGGAAATCTTCCGACCGGTACCTACAACGTCAAGATCACGCCCCCGTCCGGGCATCATGTGACGACCCCCGCCTCCGGTCAATACACGGTGAACTTTGTTGCCGGACAGGTCGCGGCAGACCAGAATTTCGGCCTGAGCGTCAACTCGAACATCTGGCATAACTTCGCCCTGGCCGCGAACGTCACCGGTGAGGTAAGCGGGCTGGTCAACGTGCTCGACATTCTGGCGATCGTTAATTGGATCACGCTGAACGCGCCTAACTCGCAACTCCCGTCGTCGGGGAACGTCGCTTCGATCGGCTATGTCGATGTCGATAACAATGGCATCTGCAACACACTCGATCTCTTGGCCGTCGTCAACTACATCACGCTAAATGCAGGCGGTGGACCAAGCGGCGAAGGCGAAGGGCCGTCGGGAGGAGACGGCGGCGGACCAGGTGGTGGCGATGGCCTTGGGCCCGAAGGGGAAGGTGCCGGCCTGTTTGTAAGCACGCCCAGAACGGCCGCTGAGTATCTGGCCCAGTCGCCACTCCATTTCACCGAGATTCCCGGCCTCGATTTGCCTTGCTGCTGTTCCTCGTGCCTCCCGTCCCATGCGGAGGAGCACGTGGCGCTGCCAGCAGTAGTGCGTGCCGTCGATGTCGGGACGAGTAGCGTCACTGATTCGCTTGGGTTGCTCGACGACGATCACGAGCATGCGGATGATGCATTTGAAGTCGCTCCGTTCTCCTCATCCGCCGATCCACTCTTCGGCCGGTCCGCTCTCAAGCGGCTGGATCGCGAGGACGAGGATTCCGAGGACCCGTCGCAACCCTTGGCGGACAAGTTCTCGCCACGCCGCGCTCGAATCGAACGGGTCATCGACGAGCTCGCGGCTGAAGTCGCCGCCTCGCTGCCGAAGGTCGCCCGGTTGCTGCGTCAGGGATAACCCGGCTCGTCAGGGCTGTAGATTGGTATCCTGCACGCACGTTTGCAGGATCAGCAGCGCCAGCGCCGTATCGCACACGCGGCCGCCGGGTGATGTGTGTGGATCGGCAAAGTGCCAGCTTCCCGCCTCGTGGCCGCTCGTCGCCTGCGTCGCAAGGAGATGTTTCACGATTCGCTCCCGAAACTCGGGCCAGCCGCTTGATCCGCTTTCGCGAACGACGAAGGCGGCATAGTGGTTGAAGTACATGTCGTCGTACGAAGGCCCTGCGATCACGAGTTGCTCGGCGCCGCATTCGATCCGCGCGTCCAGTGGATGCCAGCCGAGCCGCATGCGGCATGCGAGGCCGATGGCCGACGCCGATCGCTGCGTTTCAGGCCGCTGGTAGCCGTAAGCCGTGCCGTCATCGGTTTGCACGCTGTCTAGAAACTCTCCCGCATGCAGCAGTGTTTCCTCCGGAACCGCCAGACCAGCGGTGCGTGCTGCATCGAGCGCGGCCACCTGCCAGCCAACGACTGTGATATCGCCGGCCTGGCCGGGGAAGTATCGCCAGCCGCCGCGGGGATGCTGAGCGTGGACGATGAACAGGGCGGCCTGTTGTGTCGGCTCGCGTAGCGAATCATCGCCGGTCCGTGCCAGGCCCCGCGCGAGCGCCAGAGTGGCCAATCCCTGTCCATACATGGTTCCTTCCCGCAAATCGCCTCCATCGCGAGTGATCATCAGCCGATTCCGCAGGTAGTCCAGTCCGGCAGCGACGGCATTCGCATCGTAAGGCTCGGCCTCGTTGTTGAGCAGCGGCAAAAGGGAGAGGCCAGACGCCGCCGTCGTCGAGCGTTCCGCGCCGCTGTTTCGGCAGCGGCTTCCGCATGGTCCTCCGTGCAAATCAAATCGCCACCCGCCGTCTGCGTGCTGGTGAGCCACAAGCCAAGCGAGTCCGCGCTCGATGGCCGCGCTGCACTGTGGACTGCCTGCAGTGTTGGCGACGAGCTTCGCTTGTGCCAGGGAGTCGCTGCCAATGACTCCAGCGTCCGCAAGTTCGCTGCTGACTGGCAATTCAATGGTGAGCGGCACGAAGTCGATGTCTGATCGCGCAGTAACTTGAAGCGGCATCGTTAC
Source organism: uncultured Pirellulaceae bacterium (assembly GCA_964384375.1). GTDB lineage: Bacteria > Planctomycetota > Planctomycetia > Pirellulales > Pirellulaceae > CAYLLN01. The sequence continues at coordinate 85,560 of CAYLLN010000013.1, forward strand.
CGTTTGCCCCGGCGCTGGCCCTGCAATTTGCGGCGGTTCAGGCAACTTGGCCGGCACATCAACCAGGTCGGGAACCAGCGGCGTCCCGCGCATGACGAGAGTCGGTAGCAGCGATAGTTCCAGCGTTTCGATCGGCTCAGGCGGCAGCGACTGGGCTGAGCGGAACTCGATCGCTCTCCACGAGACGGCTCCTCGTTCCGGCAGCAACCATCGTGCAAGCGGCACGGCAATGAGTCCATGCAGAACGGTGCTCGCCACAATCGCGATCTGTATTTGCCGCCAGCGGTTCCACTTGCGCGCAGTGAGAAACAAGCTTTTCCACGGTCGCATAGGCCGCACAATCGCTATCACAGCGCACTCTCCGGCGGGCGGGGCCGGAAAGTATAGGTTGCGACCCGATGCGGCGGCCTTCAAGCGGCTACTACAGCGGGAAATCCTCGGTCGTCGCTTGCTTGCCGTAGATCGGCATGTGGCGGTAATAGACTTCGAGGATCATCGTGGCCATCGACGTGCAATAGACGCGGCCGCCGGTCGTCGCGCCGTGGTCTCCCTTCATCATCCAGCTTCCCGTCTGGTGGCCGTTCTTGTCCTGCGTCTCGATCAGCCAATCGCGCATTTCCTTGTTCCACTTGTCCCACATCTCGTGCGGCTGGCCCACTTCGTCGCCGCCGTATTGCCGCATGACCTGCGTGGCATAGTAGTTGAAATACATGTTCCCCTTCGACGGACCGGTCGCCGAAATGAACTCGGCACCGCGCTGAATCGCCGGGTGGTCCATTTTCCAGCCGAGATACATGCGGCAAAGCAGGCCAACCGCCGTCGTCGCATTGCCGCCACCCGGCCCGGTATAGCCGTACTTGGAACCGCTATCGGCCTGCACGGAATCGAGAAACTTGATCGACCCCTGAATCGTCTCCTTCGGCACGATCAGATACGCCATGTGACCGCTCTTGAGAGCCATGAGCTGCCAGCCGACGACCGACGTATCGCCCGCTTGCCGCGGAGCATAGCGCCAGCCGCCGCCCACAGGGTCCTGGGCATAGACAATGTGGTTGAGCGAGAGCTGCGCCGGAGCCATCAGCCCCTTATCGTGCGTCATCGCGTACGCTTCGCACAGCACGATCGACGCCAGGCCGTGCGAGTACATGCTGCCACCGCCCTGGGCGAGGTCGCCCGCCTTCATGCCGCCCCGGTCCGATAGCTTGATCTGACTCGTGAGGAAGTAAAGACCGCGATTCACCGTGTCCTTGTACTTCCCTTGCTTGTGCGTCTGGCCAGCGCCGAGGAACGGGAGCAAGGCCATTGCCGTCGCACCGGTCTTGCAGTCTGCCAGTGAGCCCGCATCGCCGCAGCGTCCCTGGCATGGACCCGTTCGATGGTCAAAGCTCCAGCTGCCATCGGTATTCTGATGCTGTGCGAACCACTTCAGTGCCGCTGCGACGGCTGCTTCGCTCGCCTCGTTGCCGCCATACTTTGCGACCATCTGTCCGCGCATCGCTTCACCGCGGCCAGCCACACCCGTCCCCGTGAACGAGCCGATCGTCGCCATCAGGTCGCTCTTGGGAGCCGTCTCTTCGCCGAAGTCCGACAGTTCGACCGAAACCGGAGCCGCATCGGCATCCATCGCTACCGTTGGCGTGTCTGTTGTCTCAACGACTTCAGCCGTCAACTGCTGCACCACATCGCTCCGCTCTTCCGAAACGAGTGTCTCATCGACGTTGATCTCGATCTTTTCTTCCTTCAGCTCCTCAACCTCTTCGACTTCTTCCTCGGGCGGCGCCGTCATCTGCACCATGTTCGTAATGATCTTCGGCTCGATCGTCAGCAGGGCGAGGATCACGATCGTAATGAAATGCACGACCGCGCTCACCATCCATGCCGGGACCGCTTTGAACATCAGGAACGAACCGCTCGGCACGCCAGCCTCTTCGGCCGCGGCATCACCCTCTGGATTGGCAGCCTGAGCGGCAGCCGGCTGATTGACGGGGACTGCCTGTGTCTTCCCCATTGGTTTGCCGGGTTGGGGAGCAGAAGGTGAAATGCTCATCGTGTGCCAGCTCCATCAAGCAGCATAATTGTTTAATTAATACGAGCGCCCCGCGGGCGAATCGTCGGGAGGTCGGCCGCCTCGTGTTTCAACAACTCATTGATCGTAAACCCTTAGGCTATCCGATTTTCGGTCGAATGCAAGCAAGAATTTTTGGCCAGCGAGAAGCATGGCAATTTTAAGACAGGCAGGTATGGTCACCCTTGGAATTTAACAATGCGCATTAGTTTCGCATGTCAAATCCCGAATTATTCCATGCGCACTTTTGCGAGGCTGCCGTGAGAGAGTTGACGAGTCGGGTGGCCCCCAATTGACCTTGCTGGCACGCGCCGATACATTTTTTCCCAACTCGACGGGCGGTCGAGTTTTTTTGAGGGACCACTTTGTGATAAGATTCACAAAGTCGCCGGGTCGCCTTAAATCCATGCCGGCACGCCATTTATGGACTCCGTTCTGCTGCCGATTCTGATTTTCGCGGCTTGTGCTACCGCCCTTTCTCTCGGCATGCTCGGCATCGCGTCGGTTTTTGGCCCGAAACGTCAAAGCGCGGTCAAGCAGATGCCGTACGAGAGCGGCATGGACCCGATTCACGACGCTCACCGGCGGTTCGATGTCCGCTTTCACCTGGTTGCCATCGCCTTTTTGATCTTCGACGTCGAACTCCTCTTCCTCTATCCCTGGGCGGTTGCCACACGGAGCGAATCAGGTATCGATGCTGCCGTCCGCCAGGCGGCCGCCGCTGCGGAACCGCTGGGTTACACCCGCGGTCTCGTGTTCGGCGAAGTGATGGTCTTCATGGCCCTGCTCGCCCTCGGCCTCGTCTATGCGTGGAAGAAGGGGGTGTTCCAGTGGCGCTAGAACACAGCAAATCGGACGTGCCCGAAAACGTCGTCGTTACCAAGCTCGACGAGATCGCCAGTTGGTGCCGCAAGAACAGCCTCTGGCCCATGCCGTTTGCCACCGCCTGTTGCGGCATTGAGCTGATGGCGACCGGCGCAAGCAAGCACGACCTAGCCCGCTTCGGAGCGGAGGTCTTCCGATTCAGCCCGCGGCAGTGCGACCTGATGATCGTCGCCGGCCGCGTGGCGATGAAGATGCTTCCGGTGCTGCAACGCATCTGGATGCAGATGCACGAGCCGAAGTGGTGCATCTCAATGGGCGCCTGTGCCTCGACTGGTGGCGTTTTCGATACGTACGCGGTCGTGCAAGGGATCGACCGCTTCATCCCGGTCGATGTCTATGTCCCGGGTTGCCCTCCGCGACCCGAACAGCTCATTCAATCGATTATCGACCTGCAAGAGAAGATCCAGCGCGAAGGAACGATCGACGGCAAAGAGTTCGAACTCGCTTCTCGCCAGCAGCCCAAGCGAGCCCTCGTCGAACTGCCGCTGTACGGCAAATGACACTCATGGTAGCCCGAAGCGTAAGCGAGGAAAACCGATACTAACCCGACGCGTAAGCGAGGGACTGATTTGACCAGTACTGATTTGACCAGTGACGAATGACAAGTGACACCCTCACCACCCTCGAAGCCCGCCTCGGTTCGCTCTCCTCGAGCGAGTTCCGCGGCCAATCGCGCGTCGTCATCCCGCGCGACAAGCTGCTGGATGCCATGCGCATCCTCCGCGACGAGCGTGGCTTTGATCTCTTGGTCGATGTCACCTGCGTCGATTATCTGAATTACCGCGACGCGACCGACCGCTTCGGACTCGTCTATCTGCTCGCCAACACCACGACGAACGAGCGGCTGACCGTCCGCGTCTTCGTGAACGAGCCCGATCTCGCCGTCCCGTCGATGTTCGATCTCTGGAGCGGGGCCGACTGGATGGAACGTGAAGTCTTTGACATGTACGGCATCGTTTTCGAGGGGCATCCCGATCTCCGCCGCATCCTGATGCCCGCGGAATTCACCGCGTTTCCGCTCCGCAAGGATTACCCGATGCAGGGCCGCGGCGAACGGCACAATTTCCCGGTCCTCACGCGGAGCGAAGCTTAGCCCCATGTCGCTCGCCGAAGCCTTTGCCGACCGTCCCCGCGAGTCCACGCAGGACTACCACTGGACGCTCAACTTCGGCCCACAGCATCCGGCCACGCACACCACGCTGCGCCTCGTGCTCAAGCTCGACGGCGAGCGTGTAGTCGATGCCCTCCCCGACATCGGCTACCTGCACAGCGGCTTTGAGAAACTCGGCGAGCACCTCGACTACAATCAGTACGTCACGATCACCGACCGGATGAACTACATCTCGCCGGTGGCGAACAACGTCGCCTGGCACGGAGCGGTCGAGCGGCTCCTGGGCATCGAGATCACGCCGCGGACGAAATACCTCCGGACGATCGTCGCGGAACTGGCCCGCATCAGCGACCACTTGCTCTGCACGGGGGCGATGGGACTCGACACCGGGGCGTTCACGTTCTTTCTCTACGCGTTCTACCAGCGGGAAGTCATCTACGACATCATCGAAACGCTTTCCGGCCAGCGTTTTCATCCGAGTTACACCCGCACCGGCGGCCTGTCGCAGGATTTCACGCCCCTGGTGATCGAGAAGATTCGGACGTTCATCAAGACGTTCCCGCAGACGCTCGACGACATGGAGCGGCTCCTCAACCGCAACCGCATCTTCGTCGATCGGACGAAGGGGGTCGGCGTCCTGTCGAAGGCGGAAGCGACCAACCGCAGCGCCACCGGCCCGATTGCCCGTGCCAGCGGTGTGACGCGCGACCTCCGGAAGGATGAACCGTACCTGGCCTACGCCGACTTTGACTTCCAGGTCTGCTGTGCGACTGCCGGCGACTGCTTCGCTCGCTATTACGTCCGCATGGCCGAGATGCGCGAGAGCCTGAAGATCCTTTCGCAGGCGATCGATAACATTCCCGCCGGGCCGATCAACGTCGGCATCGACGAGCGGATGACGCTGCCGCCGAAGTCGCAGGTCTATCAGACGATCGAAGGGACGATCACGCACTTCGAACTCGTCATGCAGAACCGGGGCTTCACCGTCCCGAACGAAGAGTCGTATGCCGCGATTGAATCCCCCAACGGCGAGCTGGGGTTCTATGTCGTCGGCGACGGAAGCGATGCGGCCTACCGCGCCCGTTGCCGGCCGCCATCATTCATTCACTTTGCCCTCTTCCCGCAACTCATCCGCGGCCACACGCTCAGCGACGTGGTGGCGGTGCTGGGAAGCCTGAACATCATTGCCGCGGAGCTGGATCGGTAGCGGAATGACCGGACAAACACAAATCCTGACGGACGAAATGGTGGAGGCCATCAAAGCCTTCATCCCGCGCTACCCTTCCAAACAAGCGGTGACACTGCCGGCTTTGCATATCGTCAACGAGGCGCTGCGCTACGTTCCACGGCAGGCGGTCATCGAGATTGCCGCTCTACTCGACCTGACTCCCGCTCAGGTTCAAGACACGCTCACGTTTTATGGCTACTTCAAGCAGGACGCTCCGCACGGCCGCTGCCGCTTGTGGGTCTGCCGCTCGATTAGCTGCGCTCTCCGCGGGGCCGACGACTTGCTCGATCATCTGAGCCACACACTGCACGTCCAGCCGGGCGAAACGACGCCCGACGGCCGTGTGACGCTCGAATATGCCGAATGCCTGGGTGCCTGCGAACACGCGCCGTGCATCCTGGCCAACAACGACCTGCACAAGTCCGTAAGCCAGCCGCAAGCGGACCAACTCGTAAAGTCATTCCCCTAGCCACTAACCACTAGCACTCCCCGTGCCCGACTTCGAACCAGTCCTGTTAGCCAACGTCGGCAAGCCCGACAGTTACACCCGCGCCGCCTACGAGCGGAACGGCGGCTATCAGGCGCTGCGCAAAGTGCTCACGGGTTCGGCGCCGAAGGACGTGATCGAGACGATTAAGGGGAGCGGTCTTCGCGGACGTGGCGGGGCGGGCTTTCCGACGGGTCTGAAGTGGACGTTTCTTCCGCCCAACCACCCGGGGCCGATCTACTTCTGCCTCAATGCCGACGAAAGCGAGCCGGGGACATTCAACAACCGCATCCTGATGGAGGATGACCCGCATCAGGTGCTCGAAGGGCTGATTCTCAGTTGCTTTGCCACGCAGGCCCGTGCCGCCTATTACTACATGCGGTGCGAGTATCCGCTCGCGTTCCAGCGGACCAGCCAGGCCTTGGCCGAGTGCTACGAAGCGGGCTACTTGGGTCAGAACATCCTCGGCAGCGGCTACTCGCTCGATATCTACATGCACCGCGGAGCGGGGGCGTACATCTGCGGCGAAGAGACAGGCCTGATCGAAAGCCTGGAAGGGAAGCGGGCTTGGCCCCGCATTAAGCCGCCATTTCCGGCCGTCGAAGGGGCGTTCCGCAAGCCGACGGTTGTCAACAACGTCGAAACGGTCGCTTGCGTCAAGCAGATCATGGATCGCGGCGTGGACTGGTTCAAATCGATCGGCGTCCCCCCCGATCCGGCCAATCCCCGCGATGCCGGCAGCTACGGGCCGAAGCTCTACTGCCTCTCCGGCCACATCAACAAGCCCGGCTGCTACGAAGCGCCGCTCGGCATCACCTGCCAGGAACTGATCGACCGCTACGGCGGCGGGATCTGGCAGGGGCGGAAGGCGAAGGCGGCGATTCCCGGCGGCATCAGCATGGGGCTCCTCACGGCCGACGAGTTCCATTGCCCGCTCGACTTCAATGGCCCCGGCAAGTTTGGCTGCTTGGGCCTCGGCACCGCCGCGGTTGTCGTGATGGACGAGACGACGCGGATGATCGACTTCCTGCACAACAGTTGCCGCTTCTTCTCGCACGAAAGCTGCGGCCAATGCACGCCGTGCCGCGAGGGGACGAGTTGGGCGACGAAGATGCTCACCCGCATCAAGGCGGGCAAGGGGCGCGTGAAGGATCTCGACCTGCTCGCGGAGATCGGCGACACGATCGGCATCATGCCCGGTACGACGATCTGCGGCCTGGCCGACGGCGCCGCCTGGCCCATCAAGAACTGCATCAAGAAGTTTCGCCCCGAACTCGAAGCGTACCTCAAAGCCACCAACCCCAGCGGCTGGATGGAGACGAAGCCCGTCCCCGCCCTGCAACTCCAAGCGATTCACTAAGCACCGGACATGCCGACCGTAACCGTTGACGGAATCGAAGTTGCCATTGGCGACAAAGAACGCCTGAATGGCATTCAGGCGGCGCGGCGCGCCGGCGTTGAGATTCCGCATTACTGTTGGCACGCTGGGCTGTCGGTCGTTGCCAGTTGCCGGATGTGCCTGGTAGAAGCGGGGAAAAAGGACGACAAGACGGGCAAGGTCGTGATGCAGCCGCGGGTGGTCCCCGCCTGCCAAACTCCCGCCACGGCCGACACGGTCTTCATCACGAATAGCGACAAGGTGAAGAATGCACGAGCGATGGTCGAGGAAGACTTGCTTCTTCGCCACCCGGTCGATTGCCCCATCTGCGACAAGGCGGGCGAATGCTCGCTGCAAGACTACCACTTTGAGCACGGCCGCCCCGAGCGTCGGGCCGACATTCAGCCCTTCACCAGCCGCCGCCGCGAGCTGGGTGATACGGTTACGCTGTTCGTCGATCGGTGCGTGATGTGTACCCGCTGCGTTCGCTTCGCCCGCGAGATTTCCGGGACGAGCGAGCTGATGGTGATCAACCGCGGGGCGCACGAAGAGATCGACGTCTTCCGAAACGACAACGGCGAAATTCAGTTCCCGCTCGACAACAAGCTCTCGGGCAACGTCGTCGATCTCTGCCCGGTCGGCGCACTGGGAGACAAAGACTTCCTGTACCAGCAGCGGGTCTGGTTCATGAAGGACCACGACAGCGTCTGCGCGGGCTGCTCCACCGGCTGCTCAATCAAGGTCGAGGAGAATCAGGATCGCATCTATCGCCTGAAGCCGCGCGAGAACCCGCACGTCAACCAATGGTGGATGTGCGATGAAGGGCGCTACGGCTGGAAACACGTCCACGACGAGCATCGCCTGACGGGCGCGAGACGGCGCGACGGCAAGCAGATGGTGAATGCCGAGTGGCCGCAGCTCATCCCTGAGTTGGCTGCCAAACTGAACAAAGCCGGCCTGCTCGCGGCAGTTCTCTCGCCCCATTTGACCGTCGAAGAGGTGTATTTGCTCGGAACGCTCGTTCGGAGCATTGATTCCAAGGCCGTGCTTGCCGTCGGACCGATTCCGACGGAAGGAAAGGACGAACGCTTCGCGACCGGCTTTACGATCCGGGCCGAAAAATGTCCGAATCGCAAAGGTGTTGAAGCGATCGCGAGCGCCCTTGGCGGCGGCCTCTTGAATTGGGGCGATTTCCTGGCCCAGGTCGAAGCCGGCCAGTTCGGCGGCGTCTGGGTCAGTGGCGGCTATCACACGCCTTGGAACGATGCCGACGTGGCCGCGAAGTTCGCGAACGTGAAGCTCCTCGTCGTGCAGGACTGCTTCGCTTCGCCGCTCTTCGAGCGAGCCGATTATCAGCTTCCCGGTGCGACATTCGCCGAGCGGGCCGGGAGCTACGTGAATGCCAACGACCGGCTGCAATCGTTCGGCTGGGCGATTCGCCCACCGGCCGGCGTGATGACCGAAGGGCAGCTCTATTGGCAGCTTCTCGGCCGTCCGGGTTTGTATCGTCCCAAGGAAGTGCTGGCCGAAATTGCTCGTGAAATTATAGCCTTTAGCGCGGCTGCCGCGGGTGTGCCAGACGTCGGCATCGATCTCAAAGTCAATCAACTAGTTTCAGCCTGACCCTGATGCTCGAAGTCCTCATCAAATCGGCCATCCTGATCGGCGGCATCATGACCGCTGCGGCCTATTTCGTGCTGCTCGAGCGGCGTATGGCTGCCTGGGTGCAGGACCGGATCGGCCCCAGCCGCGTCGGGGCGCCGCTGTCGCTGCTCGGCTTCAAGGACTTGCGGCTGTGGGGCCTTGGCCAGCCGGCGGCCGATGGCATCAAGATGATCATGAAGGAGGAGTACACGCCGGCGCACGTCGATCGGCGGCTCTTCGTCCTCGCCCCCATCGTTATCCTTGCTGCTGCGATCGCGACGTATGCGGTCATCCCGTTCGGCAGCCTGATTCCGCCGTTTCAGATTGGCCCGCTCAAGGCGGACAAGCCGATCGAGCTGACCGTTGCTCCCGGCGTCGATGTGGCGTTGATCTACGTCTTCGCCCTGTCGAGCATCGCCGTCTATGGCGTTATTCTGGGCGGCTGGGCCAGCAACAACAAATACAGCTTCCTCGGCGGCCTTCGGTCGAGCGCCCAACTCATCGCTTACGAACTGCCGATGGGGCTGGGCATTCTCGGCGTCGTCCTGGCGTCGGGCTCACTCGACCTGACGAAGATTATTCAGGCCCAAGGGGAGCAGGGCTGGTTCGCCCTCGTGCAGCCGCTTGGTTTTGTCGTGTTCGTCGTAGCAGCGTTCGCCGAGGCGGCCCGCCTGCCGTTCGACCTCCCCGAAGCCGAGCAGGAGTTGATCGGCGGCTATCACACGGAATATGCCGGCATGAAGCTGCTGCTGTTCCTGGTGGCCGAATTCCTGCACATGATCACGGCGTCGTTCCTGATCGTGATTCTGTTCTTCGGCGGCTGGCATTTCCCGCTGATCACCGGCGATCCGCTAGCGGAAACGATCACCTGGCCGGTGGCGATCCTCCGCATCCTCGTGCTGCACGGCAAGATTTTCTGCGTGATCGTGTTCTTCATGTGGGTCCGCTGGAGCTGGCCCCGGTTCCGCTTCGACCAATTGATGAACCTGGCGTGGAAGATCATGCTGCCGCTGGGCATGGTCAATTTCCTTGCTGTTGCGATTCTGACGGAAGTGCGGCACATGTACGGCGACGGCGCTCCGGGCGATGCGCGGAACTGGACCTGGGCCGCAATCACGATCGTCGCTGCCTGGCTAGTATTCGGCGCTTCCTGGATCGTGACCTCGTTTGCCAACCCGCTCGTGACCGACAACCGCCCCCGCCGCGACCTGTCGCTGGCGGAAGTTGATTCGCAGATATGAAATCCGACGACCCAAACATCAAGTGGATCGAAGAGCCGAAACTCGGCCTGGCGGGCAAGATGTACTTGCCGCTGGTCGCCGACGGCCTCACGATCACCTGGAAGCACCTGACCAAATCGCTCCGCGGCGAAACGGTCACGGTCAGCTATCCCGACGAAGAGCCGAAGATCGGCAATCCGCTCATCTATCGTGGTGTCCATCGCCTGAACAAGGACAGCGAAGGGCGCGTGAAGTGCGTCGCGTGCTTTCTTTGTGCCACGGCTTGCCCCGCTCACTGCATCGACATCATCGCGTCGGAAAGCCCCTGGCCCGACCGCGAGAAGTATCCGCAGAGTTTCTCAATCGACGAGCTTCGCTGCATTTACTGCGGCATGTGCGAGGAGGCGTGCCCGGTCGATGCGATCGAACTGACGAGCCTGTACAACCTCACGGGTCGCAGCCGCGACGAGATGATCTTCGACAAGGAGAAGCTCCTCTCGGTCTATGACGCGACGAAAGACAAAGAGCCGATGGCGTCGCCCGCACTGGGAGGGACCGCGACGTGAACGCCTCCTTCACTCTGCCGACCTTGCTCGCCGCGACCCTGCCGACTTGGCAAGAGATCGCCGGCTGCCGCTCGTTCTGGGCGATCTTCGTCGGCGCGCTGGCGGTGTGGCTGCTGCTCCCGAACCGTGTGCGATACGGCAAGACGCTCGGCGGAGCGCTCGCGATCATTGCCGCCGGACTGTTTGCATCCGATTGGCCGCAGCTCGGCGATTGGACAAGTCAGGGCGTGTTCTGGCTCCTCGCCGCGATCACGCTCGGCGCGGCCGTTTGTACCATCTGCTCGCGCAGCCCGGTGTATTCGGCGATCTGGTTCGCCCTGTCGCTGCTGGGGACGGCGGGTCTGTTCTTTTTTAACGGTGCTCAGTTTCTCGGTGTGGCGACCATCGTCGTCTATGCCGGTGCGATCGTCGTCACGTTCCTGTTCGTGATTATGCTCGCTCAGCCGGAAGGACATTCCGCCTACGACCGGGTCACCTGGGGCTGGTTTCCCAAGACGTTCTCGGTACTCGCCGCAGCCACGATGGTCGGCCTGCTCACGTTCTTGCTCGGCAACTTGAAGATCGAAACGGCCAAGCCCCTCTCGGCGGAAGCGACTGCCACGGTGCAGGAGCGGTTGCACGCTCCGGGCGGTGTCATGACGGACGAGCACATGGCCGCCGTCGGGCAGCATCTGTTTGCCGAGCACCTCATCAGCGTCGAACTGGCCGGGACGCTCCTCCTGGCGGCACTTGTCGGCGCGATCGCAATCGCTATTCAGGGGAAGCCGCGCCTCGCTAATCGGATTGAGGAGGCGCTCCGATGACACCCATCAGCGAAATCAGTCTCCTCTATAACTTCCTGCTCGTGGGCGGCATTTTGTTCGCCCTTGGCCTGATCGGTTTTCTCGTCCGGCGGAACATGATCGTCATGTTCCTCTGTGCCGAGATGATGCTACAGGGGGTCTCGCTCAGCCTCGTCGGCTTTGGGCGATATCACGCGGGCCTGACGGACGCCACGAATGCGACCGGCCCGTGGGGTGGCCAGATGCTGACGATCTTCATCGTCACCGTCGCCGCCTGCGAAGCGGGAATCGCAATGGCCCTGATCCTGATGCTCGCCCGCCGGAGCGGCACGCTCGATGCGGCCTTTTGGCAGGATCTCCGCGAGGAAGGACAGCCCGCCTACGTCGATCGGCAGGTTCCCGAAGAGCGCGAGGAAGACCGCGTCTGGCCGTCGCTCACACCCGCCGGCATCCGCCCCGAACCAAACATTGACGAAACCCTCCACCGCCCGCGCGTTTAGCTTTCCATCCATTTGTAAATGTCCGACCGTATCGCCTTTCTCCTGACGCTCATTCCGGCCCTGCCGCTGCTCGCGGCGGTGGTGGTTGCCGTGCTCGGCCCCAAGGTTCTGCGGGGCTACAGCCACGTCCCGGTGATCGTGGCCCTCGTGCTGGCGTTCATTAGCAGTGCGATCCTCGTCGTTGAGGTCGGCCAACAGCAGACGGCAGCCGCACCATCGAACACCGCAGGATTCGAACAGATTGTGACGCTGTGGACCTGGGCCGACGTCAGCGATGCATACAACCTGTCGAGCGAGCACGCGGCATCTGGCGACAGCGGCGAGCGGAACTTCCGCATCGACATCTCCCTCCGGGCCGACGCCCTGACCGCGATGATGCTGGCGATGGTCACGTTCGTCGCCACGCTCGTCGCCATGTTCGGCTCGGGCTACATGCACGGCGATCGGGGCTACTGGCGGTTCTTTGCATACATCGGCCTGTTCGTCTTTTCGATGACGATGCTCGTCTCGGTGAGCAACTTTGTTCTGCTGTTCGTGTTTTGGGAGGCGGTCGGCGTTTGCAGTTACCTGCTCATCGGCTTCTGGTACGAAAAGCCCGAAGCCGCCGCTGCCGGCAAAAAGGCGTTTCTCGTCAACCGCATCGGCGACTTCGCCTTCACGCTGGCGATGTTCCTGATCTGGTGTACTTATGGCACGCTGAACTATCACGATACGCTCGCCAGCGGGCAGACCGATCCCGCGGCGATTGCCAGTGGTTCCGGCGGCGACACGGTCGTGCGCGGCGTCCTCGGTCAGTCGCGCATCACGGCAGGCGACTTTGCCACCGGAGGCCTGGCGACGGCGATTTGCCTGTTGTTGCTCCTCGGCGCGTGTGGCAAGAGTGCCCAATTCCCGCTCCACGTCTGGCTTCCCGACGCGATGGAAGGGCCGACCCCTGTCAGCGCCCTTATTCACGCGGCAACGATGGTGACGGCCGGCGTCTATATGGTCGCCCGCTGCACGCCGCTCTTTGCCATGTCACCAACGGCGCAGCTTGTCGTCGCGTGTATCGGCGGCTTTACGGCCCTCATGGCCGGCCTCATCGCTCTTACGCAATTTGACCTGAAGCGCGTCCTCGCCTATTCGACGATCAGCCAACTCGGCTACATGTTTCTCGCCCTCGGAGCGGGAACGCTGCTCGGTGTCGGCGGAGGGATGTACCACCTCTTCACGCATGCGTTCTTCAAGGCCCTTCTGTTCCTCGGCGCTGGCAGCGTCATGCATGCGATGGGGGGCATCATCGACATGCGGCAGTTCGGCGGCCTGCGCCGGCTGATGCCCTGGACGCACGCGACGTTCCTCGTCGGCTGCCTCGCCCTGGCCGGAGTGTTCCCTTTTGCAGGCTTTTGGAGCAAAGACACGGTCCTAGCTTCGGTGCATGACAAGGTTCACGCGATCGACCACGAACTGGAGCATCGCCACGCCCACCATGATGCTCACGCACCCGAGCATCCCGAACCGGCCGCCCAGCCGCCAAAGCTAAATCCGCTGGCAACATGGTCCGAGACACAGCTCACGACCAGCCGCTGGATTTACAACCTGCTGTACTACTCGGGCCTGTTCACCGCGTTTCTCACCGCGTTCTATACGTTCCGAGCGTACTGCATGACGTTCCGCGGCCCAGAGAAGATTCCGCATCAGGCGGGCCATCATGCACACGAATCGCCGCCGGTGATGGTCGCGCCGCTGGTGGTTCTCGCCATCTGTGCGACGGTCGTCGGATTCATTTGGCTGCATCCGTCAAATTGGGGTCAGAACAAGCTGCTCAACTTTATCGGCGGTGCTCCCTCGCTGGCCGCCGGGACGATTGTCGCGACGCGTGTCGATCCGGAGTTTCACCTCTCGGTTGCCGGCCTAAGCACGGTCGTTGCCCTCGCTGGCATCTTGCTGGCCGTGTTCCTCTACACCGGCGACGAGCGTGAGGCGTCGCTGCTCAAGCGGCTGTTCAACTTCGAGGGAATAGACCGGCTGACCGACCCGCAGTGGGTCGTCGGCCTCGAGCAGGTCTGGTGGATCGGGGCGGTCACGCGGCCTATACGAAAGGCCGGCTTGGGCTGGCTCGTCAACTTCGTCGGTTATGTGCTCGGCGGCCTCTCGCTGGTGCTCGCTCTGCCGCTGCTCGTCGGACAGTTCGTTTCCCCCTACAAGCTCTCGTACCACAAGTTCTATTTTGACGAGCTGTATGCCGCGATGTTCGTATTGCCGTTCCGGATTCTGTCGGCCGACTGCTACTGGATCGACCGGTGGATCGTCGATGGGGCCGTGAACCTGACGGGACAAATTCCCGCTGCTGCCGGGGCGCTGATGCGTTCACTGCAAATGGGGCTCGTGCAGTTTTATGCCCTGGCGATGGTGCTGGGTGCGCTCATTTTGGTTGCCGCTCGTTTGATTTGGGCCGCCGGATAAGGATGAATCGCTGACAACATGATCAGCCAGCAACTACTCCTGACGATCTTCCTGCCGCTGGCGGGGGCGATCCTGCTCTGGCCGGTCGCGTCGCTGGGTCGCGCCGGCGCTCGACTCGTCGCCCTGGGAACGACACTGCTCACGCTCTGGTGCGCGGGGCAATTGATCGCCAACTTCCCAGCAGGGGGCGTTGCTCCTGGCGTCGCCTTTGCCGCCACCGATTGGGCGTGGCTCTCGCCCTCGTCGGGGACCGGCCTCGACATCCGTTTCAGCGTCGGACTCGACGGCTTGGGCGTCTGGATGTTTGGGTTAACGGCGTTACTTTTTGTAACGGCCGTGCTTGTGAGCTGGAACGCGATTGTCGAGCGGGCGCCGCTCTTCTACGGGATGCTCTTGCTCCTCGAATTCGGTTGCCTCGGCGTCTTCACCGCTCGCGACATCATTCTCTTCTACATCTTCTTCGAGCTGACGCTGATTCCGCTCTTCTTCCTTATCGGCATCTGGGGGAGCGAAGACCGCCGCTATGCCGCGATCAAGTTCTTCCTGTTCACGCTAGCGGGCAGCCTGCTCACGTTCCTCGGTCTGCTCACGCTCGTGATTTGGGACTATCAGCACAGCGGCCTGGGCGTGCTCAGGTTCTCGATTCCCGAGCTCACGCAGTCGCTCTCCGAGCATCATCTGCCCGAGCGCTGGCAAGTGTTGGTATTCCTGGCCCTTTTCGCCGGCTTTGCGATCAAGGTGCCACTGTTTCCGCTGCACACGTGGTTGCCGCTCGCGCACGTGCAAGCACCGACCGCCGGAAGCGTCATCCTGGCGGGCGTGCTGCTCAAGATCGGCGTGTACGGCTTCCTCCGGTTCAACGTGCCGATGCTCCCCGATGCGACCGCCCTCTTGATGCCGTGGATGCTCTGGCTGGCGGTGGCGGGGATCGTCTATGGGGCTCTCGTCGCCCTCGCCCAGTCGGACATGAAGAAGCTGATCGCCTATTCCAGCGTCAGCCACCTCGGCTACTGCATGCTCGGCCTGTTCGCCCTGAATCCGCTCGGTGTGCAGGGGAGCGTGCTGCAGATGGTCAACCACGGCCTTTCCACGGGCGGCCTGTTTGCCGTCGTGGGCATGATCTACGAGCGCTATCACACGCGGCAGATTTCGGAACTCGGCGGCATCGCCCGCCGGCTGCCGTGGGCCGCGTTCTTCATGGTCCTGTTTACATTCTCCAGCATCGGTGTACCGGGGCTGAACGGCTTTGCAGGCGAGTTCATGATTCTGCTCGGCATGTTCCAGCGGGCCTGGGCCGAATCCCCCGCCGCCCGCACGACGGAATACCTCACGATTTCGATTCTCGCGGTGTCGGGCGTCGTCCTCGGCGCGTGGTACATGCTCTGGCTCGTGCAGCGGGTCTTTTTCGGCCAGCTCAAGGAACCACATGGCCACGACCACGCTTCGGGCCACGACGAACCGGTCGAGGACCTCTCGCTCCGCGAAATCTTCGCCCTCGCTCCGCTCGCGGTCTTCGTCCTGTGGATCGGCCTCCGCCCGGGCGACTTCCTCAGCCGGATGGAGCCGACGCTCGAAGCGGCTCGCAAGCCGGCAGCGATCGAAGTGGCCCGGATGGAGCAAAGCCCGCCTGCCGTCGCCGTGAACCGCCAACCCGTTCAGCCTTAAGGAACCTCCCGTGCTCGTGGAATGGCAAACGATCCGCCTCCTCTGGCCGGAGGTCATTTTGATTGCCGCGGCGTCGTCGATCTTCGTCGGCGGCGCCTTCACGCGCAGCCGGGCGTACTGGGCCATCGCGGCGATCGTGTCGTACTTCGTCGCGG
The DNA here is from genome assembly GCA_964384375.1 of uncultured Pirellulaceae bacterium. Lineage (GTDB taxonomy): Bacteria > Planctomycetota > Planctomycetia > Pirellulales > Pirellulaceae > CAYLLN01. The sequence goes on from CAYLLN010000013.1 coordinate 101,691, forward strand.
CGATCGCCCTGGCAGACATCGGCTCGCCGTGGTCGGCGACGAGTGTTTTGACCGGCCCCATCACCGTCGATGCGATGAGCCTGGGCCTCCGCTGGCTCGCCTTGCTCGTCGGCCTTGTTTTCACGCTCGTCGCGTCGCGCCTCGCCGAATCGGAACTGGCGAGCGAGTTCTTCGGCAGCCTGATGCTCGTCGCCGTCGGCGTCATGATCACGGCCTCAGCCAACGAACTGGTGCTCCTCTTCCTGGGCCTGGAGTTGATCTCGATTCCGACCTACGTGCTGTTGTTCCTGGGCCGCCGCGACCGGGCGTCGTCGGAAGCGACGATGAAGTACTTTTTCCTGAGCATCTTCTCGTCGGCCCTCCTGCTGTATGGCTTGGCGATGATTTACGGGATCAGCGGGACGACGCTGATTGCCGGCAGCGAAGACCCGCGCGGCATTCGCGAATTGTTGGCCGCGTCCAATACAGCCAATCCGCTCATCGGCCTCGCTCCGCTCGCTATCGTGCTCGTGGTTGCCGGCCTGGGCTTCAAGCTGGCCATCGCCCCGCTGCAGTTTTATGCCCCGGACGTCTATCAAGGAACGACGAACGCGAACGCGGGCCTCTTAGCCGTTGCACCCAAGATCGCCGGCATCGCGGGGCTCATTCGATTGGCCTTGGTCGCGATGCCAGCATCCGGCGACTTCGGCTGGCAGCTCGCCCTGATCCTCGCCGTCCTGACAATGACGATCGGAAACATCTGCGCACTGTGGCAGAACAATATCCGCCGGCTCATGGCCTATTCGTCGATCGCCCATGGCGGCTACTTGCTCATTGGTCTCGCCGCAGCAGCATTGGCGACGACACCCTCCGGCATGCAATTCAGCGGCGGCATCGCGGCGATGCTCGTCTATGTTGCCGTCTATGCGATTGCCACGATGGGAGCGTTTGCGACTCTCGCCTATCTGGGCTCGAAAAACCGTGAGTTAAGCGGAGTCGATGATCTCGCGGGCCTGGCCAAGTCGCAGCCGCTGGCAGCCGGCCTCATCGCCGTCTTCATGTTCTCGCTGGCCGGCATTCCGCCGCTGGCCGGTTTTTGGGGCAAGCTGGCGCTGTTTTCGACGGCCGTCGAGGTGGCCGCCGGATCGACTGCCCCCGCCACGTCGCTCTGGTTCACGCTCCTCGCGATCATCGGCGTGGCCAATGCCGCCATTGCCGCGGCCTACTACCTTCGAATCGTCGCCGTCATGTACTTTCAGCCCGCGACGGCCGAAACGACGCCGGCTGGCGGCATCGGGGCCCTCTCCGGAGCGGTTCTGTGCGGCGTGCTGGTCGTCCTCTGCGGCGTGCTTCCCGGACCGGCAATGAACTCCGCCACCGAAGCTGAATCGACGCTCCGCCGCCGGGCGCCGATTGTGCAGCACCAGCCTGTTCCACCGGCCGTGCTGACAGCCGCGACAAGGTAGCGCGAAGCGTGGTAGTGTCCTAATTTGAATTCTCGCCCCGTGGCGAAATCATCCGCTTCACAACCTGCATCGCGACAATCGCCCCAACGAACATTCCGGGGGCAAACATGGCCATGCCCCAGCCTTGTGGAAGCAAGAAGGCTCCTGCGACGCCAAAGACAACTCCCGTAACCGCACCCGCTGCGATCACTGTCTTGACTGCTCGTGACTTGCTCATGCCCGTGATTGTAACCGGCGGGGTGGGGCTAGGCGGGTAGTGTCCTAATTTGCGAAGCGTAAGCGAGGATATTCGAGGTAGCCTCGCCAATTATAATAAAGGGCTATGCCGCGGAAACCGTCTCTTGCCCGGACGCTCGTGAAGTCGCTCGACGCCGCGTCCGCGCCGGTCTATCTGCTCGACGCCGCGCGGCGGATCGTTTATGCCAACGCGGCCTTCGGCCAGTGGGTCGGCCGCTTGCCGGAGGAACTGGCCGGCGTTCGCTGCGATTATCATGCTGCGGCCGATGTGAGCGGCGCGATTGAACTGGCCGCGGGGCTCTGCCCCCCTCCTGATGCGTTCACCGGCGAGCGTGCGATGGGAGCGGTGGCCGCGCTTTCGTCACCCGGTCCAGCCGAAATTCGCCAAGCGCAGTTTGTTTGCCTCCCAGACGGTGACAAAGCTTCGCTGCTCGTCGTCGTCGGCCCACCGGTGGCAAACGATGCTCGGAAGCCAAAGGACGTGGCGGAACTCCCTCCGGAGCGGCTGCACTCGCTGCTGTTGCAACTCCGCGGACAATCCGGCAAGCGTTACCACCTGGGGCAGTTTATCGGCCAGTCGGCAGCGATGCGCCGCGTCCGCGAGCAAGTCCGCGTCGCCAGCGCCAGCGGCGCACGCACACTGATCGTCGGCCCAGCCGGTTGCGGCCGCGAGCACGTCGCCCGCACGATTCACGTTGCCCGCGGCATCGGCGCAGTCGGTCCGCTCGTGCCGATTGCTTGTGCGGTGATCGATGCCGAAGAGCTGCAGGCCACGCTCACATCACTCCTCCGCCATCAGGCCGATTCTCCTGCCGACAAGCCCCCGGTGGCGCTCCTGCTGGAAGTGGACCGTCTGCACCGCGACGCGCAGCACGAGCTCGCCGGGTTTCTGGAGTTGCCGAAAGTCGAGCTGCGCACGCTGGCGACATCGCGGGCCAGCCTGACGCGTCTGGCGGCCAAAGGGAGGTTTCACGCCGATCTGGCGCTCGCGCTCAGCACGGTCACCATCCAGCTTCCGCCGCTTCGCTCGCGAACAGTCGACATTCCGCTGCTCGCGCAGTTTTTCCTCGAGGAGCACAATGCCGCGGGGAATCGTCAACTGTCCGGCTTCGCCCCGGCCGCGATGGACGAGTTGCTGCAGTACACCTGGCCCGAGAACGTCGCGGAGCTGTCCACGATGGTTCGCGAAGCCTGCCTGCGGGCGACGGGGCAACTTGTCCAGCCGGCGGACCTGCCCGATCGACTGCATTTGGCCGCCAATGCCGACGCTCATCCTCGGCAGCCTAAAGAGTCGATCGATCTGGACGCCTTCCTGGCCGAAATCGAGCGGGAACTGATCGAGCGAGCGCTGCGGGCTTCGCGCAACAACAAGACGAAAGCCGCGGAGCTGCTGGGCGTGAATCGCCCGCGACTGCTCAGACGGCTGGTGCAGCTTGGTCTGGCAACGCCTGCTGCCGCCGAAACTCCTGCCGATGAAGCCGTCGTCTTCGAGCCGGTGCCGGACGAATCGTGATGCGGTACGCGGGAACTGGGTGCGCGGGAACAAATCGCGTGTGCCAGGTGGTGGTTGAAACTCAACGCAGGTATGGAATTTGCACCTTTGTTCATTTGTCAGTGTCGTGATGTCATATTGGCAGTGTACTTGTTGTTGGACGGCAGTTGAGTTGGACGTTCTTCGGAGGGGCTTTCATGCGTGGTTTCCGGCAACCTCCGTTTTTCGCGTTTTTGGTAACGATCCGCCCGATTTATTGCCGGAGTGAATCTCCGATATCCGGTTCTGGCAACGACTTGTGACGCGAGCGTTGCCGCGACAGTGCGGCGCAGGTTACCACGAAACGCGAAATGGCGGTAACCAGAGCCAACTTCCTATAGGACAGAGACTTAGCAATACAAAAACAGTGAATTCGACCAGGACACATGGTAACCAGAAGACACGATCGATCGCTTGGAAGACCTGTCAGATTGGCAGTCTGCTCGTTGTTCCGTTTTCGAACAGAATGACAGGTTGCTTGTGCGACCGCCGAGAGTTGGCGATGGTTATCAGTTCGGCAAGGCCGCGTCCCATGGCCTCCGCGCTAGTACCGCGCCCTCCTCAAATTGACTCCTCCCCTTTACGATGCAAGTGCGATTCAATTCCACGATCAACCTCCCATGTCCCCGCCCAAGCTGATCGTCTGCGAGAAGTCGCCCCGCTGGGCGATCGCGTTGCGCCGAGCGCTTTGCACGGGCGGTAGTGCCGTAGGAGAAGTTCGCAGTTTGGCCGCTTGTAGTCGCGAATTATTCCATTCGCCACATTCGATCGTTGCCGTCGAAACTTCGACGGCAACGATCGAAAGTATTCTTGCTGCCTGGACCGACTGGTCGCGACGCGACGAGCAGGCTCGACTCATCATCCTCGGCGATGCATTGCTCTTGCCTGCGGAACTGCTCCTACGTGAAGCCGGCGTCATTGCCATTGCCACATCGATTCGCCAGACCGATCGCGTCGCTCGCCTGGCCGAGAAGCACCTGTCGCAGGCGCCGCGGCCGAATCTGCCGCTGCGTGAGGCAATCTGGCAGAGGCTCCCTTGGCAGCGATTCGCGTCTCTCGCCACAACATCTCCTGCCGCAGCATCACCCGCTTAAGCCACCTCTCCGTTTGCCCACGAAAGCATTCCGCATGTCCGCTCCCACCGTCAGCCAGATCGAAGCCGCCCTCCAGGACTTCAAAGACCCCGAAACCGGGCGCGAAGCAGCGTCGATGGGGCAGATTCGCGATATTGCCATTGTCGGCGATCGCGCGTCATTGACGCTCGCCCTCACGTCGCACACCAGCCCCATCGCGCAGGAGGTCGCCGACCGCGTTGCCGAACTTGTCCGTTCGCGCATGCCGGGACTTGTCTCCGTGCAGGTGAATCTGGCAACGCACGAACGGACTGCGCCGAAGATGGGGCAGATCGGCCTCACCGCTAAGAGCGTCATTGCTGTCGGCTCCGGCAAAGGAGGCGTTGGCAAGAGCACGATCGCGGCTACGCTCGCCCTCGGCCTGAAGAGGGCCGGCAGCAAGGTGGGCCTCATGGATGCCGACGTCTATGGCCCCAGCATTCCGCACCTGCTCGGTCTTTCGGCCGCCCCCAAGCCCGGCATTGTCGATGGCAAGATCGCTCCCGTTCTGTTCCAGGGAATGCCGGTCATGTCGATGGGCTTTCTCGTGCCGCCGGGCGAGGCCGTCGTGTGGCGCGGCCCGATGCTGCACGGGGCGATCACGCAGTTCCTCCGCGATACGGCCTGGGGCGATCTCGACTATCTGATCATCGACATGCCGCCGGGGACGGGCGACATCGCGCTGACGCTTTCGCAAATGCTGCCGCTCAGTGGAGCGGTCGTCGTTTGCACGCCGCAAGAGGTCGCTCTGCTCGACGCGGTGAAGGCGATCGCCATGTTCCGCAAGGTCAACATTCCGATCCTGGGCATGGTCGAGAACATGAGCGGCTTCATCTGCCCGGATTGCGGCAAGAAGTACGACATTTTCGGCAGCGGCGGTGCTCGCAAGCGGGCCGCCGATCTGAATGTGCCGTTCCTTGGCGAAGTGCCGCTCAATATGCAGATTCGCCAGCACGGTGACGCGGGAACGACGCTCGGAAATTTCGACGACAAAATCGTCGGACCTTACCTAACCAAGATCGTCGCGTCACTTGTCCGCAACTTGGCCGACTCGGCTGCCGCCCGCCCGCCGATGTTGCAATTGCCGATGCTGGGGTAGAATTTGCGACCCGAACCCAAGAAACACTAGAGCCGCGGTGACGAACCCTCGTCTCCGCGGCTCTTTCTCGTTGTTTCGCAAGTGGCCGCCGCTGCCATCACCCGCTTGCTGGCTTCATGCCGCAAATGCGGGCGGCTGTCGATCGACCAGGCAATTCGAAGGCCCGATCACAGGATCGGCCTTACTTCTTCTTTTTCTTCGCGGTCTTCTTGGCAGCCTTCTTGGCAGCTTTCTTCTTGGCCACAGTCGATTCTCCTAAAACAAGTTTGCGGCGGCGGCGGCACTGACACCCAGCACTCGCTCGTCCACCTCATCGTCAAGCAACTCACCCGCTGCACGTCACACGCGCCGAGGGACGAGCAACACCGGCGACATCCCGTCTGTCGCCACGTCGCTCGCACGAATTGCTGTGAACTCCTTTCAAGTGGCTCGCAGTTACAACATTGCTGTCACAGCATCGCTGTCACTGCATGCTTCTTCTATATCTTGCGATTGTCGCGCGAGTCGTCAAGAGGAACTGCGACGATTTGCGCATCACGCGCGCGATGTCACCACGGTTTGCCGCCGCCGGTGGTTTGCTGAATCGTGAAGTAGTTCGATACGGCGAGCGAAGCGAAGAGCATCGCGACGAAGAGATTGCCGAACAGCGCACCGGCCACGATGGCGATCGCGCCGCCAACGAACACCGACAACCAGAGCGCTTTGATCGTGCCTCCCCAGGCATCGTTCACGATCAAAAGTTGCATCGCAATCTGCCCGCCATCGAGCGGAAACACGGGGAGCAGATTCACAAGACCCCAGAAAATATTGAACGCGAGCAGCTGAAACACCAGATTGTCTAGATTCTGATTCTCACCCAGCGCACCACCGAGTTGTGCCCCGACAAACGGCGGCTCCGGGTAAAACTCTGGGTGACCTCCTGTGGCAAGAACGCCCACGATGACGAAGGCCGCCAAAATGAAACCGGCAGCCGGGCCGGCAAAAGAGATGATGATCTGCTCGGTCGGAGTGCGTGAGCGGCGGCCGTAGTTTGACGGCGAGTACGACGACCAGGAGGAAAACTGCTGATCTTCCCCTTCGATCGCCAGTCCGCCCATCATGTACAACACGATGTGCGCCGGTCGCCCGAAGCGGCGAATCATGATCGCATGACCCAGTTCGTGAATCAGAATCGACACCAGCAGCACGAGCATCCAGACAAGGATTCGGATTCCGTCGGCATTGCCGCTGAATCCCAGCACGAATCCCGCAACCCAAAACAACGGGTGAATCCGGACGGGGAACCCAAGCACCTGAAAGTTCAGGTCGTACGCGGTGCGAGGCGGCTCAGCCAGAATCACGAGCGGATTTCCTGCAGGCTTCCGAGAGAAAGTAGGGCCGCCCGGACTCGAACCGGGAACCAAAGGATTATGAGTCCTCTGCTCTGACCGATTGAGCTACGGCCCCAAGGTCAATTCTATTCGGTGTTTCTCGGTGTTTTCGCGTATTCAGGGCGTGTCTTCCGGATCGTCCCTGGCAGTTTGACACGTAGTAGGCTGCTTTGCGAAATTGGCACCTAGCCGCTACGAACGGCTAGGTGCCAGTGACACCACCAACCGTTTCCCAGAGGTGAGTATCGTGGTCAATTCTAGTCGTGTCGTCGCTTTCCGCAAACCCGCGTCAATCATCCGGTCGAAACGCATCGCGGCGATGGGTCTGACTGTCAGTGCAACCTTCGGATCGAACACCTGCAGCGAATGCTCAATCGGGAAACGCCAGGAGGCTCGCACTGAGAGGGTGGAACGCCATTGATGGCGGCCTCAACAGGTCAGTTTTTGGGGCCTCGACGGTTCTAAGCGATTGGGCGGTTTGGCCCGCAAATAGTCGCCAGTCGATACAAACGGACCACTTGGCGAGGGTTGGTAGCGGTGCCCGTGTAGCAGATGTAGCCAACATGCGGAACTTGCCGAAGAAATCGGTGATGCCGTGGGGTAGCAAACCCAGGCGGCAGCCCACCATATCCCCGGCAGGATCGGCAGGACGCCATGTTTCGGCTCGTCATTCCAATTCTCTGCTTGCCGGCATTGTTCGCCGCCCTCACCGGATGTCAGTCGGACCGGCAGAAGCGAGTTGAGCCGAATCTGCCGTTGTCACAGCGACCTGCGGCAGCGACACCGAGTGCGACGGTGAGCGCCCCGAGCGTGCCGGCTGTGCAGTTAGCTGCCCACCAAGCGGCAACCGCGGAGCCAAATGCAGGGGCACACCAGCCATTGCCGGCTCCGCTACAGGCGCAGATCGAAGTGATCGAAAGCAACCCGGTTAGCGAGCACGCAGAGACACTGGAGTCGCTGGAAGTCTCGGCGCTGGCAAACAATCCAACGCTCCGCCGTATGCAGCACGAGGCGGCGGCGGAGTGGGCTCAGACAGGATATGTCAGCAAGTTGCCCGACCCGACGATCTCGTCGATGTTCTACCTGCCGCCGATGAACTACGAGCCTGATCGCCTGGTGGCCGAGCTGCAGGTGATGCAGATGATTCCCTGGG
>CAYLLN010000014.1:0-107019 GCA_964384375.1 uncultured Pirellulaceae bacterium
AGCTAGCGCCCAACGCGAAATTAGGCAAACCGATCTTGTAAAAAATCACAGCCTCAGCGTGAGGGGACTACTTTGGCAGTCGGTCGGCTGTGTATTTCCGGGTGGCTGTGTGTTGGCGACAGCCAACCACGTCTCTCTTGGCGAGCGTGGGGCGTCAGCCCCATGAGCATCCTGAGGACCGTGAGGCGAGCAGCTTCCGGGTGGCTGTGGGTCGCGCAGCGAACCACGGCGTCGTCGGGTAGGCGTCTCGCCTGCCAGCTTTCCAAGATGATCGGCGCTGGCTCTTGGCGAGCGTGGGGCGTCAGCCCCATGAGCCCCAATCTCGGCTCCTCTGGAGTACCGCCGCTCCGCCGCCGCGCCAGCCTCCCCTCCGGCCCCTCACCCGCCGCCAACGTGCCAAGAACCGCCGTCCCCAGAATCAGCGAAAAGGCGACGAAAAAGGTGCGAATCATCGGACTCGCTCCTGATTGGAAAGGGAACCTGGAACCCGATGCGTAAGCGCGGGCCATCCCCGACTAAGACGACGCCCCCCTCCCCACATAGCCGTGACCAGTGGTCTCGCCTTGACAAGCTATGTGGTGGGCTCAACTCCAATGCGAATATGCCACTTGCTGAGAACAACGACAGATTCAGTCAACGGCCACTCCGATTGCCTTCCAAAAAACAGGTTCATGCAGAATACGAATGCCGTACTGTCGTGCCTTTTTCGCTTTGCCAGACTGGGATTGCGGATCGGCCACCACCAACAAGTCGAGTTTCTTTGTGACACTGTCGGCGACCACCAGTCCCTTTTGCGTAGCGAACTCAGAGGCGAGTTCTCGAGTAATAAACTCGCCTCTGATTGAACATTGGAACTCGCCAGTAAAGCAGACTCGCTTTCCCCTCAGGTCGGAACCATTGGTGGAAGGCGGCGCAGCTGGAGTCGCTCGAAGGAGTGATTCGAGCTTTTGCGACGCTTCACTTATTGTGGCTTCAAGTGCATGGGCTTCGATTCCCAAAAGATGAGCAACGAGCAGCAAATCCTGCCTTTCAGCGTCAGAAATCTGCCCATCCGCCAACGCGGCCGCTGAAATTCGAAGGGCATAGTCATGATGTGCTTCTCGGATATCTGCGAGAGAGAGCCCCCACTTCGATGCGACCTCAACAAGACTCTCGCTCTCCGCTGCATCGATGTGTCGATCTTCTAGCACGCGGTCGAGCAGGGCAGTATAGGCAAGTACGGCCGAATCTTCCGATTCAGTCGGAAGGTCTCGCTGAAGCTTGTCCAACATTCGTTGAAGAAATCGAGGCGGTCTTTTCTGCAGACTGCGTGATTCCTCACGAGTGATCCGGCGGCAATTCCGTGATTCAACACTGGGCCAATTTGGAATTGGCAGGCTTGCAAGGCCGGACGAGCAATGACTGCTATCTCGAAGCAGCAGCGTCAGAAGCCGCGCTGTCGCACGAGCATCATCTAACGCGCAATGCGAAACCTCTGGCCCAGCAACGCCGTAGCAATCACAACATGAACATAAATCGCCACCGCCGGCTAACTGCATTGAACAAAACGTCGTAACCTCAGGGAAAACAAGTCCAAGCCGACTGAACTCGAACTCTAAAAACGAACGATCAAATCGCACGTTGTGGCCACCAAGTGCTACACAGTCGCGAAGCGCTTCGACAATATCACCCGCAAGGTCTGCAAATCGGGGTGCGTCGATAACATCCTTTGAAGCAAGTCCGTGGATGGAGGACGGACCAATGTCACGCTCGGGATTCACTAGCGAAACGAATTCTCGGACAGAGGCTCCCTCCAATGAAACCACTACAATGGCTATTTCTATGATCCTATCGTGGCGATAGGGATTCACCCCGGTAGTCTCAACATCCACAACTGCCAGAAGGGACATGTAAAGAGTCTCCAAATCGAATTGGGATATGCCGGATTCTAGCCATTTCGTGGCATGAAATCACTCCTATCCAAACTTGGCAACTCTGACACGAATCCCCACGTGGCCTTGTCACATCGAGTGGGCGAACCACGCTCGTGTTGCGGGGGAATCGCCCGAACGGCTTTACACCGCGAAGATTTCGCTCACCGCGACCGTCCAGCCGGGGACGGTTGGTTCGGCATGAGCGATCTCGCCGGCGCGGAAGAGGATCGGCTGCGTGGGAGCCGGCGATTGATAGAGCGTGACGGTTTGGGCGACTGGATCGACGTCCCAGACGGCGAGCGTCCCCGCCTCGAAGTAGTCGGCCCGCTTGGCGACCATCTCGCGCTGAGCAGCCGGTGTGTAATCCCCTTCGCTCCGAACCTCTACGGCGAACGTCGGCGCGCCTTCGATGAACTTCATCCGATTGGCGGGGAGGGGGCCAACGTAATACGAAGCGTCGGGCGAGAAGGACTGGCGGCCGTTCTTGAGTGGCTGGGGCAGTGCGTATGCCACGTTGTCGGTCAGGGCGACTCCGATTCCGAGTTGTTTGCAATAGGCCCGCAAACGGACGAAAATCTCGGCGGCGATTGCGGAAGGCAAGAAGCCGGTGGGCATATAGCGCACAATCCTCCCGTTGATCAGTTCGGCCTTCCCTTCAACGCGATGCAGATCGTCGAGCGTCGCGAGGGGTGTGCTAGGCGGAATCGGATTGGCTAAAACGGTCGCCATGCGGATGCCTTTCTCTACTACCAGACTACCCCGCGCGGCAGGGAGGGGCAAGTTTGACTGTGCAACCGCACTCCGTGGTTGGCTGCCCTCCAACACACAGCCACCCAGAAATCAGCCGGGTAGTCGGAACGCCCGCTCGCGGCGATGTCCTACAAAGTAGTCCCGCCAGGTCCTTGGCAGGACCGATGCGTAGCTGCTCGGAAAGCCCAGCGCGAACCTCACGCCTCCAACGTCCTCTTTACCCTTCAACCGCCGACTGTGGCGGGTAGAATAGACGTGCGGCAACTGGGCCTCCCTCCCGCTCGCGGTTCCGCGCCCCGCCACCTGCCGTCCGCCTTGGGTTATGCCCCGCCCCGCTGCTCTCCCCTACATCTGGATGCTGCTTGGATCGGCGTCGTTTGCCGTTATGGCCGCGCTGACCGCATCGCTGCGGGATGAGTGCGATTGGCAGTGGATTGCAATCGCCCGCACCGGCCTTGCCATGGTCTTTGCCGCCACGCTCGCGGTCGCCGGTGGGGCCAAACTCGTTTTCTTTCGCCCCGGCAAGCTCTGGATGCGGAGCCTTGCCGGCAGCGTCAGCCTCGTTTGCGGCTTTTACGCAATGACGCACTATCCGGTGTCGGAAGTGCTCACGCTGACGAACATGTTTCCGCTCTGGGTCGCGCTCCTCTCGTGGCCGCTTCTGGGAGAGTCGCCATCGTTCGATGTCTGGCCGGCAGTGCTCATCGGCCTCGTCGGGATCGTCCTCATTCAGCAGCCGGAAACCACCGGCACAGGCTGGGCGGTGGCGACCGCGCTCGTCAGTTCGCTCACGAGTGCAATTGCGCTGATCGGCTTGCACCAGGTGAAGGAGCTCGATCCGCGGTCGATCGTGGCCCACTTCTCGGGCGTCGCCTTAGCGTTCGCCGTCGGCGCGCTCTTCTTGCTGCCGCGCGAACATGGTCCGCCACAGGAGCCGCGGATGCTGCTCACGCTCTTGGGAATTGGGATTGCCGCGACGGTGGGACAGCTCTTTCTGACCAAGGCGTTTGCTGCCGGCCCGCCCGCGCGGGTCTCGGTCGTCGGCCTGGCGCAAGTCGGCTTTACGATGCTGCTCGAAATGGCCTTTTGGCAACGGACCTTCGGCGGGCTCACGCTCCTGGGAATCGCCTTGGTGATTGCTCCGACCGCGTGGACGCTCTTGCGAACGCGTCCCGCTCCAGCTAGCAAAGCAGTAACGTAAGAGCGAACATTCGGAGCCGAGCGATGCGTGGCATGCTGAGGTGGGGCGCGCTGGGGATCTGCACCGCCGCCGTTGTTGCCGCATGCGTGCATGCCGACGAGCCGCCGCAGCCAAAGATTGGCGATGCCGTCGAGAGCCTCAAGTTCAAAGACATCCGCTACGTCCCCCGGTCGCTGGCCGATTTCAAGGAGGCCAAAGCAGTCGTCCTCGTCTTCACGAATACCTCCTGCCCGCTCGCGCAGAAATACTGGCCCAAGTTGCAGCGGCTGTCAGAGGAGCATCGCGAAGCGGGCGTGCAGTTGGTCAGCGTAAATGTTGCGCCCGACGACGAAATTGCCGAAATCGCGCAGCAAGCGATCGACTATGGCGTGGACTTTCCGCTGGTGAAGGATACCGATGGTTCGTGTGCTAAGGCACTCGGCGCGACGCACACGCCGCAAGTAGTCGTTCTCGGTGCGGCGGAAGGAGAGCGTAGCGAGCGGCGGATCGTCTATCGCGGGCGGATCGACGATCAGCAGCGGCTGGGCGGAGCGAGGCCGAGCGTGACGAGCGACGATCTGAAAGCCGCGATTGACGACGTACTTGCTGGTCGCTCCGTCAAGACGAGCGAAACGCCCGTCGATGGTTGTCTGATCACGCTCCCGTCGTTCGAGCCACCTGCCAAACCAGTGACCTTCTACGAGCACGTGCTCCCCATCGTGCAGAATCATTGCGTCGAATGTCATCGGGACGGCGGCAGCGGGCCGTTCGCGCTAACGACGCTCGACGAAGTCGCGAGCCATGCCGAGATGGTTGCGGAAGTCGTGGCCGAACGGCGGATGCCCCCGTGGTTTGCCAGCCGCCGGCAGACGTTTCACAACGAGCGGGGCCTCTCGGCTGTCGAGCGCGAGACCATCGTCGCCTGGGTCAAAACAGGCCGTGCAGCCGGCGACGAGAAGCTCGCTCCTCCGCCGCGGACCTTTGCCGAGGGGAAATGGGAGATCGGCGAGCCGGACCTCGTGACGACGGCCTTCGAAACGCACAGCTTGCCCGCCGACGGCTTTGTCGATTACCGCTACACCGTCCTGCCGCATCTGTTTCTTGCCGACACGTGGGTTTCGGCGGTCGAAATTCTGCCGAGCAATCCGGCCGTCGTGCATCACGCGAATCTGGCGTATTGGACCATCGGTGGTGAATTCGATCCGAGCAACTTCATCACCGGTCGCGTCCCCGGTGGCACGCCGCTCGTGGCCGACGATGGCGTCGCGTTCAAGATTCCGAAAAACTCCGTCATCGGTCTGCAAATCCACTACACCACGACCGGCAAGCCGGAGAAGAACCGGATGTCGGTCGGCCTGAAGTTTCCGAAGTCCGTCGTGCGGCAAGAGCTGAGGCACGTGCAGGTGACGACATCGCGGTTCGCCATTCCGCCGGGCGCGGCAGCCCATGCCGTGAGCGCCGGCCGTACGCTCCCGTGCGACGCCACGGGGATCGGCATGTTTTCGCACATGCACCTTCGCGGGAAGGACATGACGTTTATCGCCCGCCCGCCGGAAGGGGAGCCCGAGAAGCTGCTTTCGATTCCGAACTACCACTACGACTGGCAGCAGAACTATCGCTGGCAGCCGGGAACGAAAAAGTTTCCCAAGGGGACGCAGATCGAAGTGACGGCCCACTACGACAACAGCCGCTTCAATCCGTTTAATCCCGACGCGACCGTCACGGTGAAGCACGGTCCGCAGACGATCCACGAGATGATGTTCGGCTTTTTCTTCTACACGGCGGATGGCGAGGATTTGAATCTGAAGGTCGATCCGAAGACCGGACGCGAAGTGGCGGGAGAATAGCCCAGCCGTAGGGTGCATGAAATGCACCTCTCCCCCCGAGCGTGATCAAGCGGCTCACTTGGTGCATTTCGCTGCGCTCATGCACCCTACGTACCCACAACGACTGCGTCCGGAAGTTGACGCCGCAATAGGAAGCGGTGAGACTGGCGGTATTGCTTCCTCCACTTGCCGCAACGCGAGACGCCCGCATGCCAGCCATCGATCCGCAACTCTTTGCCCGCGTGGAATTGTTCGACAACCTCACGTCCGACGATCTGGCCGCACTGCTGGCTTCGAGCAGTGAATTGACCGTCGCTGCCGGCCAGACGATTTATGCGGCAGGTCAGGTGGAACGGGCGCTTTACATCCTTCTGTCCGGTGCCGTCGAAGTCGATGTCACTCCGCCACGTGCGGCCGACCGGATGGTGGCGGAACTAGGTCCGGGGAGCGTCTTCGGCGAGAGCAGCTTCTTTCACTCCGGTCCGCACAGCGCTACCGTGAAGGCCCTCGCCGACTCGAAACTCGTCCGGATCAACCGCGAATCGTTCGATGCCCTGCTGCAGTCGAACAACCTGGCGGCACTGCGGGTGGCGGCGAATGCGGCCAGGATTCTTGCTGACCGCCTGCAAAAAGCCGACGAGCAAATCGTCGCGCTGCTCGAGTCGATTCAGGATCGCAAGGTCCACGCCGCGCTGTCCAAGTTTCGCGCGACGATGGACCACTCGTTCGGTGCGTCGGGTTCGTCGATGGGGCCGATGGCGACGAACTAGCATTGCCGTCGTGGTCCATCGCGGCATCGTCATTTCCCGCCGCAGCCGTAACTGCATCGGGAGAGCGTGAACTTGCCGTTGTCCTTGCACGAGCTGTAGTTGGCATTGAAGCAAGTATCGGTCGCAGCGGCGCTGAACGAGAACGTGCCGACCATCCGGCCGAGGTACTTGCTCCCAGACAGGTACACAACGCCGTCCCGTTCCTCAGCGGTCATTGTGACCGAATACTGGAACGGCATGATCTTGAAGAACCGGCCGCGGAAGTGGACTTCGTACTGATTGCCGCCGCACGAGACGAACTCGGCCCAGAGCGGTCCCTTGTGACCGGTGGCACAGCTTTCCCACGTGCCGCTCCAGCAGCCGGACAGATCGACGGCGCGGGCAGCGGCAGGGAGGACGAGCAGGAGGGCAAATGCAAAGAGGGCCAATCGGAGGCGCGGCATAGGACACCCTGAAGGAAGGAACGGGCGGGCATCCTGCACGCAATCGGCATCCTGCTTCGCCATTCATCGACCGGCAAATGGCCCGGCCCGCGATCGGGTTGCGAAAGTTACAATCGCAAGGACTAGGAAAAACCTACATGCCGATCACCAAGACCAACTTTGGCGGACTTACCACCTATGTCGTCTCCGAAATCCCTGACGGCGAGCGACCCGAACTGGCCGTTGTGCTCTGTCACGGCTACGGCGCGACTGGACGCGATCTCATCGGCCTGACCGAGGCCATCGGCGAGATCCAGCCGTCCGTGCTTGCGCGGACCGTGTTTTTGTATCCTGCCGGGCCGCTCGATCTTACGCCCCAGGGGATTCCCTATGGTCGCGCCTGGTGGCACATCGACCTCGATCGGCTGCTGAACCATCCGACGGCGGAGGTGCTCATGCAGTTTCGCCGCGGTTGCCCCGAGGGACTGCCCGAAGCCCGCGGCATGCTGCTGCAACTCATCGCTGAAGCGGGGCATGGCATGGGCCTGGCCCCCAATCGCTTCGTGCTCGGTGGCTTTTCGCAGGGCGCCATGCTGACGACCGATGTGGCCCTCCGCATGGAACAAGGTCCGGCTGCACTCTGCATCCTGTCGGGGGCGCTCATCAACGAGACCCAGTGGCGCGGGCTTGCCCCGAAGCACCTGCCGCTTACCATCCTGCAGACCCACGGCCGGCAAGATCCAATCCTCATGTACCCACAGGCGACGGCCCTTCGCGACTTGCTTCAGGACAGCGGTCACAACGTGGAGTTCGTGCCGTTTGAAGGGTATCACGAGATTCCGGCGGCGGTCATTCAGCGACTCGCAGAGATGATCGAACGGTTGGGGATGTGAGTCACTTGTCACTTGTCATTAGTCACTTGCTGTCCCCTGACTCCTGCCCCCTGTCTCCTGTCTCCTTCCTACTTGAGCCCACTGAAATCCGGCGCCGGCCGATCTTCACCAGCTAGCGCTTGCCGCCGTTCGCGCTCCGCTTCGCGGTCCTGCCCGCGATACCACCAGAAGATGATGCCGATCACGAGTCCCGCCAGAACGAACGCGCCGGCGACAAGCACACCGCTCACCACGTTCGAGCCGCGCTCAAATGGGACAACAGTTATCGTCTCGCCGAAGAGGAGCGGTGCTGGCTGCACGCGGTTGAACTTTGTCGTGTATGTGGAGCGGTAGGTCCAGAGCTTGAAGAAGACAGCATCGGCCCGCACGGTCGTGCTTTGTTGGTCCCCTTCGGCGAGACCCGGCGGCAAGCGCAGCACGTTCAGCGTCACAGGGAACGTGTTGGCGTAAACCGGATTCTGTTCCCCTTTGCTGTCTTTGCCAAAGCGGAGCGTCTTGTCCCCCAGCGGCAGCGAGAGATCAATCTCGTAATAGTGCTCGATGCCAAACCGTTTGCGAATGTCGGCGTCGCTGACCTGCACCTTCGTCACGCGGCGGGCGATTCCCTGCACGGAGACAAACTCGCCATGCTGCTCTTGCGGGCGTTCGAGCGTGGCGACGAGGTCCATTGGCGGCGACTTGGCCAGCGATCCCGCCGGGGCTCGGGAGATCGCGGCCAAAAGCTGATAGAACGCCTCGCGATCCGCATCCCCGATGCCGCGACCGTTGGCGGCGCGCACGCCGTCGAAGAGACCGAAGTCGAAGCCCCACTCGGCCAGCTTCCGTTGATCGGGACCGATGTGCAGCGCCGTCTCCGCTCGATCCGGGAACCACGCCACGCGACCTGCGGCAACGACAAGCTGTGGCGCGGTCTGGCCTTCTTCCGTTGCGCCGAGCTTGAGGAACAAGCCATCCGCAGCCGCCCGCTCGTCGATGGGCTCCCCCAGCTTCCACGCGGTCGGCACGTTGCGCGTGCAAACGAGCGCCTGATACGGCGAATCGTCGATCGCCAGCGTCACGCGGTAGTACGAATCGAACTCAAACAGTTCGGCCAGTTCCGGCAGGAGCTTGTGCTGCTCGACGTGCTTGGCGCGGCCACGGAGGTGAAAGATCTCGGCGCGATAGTCACTCGGGGCGGCAGCCAGTTGATCCCACGTCACGTCCTTCCGCCGCCAGCGTTCCAGATTGTCGAGCCCCAGCCGCGAAAAGCGATACAGAATTTTCCCCAGGACATCATCTTCACCGGGACCGAGCGGCTGGCCGTGAAAGAAGCCGTCGAGCTGGCTAGGGCCGATGTCGTACCGCTGCAGGATCTCGCGAGCATTGGCCGGAGGGCGCAGGATCGGTTCGCTGATTCGCGGCGGCAGCTTCTCCCAGGGAAGGGCTTGCGGCTGCGGCTTTGCCTCGGTTGCTTTGTCCGTTGGCGCTTCCTGCGCAACGGCCTGTTTGCCCATCGCGAGCAGGAGAAGCAAAAGCGATCCGCAGGCATAAAGACGATGGCTCATCCGTGCCCCCGCTCTCGTTCTTCCAGCGCCCTCAGCGCCTCGTGCGGCGAGACGACCGATGCAAGCTGTTCGACATCGAGCGGGCCGCTGGTCGCCGCAACAGCAATCGCCCGCGACTCGGCCTCGCCGCGCCGCAAACGCCACCAGACGATCAGAAAAATGAGCGTCGAAGTAACGAGGGCCGCGACGACACTCGGAACCAGCCAGTTGGGACCGATCGAGAAGCGGCTCGTCCCGGTCAGTTCCCTTTCTCGCGGATGCCACTCGGGCACTGCCGCCAGCACGAGCGGAGCGGTGTATGTGCCGTCCTTGCCCAAATACGCCCCGCGCTTCAGGAAGTAGCCGGTGACGGTCACCTCCTCGTCGAGCTTGGCCGGGTCGCCGGCCTTATCCGCTTCGATCTTGGGGAAGCCAGGCGGAATATCGAGGGCATAGACGACGATCGGATCGGTCGGCCGACCGACGGGGCTGATCCAGAGGACGAAGTGATCCTTGATCCCCAAATAGTTGTCGATCGCCGCCGCACGATAGGCACGTTTCACGGTGCCGCGGACCGTGATCGGCTTGCCGCGATAGTCCCCCGGCTGCTTGAAGAGTTGAAGGTAGCTGACTTGCCCCAGCGATTCGCGGGCGAGCGCGGCCGGGTCGGCATCGCGAGCCTGCGCCTGCATCCGGAGCCAGATGTCGCGCTCCGCCGGGCGGAGAAAGAGCGTGTCGTCCTCAATGCGGCGGAGCGACAGCTCGTCGAGCGTCTTCTGGAACCGAGCCAGCAGGATTTCCTCGTTCTGGGTCGGAGTCCGCCCGTCGATAACGCCCGCCAGCGACGGTCGCACATCCTCGTTCCAGCGATGATTCACCTGACGGAGGACATCGACCCATTGCACCTGGTCCTCGGGCGACAGCGTCACCAGCGACTGAAACGCCGCGGCCGCGTAGTCCTCCCAGAGGCGATGTGCCGTCTCGACCGCAGCAGCCGCTTCGTCATGCTTCTGCGGATCGAGCGGCTGATTACGGCCGGCGTCATAGAGCAACTCGAACAAGAGCGAGCGGTCCTTGTCCTCCAGGCGCTCCAGCACTTCTTTCCACCCCTGCTGCCAGGCACGTTCGACCGGATCGAGCGCTGCGGGGGCGGGCGTCCCATCCTTGGCGGGAGCATCGGTAGATACGAAACTCTGCGGATCGTCGAGCGGCGTGCGCGGAGCTGTCGGCGTCAGGCGATTGGCGATCTTCTCGGGCTGCTGCCACTTGTCCATGTCGGCCAGCCACTGCCACGTCTTAGGATCGCGAGCCCGCTCAGCCGCCGCCAGCACCAACATCAGCAGGGCGAGGTACATGAAGATCTTGGTCTTCACGCTCCGCCGAGTGAAATCGGTTGGCGCGCGCGTTCCCGACAGGCGGCGAACGAGCGGGCTGTCGGTGCGGGGAGGCATGGGGGGCAGGGGGTAGGAGACAGACAACAGAGGACAGAGAGTTACCTTGCGAATTGTTATCAACTCGGAACGATAAACCGTGTGAAGATCGCGACGGCCGTTAATATCGCCGCGCCAAATCCGACACCCAACCCAAGGACATACGACAAACGGAACCAACGGGGACGCAATAATCCACGCTGCTCAGTAAGCGGCGGTTCGTAAGGATCTACGTCCATGATGCGTCTTCAGCCCGATCAGCATCCACCTATCAATGTACTCGCCTGCCAACGGACCAACTATTCCGGCGGGTAGTCATTCACTCTGCCAATCTGCCCATTCGTACGATTCGTGGTTCCCTCCTCTTTCCACCGGTCCCGCGGCAAGCCGCAACTTGCCCGGCGCAAGTCCCGTGGGTGTAATGGTATAGGTTCACTCGGCACTCCCCGGCAGGGTGCCGCCACGGGAACCGGGGGAAGGCGGGGGAATAATCGCCCGCCACTTATCCGAAACCTTGTCTGGTCAGAGGCCCCGCTAGCCGCTTCCTGGCCCTAACCGCTCGCCTGCCGGCTGTGGAGACGTCCGCTCGTGCTGTCGCTTGCGGAATTTAACGCACTGGTCGATGCGCATGCCTCGGCCTTGTACCGCATTGCCTACCGGCTGGTGGGTGATGGGCACGAGGCGGAGGACATGGTGCAGGACTGCTTCCGCTCGGCGTGGAAGAGCCGACACCTGTACCAGCAGGGGCGCGGCGACCGGGCGTGGCTGGCGGCGATCCTGCGGCGACGCGTGGCCGACCGCTGGCGAAGGAACGCCCCGCTGCCGACGCTCGCGGGGGATGGACCGCCGGAGATCGGCATCGCGGGAGACGACCCGCTCGCCGGCCACTATACCGACGAAATGCAGCACGCCCTCGCGCAGCTCCCCACGGATCTGCGCGAGACGCTGCTCCTGGTCGTCGTGGGCGAACTGACGCATCAGGAGGTTGCCGACATGTTGGAAATACCCCTGGGCACAGTCCTCTCCCGCGTAAGCCGCGCCCGTCGGCGGCTGCGGGAAGTGCTGCTGGGGGCCAAGACGTAGCCATACTGTGAACCCTGATCCTTCCCTCGACGCCTTGCTCGCCGACGTTGCCGAGCCGCCTGACCTGGCGGAGCGGATCAAAGTGCGTCTTGCACCGATGATGCAGCAGGATCTGGCTGTGGAAGGATCGGACGAATGGCTCGATGCCCGCCTTCGGCAGGTTGCGGTTCCGGAAACGCTAGCGATGCGCCTGGTTGAGATTCCGGCCGATGAGTGGCTCGACCAGCAGATTGCCCGCGTTGCCGCCCCGATCGAACTGCCGTCAAACTTGCGGTTGGTCACGCCTCGTCAGCGGCTGGGACGCGTGGCGCGCTGGCTCGCGAACTCGGCTGTGGCGGCGACGCTCTTTGTCGCCATCACGGCGATTCTGGGGAGCGGCATTGTCAGCTTCATCGCGGCCGATTTTCCGCGGCCCGATACGAGCGGCGAAATGATCGTCATGTACGACGGGCCGCTGTCGCTCGATAGCGATTCGAACACCACTCCCAACTCCGCCAGTGTCGTCGTCGCGGCCGAGAGCGATGATCGCAAAGAATACCCTGTTGCGACAAACGCCCACTCGGCGCGGTTTGCCGGCTTGTCGATCGACGATCCCCCGGCTGGCCGCGATCCCGCCCCGCGTGAGGTCGAGTCGTGGACGCAATTGGTCCACGCCGGTCTCCGCCCGCTCGACGATGCCGTGCTGATGCGCTATGGCCTGCTCGGATCGCCGCAGTACACCGACGATCGCCTGCCGGAACTCGATGCTCCGCTGCGTCCCCGCTCGGCCGGCATCGAACCGCCGCTCGTACGCGGGTACGATCGCGAGTTCTTCCAAAAACACCGTGTTTTCCCGCCGATTTCCCCCGCTCGCAGCCCTAAGCTCGCCTCGTTCGCGGTACCACTGGTGACCGAGAGCGACGTGTTCGCGCGGATCGACCAGGCACTCGCGGAAGGCCGCCGCATCCCCACAAGCGAGCTTCGCGTCGAAGACTTCCTCGCGGCGATGAACTACCGGCTTCCCCCCGCAGAACTTGGCAGCGTTGCTATTCGCACGGCCGCTGGGCCGGCGCCGTTTACCGCCAACGCGGGTCTGCTACAAGTGAGTGTGCAGACCGGCGAACTCGCCAGCCGCCCGCAGCCAGCGACGCACCTGGTCCTGGCGATCGATCTGTCGCAAAGCATGCAGTGGCTCGGCCGCGTGGAAATGGTGCGGCAAGCGATCGACCGCCTGCTCGATCGGATGGGTCCGGACGATCGTCTGACGCTTGTCGTCTTCAACGATCAGGTATTGCACCGCGTGGAACTGGCGACGGCGGCCGACGCTCCGGCGATCCGCGGCTTGCTCGCCAATCTCGATCCGCGCGGCGGGACGAATCTGTCGGCCGGCCTGCAGCAAGCGGCCTCGCTGGCGATGCTCGATCCGACCGAGGGACACACAGTCAAGCGGCTCGTGCTGATTACCGACAGCCAGCCGTACTTGTCGCCGGCCACTGAGGACCGGATGCGGACGCTGCTCGTCGATGCGCGGGAGGCGGGCGTGCGACTGGACGTGCTCGATCTTTCCGATGGTGGTTCGGTCGATCCGGTCCTGCTCGATTGGGCGCAGAATCTCGACGGTGATGTTCAGCCCATCGAATCGACCCGCCAACTTGCCTGGTCGCTCGCCGAGGCTCTTGCCGGGACTTCGCCGGTGATCGCTACCGACGCCAAGCTCACGCTGCATTTCGATCCGAAAACGGTCGCGGCCTATCGCCTCGTCGGTCATGCCGCCAATCCGTTGGCCGATGCGATGCCGGTCGCCGTCGAGACGGAACTGGCCGCAGGTGAAGCAGCCACGTCGCTTGTGGAACTATGGTTCCGTGATGATGCCGCCAGTAGCGAGCAAGACAACGTGGGCCGGGCCGATCTGACCTGGCGCGACGCGAGCGGCCAGACGCACAAGGTCACGCAGCGGATCAGCCGGCTGCAGTTTGCCCCCACGCTCGACCAGTCGCCGCTGTCGCTCCAGCAAGCGGCAATTGCGGCAGAAGTCGGCCAAACGCTCCTGGGGACGCGCGACGCCCTCCGCGAAGTGAATCAGCGGCCGGTGAACACCCGCGGCCTGGCTGGCGTGCTCGACATGGCCGCCCGCGTCCATCTGCAGGTTCGCCAGAGGCCCGATTTTCAGCAGCTGTTGGACATCACAGGGCGGCTGGAGAAGCAGCCCAACCGCTGATCGCACAAGGTTGAACAACCCCCTTTCGCACGATAATCTGACGTACTCCCCTTCCACTTGGGCCATTTCGCCACGGGCCACGCATTCCAGTCCGCCGGCCGCAGGATGTCGCCATGAAACTCTCTCCTCGTTTGCTGGCTTTGCCACTCGCCGTTGCCGCGGGCCTTGTGGGCGTCATCGCCGCTCCTGCTCGCGGCGTCGAACCGGCTCAGGCCTTTCTCGACGGCCTTCGTGAGCGACAGTATTTCGACGTAGCCGCGGAGTACCTGGACGCGGCACTGGCCGATCCAAACGTCCCTGCTCAGTTCAAGCAGACAGTCCTCTACGAAAAAGGGGTGACGCTGATCACCGGGGCGAATTTCACGCGCGATTCGGCGCTGCGCGAGAAACAGCTCGACGAAGGCCAAGCCGCCCTGCAGCAGTTCATCGGCCAGCAGCCGAATCATTTGCTTGCAACGTCGGCCCGCAACCAGATGGCGAACGTCCTCGTGAAGCGAGCCGGCAACCGGGTCGATCGAGCCAAAAAGCTTCCCGCCGCGGAGAAGCAAAAGCTGATGACCGAAGCAATCGGCTTGTACGACGAGGCGATCAAGGTCTTCGGCTCGCTTGTCACGGAACTGGCGGAAAAGCTCAAGGCGTATCCCGCCGCAATGGACGAGAAGAAAGAAGCCAAACGCGTTGCCGAACGCGACCAGCTCCGGATCGACTATCTCCAGGCGCAGATCCTCGTAGCTGCTACGCAGGAAGAGAAAGCGGGCGCTCTACCGGCCGACTCGAAGGAGCAAACCGACACGCTCACCAAGGCGGCCGAGGGATACAAGGAAGTCTTTGAGAAGTACCGCACGCGGCTGGCCGGACTATACGCCTACATGTATCGCGGCCGTTGCCTGGCCAAGCTGAAGAAGCACAAGGAAGCGTCGGCGATCTACACTGACTTACTCACGAACCCGGACTCGCCTGAGTTTCACACGTTGCGGGTCAAAGTCATGCAGCTCGCGGTTGAGTCTTGGTTTGCCCAGCAGCTCTATCTCGAAATCGTGAGCAAGGCGATGCCCGTTATCGACAGCCTCCGCGTCGACGAGGATAAAACCGATGATACGATGCTCATGCGACTCACTACCGCACGGGCGTGCAAGGCGTATGCAGACGATCTCAAGAAATCGAAGCCCAAGGACGCCCAGATTCGGCAATTGATGACGGAGGGGAAGAAACTCGTGACCTACGTCACCAAGTTCCCCAGCGAGCACCAGGAAGCGGCTCGTAAGCTCCTCCCCGACTTTGCCGGCGGAGATGCAGACGCGGTGGCCGATCGGCCGGAGCCAAAGAACTTTGAAGAAGCGAGCACTGCCGCTCGCGACGCGATGCAGGCGATGCAAGACGCCCAGCAGATCATCAAGCTCCTGCCGTCGCGCATCGCCACCGAGAAAGACACCGCGAGCAAGGCGGAGATGGAGAAGCAGCTTGCCGAGGCGCAGCAGAGCGTCACCAAGCACCAGGAGGACGCGTTCTACTTGTGCCAATTGGCGATCAAGCTTGCCCAGCGCGATAGCGATCTCGCGTCGCTCAATTTGATTCGCTACCTCCTCTGCTTCCTGCACTATCAGCAGGGGAATTACTACGACGCGGTTGTGATTGGCGATTTCATCGCGCAGCGCTATCCCGATAGTCAGGGCGCCCGCCAGTGCGCGAAAATCGCGATGGCCAGCTACCTGAAGCTCTACACCGAAAACAAGACCGAGGACAAAGCGTACGAGACGGCGCGGATCGTCGAGATTTGCGATTACATCACTCGCAAATGGCCCGACCAGCCGGAGGCGGAAGAGGCGCTCAACACGCTGATTCCGTTCATGATCCGCGAAAAGAAGCTGAAGGAGGCGCAGGAATATCTGGCGAAGATCCCCACCGAATCGCCCCACCGGGCCTCGGCTGAGCTGAAAACCGGGCAGGCGATGTGGGCCAGCTATTTGGAAAACTCCAAGCAGCTTCGCGACTGGGAAACCGGGACGGTGCAGATGCCCGAAGGGACCGATCTGGCGGCTCGCAAAAAGGAACTGGAGGATCTGAAATCGAAGGCGAAGGAGACGCTTGTCGGAGGTGTCGAGCGGATGAAGACTGCCGGCGATACCGGCAATGTCATTGCCACGGCGGTCCTCTCGCTGGCGCAGATTTACGTCGATACGGGCGAAGCTACCAAAGCAACGGCATTGCTCGAAGATCCTAATATCGGCTCGCTCACGCTGGTGCGGGCCAAGAACGAAGCAACGCAGAAGCCGGGCTTTCCGGAAGAGACGTTCAAGACGGCCCTGCGAGCGTATATCTCGTCGCTCGCCGGTTCGTCCGATGCGGCAGCGACCGTCGAAAAGGCGAAGGGGGTGATGGCCGACCTGAAGGCCTACATGGGACAGGACGATCAGGGCAAAGCGAAGCTCGTTGCGATCTATGTGAGCCTCGCCCGCGACCTGCAGCGGCAGATGGAAATTGCCGACCCAGCCGCCAAGTCGTCGCTCGGTCAGGGTTTTGAGGCGTTCCTCGGCCAGGTTGCCCAGGAAGCGACCGAACTCGACGTGCTCAACTGGGTAGCCGAAACGTATCGCGGCATGGGGGACAGCTTCCTCACTGCCGATCGCAAGGTCTCGGCCGAAGCCAAGGGATATTACGAGAAGGCGGCAGCAACCTATGCGAAGATTTTGGAGAAGGGGAAGGGAAATGAAAAGTTCCTCTCCCCCGCCATGACGACGCAGATTCGCCTGTCGCTCGCCAAGACGAAGCGGAGCACACTCGACTACACCGGTGCGACCGACATCTTCGAGGCCATCCTCAAAACCAATCCCACAATGCTCCCCGTGCAGATTGAGGCGGCTCGGACCTATCAGGATTGGGCGACCTACAACAAGCCCGATCTCTATCAGTCAGCCATGTTCGGCGCCCGTCCCGATAAAACGAATGCCGACAAGACGAAGCAAGGGAAGAACGTCATTTGGGGCTGGGGAGAAATCGGCAACCGGACGGCCGGCGACGCCCGCTTCAAGGACCAGTTCAACGAAGCCCGCTTCAATCTCGCCCTTTGCCGGTACAACCTTGCCTTGAGCCAGAAGGACGCGGCGAAGAAGACCGAACTTCTCAAGCGTGCGACCCAGGACATCTCGGTCACGATCGGCCTTTACGGCTCATCGACCGACGACAAGTGGCGGGCCCAGTACGACACGCTGCTCCGCAACGTTCAAAAGGGACTGGGGGAGCGGCCCACGGGTTTGCAGGCACTGGAGAAAAAGACCGCACCCGCCGGCAGCACGCCAGCCGTCGGCACGCCGAAGGGAACCACGAAGACCACGCCGACATCGACGCCCGCCAAATCCACCAAGAAGAAATAACCAGCTGCTCTCCGAGGAGTTTCGTATGTTTCGCAGTATCGCTTGGCTTGCCGCACTGATGCTCGCGGCTGTTCCGTCGCTCGCCCTGGCGCAGACCACGGACCAGATCTTTCTGGTCAAAGGGATGCCGGCCAAGGGAGTCGTCACCGAAATGACGAAGGACGCCGTCACGCTCGATATGAGCGGCGTCGGCAGGCCGTTTGCTGTGAATGAAGTCCTCCGCGTCACATTCGTGGATGAGCCGAGCGAACTGGGCAACGCCCGCAACGCCGTGCAGCAGCGGAACTACTCGCTCGCTTTGCAAGAGCTGAAGAAGCTCGACGGCCAACCGCAGGACAACAAGTTCGTCACAGCCGATATCGCCTATTACAAGGCGCTCTGCACAGCCAAGTTGGCGATGACCGAAGGGGGAGACAAGCCGGCAGCCACGAAGATGCTTTTCGAATGGGCGAAGGCCAACCCAAACAATTATCACTTCTATCAGGCGGCCGAAGTGCTCGGCGATCTTTCGGTCGCGACCGGAAACTATGCCGAGGCAGCCAAGTATTACAACGGTCTGGCCGTCGCTCCGTGGGGCGACTACCAGATGCGCGGGAACAACGCCGTGGGCCGGGCTCTTTCGTCCGAGAAAAAGTTTCCCGAAGCCCTGGAAAAGTTCGACGCCGTGATTGCCAGCGAGCTCAACACGCCGGAAGCGACCGAGCAGAAGCAATTCGCCACCGTGGGCAAGGCGGTTTGCCTGGCGGAAACGGGCAAGGCTGACGAAGGGATCGCCATCCTGAACGACATCATCGCCAAGAACGACCCGACGGACGTGACTCTGTTCGCCCGGGCCTACAACGCCCTGGGCAATTGCTACCTGAAGACCAGCCGCCCTAAGGACGCACTGCGGGCGTTCCTGTTCACGGACATCCTCTTCTACGCCGATGCCGACTCGCATGCCGAGGCCCTGTATCGCCTGAGCAAGCTGTGGAACGACGTGAACCGCTCGGACCGGGCAGTGGCCGCCCGCAATACGCTACGCGAGCGTTACGCGGGGAGCATTTGGGCCACGCAGGAATAGTGATTGGGTAGCCGACCACGCTGCTAGGCGGTCCCCTCCTCGTCAAAACCGGAACTGGCGAAGCCCAGGCGCAAAAATCGCCCGCAAACTGCCGCGGCAGGTTCTTTACCGCGCGGCAAACGGGTAATTAGAATAATCCCTTTGCTTGTCCTGCTTTGCGGCGTGCCGGCTGAGGATCGTTTTTGAGTACGAGGACCTGCAAAGCGCATTTAGCAATCAGTCGTTCTCGCAATAAGTGGCAGCCCTGCGGCGGAATTGTTTCCCGTAGCAGCGCAATACCAGTCAACATTCGTGCTACTAAGTCCATATAGGCGCAGGTGGGAGGATCGTATGCGGAGTCTTGGCGGGCAGTTGGCAAGCTGGAAAACGGCGGCCTTGTTTTTCGCGCTCACGGTCGCACTGGTCGGCGGAACCGAGCTCTTCTCGGCCTACACCGGTTGGGGCGCAAGCGTTGCTTCGGCTCAGGACGAACCGGCCGCGGAAGAACCCCCTGCCGCTGAGGAAGGGGGAGAGGAAGCCCCACAGCCCCGGCAAAGTTACCTGGCTTGGTTCTTCAATGCCTTAGGCATTCGCTACACGGTGGCGTTTCTGATCATTTCGTTCTCGTTCGTCGCGTTCCTCGTGATGAACCTGCTCAGCCTGCGTCGCGATGCGATCTGCCCGCGTCATCTGGCCGCTGCGTTTGAAGCGAACGTCAATGAAAAGAAGTTTCAGGAAGCATTCGACATCGCCAAGAACGATGATTCGATGCTCGGCCAGATGCTTGCCGCTGGCATGCAGAATCTGCAGCAAGGCTACCCCAAAGCCGTTGATGCCATGGGACAGATCGGCGAGGACGAAGGGCTGAAGCTCGAACAGCGGCTCTCTTACATCTCACTCATTGGCTCGATCAGCCCGATGGTTGGTCTCCTGGGCACGGTGGATGGGATGGTCGCGTCGTTCCAGGTCATCGCCATCGCTGGTACCACACCGAAGGCGTCGGACCTTGCGGAAGGTATCTCGATGGCCCTCATCACGACGCTCGTGGGGTTGGTGCTCGCGATTCCCGCGATTATCGCCTTCAGCCTCATGAAGAACCGTCTCACCCGCCTCATTCTGGAAGTCGGCGTGCAGGCAGGCAATCTGATGAGCCCCTTCGAAAACATGGGCAAGAAGTAATCGCTCGTCAGCTGGAGAAGCGACCATGCGCATCAAAAGCCGCGGCGCCGAAGCGCTCGACATCGACATGACGCCGATGATCGACATGACGTTTCAGCTCATTGCGTTTTTCATGATCTTGATCAATTTCGACGCCAGCGAGCAGGACGATCGGATTCAGCTCCCTTCGAGCCAGCTCGCGAAGCCGCCGGAGGCGCCGCTCGAAACACCGATCACGATTCAGCTCACCAAGAAGGGCGAGGTGATCGTCGGTGGGCAGTCATACGCCAACCCCGATGCGATCAAGCCGATTCTGAACAACGAGCGGTACGTCCTCGAATCGCAGGACCGCTCGGCCGCCAGCGCCACGATCGTGATCCGGGCGCACAAGGACGCGAAGACGGGCCTCGTGCAGAACCTCATCAAAGTTTGCCAGCAAGCCGAGTTCGAGAAATTCACGCTGCGGGCCAAGGAAGACGTCGGGAACAACTAACGAGCCATGTCACTCAAGATCAAACGCCGGGGTTTGTCGGATAAGATTCCGATCGACATGACCCCCATGATCGACATCGTCTTTCAGCTCCTGACGTTCTTCATCATGACGTTGAAGATCGCTTCGGTCGAAGGGGATTTCAACATCAAGATGCCCCTCTCCGCTCCTCGGGCCGGCAATCCCGATCCGAACCAGCTTCCTCCGCTCAAGTTGCGGATGCAGGCGAACGCCAACGGCGACTGCACGAACCTGGTTCTCGGCGAACGATCGTTCAACGGACCTGAGAGCGAGCGCTGGGATCAATTGCACAACTACGTCGCCAGCGTCGTTGGCGAAGGGAGCGCCGCCCAATCGGCCGAGGTCGAGCTCGACTGCGACTACAACTTGAACTACGAAAACGTCATCAAGGCGATCACCGCGGTTTCTGGTCGTGTCGGCGCCGACGGGCAGGTGATCAAGCTCGTCGAGAAGATCAAGTTTTCGCCACGGGGACTCAATCCGTAGGCGCGAGTTTCGCCGATTAGTTTCCGCTCTTCAGTGCCCGGACCCATTTCTCCACCAGGGCGATGGCCGCGTCCTCCATCCGCCCTGCCGGCGGCATTTGGTAGTCGTCCTCCTGATAGCGGATCGCCCGCAGGAGGAAGCTGTTTTCAACGTCGCCGGGAACGACTGCCGGACCGGTCTCGCCCCCTTTCAGAATCTGCTCGAGCGTTTCAAGCTTCAGATTCCCCTTCAGCTCGTCGGCTTTGGCCGAGTGGCACTCGAAGCACTTCCGCTCGAAGAGCGGGCGGACAGATTTCTTGAAGAGCTCCGCGGGATCGTCGGCTGCCGCGAGCGCCGTCGCGAGGGCCGTTTGGGCAAACACGATCGTGAGGAAGCCTCGCAGGACGGGGTATCTCATGCGGCCATTATGCATGGGGAGGTGCGGCATTCACAACTCACAACTTGCGGCCGCGAGACATTATCTTTCGCTGGCATTTTGCCCCGGCATCTGCTCCAATCAGCAGTTGCTGATTTGTTCCAGGCGGACGATTCGAGCCGAGGACTTGCCATGCTCCACCGCCGCGATGCCATGATCCGCTTGGGGCAGGTTGCCCTCGGCGGGCTTTCGCTCCCCGGTTTGCTGGCCGCGAACGAAGCGGCTCCGGCTCGCCGCTCGGCAGACGGTTTCGGCAAAGGGAAATCGTGCATCCTCGTCTATCTCTGGGGCGGCCCGCCGCAGCAGGACACGTTCGACCCCAAGCCCGACGCTCCCGACGGCGTGAAGAGCCCCTTCCTGCCGATCAGCACAGCCGTCCCTGGTATTCAAATCTGCGACCAGCTGCCGCAAATCGCCAAACAGACCGACAAGCTGGCGATCATTCGCTCATTCACGCACCCGAGCAACCAGCACGAGGTTGGTGTCTATCACACGCTGACTGGCAAGATCGACAACACGCTCGTCGTGCCGCGGAATCAGCGAAGCCGCCGCGACTTTCCGATGATCGGCAGCACGGTCTCGTATTTTTCTCCGCCGGGCGATCTTCCCGCGGTGGCCACGATTCCGCGGCCGATCGGGCACGACGGCGTCGTCTATACCGGAACCTATGCCGGCTTTCTCGGTCCGCAGCACGACCCGCTCGAACTGCAGGCGCCGGCCGAAGTGAACGAGAAAGCCCCGCACGGTCTCGACTTGCCCGCCGGCTGGGACGCTCATCGCCTGCAATCGCGCGTCGGCCTGCTGAAGACCGTCGAGCAGTTCGACCGCCTCAACCAGCAGCATGCCCAAAAGCTCGCCGGCCTGTCGCAATTCCGTGAGCAGGCGTTCCGGATGCTCACCAGCTCTGCCGCGAAGGACGCGTTCGACCTCTCGAAAGAAACCGATCAGCTTCGCGACTGCTACGGCCGGAACGAATATGGTGAATCGTTCCTGCTCGCCCGCCGCCTCGTCGAAGCGGGCGTGCGCCTCGTCACGATCGTCTGGTACTACGTCTGCAAAGACGGCAACGTAGCCAACGTCTGGGACAATCACGGCGGCACCGGCTCGCTCGGGGGCATCACCGGCTATCAGATGCTCAAAGAGAAGTATTGCCTGCCGCCGCTCGACCAGGGCTATTCGGCCCTGATCGAGGATCTGGCCCAGCGGCAGCAGCTCGATCACACGCTCGTCGCCATGCTGGGCGAATTCGGCCGCACGCCGAAGATCAACGCCACCGCGGGGCGCGACCATTGGGGACCGTGTCAGTCGGTGGTGCTGGCCGGCGGTGGCATCCGCGGCGGGCAGGTCTATGGCGCGAGCGACAAGACGGCAGCGTATCCAACCGACAAGCCGGTGAAGCCCGAAGATATGATCGCGACCATTTATCACTCGCTCGGCATCGCTCCGGACGCGATGCTGTACGACCAGTCGCGCCGCCCTCATCGCGCTTGCGAAGGGGAGCCGCTCGTTGCATTATTCTAGTGGCGGGCGAGCTGGCAATTCCTGAGCTGACGACATGTTGAGCCGCCGAGCATTTATTCAGACCGGTTTGGGGAGTGCGGCAGGCATCTCGCTCGCGGCGCGGCTTAGCTTGCCAAGCGCCTGCGCCGCCCCGCCGCTTCCACCATCGCTGGCCGATGCTCAGCCGGGTGAAGATCTCTTTGCCTACATCCAGCGCCGCAAAGGGGCCTTCGACGCGCCGCTCTACAAGCAAGTGCTCGGCGCGGCCAACGCCTTCAAAGAAGGGGATGAGATCATCGGCATCGCGGCTGCCGATGAAACCTCGCGATTGGCCGCGCGCAAGCTGCTTGCCAACACTCGCCTGCGCGATCTCGATGCTCACCCGCCGCTGGAAGACGATCTCTACCGACTGCTGCAAAAAAGCCTGGATGCAGCGTCTGCGGCCAAGTCTGCGCACTTCACGCTTGGCGAACTCAAGCAGCTGCTTCTCACACAGACCGAGGACGCGATTCGCCCTCTCATGCCGGGCCTGTCGAGCGATACGATCGGCTGCCTGGTCAAACTCCTCAGCAATGAGGAGCTGATCGCGATTGGGAAGAAGATTTTCAATCCACTCCCCGGCAGCCAGATTGGGGCGAAGGGGTATCTGGGCGCGCGTATTCAGCCCAATTCGCCGACCGACAACGTCAGCGATATCCAGTGGCAAGTCTTCGACGGCTTTGCCTACGCCGTGGGGGACGTGGTCCTGGGGACCAATCCCGTTTCGAGCGATTCCGCCTCGGTCGCGGCGATCGAGCGAACGCTGCAGGAAGTGCTCGCCACGTTTGGCCTCACGACCGTTCTGCCGCACTGCGTGCTCTCGCACATCGACGTGCAAGCGGCCGTGGAAAAGACGCAGCCCGGCAGCACGGGAGTCTGGTTTCAAAGCATTGCCGGCAGCGACTCGGCCAACGCTACGTTCGACATCTCGCTCGACAAGATGCTCGCGTATGCCGACAGCCGCGACGGCCAGTTCGGTCTGTACTTTGAAACGGGACAAGGGGCCGATTTCACCAACGGCCACGATCACGGCTACGACATGGTCCTGCACGAAGCCCGTAAATACGGCTTCGCGCGGGCGCTTGCTCAGCGAGTCCAGGCGGCTCAGACCCGTGCGGGGAGTCCGTTTTCGCCGTGGGTGCATCTGAACGACGTGGCCGGTTTCATCGGACCGGAGGTCTTTCGCACGCGCGAGCAGCTCGTTCGCTGCTGCCTGGAAGACATCGTCATGGGGAAACTGCACGGACTCTGCCTGGGGCTCGATGTCTGCTCGACGCTGCACATGGAGGTTTCGCTCGACGATCTGGATTGGTGCCTCGATCGCATCCTGCCGGCCAACCCCGCGTACCTGATGGCCTTGCCGACGAAGATCGACCCGATGCTCGGCTATCTCACGACCGGCTTTCAGGATCACGTGCGGCTGCGCGAGAAGTTCGGCTATCGGGTGAACGACCGGATGTGGCAGTTCTTTCAGGAGATCGAGATTCTCGACACCAGCGGCCGCCCGACCGAGCATTTCGGAGATCCGCTCTGGGTTTATGTGAAATATCGGCGGGAGAAGGGGGATGGTCGGAGCAACGACGAGATTCGCCGCGAAGGGGAGCAGCAGATCGCGGCCGTCCGCAGCCGGGGCGTCTTCCTCGCTCAAGGACACGGGCCAAAGCCCTGGGATCTTGCGCCGGAGCTCGACGCCGACATCCGGCGGATCTACGTCGATGCGAAGAAGTCGCTGCTCGTCGAACTCACGCCCGAGTTCATTCGGCAAGTGCCCGATGCGCTCGCACTGCAAACCAAGTCGCGCGATCGGGACGACTACATCCTGCACCCCGTGACCGGCGAACAACTGAGCGACGACTCGCTGGCCGCTGTGGTCGAACTGCGCCGCCGCCACGCAGGCAAGTTCGACGTGCAGATCGTCGTTTCCGACGGCCTCAACGCGCTTTCAATCATGGACCCCGGCCACCTCTCGCCGTTTCTGAAGCAGCTGCGGGCGGGACTTGAGCGAGCTGGCTATCGTCCCGCGCTGGAGAACATTGTCGTCACTTCGGGGCGGGTGCGGGCCGGCTATCGCATCGGTGAGTCGCTGTTCGGCAAGTTGACCGGCCCGCGGACGCTCCTGCACGTGATTGGCGAACGGCCCGGCACTGGCCACCATACCTTCTCGGTCTATCTCACGCGTGCGGACGGGGCGGACTGGGGCAAGCCGAAGCAGATCGACCATAACCTGACCAAGGTCGTCTCCGGCATTGCTGCCACCGCTCTCTTGCCGCAGGCCGGCGCGGACGAAACCGTGCGAATTCTAAAGGCTTTGGACTGAGTCTGCAGGGTCTCGGGTGTTTGACCGATACGGTCCGAGTGTGGACAATCCCGTTGGTCATTGCCCAAAAGAGAGCCGGAGGTTGATCGTCATGTTCGCACCGATCTCGTTGTTGCCAGCCACACTTCGCCCGTTCATTTCGCTGGCCGCTCTTTCGGTCTGGGTTGTCGCCGCCGGCTTCGGATCGCCCTTCTCGCAAGCGGCGGAACCGACATCCCGTCCCAACATCGTCTTCATTCTGGCCGACGATTTGGGTTGGACCGATCTCGGCTGCCAGGGGTCGAATTACTACGAGACGCCCAACATCGACCGGCTGGCGGCGAGCGGAATGCGATTCACCGATGGCTATACGTGCGGGCCGAATTGCCAGCCGACGCGGGCGGCTCTCTTGAGCGGGCAGTATGCACCGCGGACGGGCGTCTATACCGTCGGCGGCACCGACCGCTTCAACACGAATAGCCGGCCGCTTGTGCCAGTCGAGAACGTGACCGAGCTTTCGACCGAGAAGATCACGATCGCCGAGTCGCTGAAGAAGGCCGGCTACGCGACGGGAATGTTCGGCAAGTGGCACCTGGGGAATGGCACCGGCCACCATCCGCGCGACCAGGGTTTCGACGAGGCGATTGTCAGCATGGGGCAGCATTTCAATTTCAACACGAATCCGAAAGTTGATGTGCCGGAGGGGGCGTACCTGGCCGACTTTCTGACCGACAAAGCGGTCGATTTTCTAGAGCGACACAAGGATGGCCCGTTCTTCCTTTATCTGCCGCACTTTGGCGTTCACTCGCCGCACGAGGCGAAGCCGGAGATGATCGCCCGGTTCAAGGAGAAGGCCGCGGCGGGTGGCCATCGCGATCCGACGTACGCGGCGATGATCGCGAGCGTCGATGAAAGCGTCGGCCGCGTGCTGGCCAAACTCGACGAGCTGAAGCTGACGGAGAATACGCTCGTGATCTTCTCGTCGGACAACGGAGGCGTCGGCGGCTATGCGGCTGCGGGCGTGCCGAAGGCGGGTGGCATCACCGACAATGCACCGCTGCGGGGCGGCAAAGGGATGCTCTACGAAGGGGGCGTACGGGTGCCGTACGTGTTCGCGTGGAAAGGGAAAATTCAGCCCGGTGTAACGTGTCGCGAGCCGATCCTGAGCGTCGATCTGTATCCGACGCTGCTGGAACTGGCCGGTGCGAAGCCGCCGCCGGACTATCCGCTGGACGGCACAAGTTACGTTTCGCTGCTCAAGTCGGATGGCTCGGCAAAGCTAAGCCGAGAGGCGATTTATTGGCATTTTCCCGGCTATCTCGGCGCTGGAGCCGACGCCTGGCGCACCACGCCCGCCGGGGCGATTCGCGTCGGCGACTACAAGCTGCTTGAGTTCTTTGAGGATGGCCGTCTGGAGCTGTATCACCTGCGCGACGACCTTGGGCAAAAGAACGACCTCGCGAAGTCGCAGCCGGACAAGGTTAAAGAGCTGCACGAGAAGCTCGTGGCGTGGCGAACTTCGATCAATGCGCCGCTGCCGACGAAGCGCGAGCCGGGGCAAACGAGCCCCGCCAAGGCAAAGGGGAAAGGGAAGAAGGCGGGGAAACGGAAGGCGAAGGCTGAGTAGGATCGTTGCCGGCAGTCGAGGGCTAACGGTCCCGCCGGGCTGGCGGGACGTACTGGGGAAGCACGACCACCGGTCGCGGCTTTGTTACGACGTGGCCACGAACGCCATCCAGTAAAAGATCCAGCCGGTGAAGGCGGTCATGAACATGCCGATCGCCGCCAGCCAGCCGTAGCGGGCGTGCCAGGCGCTGTGCGGGCCGGGAGTCGGTGGGTCGGCGAACTTCCGCAAGGCGGCAGCAACGACGACCACCCACAGCACGAGCGTCGGCACGGCAAACGAAAGGTGAATGATGAGGGCGATGCCAGCGGGGCAGGTCCATTCGTGTGCCGGATCGAAGTACGGCGACGGCTCGGCCCGCATCTCCCAACCGTTGACGCGGATGTCGATCTCGAAGAGGAGCACCGCCGCGAGCAGCACTGCGGCCATCGTCACTTGCAGCGTCTTGTGCCAGGCATACTTTCGCCGCTTTTTGACGAGCCACAAACTGATGGCCAGCACTGGCACCACGACGAACATGGCCAGAAAGACCACGTCGAGCATGAGCGAGCCGCGCCCAAACGGCAGAAAGCCCCCAATGCCGGGATACGAGCCGGGAGGGACGGGGGTGGCGAGTTGTGCAACGACGAGCATGCTGCGACATTCTACCGGGGATGGCGAGTGCCGGGAGGGTGCAGGCGATTCGCGACCGCCGGCCCCCCGTGTCCGTCACAGTGCGTTGGTTCTAGTGTTTTGAACTTTCGACTTAGCCAGGAGCTTCACCATGCGTCTCTGCCGATACTTGGCCGACAAGCAAGTCCGCGTGGGCCTGTTTGACGACGATACGATCCTTCCGCTGGCCGCCGCGGCCAAGGCGTACACCGACGCGACGCACGACGCCGTGAAGCTGCCGCCGGGGGACAACCTGCTCGACTACTTGCCGCCTGACGGGCAGGCCTTTGCCGCGGTGAAGAAAGTCGCCGAGTTCGCCGAGCGAAACGCCGGGGCGCTGGCTGCCGCACACGTGAAAGCCGCCGATGTCGATCTGCTGGTGCCGATTCCGTGGCCGAGCAAGCTCTTGCTCCTGGCCGGCAACTACAACGAGCACATCACCGAAGGGGGTGGCAAGGCGACCGAGCGGGCCGAGACGTTCCCCTATGTTTTTATGAAGCCGCCAGCAACGACGCTGACCGATCCGCACAAGCCGGTGATCATTCCGAAGGTCTCGCCCGATGCCATCGACTGGGAACTGGAACTGTGCATCGTGATCGGCCGCCGCGCGCGGCACGTCGCCGAAGCCGATGCACTGCAATATGTCGCTGGCTACACGGTCGTGAACGACATTTCGGACCGGAAATTCCGCCCCAATCCGGGCCGGAAGGAGCGGACCAACGATAAGTGGTTCGACTGGGAACACGGCAAATGGCACGATACGTTCTGCCCCTGCGGTCCGTGCATCGCTTCCGCCGATGCGATTCCCGATCCGCAGAAGCTGGCGATGAAGCTCTCTGTGAACGGTGCGTTGAAGCAAAACGCCACGACGGCCCAGCAGATTTTTCCCGTCGCGGCGGTGGTCGCCTTCATCAGTGACATCGTCACGCTCGAACCGGGCGACTTGATCGCCACCGGCACTCCCGCCGGCGTTGGCAACGCGACGGGGACGTATCTGAAATCGGGCGACAAGATGGAAGCGTGGATCGAAGGGATCGGCACGCTCGTCTCGCCAGTAGTGGCGGAGGGGGAAGTCCGCGCTACTCGACCTTGATGGTGTATCCGAGCGCCCCGATCGCTTCGCCGGGCTTGGCCTTGGCGTATTGCTCGTGGCACATGACGCACTTCTTCATCACGACGGGAATCGGCGTAGCGACCCGCAGGAAGCGCTGGCCATCCTTCTCGACGATTTGCTCATGCGTCGCGGCCCCCTTCTTGAGAGCCGCGATGGCCGCCTTCTCGAAGTCGTCGCTGGGAGCGTTCTTCGCTTCGTAGGGCTCGCCGGTCGCGTCGAGCAGCCGGACCTCGTGGTATCCCTTGTCCTTCATCGCTTTGAAGAGTTTCTGGAACGCTGCTCCCGCCGCAAGATCGGAGTCTTCCTGGACGTAGTTCTCGGTGATCAGGACGATCGCAGTCTTGTAAAGATCGTCGAGCATTTGCACTTGCTTGCGGGCGCGGGCGACGGCCGGATCGTCGGCCTTCTTGTCGTCGGCCGTCGTGCTGGAGGCAATCCAGGCCACGGCGAGCATTGCCGCAATCGCTATCGAACCGTAAAG
Source organism: uncultured Pirellulaceae bacterium (assembly GCA_964384375.1). GTDB lineage: Bacteria > Planctomycetota > Planctomycetia > Pirellulales > Pirellulaceae > CAYLLN01. The sequence continues at coordinate 28,676 of CAYLLN010000014.1, forward strand.
AACACGAGTCATTCCGCCTGACATGACGCTTCTCCCCATTGGTTAAACCTCAATCACACCGATCAAACCGTCTTTCGACGCTCCGGTAATTTCCAAAAGCTGCCCGCCCGGCTGCACGATGTCGGCCAGGCAGACGCTGTCGAGATAGTCCATTTGCAGCTGCTCGGCCCGGGCCAGTACGCCGCGAAGGCGACAGCCGGGCTGAATCACGCAGACGCTCTGAACGCCGACGCATTCGAGCAGGTGCATCGAGCCTTCAAAGTCGCGAATGACGCGGCCAACGCGGATGTCGTCGGGCTTCTTCAAGAGTTCGATCCCGCCGCCGATACCGCGAATGCTCCGAACGTATTCAAGTCGGGCGAGGGACTGCACGACCTTGGCAACGTGGTCCTTGGAGATGCGAAAGAAATCCGCGACTTGGCCAATGCTCGCCCGACCAGTTTTGCCAGCCAGGAAGATGAGCGTCCGCAGGGCGTAGTCGGTGTGGAGGGCGAGTCGCATAACAAGTAAAACAGGTACTGTAAATACATGTTTTGAGTAGGTTACCTGCATGCCGGCTTTGAAGTCAAGTGGCCTGTTGAAATCTGTTCTAGGGAGACGGGGGCGGCGCAAGCTCGACAACGACCGGATCGAAGTCGTCCCGCGCCGTATTGAGCTCGGGCGTGTCGATCAACCGACCGAGCGTGCGGTCGTAGAGATAAACGTCTTGCTCGCCGGCCGAGTGCAGCCGTTCGGAAACGAATGCCAGATACCGACCGCTGGCCGAGAGCGACGGGCTTTGCTCCTGACCCGGCGCATTGAAGCCGGGCAGCTCGACAAGTTTGCGCGACTGGCAATCGAACAAATAGACATCGGTTCCGCCCGCGCCGCCGTCGCGATCGGACGTGAAGGCGATGAATTGACCATCGCCGCTCTGCGAAGGATAGTTTTCGCTGGCGGGGGAATTCAGTTCTGCGAGAACATCGACCTTGCCGCTCGTTCGATCGTAAAGGCGGATGTCCGACAGACCCTGACCGTCGCTCGCATTGGTCGTGTACGCGAGCCACCGCCCATCGCCGCTGATCGCCACGCGCCGTTCATCGAATTGCTGGCTGTTGAGGTTCGGAAGTTCGAGCGGCTTCTTCGCACCCAAGTCCCACAGATGCACATCCCAGCGGCTGCTTGCGCCGGGACGCGACCAGGCCGTAAAGGCAAGCAGCTTTCCATCGGCCGAAAGCGACGGCGAGAATAGGGTCGTCGCCGCTTGATCGAGTTCGCCCAGTTCCTCGCCCGCGCCCGCCTTCAGATCCCAAAGCTGCATTCGCCCGACGCCCCCCTCTGCTTCCCAGCCATAGACGAGTCGCTGTCCATCGCCCGCCAGGGCCGGATGGTGATCGAGCCGTTTGTCGGGCGATGTGAGTACTTTGGCAACCTTGCCCTGTCCGACGCCATCATGGTCGTAAATCACGATGCGCGGATACCAGTAATGCTCGCGATTGGAGGCGAGGGCGATCCGGAGCGTAGCCGTAAACGCCGGCTCGTCGGCCGGGGCGACGCTGCAGATCAGCAGAAGCAGACACACGCCTGCACAAGGAGTGAATCCGAGCCGTTTGCTTCGCTGGCGCGTCAGACTTGAATATCGCCTCATGCTCGGTTCGCCTAAGCAAACAGCTCGCTCACCGGAATCCCGTCCAAGATGAACGGGCGGACGCGGAGGTCGGTCGCGACGTGGATTCCTAGGATCTCGTACAGTGTCGCGGCAAAATCCGTGGGTGAGATCGGCGTGCGTTCGGGATAGGCTCCTTTGTCGTCACTTGCCCCAACGACGGCGCCACCCGGCAGACCGGCTCCGGCGAGCATTACACTAAAGCAGTGCGGCCAGTGGTCGCGATCGCCGTTCTTGTTGATTTTCGGTGTGCGGCCGAATTCGCCGGCGACCACAACGAGCGTCGATTCGAGCAGGCCCCGTTCGTGTAAGTCGTCAATCAGCGTCGCCAGCCCCTGATCCAGGCGGGGACAAAGCTGCTGCTCCATCCGCCTCATGCCGGGCAAATCGGCGCCGTGAGTGTCCCACGCGTCGAAAGCAACCACATCGTACCACTTGATCTGCACGAATCGCGTTCCTGCTTCGACAAGGCGGCGGGCAAGCAGGCACGATTGGCCGAAGAAATTCGCGCCGTACTTCGTGCGCAGCTCATCCGACTCACGGGCCAGGTCAAACGTTTCTCGCACGCGCGTCGAGCTCAAGAGTTCCGCCGCGCGTCGCTGCTGGTCGAGCATCCGCTCGAACGCGGCTGGATTGGTCGAGCCTTCATCGCGTAAGCGCGCGAGCAAGGCCACCCGTGCGGCAAGCTGCTCGCGCGTCAGCCCGTCTTGCAAAGTAAAGCTGCCCAAACGGACTGCGTCGCCGCCCCCGGGCGCTCGCACCCGCAGCGGCGCATAGGCCGCGCCGAGTTCCGCCGCGCCGACCTGGTCGATGTTCGACGGGAACTGCGAACCGTCCCCCGTGCTCGAACCGATATGTACGTAGGGCGGCATCAAGCCGCTCGCCCCCAGCAGCTTCGTGACGACCGCACCGAACGCCACGCGGCTCATATCCGTGCCCGTAAGCATCGCCGTCGAGCCGTGATCGGCATTGCCGTGCGAGAGGGAACGGAGCAGCGTGAGTTTGTCGATGCGGCGAGCCAATTGCGGCACTAGCTCGCTCATCAAGATGCCGGGAATCTTCGTGCGAATCGCGCCGAAGGGACCGCGAACGTCTGCCTTAGCCAGCGGCTTGGGATCGAAGGTCTCGAACTGACTCGGTCCGCCATTAAGCCAAATGAAGATGCACGACCGCTGGCCAGCCGCCGCGTTTTCGTTCGCCCGCGTCGCTCCAGCCAAGCCCGCCAATGCCCCGGCACCGGCGACCTTGATCGCCGTCCGTCGGTCAATGGCCGTTGTGCTGCTTGGGGGGAAGGTATTCACGGGGCAGAGTTCTCCGCAATCCGTAGCCCGCCCAGAAAGCCATCCTGACGGACGGGGCAAGGTGGCTCCATTGTAGCCCGGGCACTCATCACGGCTACAATCATCGCATGCAACTCCGCCTGCGTACGCTGCTCATTCTGCTCGCCGTGCTGCCGCCGCTCTTGGCCGGCGGTTGGTGGGGCTGGCAACGGTACGAGGAGTATCGCCGTCAGCGCGAATTCGACGAACTGATCGAGCTGATCCAGACGACGATCATGCCGGAATCGGGGATGCTGGTAGATCGACGTCCCGGGGCAGTCGAACCGTTAATTAGTGAACAATAGGTACGTTATTTGCACATGACTTCTTGGTGAGCCAGGAGACTGCCAGTTTGGCCACGGCGGAGTGGCTGTTGCATCATCGCGGAGGATGGGTCGAGCGGGGAGGCGATTCATGAAATTCATACTCGCCCGCCCAGGCATGAATCCGCAATGACTGAACTGGCAACGATTTACGACGATTCATGTTTCGCGAATGGGATGAAATCGTGCGAAAAGTATGAATTGTCCAATCATCTACTTTGCAAGTGGTAATTCCGGCAACCCGTTTTAACTTCTCTCCCACCGACACCTGCCAATCGACCAAGGACTGCTATGAAAGCTGCCTACATTGAAACGACCGGTGCTGCCGAGGCCTGCATCAAGTTTGGCGACCTGCCGAAGCCAACCGCGACAGGTTCGCAGGTGCTGGTCAAAATCGGGGCAGTGGCGGTCAACCCGATCGACACGTATCTGCGTAACGGGGCGAACTACTGGGAACTCCCCAAGCCGTTCATCATCGGCTGCGACCTGGCGGGCACGGTCGAGGCAGTCGGGCCGGATGCGAAGCGATTCAAGGTGGGGGATCGCGTGTGGGGATCAAATCAGGGGCTGCTCGGCCGGCAAGGAACGTTCGCCGAATACGCGGCTGCCGACGAGTCGCTCCTCTATGCCACGCCGGCCAACATCAGCGATGAAGAAGCCGCGGCGTGTGCCCTCGTCGGACTGACGGCTCATTTGGGTCTGGTGCGCGAGGCGGGGCTGACCGCTGGGCAGACGATTTTCGTCAACGGCGGCAGCGGCGGCGTGGGCTCGATGGTCGTGCAGATGGCCAAGATTCTCGGCGCACGCGTCATTGCCACGGCAGGGACACCGGAGAAGGTCGCAGCACTGAAGCAACTCGGTGCCGACGTTGCCGTCAATTACAAGACCGACGACATTGCTGCCGCGGTGAAGGCGTTCGTGCCGACCGGCGTGAACGTCTATTGGGAAACGGTTCGCGAGCCGGACTTCGACAAGATCGTCTCGTACCTCGCCGAGCGAGGGCGCGTCATCCTGATGGCCGGCCGCGATGCCCGCCCGCCGTTCCCCGTCGGCCCGTTCTATGTGAAAGGCTGCTCGCTGCATGGCTTCGTGATGTTCAAAGCGACCGCGACCGAATCGCGCGCGGCGGCTGACGACATCAACCGCTGGCTCGCCGCCGGCAAGCTCAAGGCACACATCGGCCGCGTCCTGCCGCTTTCCCAAGCGTCCGAGGCGCACCAGTTGCAAGAGGCGAACACGCTGCAAAAGTCGGGCACGCTGTGTGGGAAGATTGTGCTGAAGCCGTAAGTAGGTCCCGTCGGCCCGGCGGGACTTGTACCGGCATACCAATTTGTTTGGCAGGATCCGCCATAACGCGGAATCGCCGCGTTTGAACTTCGCGGGCCGCCGACATACGATGTCGGCGGAGCACGAGAGATTGCAGCCAGACTGGCATGAAATCCAACGACGGGCCACGTGATGAACGAGCCTGCTTCCACCTCCGTCGATTTACCTCCCACGTTGCCCCCCGAGCCCAGGTCGGGCACGACGGCAACGTCCAGCGAGCCGCCGCAAACCGTTTCGCTCCGTCCCGGGAGCGCCGGCGCGGCCGAGACTGTCATCGCCAGCGGCCCAGTGATCCCCGGCTACGAGCTGCTGGAATTGATCGGCCGGGGTGGTATGGGGGTCGTTTATAAGGCCCGCCAGATCGAACTCAATCGCTTGTTGGCGATCAAGATGATCGTCGCCGGGGAACTGGCCAGCCCCGAGTTGCACGCCCGTTTTCGCACCGAGGCCCAGGCCGTCGCCCGCCTCTCGCACCCGAATATCGTGCAAATCCACGAGATCGGGCAGCATCATGGGCGGCTCTATTTCTCGCTCGAGTACGTCCCCGGCGGCAATCTCGCGGAGCGCCTGGCAGGTACTCCTCAACCTCCCGCTGCCGCGGCCGAACTCGTCGCCACGCTCGCGGAGGCCGTGCACTATGCCCACGAGCAAGGCGTGGTGCATCGCGATTTGAAGCCGGGAAATATCCTGCTTACTCAGGCAGCCGACGATTCGCTGGCCTCCAGTTCAAGCAAGGGCAAACTTGCGACCGGCTCGACGCGCCCTTCCCAGGCATCGTCCTCTGGGTCGCGTCAGGCAGGGTCCCACGTCGGGCGCACGATCGCCAACTACGGCGTGCCCAAGATCACCGACTTTGGATTGGCCAAGCAACTCGACGCGAATTCGAGTGCGACGCAATCGGGCGAGATCCTCGGCACACCGAGCTACATGGCGCCCGAACAAGCCACAGGTAGCAGCGCCGAAATCCGGCCGGCCACCGATGTCTATGCCTTGGGAGCGATCCTGTATGAGCTGCTGACCGGCCGTCCCCCCTTTCGCGGCGCGACCGTGCTCGAAACGCTCGAACTGGTCCGCCACCACGAACCGGTCGCACCACGGCAGTTGCAGCCTCGAACTCCTCGTGATCTGGAGACGATCTGCCTCACGTGCCTGCGAAAAGAGCCGCAGCGCCGCTATGCGACCGCCGCCGCGCTGGCCGAAGATCTGAACCGCTGGCTGGCAGGCGAGCCCATTTTGGCGCGACCGGTCGGCATTGCCGAGCGCTCGTATCGCTGGTGTCGTCGCAATCCCGCCGTTGCTGGATTGATCGCCGCTTCGATCCTGGTTGTGTCGCTCCTCGTCCTGGGCGCCTGGACCCGCCAGCAGCTTCGTCAGACCGATGCCTTGGCCAAAGCCAATGCCAATGCGGCACAGTCCAGCGCCAAGGCTGCCGAGGCGAATGCCAAGGCGGCACAGGCCGCCACCGAAGCCGCCAACACGCATCAGTACTACTCGCTGGTCAACCAGGCTCGCGAGCGTGTCGGCAGTTCTCCACTGGGCTGGACCTGGACGACGGGAGACGACGTGCAAGCTGCCGCCGCGTTGCGTCCTTCCACCGCCAGCCTGGCCGAGTTGCGGAGTCTGGCCGCGTCGGCCCTGTCGCGATTTGACATGCGCGACGCCGGCACGCTTGCCAAAGGGTTCGCTCCCGGGGCGATCGCGATTAGCCCGGACGGCAAACGACTCGCCATTGCCCAGAGCAAAAACAATCTGACGTGCACAGTCCTGCTGATCGATTTGGCTACGAAAAAGACGACCGACACGCTCAAGTATTCCGTCATCGCGAATAACTTCCTGCGGGCCTTGAGCCGCGTGGACAGTCCGCAAGACGGCTTCCGCTCGCTCGCCTTCAGTCCCGACGGCCGTTGGCTTGCCGCCGGAACAAAATCGGGGCGCATCGTCTGCTGGGATCTCTCCGACTCGCAGACGCGGCCGACCGTGTGGCAGGCTCATGGTTCCGACGATGCGGTCGTTGCGTTGGCGTTCGCTCCTGACGGTTTATCGCTCATTTCCGGCTCTTCCGGCCAGGGACTGAAGCGCTGGCAGGTCGCTGCCAAGTGGGCCGAATCGCCGCTGAACTCCGACCTGGCGGGAATCACCGACCTGGCGGTCACCCAGGGCGGCAACCGAGTCGCCGTGGTTGCGAACCATCGCCTGCGGATCTGCAACCTGGCCGACGGGGCGCTGATCGCCACGGAGCCGGACGAGATCGGTGCGTGGAAAGTCGCTCTTAGCCCCGACGGGAGGCTGGCCATCGCCAAGGCAGGCGACCTCGTCGAGCTTATCGACGTGGCGCGGGCGGAAAGCGTCGGCGTCATCCTGCGCTTTCCCGAGGACGAGCCGCCAGGAACCGCCGCGGGGGCCGATTTTCTGGACTTCAGCCCCGATGGCTCGTTGGCGGCAACCGCGTGGGACGATCAACGGGTCCGCGTTTGGGATTTGGCCTCCGGCAAGCTGCTGGCGTCGGTCCCAATCGCTGGCGGCTTTCAGCAATGCAAGTTTAGCGCGGATGGAAAATTCCTGGCTATCGCCGCCGAAACCGAGACGCGGCTCTTCGAAATCCAATCCGCCCACATCGAGCGGACGATCGGTATCGACGCTCGAATGGCGCAATCGGTCACGTTCGCGTCCGCGGGAAAGCACATCATCACCGCTGCGGAGCGAGGATATCTGAGTACGATCGAGAGCAGCACGCTCCAGACCTGGGACGCTGAAACCGGGCAACTCGCAGACTCGATGGTGGCGGGACCGCTCGCTCGGGCAAACTGCCGCTTCCACTCCCTGGGCCCGCGCGTTGTCGCCAGTCCCCGTGGGGAATACCTCGCTCAGGTGGCCTCCAACCTTGGCGTGCGACTGCTGGGAGTCGATGGCGCATCTCCTCCGGTGGACCGACTCGCCGGCTGCCCGCTGGGTGCCCAGGCCGTGGCGGTTCATGAAGCGCAGTTCGTCTCTTCTCCCGCACTTGAGGACTCCCTTCGAGACGATCCACTGGCCAGCGACGGCCGGGCCATTCGTCTGTCGGGTGGGCCGGAGCCGCGCGAGGTTCGCTGGCGTTTACCGGGCGCACAACGAAATTCACCGGCCGATGGCTGGGTTATTTATGCGGCACTCCGCGCCGATCGCTTCGCTCAGGCGGGGCGATTCGTCGGGGAGTTGCGAGCCGGCGACAAAAGCTGGTCGCAAGAACGCCACCTTCGGGAATTGGGGCACCTTCACTACTCGCTCGTCGTCGTCGGGACCGTCCACGAAGAACTCGATGCCGCGTACAGCGACCTGGATGTTGCGGTAACGCTTCCCGCCGAAACACCCGCCGATTCGGCCCTCTGGATCGATCACTTCCTGCTGGTGCCGGTGCGCAGCGAGCACTGGGCGGAGCGGCTCAAGCTGTTTGCCCATGGCCCCCTCTGCTTTGCTCCGGACGGCAATCGCGTGTGGGGCATTGTTGACCAGCAGCGGGTCGTGTCGTGGAGCGTACCCGACATGACCATTGCCACCGACTGGAACGACGCGACCGCCGGGACCTTTCGCAATTTCGTGCCGTTTGAATCGATCGCCGCGGGCGACCAGTGGATCGTGGCCGGACGGCCGAGCGGCTTTGCCTATGCCTTTTCGGCCGAAGCTGGCGAGAAGATCAAGGACCTGCCCGGTCCTGGCGGAGCGATTCGCTCCGTCGCCATTCTCCCTCCGGGAAACCGCGCCCTGTTCGGAACGCTGGAGGGGCGACTGCGAATCGTCCGACTGCCGGACGGCGAGACCATTGCCGACCTGCTGCCGCACGCCCAAAGCGTGGAATGCATCGCAATCACCCCGGACGGCAACTTCCTGGCAACCGGTAGCCACGACGGAACCGTGCGACTTTGGCGACCCACGAATCTGTCCTACGAACTGCTCGTTACTTTGCCCTCGCTGTCGCGCCGCGTGCGCGAAATCCACTTCGATCCGGCGGGGCAATCGCTGGTCGTCCTGTCCGAGCCCGAGCGGGGCGTGCGACGGTGGCGTCTCGACCAACTGGCCGAGCAATTGCAATCGTGGAACATCGGTTGGTAACGCTGCCCGTTGCATCCCGCACTTTCCCCCGGCAAAATGACGGCTCGTTCGCCGTAACGGGCTTCCTCATTCCACCGCGATCTACGCACGAGAAAGGTTCCGCACATGCCACGTCCGGTCACGCTCTTCACCGGCCAATGGGCCGACCTCCCCCTGGAGACCATGGCCCGCAAGACCAAGGAGTTCGGCTACGACGGCATCGAGCTGGCGTGCTGGGGGGATCACTTCGAGGTTGATAAGGCCCTGTCCGACGACGGCTACTGCCGCCGCAAGCGCGACCTGCTCGAAAAGCACGGATTGCAATGCCACGCGATCAGCGCCCACCTCGTTGGTCAGGCGGTGTGCGACATCATCGACGAGCGGCACAAGTCGATCCTGCCACCGCACGTGTGGGGGGACGGCAAGCCAGCCGGCGTGAACAAGCGGGCTGCCGAAGAGCTGATGAACACGGCCCGCGCGGCCAAGCGGTTCGGCGTGAGCGTCGTCAACGGCTTCACGGGAAGCTCGATCTGGCACCTGCTCTATAGCTTCCCGCCAGTGCCGGGAAAGATGATCGACGACGGCTTCAAGCTGTTTGCCGACCGGTTCAATCCGATTCTTGACGTGTTCGCCGAATGCGGCGTGAAGTTCGCCCTGGAAGTGCATCCGACCGAGATCGCGTTTGACATCTACACCGCGCAGCGAGCCATCGAAGCGCTCGGAGGCCGGCCGGAGTTCGGCTTCAACTTCGATCCAAGCCACCTGCACTGGCAGGGAGTCGATTCGGTCGAGTTCATCCGGGCCTTCCCCGACCGCATCTATCACGTCCACGTGAAAGACGCGATCGTCACGCTCAACGGACGCAGCGGCATCCTGGCCAGCCACATCAACTTCGGCGATCCGCGTCGCGGGTGGGACTTCCGCAGCCCGGGCCGCGGCACGGTGAACTTCGAGGAGATCATTCGCGCCCTGAACGACGCGAAATATCAGGGGCCGCTCTCCGTCGAATGGGAAGATAGCGGCATGGAGCGCGAGTTCGGCGCCCGCGAGGCCGCCGGCTTCGTCCGGTCGAAGGACTTTGCCCCGAGTGGCCGCGCGTTCGATGCGGCGTTTGAGAAAGAGTGATGTAGGGCGTTCGCCGCGCGCCGCGACCATTGGTCGCGGTTTGTGACCGCCCGGGGAAATGCTGCGCAAAGGGTGTCGCGTATATGAAGCGATCCAGCGACAACATCCCAGCGGATGAAGGAGAAGCCTTCGCGGCTTTTACTCAGAGCCTGACTCAGCAACGCCAATCAGCCTCCAGCATCGGCAGACCGAAGCGCCAAACACTGAAGGGGTGGCCCACACTGATCGTGTCATCCCTAGTGATTGGCGCATGTTCCGCCGCGGGTGCGCTTCTGGCACACCGTCATGAGTTGGGCGATGGTTTGAAAATCGCAGCGGGAGCACTGATTGGCGGTCCGTTCGGGGCATGCCTGGCCATGATCGCTGCGATGCTCGTGGCTTTGCGTTTGTCGAACCGTTCGATGAACGACCTTGCCGAAACGGGCTCCTACAACGACATGCCCTCGTTTCTCGTGCCAGTGATCTGGGCCGTGGGTTACTTCGGAGCCGTTGCCGGTAGCGCACTTTTCGCGGGCGTCGCCGTCCATCTGGTCACCAGCTCGCCGGACACGCAATTTCTATTTCGCCCGCCGACCGTAGGTGGTGCGATAGGTGCCCTCGTGTGCGCGGTTGGCATTGGGGGCATCGCTGTTGCCAAGTCAGCATTGGCTCCACGGAAACAAGATCAAATCCGAGAGCGATAGATTTCCTGGTCAGCACCATGCTCCCGTCATCAGAATCCGACGACCAGTCTGCACTGGAGGCATTCACGCAAAGCCTGCCACGCGAATCGCTGACAGACCGACGCGAGCGAAGCGAGGCGGGCGCGAAGAAGGTTAAGCATGCGCTGCTGGGGATTCAGAGCTACTCGCTCTGTGTGGGCGTTGGCGCTGCGGCGGTGACGCTGATCCAGCGACCGATGCCCTTGCTCCCAAGTATCTATGTTGCCGTGGGTGCGATCCTGGGGGCCATCGTTGGCAGCGTTGTCTTCGTTTTATACACGCTGCTTTCTTATCTGCGCTGGGGCGGGTGGCTGTCTGAACAACGCGTAAATGTCGTCCCCACGATCTGGTTCTATGGCCCACTCGGTGCGATCTTGGGAAGCTTGTTGATCACGCTCGCGGTGACCAATCGCCTCGACAAGGCCAACCCGGTTTCCATGCTACCGATCCTTTTCGGCGGCACTGCGGGACTTCTGGTGTGCGTCGTGGTACGTCTCGCACTGCGACGGGTTGCGGGGGATGTGGAGGCGACGGGCAAACATCGCTGGTTTTGGCCGTAGATCGTTGGGTGCATGAGCGGCAGCGAAATGCACCTTGGATTGCCAAATTCGGGAATCGTGCATTTCATGCACCCTACATCTCGCCATCTGGTCCGCAACTCCCGCATATTCGCTACGTCCTGCGCATGTTGGGCTGGACCGCTTCCGGTTACGCGCGTTTTTCCTTGAAACCCCCGCCAATTTGCTGCCGGCGGAGTTGCTGCGTCCTACCGTTGTGGGCCCGCATTTGCGCCCACCTATGAATCCTTCCACCACCTACCGCACCACCTGGCTCGTCTGGCTGCTCGCCGGCATCGGCCTGACTGCCGGCACGGTCACGCTGGTCATCGTCGGTGTCGCTCTGTGGAACGTGATGGCCGCTAAAGAGCGGCAGGACGTTTTGCACGATGAGATCAGCCGGGTTGTGGATGAAGCCAGACGCAGCAAGCAGCGATGCGATGCTGAATTGCGTCGACTGCTTGCGGATCAAAACCGCTATGACTCGGTTCACCCGTGCCGGCCGCTCGCGCTCGATCCGAAGATCGTCGCGGCACTTCACGAGGCGGACCCCAAGGTGGGCGCAGCCCTTGCACACGTCCAGGAGGGGGCCGCGCAGCTTCCCTCGCTGTACACGCAGTCCCTCGCGTGGGCGAATGACAACGCCGCGTCTCGGAGCGATCTGAAGGCAGCCAAGCAGCGTGCCGAGACCGCGCTGTATCAACTGCGCGACTATCTGGCGAATCAGGCGCCGTCGTCGGCCCAGACCGAACTGCGGCTCGTTCACTCGCTCGAACTGCAACTCGTCTTCGAGCGGCTGTTGCGGGCCGAGTCGGACGACGAACTGACGGCCGTTCGCGACGATCAGCTCGCGCCGCTCGCCATTCAGGCGGCCTGCGAGCAGGAAGCCGAGACCGATCAACCGAGCGATCGCACATACGAGGTGCGTCTCGCTCAGGTGCTGCACGAACTAGCGGATTGCGACCTGACGCAGGTTGGCAGGCGCGGCGCGCTCGACTGCGGCCCCGAGGGCCTCTTGACGCAGCTCAAGAAGCGGCACGACCTGCGCAAACGCCACGACAAGCTTGCCACGAGCGTCGAACAGGACCTGGCCACACTGCACGCCGCGACCGACGTGCTCCGTGAGGCAGAACTGCACTTCACCCGACACGCTGCTGCTGAAACGGGGCAGGTGCTGCACCGCGCCTGGCGAGCGATCCTGCTCACCGCGGCGCTGGCTCTCGGATTCTTCCTGGGCATTGCCTGGAAGCTGCCGCGGGCAGTGTCTGCACAGCTCGAAGCCGTCAATGAAGCGGCCCGCGAGATCGAACTGGCCCGCCGCAAGCTGAAGGCCCAGAACATCGCCCTCGATCAGGCCCACAAGCGAGCCGAAATCGCCTCGGCTGGGAAGAGCGAATTCCTCGCGATGGTCAGCCACGAGTTCCGCACGCCGCTCACGTCGGTCCTCGGCTACTGCGACATCCTCCTCACGCATCCACTCCCGGACGACGCCGAAGAATCGGTCCACACGATCCAGCGGAACGGACAGCACCTGCTTTCTGTCGTGAGCGACATCATGGACCTGTCGAAGATTGAGGCCGGAAAGCTCGACGTGCAAATGGGGCCGTGCTCGCTCCTTGCCATCGTGCGCGACGCGACCGAACTCGTCGCGCCGCGCTGCCAGGCCAAGCGGCTTTCGATCGCGACGCATCCCGTTGGCCGTTTGCCGGCGGCCGTGCAAGCCGATGCGACGCGTCTGCGGCAGATTGCGATCAACCTGCTGGCGACGGCAGTCGAGCTGGCCGAAACGGGAGAAGTCTCGCTCACTGTGCAGTGCCGGCAGCCGGCGACACCCAGCTGGACGCTCAGCATCGCTGTGCCGGGCGTCGTCTTGTCGGAGCAGCAAATCGAGCGTCTCTTTGAGCCGTTCGTGAACTCGGTCGCCGTCAAAGGACGAGGCCAAGGGGACATGGGCTTGGGCCTCTCGATCAGCCGTCGTTTGGCGACGCTCCTGGGGGGCGAGATTCGCGTCACCAGCGATGCCGAGCGTGGCACAACGCTGGAGTTGACAACGCCGATCGAGCTGATCGAAGGCGCTCCGCTGGCCGATGTGACCGAAGCGAATCAATCGGGCAACTCGGTAACCGCCAAACCGTCGGCATCGAAGGCTGACCATGTCGAACCACCGCGTCCAGCGCCGATCGCACCGCTTGACCTGCCGCTACGGATTCTCGTCGCCGAAGACGGCCCCGATAATCAGCGGCTGATTGCGACCGTGCTCAAGCGGCTGGGAGCGGAGATCGAGATTGTGAGCAACGGCGCGCAGGCCGTCGATCTGGCTCTGAATGCTCAGCGGACCGGCTGCCCATATGGCGTCATTCTGATGGACATGCAGATGCCGGTGCTCGACGGCTACGCGGCCACCCGCCGGCTGCGGGACGAAGGGTACGACGGGCCGATCATCGCCCTGACCGCCCACGCGATGGCTCACGACCGGCAGAAGTGCCTCGATGCCGGCTGCACCGACTACTCCACCAAGCCGCTGCAGATTCCGATGCTGCAGGCGATGGTGAAGCACTACGCGACGGCAGGGCAACCGGCCGGCTGATTGGAACTTGGTGCACGCCGTTTGGCGCCTCGGTGAAGCGGCGCGGGGCCTACCAAACCTTGCCGGCCAGCCGGTACGATGCGAAGGAGGAACACGCGGGACTGGCGCACGCGGGGCAGAGCACGTTCGGGCGGAGTGGCACGTCATGGAGAAGCGAGAACTTGAAGCTGGGGGCTCGCCCGCCCTGGAACAAGTGCTCGGCTACCTCAATTTCTCGTCGGGTGCGGCCGATCCGCAGTTCCTGGCCAATCTGAACGCCCTCTTCGAGCGGGCTGCCGCAACCGCCGCCGGCACGCCGCTCTGGCTGGAAGTGGGTCGCATCCTGACCGACCGGCTCGGCCAGTTGCAGGGCCAAACGCCAACCTTCCACGACGCGGCCCAGGCCTCCGCCGTCCTCGAACTGGTCTTCGACCGGACGCTTCCGGCCTACCGCGAGTTTCACCGCGACCTCCTCTTTCACCACACCGATGCGTCGCTCTTCCGGCCGTACTTTGTTGGCCGCGTCTGTGAGGCGGTCCTCCGCCAGGGTCCGCCCTGGAACGAGCCGGAGCGCATTGTCCCAACCGCAATCGCCCAGCTCAACGACTTCCTTGGGCATCGCCCGGTGGCCACGCTTGAATCGCAGCGCGTCGAACCCTACCCGCACGAGTTCGTCCGGCCGATCCCGCTCTACATCCGCGGAGCGGGCTACTCGTTCGGACCGGAACGCGAAGTTGTTGCCGCGGCGCTCAAGTTGCTCGAACAGACCGACCCCGCAGTGTTGAGGCAGTCGTGCTACTATCCGGAGAATCTCGACGAGCTGGCAATTGACCCGCGGGCTTACGACTTCGACCATCCGGCGAACAAACGGCCGAATTATCACTTCGGGCAATGGGACCCGCATCACATCGACAACTCTGGCCGCTATCGCCGGTTCGTCGTGCAACAAGTGACGCTCGACGCTCTGATGCGGCGGCTGACCGATTCGACCGACATCCCTTACGACGAACTCCTCCTCGAAGCGGCATCGGTCCTCGCCGGCACGATCCTCATGGCCAGCGGGATCAGCGGCGACGGGCCGGCGACGTTTGACTCGACCGTCACGCTCAGCAAGCTTCTGCCCAAGATCGCCCGCTATCGTGACGACTTCTACCAGCGCCTCTTTCAGAAGATCGGCGGCGAGCACGGCGAACGGCTCAAAATCGAAGCAGCTGAGAAACGCCAGCCGTTCGGCGGCGCCCGGCAACACCTCAACGCTCAGCTCGCCCGGCAGCGGGCTTCACAGCTCGAACATGTCCATCTGGCCCGCATCTTCGCTCGCATGGGGCACACCTCGGCCGCCCAGCACGAAGCGAATATCGTCCCTTGTGCCTCGGCCCGGATGCTGAGCCAGATCGACTGCCTGATGACGAGCAGCCAGCTCGCGTGCGAGTCGGGCAAGCTCGAATCGGCCGCATCGCTCCTGCCGCAGGTCGTCGATCTGCTCAAGCGGGGCATCCAGTGCGGGGCGATCGTCGATCCTTGGAATATCCTCGGCTTCGACGCCCATTACAGCCTCTTCCCCTCGCTCGAAAACAGCGTCCGCGACCATCGGGCCGACGAACTCGTCGCGCTGATGGACCGGCTCTTTGCGCTCTATTCGCAGGTTTGGAGCGCCGCGGCTGCCGTCGATCAGAAGGAACTGAGCAAGAAGGTCTCGCGGCAGTTCAAGGAAGTCGCCACTTGGTGGAATAAGTTCGCGGTGCATGAGGTGTCGAGTGTCGAGGCGGTCGATTCGCTGGTCGTTTATCGTGCCGCGGAGCGAGTCGCCCAGGCGCTCAACGTCTGGCACAAAGGGGGCGCGGCCGCCGGCGATGTCGCCTTCTGGCAGCCGCATGCCGAGATGTTCGATTCGCCCAAGGCGTATGCCCTGGTGATCGACGCCCTGCTGAACCGCGGTGATTATGTCGCGTCGATGGCCCTACTCATCCATTGGCTCGGCCAGGCGGAACAAATCGGCCTGGAGCGAGCCGATGCTTCGCTGCACGACCAAGCGCAGAGGTGGCTCGGCGAAATGACGTCGCTCGCCGAGCTCGATCCGAGTGATTCCGCCGCGGCGGCCAAACGCTGGGACACGGCCCGCAAGTTCCTCGACTACCTAGAAGCCAATGCCGAGGGATACTGGGACGTGCCGGAGTTCCGCTTGGGGAGCAAGAACGGCCACGCTTCGCGAGCCAGCGGAAACGACACCGACGAGGAGGATGGCGACCGGTTCGAGTCGGCTTACGAAGGGGTCGTGTTCAAGGATTCAACCGATGACGGCGTGGAAGGGTCGATCTTCGACACGGACGAAACGACCCACGACGAGCTGCTGGCCGAATCGAAACGGGTCGCCGATCGCCTGGCGTTTCTTGGTACGATCGCCCGGCTCTGGAAGCTCGCGGCCATCAGCCCGGCTTTCCGCGCGGTGCTGGCACAGGACCCCAGCTCGCCCGAAGCGGCGGCTCGCACGGCGGCCTTGCAACGCTGGATCGGGCAGGCGGAAGCGAATCGGGCGGCGCTCGCCCGCCTGGTCACCGTCGTGCGGGACTACGCGATTCCCAAGTCGGCGGGGGACCACGATTCCAATGTCGAATACGACCGCCGGCGAATGACGAAAGAATCGCTGCTCGAACGGGTCATCAGCACGAGCGTCGAAACGGCCGATGCCGCGCGGCTCTTGCAAGCGGCGGTCACGGTGCTTGCCCCAGCGCCGCCGCGGAGCGATCCCGAATGCGAGTTGGCTCGCGAGGTCGAAGTGTTCGGCGCGTTACTGCGGCAGGATGCGTCGGCCGCGCGGGATGCCTGCAGTGGCCTCTTGAAGGTGCTGGCCCGCAAGCCGCTTCTCTATGTGCCGCTGGCCAAAGGGGGCGATCCGCAGGAGATCGTCGCCGTTCGCGTCCGGCAGCACGCCATGTCGGATTTGCTCGCCTGGCTGCCGCGAATGGGCCTCTGGGTCGAGACGTGCGACCTCTTGGAAGTCGCCCGCTCGATGGAGCGCGACCATCCCGTCGGACCCGGCGCGGTGACCGAGTTCGACGAGCTGTTCAAGATCGGCTACCGGTCGATCGTGGAGAGCCTCGTTGCCTCGTCGTTGCAGTGGCCGTCGGCCCAGGAAGGGGAAGAGGATGAAACGCAGCCCGAAGCCGTCGTTTCGTGCTTGGAGAAATTGACCGAATCCCTGCTGACGAGTTGGCTCGCCCACAGTCGCACGCTCCGGCTCTCAGTGCTGGAGCGCGTTCACGACAAGGCGAGTTGGAAGAAGCTCGTGGAGTTCGTCGAGCGCTACGGCGAAGAACTCTTCTCGCAGCGGTTCCTCAACTTGAGCAACATCCGGGCGATCCTGCATCAGGGGGTGGCCGGCTGGCTGGCGAGTTTGCAAGAGGAACCCGACGACGAAGCGCCCGAGCGATTGCTGGGCGATCTGGCCGCGGGCGAGCCACTCGACGCGGCAGCCGAGCAGCTCACACTCGTCCTGGAAGCGATCGTTGAGAACTACGGCGAATATCGCGACTATAACAGCACGACAACGCAGTCCGATCGGGGCGAGTTGCTCTACATGCTGCTCGATTTTCTCCGCCTGCGAACGCGCTACGACCGCGTCTGCTGGAATCTCAAACCGGTGGTCCTCGCGCACGAGATTCTCGTCCGCCGCGGGCAGGATCAAGCAGCCCGCGTCTGGCGGAAGGCCCTAACTGAGCGGATCAACGACGAAGCGGACCAGTACCTGGCAAAGCTCGCCGATCTGCAGAAGAAATACGCCATGCGGATGCCGACGGTCGCCGACCGGTTGGCGGAACGATTCGTCCGGCCGCTCGCCATCGACCGCATTCGGGCCCTCGTCGGGCCGGCCATTGATGAAGCCCGCCGCGGCGGCGAAGCACCGAAGTTCGAGATGCTGCAGCACGACACCGAGTTCCTCACGCGCGAGCCGACCGGCGTCGGTCTCGACGTGCCTGCCTGGCTCGTCGCGCTGGAGGAAGAAGTCGAGCAGTCGCTCCGTCCCGAGCACCAGCGGCGGCAGGATGACGAACTGGCCCAGATCGTCCCCCTCGTCTTACTAACGCAGGCCGAAGCTCGCCGGCAGCTCGAACACTGGGCGAGCCGGCATACCTAGCGTTACCACAGAAGCCTCGGCTCGCTGACCGTCACGCTTCCTTCCGCTTCAGCTTCGAATCATTGGCTTTCATGAAGGATTTGATTTCCTCGGCATAGTCGAGCAGCCGCTGCCACTGTTCGACATAGAGGGTGACGGGCATTCGCTGGAGGCCATAGACGGAGAGGCCTCCTTTCTCGCTCACTTTGCAATAGAGCTGGCCCCGCTTTGGCTTGTCTTCCTCAAGCAGCTTCGACGCTTCCTCGACGGACAGCTCGCCCGCTTGCAGCTTGGCGAGAATTTCTTCTTTGGTCACGGTGCATCCTCCGGAGTTCGATGACGAGTTCAGTCGCGGCAAGTGCCGCGAGGGGTCGCCATCGACTGCGGAATATATGACCTAGCGGCGGGGGATGCAAATGCGGCCAGCCGCTAACTACGACCGGGTGTCGATCGGCTCGATATCCAGCGGCGGCAGCTCGACGCCATCGACGAAGCTCGCCAGCGATCGGCTGCGGTAAGGCTGCTGCAGCTTGCGGACGGCTTTCGTTTCGATCTGCCGCACCCGTTCGCGGGTGACGCTGAAGATCTTGCCCACTTCTTCGAGCGTGTAGGCGTAGCCGTCGGTCAGGCCATATCGCAAACGGAGGATTTCCCGCTCGCGATAGTTCAGGCCCTGCATCGCCTCTTCGATCCGGTGCTTCAGGGCCTGCTGGTGCGTGTCGTAGAGCGGATCGTCTTCGCGATGATCGGCCAGGAACTCGCCGAAGTAGCTGTCGTCGTGATCGCCGACGGGCTGATCGAGCGAAAGGGGCTGGCGGGCCATCTTGAGGATGCAACGGGCGTCGTCGAGCGAGAGGCCAGCCCGGCGAGCGGTCTCTTCCGGCGTCGGCTCGCGGCCAAGCTCCTGTAGCAAGTCGCGGGTCACGCTTCGGACCTTGCTCATCGTGTCGATCATGTGGACCGGCACGCGAATCGTTCGGCTCTGGTCGGCAATGGCCCGCGTGATCGCCTGGCGAATCCACCACGTCGCGTAGGTGCTGAACTTGTAGCCGCGGGCGTACTCGAACTTATCGACGGCCCGCATGAGACCTGTGTTTCCCTCTTGAATCAGGTCGAGGAACGACAAGCCGCGGTTGCGATACTTCTTCGCGATGCTCACCACCAGCCGCAAGTTGCCGGCTGACAGGAACCGCTTGGCTGCATCGTAGTCGTGGCGATACAGCTCCGTCCGCTCGATCCGCCGCTGCAAGGTGGCGGGCGTTTCAAGGGTTATCCGCATCAGGTAATAGAGTTCCTTCCGCAGATCGGCTTCAGTCCGGCCCGCCGAGGTGCCGGCAACCTTGGCCTCGCGAATCTGAATCTTCAGCGTCTGCATCCGCGAAAGGATTTCGCCCAGCTTATCGAACAGTGGCTGGAGACGGTTGTTGCGGAGATTCATTTCCTCCACGAGGCGGACGGCCTTGTTGCGACGGCGAGTGAGGCGGGCCCAAGCCGCGCGCCGCTCGCGAAGCGTCCGCTTCTTGCTGACGGCCAGGCGATAGTCGCGATGATTCTGCTGAAGGAGGTGCTTGAGCGTGGCCACGTTCGGCCAAATTCGCTTCATAATCCGCTTCTTCTCGGAGGTGTTGGTCACCGAGACCTCGATCGTCCGATCAAGACGAAGCTGCCCGTCGCGGACGCGTTCCAGAAACTCGACCGCTCCCTGCAAAACGTAGTCGGTTGCCAGCATCGAGTGGCGAAAGCGGCAGCGGGTCCGCTCGATCTGCTTGGCGGACGAAATTTCCTCCGAGCGATTGAGCAGGGGAATCTGCCCCATCTGCATCAGGTACATGCGGACCGGATCGTCGGTCGCATCGACCGTGTCCAGATCGTCGCCGTGCGGATCGTGCTCGTCGTCGGCAAACTCCATTTCATCATCTGCCACGGCAGTCACCGGCGCTTCCGCATCGAGCTCATCGTGAAAGGACTCATCGTGATCGAGCCCGTGCCCGTTGACTTTCCCTTTGGTCGGCTTGTTCTTGGCGAGCGATTTGTGCGGATGCTTGGCCATCAGGGTCTATGCTCCAGTACGGCGGAAACCGGGACGTGGATCGTGTGGCGAGGGGCCTTGGTGCTAAGAACCTTTAGCAAGGTCGATGCCACGTCTTGGTGGAGCTGTCGCTGGAGCACGCAAGTGACGCACGCATTGGGAGTTACGCCGCTCGCGATTCAGCCGCGCGGATGTTGCCGCCGTCGCCCTGCGGCAACGCGAGTTGCCATTTCTCCACACGGCCAGCGGCAGCTGGCGCGGTGGTAGTGGTCGTAGGGGCAAGAGGGCCGCTCGCCCTCAACGAAAAACACCCGGCTGGTTAAGCCGGGTGTTGACAGGTTGCTCGCTCGAATTAGTCCGGTTTAGGCCATTTCTTCCTCGCACTCGCTGAAGAGTTCGAAGTTCTTCACGGTGTAGCCGTCCGGCAGGTCGTCGATGTCGAGGTCGCTCTGCAGCTCGTCGGTTCCCGATCCGCCGTCGAGCAGGGCGCTGCCCGCGATGCTGTTGCAGATGCGGAGGAAGTCGTTGCCCGAGCCCATGATCGCGGTGAACTTGCCGCCGACTTCGCTGTCTTCGATCACCACGACGTCATTACCCGATCCGGCGTCGATCTTGGCGTTGCCGGCGACAAACGTGTCCTCGATGAACAAGAACTCGGTCGAGTCTTCGCCCGAGGAATTGCTGCCGAGCACAATCAGGGCGTTGCGGCCAATCTCGGTGTCGTCGATATCCACCTCGTCGCTGTCCGAGCCGGTATCGATGTGCAAGTCGCGACCCACGAAAACCCCATACCCTTCTTCATCATCCAGTACAACGAAATCCCGTCCAGATCCAGTGAAGATCTTCAAATCCCGATCGAACTCGACGTCCAGGATGACCACGTCGTCGTCTTGCGATCCTGTATCGACGATGAGGTCGCGGGCCCCGACGAAGAACACATCGACCAGGTCAAAGCCCGAGCCGGTGAATATCTTGATGTCCTGCTCGACGCTGGCGTTCTCAACGGTAATCGGGCTCTCGTCGTTGTTCGTACCGTCGTTCCCCGAACCCGTGTCGATGAGCACGTTCTTGGCGATGAAGCTCGTCAGTTCCACGTCCGGGTCGTCACCACTGCCGGTGACGACTTTCACCAAGTCGGCGACAATGAATGAATTGGCAAAGACTCGGTCCGCACCGGCCCCCGTATCGACGAGCAGATCATCGCCCAGCTCGAACTCAAACAAACTGACGAAATCGTCTCCATCCCCCGTCTTGATATTCAGTGCCTTTTCCAGGCTCAGGCCGGAGGCGCCGACCTCATCGCTCCCCTTGCCGGTGTCGATGATGGCATGCGTGGCGCTCAGGCGGCTGACCGAAACCGCGTCGGCATCATCTCCCGTCTGCACGCTAAACAGGTCACCAACCTCATTCTCATCCGCACAGACGAAATCGAACCCCTGCTCGGTCGCAATGAGCAAGTCGTCGCCGAACTGCGACGTTCCCACGGCGATTGCGTCGTCGTTCTTCCCCAGGTTGATGTTGGCAATTCGATTCACCGCCACGATCAGCGCGACTTGATCGTCGCCGTCCCCCGTGCGGATAATCAGGTCGCGCGGGACGAACGTCTGCGAGCCTTCGGGAACGACTTCCAAAAGCGACGCACTATCGGAGACGCTGCCGCTGCCGCTCCCCGAGCCGCTGCCGAAGTTCAATCCGCATTCCTCGATCAGGTCGATGAGGTCGCCTTCGTCGTTGCCGATCGCCAAGAGATCGTCACCACCTTTAAGGTCGATGTTGATGTCGCGCGTGACGCCTCCAAAGACCAGTTCGCCGTTGGACACGCCGTTGATGCTGGTCGGGCTGCCGCTCAGATCGTCGAAGCCGACGACTGCATACACGCCTTCTTCGACTTCGGTGATAAATACCGCGTTGTCCTCACCGTCGCCGCGAATATTCAACGTGCCGCCACTGACCGAAACCGTGACGTTCCCCGCGAGCATTGCCCGCCGTTCGAGCGCCTCGACCCGCAACAGCCGTTGACCGTGACCACGTCCGCGACCAATGTTCTTCGCCATGATGCTGACCCCAAAGAATATCAAAGTGATGAACCGGGAATTCGAGCCAATTGGCCAGTAGCGTAGCCAGCGGCAACCCGCATGTAAAGATGGGTAGCTTGGGAATTTTGCGAATTTAGCGCAGGATTCATGAAATCACAACCCCGTCGAAAGTGTTTGCCATGATGCGACTTATGACTTGCACGCTCATCACCCTCGTTTTCATCGGGGGAGCAGCGATTAGTTCGCTTGCGGGTGATCTTCCCGTGATTTCGGTGGAAGGGCAACCGCTCGCGGCCAACGCCCGCCGGATTCTCCAGGCGCTCGAATCGCTCGGCACGCCTCTGCCAGAATCGATCGCGGCCAAGGTGACCGCGGCCGCCGACGCGCGCGATCATGCGGTGATTCAAGCGACTCTCGATGAACACGTTCTCCTCGCCGTCGCGATCAATCCCGAATCGCGGGTGAAGGTGCTCCGTGGCCCCGCCAAGGCCACGCTTCAGCAGGGTGGCTACACCCCGGTGCTCGTCAAAGTGATCAACGAGAGCACCGGCACGCAGCGCCTTCGTATCACCAGCCCGCAAGCCGGTCCTGTCTATGCCGGCGTCGCGGACCTCAGCATGAAGCGCCAGCAGCAGACCGAGCTGGGCGACAACCAAAACAGCTCCGGAAACAAAGACCGCTTCCTCGCCGTGGAAATGCTCGCCGCCCCGCCGCTCTCCGACAAGCTGAGCGGTCTGGGGGTCGAGTACATGATCGCTCTCATCTACTCGCACGAGTCGGGCAAACTCGAGGCCACCATCGGCTTCGACATCGAACAAGGAAACCAGGACCTCGGCTTTCGGGGCGAGACGCCAGTCCTGGTCGACGTGCGGCCCGCCGTGAGCGTGAAGCTCAAGATTGCCGACGAGCACGGCCGGCCGTCGGTCGCGCGCCTTCTAGTTCGTGATGCTCAGGGTCATGTCTATCCTCCGCAGGCCAAACGGCTCGCTCCCGACTTCTTCTTCCAGCCGCACGTCTATCGTGCCGACGGACAAACGCTCCTCTTGCCGCCGGGCAAGTTCACGCTGCAATCCAGCCGCGGACCGGAGTACCGTGTGCTTACTCGCGAGATTACGATTCCTAACGAGCCGGAATTCTCCCTCGCCATCAAACTCGAGCGCTGGATCGACACCCCCGCCTTCGGATTTGCCAGCGGCGACCACCACATTCACGCTGCCGGCTGCGCTCACTACACCAGCCCGACCGAGGGCGTCCGTCCCGAGGACATGCTGCTGCAGGTGAAGGGGGAAGGGCTGAACGTCGGCTGCGTGCTGACGTGGGGCCCGTGCTTCCTCTACCAGCGGCAGTTCTTCCAGCCCAAGCCGCACGACCTCTCCGACAACGACACGATCCTGAAATACGACCTGGAAATCAGCGGTTTTGGCTCGCAAGCTCTCGGTCATGTCTGTCTTCTCAATCTGAGGGATCAGACCTATCCCGGCTCCGACGGCCTTGCAACCAAAGGCTGGCCGACCTGGACCACCCCCGTCCTCCGCTGGTGCAAGGAGCAAGGGGGTGTCACCGGCTATGCCCACTCGGCCAGCGGCCTCTGGATCGACGAGAAACCGGCAAGCCGGAGGCTCGTCTCGCGGCTCGATGCCGACAAGGACAGCATGCTCGCCGCAGATGAAACGAAGTCTGCCTTGCTGCCACACGCTTTCGTCGCGATCGACGCCGACCGCGACGGCCGCCTCACAGAAGCCGAACTCATCGCGTCGCACTCAATAGCCGCCGACGAACTACCCAACTATGCGATTCCCGAAATGAATGGCGTCGGTGCGATGGAGCTTCCCGTCAGTGTCGCCGAGGGTGTCTGTGACTTCATTAGTGCGATGGACACACGCCGCATTCAGGAGTGGAACACTTGGTACCACATCATGAATTGCGGCTTTCCTCTCAAGGCCGCCGGCGAAACCGATTTTCCCTGCATGAGCAGCCGAAATGTCGGGACGGGCCGCACGTATGTGCGAATGGGCGAGGGTGCCAAGCTCGACTACACCGCGTGGTGCAACAACCTCGCCGCCGGCCGCTCCTACGTCTCCGATGGTTATGCCCATGCAGTCGAGTTTCAAGTCGCCGACATTCGCCCCGGCGAAGGAGACGCAAAGCTTTCCAAACCCGGCAAAATGAAAGTCACCGCTCGCGTCGCTTTCGCCGCTGAAACGCCCAAAGCCGTCGCACATGGCGGCATCACCCCTCCCGCCGGTCGCCAAGTCGTCGGCGACACCGTCGAACTGCACGGCCCGCGCTACGATGAGACGCTCCGCGGGGGCCAGCGTCTCATCGAAATCGTTGTGAACGGCCAGCCGGTCGCGAAGAAGGAAATTCCCGCCGACGGCCAGATACACGATCTGTCTTTCGACATCCCGATCGAGCGCAGTAGCTGGGTCGCCCTGCGCCACTTCCCTCAGCTTCATACCAACCCCGTGAATGTCCTCGTCGCCGACCAGCCGATCCGAGCGAGTCGCCGTAGCGCCCAGTGGTGCGTCGAGGTGATCGACCTCCTCTGGAAGAACCGCGAGCGGGCGATTGCCGAGGCCGAACGTCCCGACGCCCGCGCCGCCTTCGACCGCGCCCTGGTCAAGTACCGCAAAATCGCCAGGGAAAGCTTGGCCGATTGACGGAGTGCTAGCGATCTCTCCGCCCACCCGCTATTCTAGACATGTTGTCTTAAGCGGGAGGGGTTATGCATCCGCTCATCTGTTCGTTGCTCCTTTTGGCCCAGGCCGGTGCTCCGAAGAATGAAGTGTCGCAGACGGAGTCACCGCAGACTGCAGCCAGTTCCAGCACGGCGATCGAGGCGTTCAAGGCGGAGGCGGCTGAATACGCGGTTCACTTGCAGAGCCGGCCACACGAGAAGCTGACGGTGGTGAAGGAGCCGGTGCTCCGCTGGAGCAATCCGGCGCGGACGGGCGAGGATGGTGCGGTCTTCGTCTGGACGCTCGGCGGCCGGCCGGAGATGATCGGCACGATCTTCACCTATCGCTACAAAGAGAAGATCAACCGGAAGCACGAGTACCACTCGCTCGCGACGGAGCCGTTGTCGGCCGAGTTCCGCGGTAAAGAGGTTTGGGCACCGAACAAGGCCGGCCTGACGTTCGCCCCCATCGACGACGCTCCGGCCCCCGCGGCATCCGCCCGGTTGCGACTGACGCAGATGAAGGCCCTGGCTCGCGATTTCTCTGCTAACCTGAAAGATGCCGACGGCGAGCCGTACCAGCTCCGCTTGCTGACCCAGCCGCTTTTTCGCTATGAGCCCAAAGACCGCGGCGTACTCGATGGGGCCATCTTTTCGCTGGCCGTCGGGACCGATCCTGAAGTCCTGCTCGTGATCGAAGCCCGGGAGGTGAAGGATGCCGTGCGGTGGGAATTCGCGATCGCCCGGTTCCACTACGTCGAAATGAAGGCGTCCTATAAGGACCGCGAGGTCTTCCGCGCCGAAGCTCTGCCCAAGATCGACAATCTCGACCTCGGCAGCACCGAGTATCGCGATAGCGTGTACGCCACGTACCACGTCGAGCGGAATATTCCCACAGGGGAGTGACTGCCAGCGAGAAGTTAAAATCCGCCGCCCCGCCTGCTCCGTCTCATTTCACAGCAGGCGATTGTTCTAGCCGCTCCGACTCTTCGGCTATCACCCTCCACTTCTGGGATCGCTTTATGCGCAAATGGTTTGCACCTAAGAACTTGTTGCTTGCCGGGGCTGTGGCCGCGGCTGGCATTTCCCCCGTGTTTCTGGTTCCCGCGCCGGCCCAGGCCCGCGTCAAGCTGATCACGCTTCCCGTCCGCGAGCGGGTCGAAATTCAGCTCGACAACGCCAATGCCACGCTGGTCGAGGAAGAGCGGATCGTGCCGCTCGTAAAGGGCGAAAACCAGGTCGATTTCTCCTGGGCCAACACGCAGATCGACCCGAACACGATCGTCTTTCGCGTCGTCGCTCCGGTCGGCGATAAGCCGCTCGACGTAAAGGTGCTCTCGGTCAGCTACCCGCCGAACGAAGCGGCGCTGATATGGTCGGTCGGGTCGAGCGACAGCGGCAGTGCCCGCGTCCGAATCAGCTACTTGCTCGGCAACCTGAGCAAGAACTTCAACTACCGGGCCGTTGCCTCGAAAGACGAGAAGTCGCTCGTTCTTTCCGAATACATGCGACTGCAGAACTTCGCCAACGAATCGTTCGGCAGCACCAGCCTTTTCGCCGGCTACGGCAAGTCGTTCCTGAAGCCGATCGGCCTGAACGAAACGAAGGAGATGCTCGTTCAGAAGTTCGAGAAAGTGCCGATCAAGAAGACCTACACGGCTAACCTCGCCGAATTCGGCTGGCTCGATCAGGCCCAGCAGAAGCTCCGCGTACCGATGCACTACGTCCTGAAGAACGACAAGGCGAACCAGCTCGGCGTCCATCCGCTGCCGCACGGCAAGGTGCGGATCTTCATCGACGGCGGCGGCGAAGGGGGAACGGCGTTCCTCGGCGAGGACTGGGGCCGCTTCACCTCGATCGACGACGAAATGAAGCTCTATCTCGGCGTCGCGCAGGACATCGTCATCAAGCGGACTATCGAGAAGAACGAACGGAAGCACAAAAGCGGCAACCTGTTCGACCAGGAAGTGATC
This sequence comes from uncultured Pirellulaceae bacterium, assembly GCA_964384375.1. Lineage (GTDB taxonomy): Bacteria > Planctomycetota > Planctomycetia > Pirellulales > Pirellulaceae > CAYLLN01. Next base: position 55,132 of record CAYLLN010000014.1, read on the forward strand.
GTCAAATACGAGATCGAGAATTTCAAAGACCAAGCGGTCACGCTTGACGTGGTCGAGAACCTCCGCAATTTGCGGAACGAGGTCCGCGGCGACAGCGGTCGCGATGTCGAATGGGAACTGCTCAAGGAGACAACCTTCGCCGGCGGCCTCGACAAGGAGCGGAGCACGTTTGAGCAGGCGACGTTCCATGCCAACCTGCCTGCCCGCGCCAAAGACGGCAAGGCCGAGAAGATCACGCACAAATTGCACGTGCTGATCAAGAACGAGTGGTAGCAACTCCTTGTTCCCACGCTCCGCGTGGGAACACAAGCTCGGACGCTCTGCGTCCCAGCCAATAGGCATGCAACGACGCAGAGCGTCGAAACTGTGTGGTCCCACGCAGAGCGTGGGACCGAGGATTTACAGCCGAGGATTTACAGGTCACCCGCACACGAATACTCCTAAAATGACTTTTCGCAACCTCCCGCTCCTTGCCGCTCTGCTGCTTGTCAGCACAGCGGTCCGGGCCGAAAACATCGACCTTTCGACCGTCCCAGCGCGGGATACGGTCCAGCTCACGATCTACAACAGCGAAGACATCACGCTGGTACGTGAAACGCGCACCGTCACATTTAAGAAGGGCGTGAACCCGCTGCAGTTCAGTTGGGCGAACACGCTGATCGATCCGACAAGCGTCGAACTCAAGTTTCTCACGCAGGCCGACAAGCTCGACGTTCTCGATACGACGTTCCCGCACGACAAGCCGCAGATGCTCGTCTGGAACGTGCAGAGCGAGATCGACGGTGCGGCGACGATTCAGATCACGTACTTCACCAGCGGCATCACCTGGTCAGCCGACTACATCGCGATTGCCGATGCGGCCGAGAAGGCCCTGAAGCTGGAAGGGTTCGTCCGCGTCTTCAATAGCAGCGGCGAGGAGTATGAAAACGCCCAGGTCCGCCTGGTTGTTGGCACGATCAACCTGGTCGAGAAGATCGCTCAGCTCGCCCAACTGCCGATTGCCGACGTGACCAAGCTGCAAGCCGAGAAATTCGAGGAGATGAAAAAGGACGTGACCTATCGCTTCATGGAACGAGCTGCCGGAATGGGCGGGGGCAAGGGGGGCGAAGCCGACGCCAAGCAAAAGGAAATCACCAAGGAGGGGCTGAGTGAATACTTCATCTATTCGATCGAAGGGACGGAGACGATCCCCAATGGTTGGTCGAAGCGGCTACGTTCGCTCGAAGCGGCTGCGGCACCGTTCAAGATTCAGTATCGCTATCGGCCGAACGAATACGGCGACCAGCTCGTCCGGATGTATCTCCTCACGAACGAGGAGAAGTCGCAACTCGGCACGTCGCCGCTGCCTGACGGCATCGTGCGGGTCTTTCGCGACAACGGCCGGGACGGCTTGTCGTACCTGACGCAGCAGGCGATCAAGTACATCCCGATTGGGGACAAGATCGAGCTGAATCTCGGTCCCGATCCCGAAGTGATCTTCGAGCTCATCAAGCTCCGCTACTTCCGCGGCGACGTGTACGTGCAAATCCACGGCACCACCGAGTTCCGCAAGGTCGGCACCGACGAAATCGTCAAGCAGGAGAACGCCAGCGTCTCGGGCTGGGACGACCACGAGATCTACACGCAGCGAATTCGGAACTACACGGCCGCTCCGATTGAGGTCGAGGTCCGCCGCACGCTGCCAGGGCACGTGATCTTTCGGAGTCAACTCGAGCCGGTCTTGCACGACTATCAGACCGTGCAGTTCCTCACGAAGGTCGCTGCCGGCAAGCGGGCCGACCTGCTCTTCGAGGTTGTCCGCAAGCAAGGGAGCAGCGTCAAGCAGAACAACATCACGCTCGTGCCGGGGGAGGTGAAGCCGTGAGGAATGTCATTAGTCACTGGTCCCTTGTCGTTGGTTTGATGCTTTGCGAACTAGCACGAGCCGAGAACATCGACCTCTCGACCGTTCCCGCGCGCGATACCGTCCAGCTCACGATCTACAACAGCGAAGACCTGACGCTCGTCCGCGAGACGCGCAAGGTCACGTTTAAGAAAGGAGCCAACCCGCTGCAGTTCAGTTGGGCCAATACCCTGATTGACCCGACGAGCGTCGAGCTCAAATTCCTGACACAGGCCGACAAACTCGACGTGCTTGATACGACGTTCCCGCACGCCAAGCCGCAGATGCTCTACTGGAACGTGAACAGCGAGTTCGACGGCGAAGCGTCGATCCAGATCACCTATTTCACCAGCGGCATTACCTGGTCTGCCGACTACGTGGCGATCGCCGATGCTGCCGAGAAAAACGTCGGCTTTGAGGGGTTCGTCCGCATCTCCAACAACAGTGGCGAGGAGTACGAGGACGCGCAGGTTCGCCTCGTCGTCGGCACGATCAACCTCGTCGAAAAGATCGCCCAGCTTGCCAACATCCCGATGGACAAGGTGCGCGACATGCCGGCAGACCGTCTGCACGAATTGCGGCTCGAAGCAACCGCCGGTGCGATGGCCAATTTCGACGCGCTCGCTCCGGCCGCGAGCGCTCCGGCCCCCAAGGAGATCGTGAAGGAAGGACTCAGCGAATACTTCATCTTTACGATCGAGGGGACCGAAACGATTCCCACCGGCTGGTCGAAGCGGATGCGCTCGATTGAAGCAACAGCGGTTCCGGTGAAGATTCAGTATCGCTATCGCCCGGCAGAATACGGCGATCAGCTCGTGCGGATGTACCTGCTCACGAACGACGAGAAGTCGAAGCTCGGCCAATCGCCTCTCCCTGACGGCATCGTTCGCGTCTTTCGCGACACGGGCAAAGGGGGCCTCTCGTACCTCACGCAGCAGACGATCAAGTACATCCCGATCGGCGACAAAATCGAGCTGAATCTCGGCCCCGATCCGGAAGTCATTTTCGAGCTCATCAAGATCCGCTCGTTTCGCGACAACCTGTGGCTGCAAATTACGGGCGTGTCCGAACTGCGCCGCGTCGCCGACGGTGTGATCATTCGTGAGGAAAACGGCCACATCGCCGGCTGGGACGACCATGAAGTTTTTACGCAGCGGATTCGCAACTACACCGGCAAGGAAATCGACGTCGAAATCCGCCGCACGCTCCCCGGCCACATTGTCTTCCGCAGCCAGCTCAAGCCCAAGCTGCACGACTATCAGACCGTCGAGTTCACGGCCAAAGTCGCGCCTGCGAAGAAGGCCGACCTGGTGTTTGAAGTTGTGCGCAAGCAAGGGACGAACGCCAAGCAGAACAATATCACGCTGGAAGCAGCAGCGCTCGCGCCATAGGAATCACCCGATTCGCTCGGCGATGAGCGGATGAGTGGGTGGCGGCGTGTCGATGATGTGAACGGCTGCTGCCAGGTTCATCCGCACGTGATGCGCCTTGTCGGCAGGTCCAAAGAGGCGCACGATCGGCTGACCGGCGAGAATTTCGTCGCCTAATCGGACGAGCATTTCCAAGCCAACCGCATGATCGATGCGATCGGTCATCACTTTGCGGCCGCCCCCCATTTCGATAATCGCGTGGCCGAGCGCCTCAGCATCGATGGCCGCGACAAAGCCACTGCGGTCGGCGACGACGTCGGTGCCGGACGGCATCGGCGGCAGGCGGTCGAGATCGCCACCCTGCGCGGCAACCATTTCGGCGAATTTGGTCAGGGTCCGGCCGGAGGTGATGGCGTCATCGAGTAACTTCTCCGGCTCGGCAGGAGCCTCACCCTCCCGAATCCCCGAACCCCGAGTCCCAATCAGTAGCTCCGCCGCCAGCGCCCGCGTGCATTCCCACAAGTCCGCCGGTCCGTCCCCTCGCAAGCATCCGAGCGACTCGTGGACTTCGACCAGATTTCCCGCCATTCGCCCCAGTGGCTGATTCATGTCGGTGAGCAGAGCCGTCGTCCGCACGCCCATGCGCTGGCCTGTTTCGACGAGCGAGCGGGCTAGCTTCCGCGCCACGTCGATGTGCTTCATGAACGCCCCGCTGCCGAACTTCACGTCGAGCACCAGCGCGTCGAGCGATTCGGCCAGCTTCTTGCTCATGATGCTCGCCGTGATGAGCGGAATGCTCGGCACCGTGGCGGTCACATCGCGGAGGGCGTAGAGCTTCCGATCGGCCGGCGCGATCTCGGCACTTGCGCCGGTGATCACGCAGCCGACGCGGCCGACGGTATCGTGAATCTCCTCCAGCGACAGATCGGTGCGAAAGCCGGGGATCGATTCCATTTTGTCGAGTGTGCCGCCCGTCGGTCCCAAACCGCGGCCGGAGATCATCGGCACGCGCATGCCGCACGCGGCCAGGAGCGGCGCGAGGATCAGCGAGGTCTTGTCGCCGATACCGCCGGACGAGTGCTTATCGACGATGGGCCGTCCATCATCGGGCCACTGCATCCGCACGCCGCTCGCGAGCATTGCGTCGGTCAGGGCAGCCGTTTCGTCGGTCGTCATGCCGCGGAGGAAGATGGCCATGGCAAGGGCGGCCATCTGATAGTCGGGAATGCTCCCCTGGGCAAAGCCGTGGAGAAAGTCGGCGATCTCGCCGGAGGCCAGTTCGTGGCCGTCGCGCTTGCGAGCGATGATGCGAGCCGGGGTCATGGTCCTCTCAGCGAAACGCCCCGAGCGCGCCCAGGGCGATCACCAGGATGATGCCGATGACCGTGCTCACGGCGACATAGATCGTGATCGCCATCGTGTTCGACTTGCCGGTCTTGCCGTTGTAGGCGTTGCCGCAGCGAAAGCACTTCACGTGCGTAAAAAGCGATGGCCCCAGCACCCCTCCCCACCATGTGAAGCCGACTTTGCTGGCATAGACGTTGCCGCAATTCGGGCACGGCGCGTATTGCTGTGCGCCGGGGGGCGGCGGCATTTGCATCGGAGGCCCGCCCGGCGTTTGCGAGGGGGCGTACGGATTCGGCTGGTCGGAGAAAGGATTGGGCACGTGGGACATGGTGGGCCTGCAAAAGATGGTGTGCAGTATCTTCGCAGCGCTGCGATGCCATGTCCAATCCTCCAACTTCAGCCACGGCATCCGCCCTAATCAAGGTTGCGATTGAGATTGGAGCGCACCACTCGATCTGCACGCCCGATCGCCAGCGGGCGATGTATGACGTGTTTCGCGCTGCCGGCACGGCTGAAGAGGAAGAGCAGTTTGCCTTCGCGATCCCAATCGTCGGTGGAGGAGCAACTTGGGACGACGTGCTTACGAAGATGGCAGATCACTGACGCGGCAAATTTCCAAGGCAAACCTGCTCGACCTGCTACGATCCGGCAGGAGCGACCGCCGCGGGTGGAGCGATCGACGGCGGTTCCCAGAGGGATACATACGATTCGAGCGCCGGAGCAATGACCGGCACTTCGTTTTCGATGGCCAGACCGAGCGGCATGTAGATCACACCCAGCACCGTTTGTGTCGGTTCGTTGAAGGTTCCTTTGGAATCGAGCCAGATCAGCGGCCCAATCGAAAGAACGTACAGCATCGGGAGGGCCAGCAGGATTACTGACAAGACGAGGACAACTCCCATGCCGCCACCGCGCTGGTTTGATTTATCGCTCATGTCGGGATTGTGGGCCCGAAGTGCTTGGGAGGTCAACACCGACCTTCTCCAGGCTGCGGTTGACATTCCCGAGGGCCGCACTTAACCTATCGAACTGTTCCGATGGGTTCTCTCGTCCTCCGTTGGCATAGCCTGCGGGGTGAAAAGCAGCCCTTAGGAATCCCGCCCGACGAATCCCACCTCAAAACGCCTGCACGCTTGCCGCGGTTGGAAAAGACCGCAGTGATCCCCCGACTGCTGACGATGCTTGCGGCATTTTCTGCTTTCGACGGATCGGTGCTGGGCCACGGCCAGGAGGAACTCCAAAGTGCCGAAGCACATCGCCTTGGGGCTCGTTCTGCTCATGGGGCCTGCCAGCCTGGCATTCCTGCCGCCGGCATGGGGGCAGACGTTGCCGCTGCATCAGAGGATCGACGAGCACCTCGCCCAGACGCACGTTGGCCCTTCGTCCCCGCTCGCCAGCGATGCCGACTTTGTCCGCCGGGTCTATCTGGATCTGGTGGGGACGATTCCGTCCACAGCCGAGGCGAGGGCTTTTTTCGCCGACGCATCGCCGGACAAACGCGCCAAGCTCATCGACCAATTGCTCGCCAGTTCGCGACACGCACAGCATCTCGCCAACGTGCTCGACGTGATGCTGATGGAAAGACGGCCCGACAAGTACGTCCCAGCCGCTGACTGGCAGAAATACCTGTACGAGTCGGCGCTTGCCAACAAGCCCTACGACGTGCTCGTTCGCGAGATCCTGTCGAGCGACGGGACCGATCCGGCGACGCGGCCGGCTGCGAAGTTCATGCTCGAGCGTGAGGCCGAGCCGAACTTGCTCGCGCGCGATGCCGGGCGAGTTTTCTTTGGCGTCGATTTGCAGTGTGCCCAGTGCCACGACCATCCGCTCGTGGACGACTATTACCAGGCTGACTACTACGGCCTGTTCGCCTTCTTCAGCCGCACCCAGCTGTTCACTTTTCCCGATCCCGACAAACGCACCGTGCTGATGGACAATGCCGCGGGTGAAGCTTCGTTCCAATCGGTCTTCGATGCAACGGCCAAGGGGAACACGCTCCCGCGAGTCCCCGGCGGCCGCCAAATCGACGAGCAACACTTTCCGGCGGGCCAGGAGTGGACGGTCGCGCCGGCGAAGGACACGCGGCACGTCCCGAAGTACATCCGCCGCCTGCAGTTGGCCGCACAGGCGACGGCTCCGACCAACCGCCAATTCAGCCGCAACATCGTTAACCGAATTTGGGCGCAGATTCTCGGTCGCGGACTCGTCGAGCCGGTCGATCTGCATCACAGCGGTAATCCGCCGACGCATCCACAATTGCTGGAAATGCTGGCCGACGAATTCGTGGCGAGCAAGTACGATCTGCGGCTATTGATTCGCGAGCTAGCGCTCACACAAGCCTACCAGCGATCGCTGGAACTGCCGGCCGATCTGGCCGCACAGGCAGCCAGCGTGAGTGGGCTTGTTCCAACCCTCGAACCTGAGCAAGCCCGGCTTGATGCCGCGGCCGCGCAATCGCTCTCCGCGCAAAGGCAAGCCTCCGACGAGTGGGCGGCGGCTCGCAAAACGATTCCGCCCGTCGTGGAGGAACTCACGAAGGCGGCAGCGCCGATTCCTGACGCTCAGAAGGCAATTGATGCGGCAGCGAAGGCGCTGTCCGAAGCGCAGGGGCAGATGACTGCCAAACAGGACGTGGCCAAATTACTGATCGAAACGGCGGCCAAGGCCAAGGAAGCGACCGCCAAACTGCCCGACGAAAAAGAACTTGCCACGGCCGCGACCGTGTTTCAGGCCCGCGCGGACCAGGTGCAGGCCGAAGTAGCCGCCCTGACCAAGTCGGTCGAAGAAAAGACGGCGGCTTCCAAAGCGGCCACCGACCAACTCGCGGCAATCAACAAGGGGATCGAGGAGATCAATCTTCGTGTCTCTGCGGCGCGACAGCAGGTGATTGCGCTGGAAGCGAAACATCTGGCGGCAGCGGAGCAAAGTCGTGCGGACCGTTTCCAGGCCAAGCTGGCACTACGCCGAGTGAACGAAGCCAAATCGCAAGCTGCCTACGCGTCAGCCGCGAGTGCCGTAACGACCGCCCGGGCCAGTGCCAACAAACTTTCCTCGGATCTTGCTGCAGCTAAAGCGCTTTCGGCAAAACTGGCGACGGAACTGCCGGCGATGCAGGCCATAGCCGCTACCGCGCAGAAGGCAAACGACGATGCGGTCAGCGCCCTCTCTGCTGCCAAGCAGGCATTTGAGGCGAAAGAAGCCGTCCGCAAAGAACTGGCGGAGGTGCTGGCTACTGCAGAAGCGGCAGCAGCCAAGCTCCCGCAAGACGCGGAACTCGCCCAGGCGACGCAGGCGATCAAGGCCCGCACCGTATTGCTGACAACTGAGAGCGTCGAAGCTCAAAAGACGCTTGCCGCCAAGGATGAGTTAACCAAGGCAGCAGCCGCCCAGCTTGCCGCAGCAACCGAGACCGTCACGGCAGCGACGACGCAGATGTCAGCCGCTGAAGCGACGATTACAACGCTTGAGCCGCAACTTGCCCCGGCCCAACAGCAGGCGGTTGCAACCGCGGAGGCCGAGCGTCAACTGGCGGGCGAATTCGCCGACCGATGGGCGCGAGACTTCGCCACGCGAAGCCTGCGGCAGTTGTCCCCCGAGCAATTTGGCTGGAGCGTGTTGCGAGCCACCGGCGTGTATGAAAATTACGTTGCCGCTTCGGCTGCCGAGATCGAGAAGTCTGCTCCGCTTTCGGAAGCGGCCAAGGGCGATCCCGCGCAGCTCGCCGAGCGGCAACGAAAGATCGGCGAGGATGTTCATACCAAACTCGCGCCGAGCGTGGTCGTATTCGTCCAGCTTTTTGGCGCGGGTGTCGGTCAGCCTCAGAGCGACTTTTTTGCCACCGTCGATCAGGCGCTATTTCTGGCCAACGGCGGCGTGGTGAAGGGATGGCTCGCCCCCAGCGGCGACAACCTGACCGGCCGTTTGCTCAAGCTTGAAGACCCGAGTCAGATTGCCGATGAGCTTTATGTGAGCGTCCTCACCCGCTTGCCGACCGATGCCGAAAAGGGAGAAGTCGCCAAGTATTTGGCGGCTCGGCCCACCGACAAGCCGCTCGCCCTGCAAGAGTTGGCCTGGGCCTTGCTGAGTTCCGCGGAGTTTCGCTTCAACCACTAGGAAACCTCACATGCGTTGCGACTATGCCTGCCAGGGAGTCGATCACGTTCTGGCCCGCCGCCAGTTCCTCACTGCGGCAACCGCCGGTGTGGGCGCGGTCGTCGGTGGACTTGGCCTGCTGGCCGGATCGGCCGCGGCCGAGCAACTCGCCAAGGACCAGAAGCGTGTGGTGGTGTTCAACATGCATGGCGGCCTTAGCCAGCTGGAAAGTTGGGATCCCAAGCCTGCAACCAACACGGGTGGGCCTTTTCGAGCGATTCCCACGTCGGTCCCCGGCGTTCACGTGAGTGAGCTGCTGCCGCACACGGCGAAGCAAATGCATCATCTGTCGCTCGTGCGCAGCGTGAACACCAAGGAAGACGACCACGGGAAGGGGGCCTACCTGATGCTCACCGGCCGCCGGCAAACGCCCGCCGCCGACTTTCCGATGATGGGCGCGGTGATGGCCAAGTGCCTCGAATCGCCCGGCAACTCGCTGCCCGGGCACATCTCAATCACGCCCGGCGGCGGCGGTGGTCGGGGGAGCGACGCGGCTTACCTCGGTCCGCGATATTCGAGCATCACGCTGGGCAACGGCAATCCGCCGCAGAACTCGGCCCGCCCTGGCGACATCTCCGAAGCAGCCGATGCCAGCCGGCAGTCGTTCCGCCGCCTGGCCAACGAGCAGTTTTTGTCCCGCCGTCGGACGGCCCTCACCGATGCCTATGTCGGCAGCTACGAGCAAGCCTTGGACCTCATGCGCCGCGGCGAGGTCTTCGACGTGGCGAAGGAACCCGAGCAGGAGCGCGATCGCTACGGCAAGCACGACTTCGGCCGGCATTGCCTGCTTGCTCGCCGCTTGCTGGAACATGGAGTCACGTTCGTCCAAATCAGCCACAGCAACTACGACACGCACAACGAGAATTTCGACTTTCATCTCGAACAGATGGGTGAGTTCGATCGCCCCTTTGCAACGTTCATCGAAGACCTGGCTCAGCGTGGAATGCTGGAAAGCACGCTGGTCGTGGTGCTTTCAGAGTTCGGTCGCACGCCGAACATCAATCTGTACTATGGCCGCGATCACTGGAGTGCCGCCTGGTCGGTCTGTCTGGCCGGAGCAAAGCTGGCTCGCGGAGCGGTCATTGGCAAGACGAACGATAACGGCACAGCCGTTGCCGACCGCGAGGTCAACCAAGGACACCTCTTCCACACGTACTTAAGCGCCCTGGGACTCGACTCGCGCGGCCATTTCACGATCGCCGGTCGCGAGGTTCCGCTGGCCGATCCGGCCTTTCAGCCGATCGACGAACTCATCGCCTAACTCGCCTTCTCGCAGCCATGCTCGACATCAAACAAGCCCACGTGGCCGCCGACTGGGCACACGATAGTCCGCTTATCGCGTGCCGTTTCGATCCGAAGGGTCGATTTGCATTTTCGACGGCGGAAGACAATCGCATCCAGCGGTGGAACGTGCCGGATGGGAAGAAGACGGTGCTGGCCGGGCACGATAGCTGGGTCTTTTGCCTCGGTCTTTCGCCCGATGGCGAAACGCTGCTCAGCGGCGGTGGCGATGGCAAGCTGCTCTGGTGGCCGGCAGCCGTCGAAGCGCCGACGCCCTCGCGTAGCATCGACGCCCATGCGGGCTGGGTGCGCTGCCTGGTGATCAGCCCGAATGGCCAGCAAGTGGCAACAGGCGGCAACGACGGGCGGGTCCGAGTTTGGAATCTGGCCGACGGCGCGAAGGTGCATGATCTGGCTGGGCATGAGGTCCCTGTCTATAGCCTGCTCTGGCATCCAAGCGGCCAAGTGCTCCTTTCGGGCGACCTGCGCGGCAACGTGAAACAATGGGATATGGCAACCGCCGCGGTCGCTCGCACGTTCGACGCCAAGGCGCTTCATTCGTACAACGGCGGGCAACAGGTCGATTTTGGCGGCGTCCGGAGCATGGCCCTCAGTCCCGACGGCAAGCACCTGGCCTGTGCGGGTCTCCACAAAGCCGAGAATCCGCTCGGCGCCGTGCTCGAGCCGCTCGTCCTGCTCATCGAGTGGGAATCGCAAAAGCTTGTTCAGCAGCACATCGCCGAAGGACTCAAAGGGCCGCTCTGGCGGGTGCAGTATCTCACCGATGGGACGCTCTGCGGCATCATGGGCGGTTCCGGCGGCGGGATTCTCCTGTTCTGGAAGGCAGATCAGAACAAAGACGTGCATCGGTTTGCACTGCCGAACCTTGCCCGCGATATGGACCTGCATGCCGACGGCTTACAGGTCGCCACCACGCACGCCGATCGCCACCTGCGGATCACTCGGCTGGCGATGAAATCGGCGTGATCAGGCATTTGCTTTGAGCCTGCGCCGCAAGCAACTCATTTCTTCTCTGTGACGGTGCTGGCCGACTCGCGCAAAAGTTTCAGCGCGCTTTCCACCAGCATCTCTCCCGAACCTGGTTCGACGGCAGAGTTGGCGACCTCGTAGCTGCCGCCGGCATAGGCGGCTCGCGTCGGAATGTAGATCGTCTCGACGCAGTTCGACAGCTCGACGACGAGCGTCGTGCGATAGGGGGAGCCGCGTTTGATCGCCAGACCCAGATCGACAAACACTTCGCCCGGCAGAAAGACCAGCGCGACGTCGCGTCCCAGGGTGATGGTAACGACATCCACGGGCAAGGTTTCGCCGATCCCCGACCACGTGCGCGAGAGGCCCCAACTGATGAAGTCCGGCGTCTTCACCTGCGACGGTCGATGGCGAAGGTGATCGAGCACAACTGCTTTGTGTGCCGCAACGAGGTCGAAAAACTCGACTTTCTCGCCGGCAGCGGCGGCGGGAAGCTGCTGGGTAGCACGTCGCAGTTGCTCCTCGGTAACCGCTTGGAGCGGCAAGCGAACCGTCCCGGAATGGACTTGGAGCTTCGGTTGACCGATCGTTTTAAACGTGTTCAGTGCCGGCTCAATAGTTGCCGCCAAGGCATTGCCAATGGCTACCGTCGCGTTTCGTTCGGTCTTCACGGGATCGATGTGATTGACGTCGCCGCAAGTGCCCGCCCCGAAGAGCGAAATGACGGGAGATCCCAATTTCTTGCGCAGGGCCTGCTCGATGTAATAGGGATAGTCGCCGCTCCACTCCTGCCCGCCGACCGTGTCCAGATGCAACGCGAAATTGCTGATGACGCCGCGCACGCTCTTGCCATCGGCCGATTGAATCGAAAGCAGCCCAATTTCCGGGTCGATAGGTCCGGCCGCACGAACGACCTCCGGATTGTCGAGCCGCTGCCACGTCCGCACGCTGCCATCGCGCATCACGAACCGCCGGTTAAACGAAACCGGCTCGCTCTGCTCGGTCGATCCGGCGGCCACGCTCGCCGGCTGTGCGGCTGCGTGTGCTTCGACGATTGCCCGCACCAGCCCGTCGATGAGCTTGGCCGCATACGGTGGAGGATTCGCGGCGCTGGGTTGCTCACCAAGGAACTCGTACAAGTTGCGGCTGTAGTCTGGAGCCGTGTGCGAGTGGGTTGCCGAAACGACAATGTGCTCCGCTGGAATGCCGGTCTTCTCCGCGGCTCGCCGGCGAACTTCCACGTAGAGATCGCGGGCAATTCCCGTCAAATCGGCCACCACCCAGGCAGCCTGCTGCTCTCCCTGTCGAAAGACAACGGCTTTGGCCTTCAGTGGATCGCGCGTTCCCGTCGCCAGCCGCTCGTGGTAGTAGCCGGCCATCGGAAAGCCCGTGGGGGGCGTGATGTCAGCTTCTGCGACGCCGACCTGCAGCGGTTCCGCAGCGAGGACGCTTGTGTCGCAAAAAATGACGAGCAACGAACAAGTCGCCAGAATCCATCGCATGGTCCACCTCATTAACTTTGAGAATCGGACTGCGAATATCGTTGGCCTGCAGCGCGCTGTCAATTCTGTCGGAGAGTGGCGCGTGGAAAGTGGCAGCCAGCTCGTCAGCGAAAATCGCCCCTGGCGCGATTGCTCAGGCCAGGGGCGTTGCTGATTACAGCAGGTTGGTCACGCGGTCTGCGAGACGCTGCTCGCCTCCCAGCACGACCTTCAGGTTGCCGGCAGCGGCGATCTTCTCGAGGACCTCCAGCTCGCGCAGCCGCATCAGCGTCGGGTGCTCGACCAGCAGCTTGGCCGTGTTGGCCTGGCTGCGGATCGCGGCCGTCTCCTCGCGGCGAGCGATGAGGTTGGCCTCGGCGGCCTTCTTGGCCTCCGTCACCTTGTTCATCAGCTCCCGCATGTCACCCGGCAGGACGATGTCGCGAATGCCGACCGACGCGAGCGCCAGACCCAGCTCCGTCGCCCGCGTGCGGAGCGCCTGCTCAACCTCGCGGCCCACCTCGTCCTTGCCGACGAGCAGCGCGTCGAGCTCTCGCGCGCCGATGGCGGCCCGCAGGGCGTGCTGTACCTCACGGTACAGCGCCTGGCGGACGTCGTCGGTCGCGCCGACGGCCCGAACCGGATCGACGATGCGGTAGGTCACGCCGGCGTTGATCCGGAGCGTCACCTTGTCGGCCGTCATGATCTCCTGGCCGGCGACATCTAGCACCGTCTCGCGGAGGTCGAGCGCGACGAGCTTCACCGCCGCCACGTTCTTCCAGAGGGCGTACCGGCCCGGGGCGAGCGTCTCCGCGTGCTTGCCGTCCACCAGCAGCACGCCGGCATGACCCGCCTCGACTTGGCAAACGTCGAGCACGCGAGCGACCTCGACGCCGCGGCCGACGATCGCCGCAAGCTCCTTGTGCTCGAAGCGAATCGTGCGAGCATCGACGATCTCGGCGCGCACCTCGCGCTGACCGGTCCAGAAAGCGTGCTGACCAGGCGGCAGGATGTGGCTGAAGCGGCCGTCGATCCAGACGAGCGCCCGCTCGTGGTCCTTCAGGTCCAGAACGAGCGCCCGGCCCGCGAGCGCACCCGACTTCACGATCTGGTCGAGCTGCTCGTGGACGAGCCACGGCGCGCGCTGCGAGACAACCTGCACCTGCGTGCGGCTGAGCAAATCGAAGATCCAGCGGCGGCCCGGGCCGAGCAGGCGCGCGAACTCGCCATCGCGGAACACGAGACCCAGCTCGTAGCTCCGAATCTTGATGCGGTGCAGAATGGTCATACAAACCTCCGATGCAATGCGGATTGCGAAATGAAATGCAATTCCGCATTCCGCATTCCGAACTTGAAAGAGACCCTTGGAAGGCGGAACGTTCGCCCAATCGCACCAGAAAGTCGCGGAGTGTCGCTTGAGCACGGCTCCGCTCGCCGGTGGGCAAACTGCGTTAGCCGGGCGACGCCCTTCACATTGCGAAAGAGCGGCATCCTGGCATCAGCAGCCGCTTTTCGGCTGAAGAGCCGTGCGGCGGCGCACTACAGGGCGCTGGCCGGTGTTGCCACCCGCGGCTGCCGGCATTGCAGAGCAATCCCAGCGGGCCGCAGGCAGCGGATCGGTTGAAAGCCCGCCTCCCGCGGGCCGTTGTGGTGGCGCTTGCGCGCCGGTCCAGAGCAGGTGTTTAGCCTGCGGTGTGGTACGGGAGTCGAACCCGCGACGTCCAGTTCCCTAAACTGGTGCTCTACCCCTGAGCTAACCTTGCCAATATCGCCTCGTCAAAACCCATGTTCGGAACACGCCTTACCGACTCACTTGAGGTGGGGGCAGGCGCGCCGCTGGTCCGGCGATAATGCAACTTGCTTCGTAAGAGACGCCGGTGGGAATCGAACCCACTACGAGCCGCTTTGCAGACGGCTGCCTGGCCGGTTGGCTTCAGCGTCGTTGATTTCGCACCATTTCTTCAGCGTCCTCGCCAGGAATCGAACCTGGACCTCAACCTTCGCAGGGTTGTGTGCGAATCCGGCACACCCCGAGGACATAAAAAACTTGCAGCAGCCCGCCGAGGAATTGAACCTCGTCTTGCAGTGTCGAAGACTGCCGTGCGAGGAGCGTCACACGCGCAGGCTGCGTGGTTTAGTATCCCGACCTGGATTCGAACCAGGGCTGCGACCTTCGGACGCTCGCGTGCAAATCCGCTACACCATCGGGACATGAGCACGAGCGCGAGGAGTCGAACCCCGTGGAGCAGTTTTGGAGGCTGCCGGCTCTCCCAGGAGCACACTCGTGTATTGCGGCTCTTCCGCGAAGAGCAGTCAGGGTATCCGAAGGGAGTCGAACCCTTACCTCCTGGTTCACCGCCAGGCGTGCAGAACCCCTACACCACAGACACCATGAGGAACGCGGAATGCAGAATTCGGAACGCTGAGTTGAGAGAACTCTGCATTCCGCGATCCGAATTCCGCACTGCATTCAGTGGACCGGCCGGGGAATCGAACCCCGATCTCCTGGTTGCAGGCCAGGTGTCTTGCCGTTAGACGAGCAGCCCAATTTCCACTTGCGCGGACAAGTAGCGGGTCCGGGGGTCGCACCCGGCACTCCGGACTTATGAGGCCCAGATGGGCGCTGGCCCACCCGCGATGTAGTGACCCGTGCGGGATTCGAACCCGCACTGCCGGATTGAGGGTCCAGCATCCTGCCGTTAGAAGAACGGGCCATGTTTTTCGTCAGTGCGCCGGGCAGGAGTTGAACCTGCAGAGCCCGGAGGCGGGTGGGTTACAGCCACTTAGGCTTGCCAATGCCCAACCGACGCATGATTTCCAATCCAGTGGCGCGGGTGGGAGTCGAACCCACAAACGATCACGAAGTTCTGAGCTTCGCCGCTTTGCCAGTTTGCGTACCGGGCCAAGAAATCAGCGTCCCCGAGCGGATTTGAACCGCCGATCTCCACCGTGACAGGGTGGCGAGCACTCCGGGCTGCTCCACGAGGACGTTTCGTTCACGATGCCAGTAATCCCGGACGGAGTTGAACCGCCATTGCCTGGATGTAAGCCAGGAGTCGTTGCCATTGGACCACGGGACTGTGTCAATGCTGCGGAAGCCGCGAGACTCGAACCCGCAACGGTATGACCCGCACCTGTTTTCGAGACAGGCTCCTCATCCGGCCGGATGACTTCCGATTTGCAAGTTGCGGGGGTTGGATTTGAACCAACATTGGCGACGTTCAGAGCATCGGGTCCTGCCGTTAGACGACCCCGCATTGTGGAAACAGGTTCGGGGAGCAGGATTTGAACCTGCATCGCTGGGTTCAAGGCCCAGCAGCCTGCCATTAGCCGATCCCCGAGATTCAGGAGTCAGGAGTCAAGGGGCGGAGGGCAGGGAACAGAGTTGGATTTCACCGCTGTCCTCTCCATCCCCTAGCCACTAGCCCCTTTCCTCAGCTGCGGCGGCAGGAATCGAACCTGCGACGGGGCGGTTAACAGCCGCCTACCCGTACCAGCACGGGTTCCACCGCAATACGAGTCGGCGCGGCTGGAGTCGAACCAGCATCTTCGTGCTCCCGAAGCACGCGGACTTTCCGTTTCTCCCACACGCCGAAGAAATGAGCGCCCAGCGGGAATCGAACCCGCACTTCCGCCCTGGCAAGGCAGTACGCTGCCGTTACATCACGGGCGCTTCTCAATCACAACCAAATTGTCAAGGAGCGAAGAGCACCGGGCCGGACTCGAACCGGCGTATCCGCATTACGGGTGCGGAGTCTTGGCCGCTAGACGACCAGTGCCAAATACAAAAGTAGGGCCGGCGGGAGTTGAACCCACACCGAGCGGATTAAAAGTCCGCCATGCTGCCTGTTACACCACGACCCTGTGAGCCGAGGTGTAGGCGTTTGCAACGAAGCGTCATTGGTTTGCTCCTTGTTGTCGTACTTCGATGAGTGGTAGCCCTGGGAATCGCACCCAGCGCGCCCTGGTTATCAGCCGAGGTTGGGCAACTAGCCCTCGACTACCGAGTCGGTGGTGTCAGCGCGCGGAGCGAAGCCAGCCGACGGAAAAACAGTGGGCCGGGAGGCGCTCGAATCCTCGTCTGCGGCTTTTCAGACCGCTGCTAGGCCATCTCAGCTACCGACCCAGGTTGTCTCCAGGCACGAAAAAAGCCCGCTGCCATCTATGACACCGGGCTTTCAAAGCTCCCGTTGGACTTTGAGCCGAGGGTCAACAGCGCAGCCCGCCGCAAAAGTTCCTGTGCAGCCCGCCGAAATGCGGCGCAGGTCGATCGTTCACCGGCTGGCCAGCGATACTACCCGTGCATCGTTGCTCGCGTATCGAATTGGTCCGCAAATACGACATAACCGTGTTCCTTGCTACTGCCGCAACTCTCGATGAGTCAGAGGCGTTTCAAGAGTGAGACGACCAGCCGCACGAAATGGTTCGCGAAAATCGCCCTGTTTTCTCTCTGCGTAATTCCGATGCGCAAAGAGCTCGATTTATTTCCCGCGATTCGTCGCTTGGCGTGCTTTTTCATTCGGCTACGCGGAATGTTCCCGCCGCAAACGAACGCTGGCAAGTTTCTCAGGAGGCGCTGCGAGACGGGGGCGAGTGGACTAGCATGAAGGCGAAGAAAAATGGGGTCCGTTGGGACGTGGAGCGTGCGGAATGCGATTGCCGAGACTGATCCTCCTGCTGCTTGTCGGATATCTGTCGACCATTACCGCGTCGCTAGCAACAGCGGACGAGCGCGAGCAGTTCTTCGAGGCGAAGATTCGACCCGTTCTCGCGGTGACGTGCTTTCGTTGCCACGGCGACGCGAAGACATCGGGTGAGTTGCGCGTCGATTCGCGTGATCGTTTGCTCGCGGGTGGCGAATCTGGTCCGGCCATCGTGCCGGGCAAGCCGGAGGAGAGCCTGCTAATCCAGGCGATCTCACGGAAGCCCGATGTCTCGGCGATGCCGCCCGAAAAGGAGCAGACACTCCGGCCCGATCAGGTTGCCGATTTCGTGGCGTGGGTGAAGGCGGGGGCTGTGTGGCCCGAGAAATCGGCGAAGTTCGCCGCCATCAAGTATTGGGCCTTCGAGCCGCTGCGTGATGTGAAGCCCCAGGTTCATGACTCGGCCTGGGGAAAGACCAGCATCGATGGTTACATCCGCGCCCGACAGGAACCAGCTGGCGTCAGGCCGGCTCCGGCTGCTGACAAAGTAACGCTCCTGCGGCGCGCGACGTTCGATCTGACAGGTCTCCCACCAACACCGGCCGAGGTTGAGGCATTTCTGCGGGATGATTCCCCGGGAGCCTTTGAAGCGGTGGTCGATCGCCTGCTGCGATCTCCGGCCTATGGCGAAAAGTGGGGGCGGCACTGGCTCGATGTCGTGCGATACGCCGACACGGCGGGAGAGACGGCGGACTATCCCGCGCCACTGGCCTGGCGCTACCGGAACTATGTCATCGACTCGTTCAATGCCGACAAACCCTACGACGAGTTTCTGCGCGAGCAAATCGCGGGGGACATTCTGGCACTGCAGGGACCGCCGGAGAAGTATGCCGAGCGAATCACGGCGACCGGATTTCTGGCCATCTCGCGGCGTTTCGGCTTTGACTCCGAAAACTACCATCACCTGACGATTCAGGACACGACCGACACGCTGGGGCAATCGGTGCTCGGACTCAGCCTGGGCTGTGCTCGCTGCCACGATCACAAGTTCGATCCGGTGTCGATGGAGGATTACTATGCCCTCTATGGAATCTTCGATAGCAGCCGCTATGCGTTTCCGGGGTCCGAGCAGAAGCAAAAGGTCCGCTCGCTCGTGCCGCTGGCGCCGCCCGCCGTATCCGTGCCGAAGTGGCGTGAATTCGAGCGACAGGTTGCCGCCCTCTCGGCGGAATTGGCGCAGCAAAAGCGAGCGGTTCCCTCGGCGGTTTTGCGGTCACTGCACGACATGGATGGCGACTTTGAGTTGCAAGCACCGGCTGCCGGGGGCAGCAACGGCGTTCTCGTCCCCCCCTGGTTGTACGAAGGGAAAATCGCCGTCACCAATGCGGCTCAGAGCCCATTCCAGAATCTCTTCCCGGCTGGACGCGTGGGGGCGAGCATTGCTGCCGACGCCGGACGGTACCGAATTTGCCAGGCGATCCATCCACGGAGGACGGCGAGCGACACCGAGCGGGTATTCGTGAATCTTGATTTTCGAGTGGGCGGATCAAGCTCCGGGGAGAAGGGGGCACATCGACTTGCGCTGGGTGGACTCGCTGGCGTCCCGGCTGTTGAGATTTTGATTGCCGCGGACACCGTTTCGCTGCGGAGCGGATCGGCAATCGAAATAATCGGCACGCTGCCGTCCGGGCAGTGGCAGAACCTCCAATTGACGCTGGATCTGAAAAATCGAACTGTTTCAGGTCGCTTTGGCGCTCCGGGAAACGTCACTCAGTTTGCGGACAAGGGACTAGCTTCTTCCTGGGAAGGAGCGTTGGAGCTTGTTGTCCTGGATTCTGGCGAGGAAAGCGATCTACCCCGACCGGCGATTGAGCTGGACAACTTGTCGATTCAGGACGCTGAGATTCCCGCAGTCACGAAGGAATTGCCCGCAAACTTGACAAGTGGAAGCGACCTGGCAGTGCTTACGGGCAAGCTCCAGTCGCTGACAGGAATCGATGGTGACTTTGAGTTGCAGGCCGAGGGATCGCCGCCGGCCAATCCCTGGGGCCCCGGCCCAAACAGCGTCGTGAAGCTGTCGGCTGGCGCGCAGAGTCCGTTTGCGAATGTCTATGCTCCCGGAACGCTGGGAATCCACATGCCCAACCGGGGCGATTACGACGGCTTTGGGCAGTCGCTGGCAAACGTGAAAGCCTCGGCAGATGGGAAGCTGTTTGCGAGCTTTGACTTTCGCTGTGCCAATCAAGATCGTGGTGGAGACGGAAGTTGGCGATTCTACCTGGGGCACGGACCGGGAAACTCGGCTGCCGTGGAGTTGTTTTTCAGCGGCCGCGAGTTCTTTCGCCGCAGCGGCGAAGCTCGCGATGTCGTGGGAAACCTCAAAATTGGTCAGTGGTACCAGGTTCAGTTGATTCTCGATCTACCGGCAAAAACGTACACAGGAACGCTGGCCTGGGAAAAGGAGAAGCTCGAATTTTCGGGGGCGTTCGCGAGCGGATGGGACGGGGTGATCGACTACTGGTTCATCGACAGTTACGGCCACATCGGCGGAGTGCGGCCGGCACTCGATGCCGACAATTTCGCCCTGCAGAACCAGGCAATTCCACCTCTCGATTCACCGGCGAAATCGCGCGAGCAGGCAGATGAGGTGCGGAAACAAGTTGCCGAGCTGCGTCAGAAAATCACTTTTCAGCAGGGGGCATTGGATGAACAGGCCCAGGGGCTTCAGAAGCTGCTCGTGGATGGGCCGCTGCCGCTGGCTTACGGCGTTTCCGAAGGAACTCCGCACTCCGCACGAATCCACAAGCGGGGCGAGCCCGATCAACTCGGCGATGTCGTTGCGAGGGGCTTCATTAAAGTTCTCGGAAACTCATCGCTGCCGCAGGATGCGAAGGGGAGCGGGCGGCTGGAATTGGCGCATTGGCTGACGCGGCCCGAAAATCCGCTCACGGCGCGCGTGATGGCGAATCGCATCTGGCAATATCACTTTGGCCGCGGGCTGGTGCAGACGCCCAACGATTTTGGATCGCGGGGTCTCCCGCCGACCGATCCCGAGCTGCTCGATCACCTGGCGACAGAGTTCGTGCGGAACGGCTGGTCGATCAAGTCGTTGCACCGCCTGATCATGCTCAGCACGACCTACCAACAAGGTTCGGCAGCAGGTGAATCCCGCGAAGCGGACACTTCCGATCTCTACGCGGGGTTCCCTCGCCGCCGACTCGCCGCGGAGGAAATTCGGGACGCGATTCTGCTGGTGAGCGGAACGCTCGACCAATCTCCTGCCGAGGGGCATCCGTTTCCGGTGCCGATCTCTTGGGGCTTTACTCAGCACGGCCCGTTCCAGGCCGTGTACGATCACGACCGACGGAGCGTCTATCTGATGACGCAGCGGCTGAAGCGTCATCCGTTCCTGGCGTTGTTTGACGGCGCCGATCCGAACGCCTCAACGCCGGATCGTTTGGAGACGACCGTTCCGACGCAGGCCCTCTATTTTCTGAACGATCCGCTGGTTCATGCCAAGGCAGAGGCTTGGGCAACCAAGTTGATGGCGGATCGCTCCGGCGACCACGAGCGGATCGACCGGGCCTGGCAGCAAGCGTATAGCCGCTTGCCGACGGAAGCGGAGCGGAACGAGGGGGAGCAATTCCTGGCTGCTTATCGCACCGAATTGACGGCAGCCGGGGCCGATCGGATCGAATGGCGTGCTCTCGCGGCTTACTTGCGGACCATGATTGCCAGCAACGAATTCCTGCACGTGGACTAATTTTGACCCATGAACTCGCCACGAATCTTTGATCCTAGTCGTCGCGGCATGCTCCGTTCGCTGATCGGCGGCTCACTCTTGTTGCCGGGAATCGTCTCGGAGCTGCTGGCGGAAGATGCTGCTCGCAGCAGTGCCGCTAGTAGTAATGCCGATCCGCTTGCTCCCAAGCCACCGCACTTCGCGCCGAAGGCGAAGCGGGTCATTTTTCTGTACATGAGCGGCGGCGTTTCGCACATCGATTCGTGGGATCCCAAGCCCAAGCTGTTTGCCGATGCGGGGAAGACGATCCCGGTGAACGAATTTCAAGGGCGGAAGGGGGACTTTCAGATGTTCCTCAAGCGGCCGCAATGGGAGTTTGCACCGCACGGACAGAGCGGAACTGAGGTGAGCTCGCTGCTTCCCCATCTGGCCGAGTGCGTCGATGACCTTTGCGTCATCCGCTCGATGAAGTCGGATCACACCAATCACTACGAAGCGACGCTGGGGATTCATACGGGATCGTTCACCTTCGCCCGGCCAAGCATCGGCTCGTGGGTCAGTTATGGACTGGGGACGGTGAATCGGAACTTGCCCTCGTTCGTGGTGATCGCGCCGCAGTCGCCGTATGCCGGTGGACAGGTCTGGGGGAGCGATTTCTTGCCCGGATCGCATCAGGGGACGCTCGTCGTTCCCGGTCCGGAGCCGGTTGCCAATATCCAACGCCGTTCTGCGACGAGTCGATTGCAGGAACTCGAGCTGGGCGTGCTATCGAAGCTGAATGAGCGTCACTTGCAGCAGCGTGCCGCCGATCCGCAGCTTGCGGCGCGCATCCAATCGTTCGAGACGGCTTTCGGGATGCAGTCGGAAATGCCCGAAGTGTTCGACCTGTCGCGCGAGAGCGATGCCACGCTGAACCTGTATGGCCTCCCTCGGGGGAGCACGCAGGGTTTCGCGTGGCAATGTCTTGTCGCGCGGCGTTTGGCCGAGCGCGGCGTCCGATTTATCGAGCTGATCGACGTTGGCTCGTCGGGGAACTGGGACGCCCACGGCGACATGCTGACGCACGCCCCCTTGGCAAAAAACATCGACCAGCCGATCGCCGGCTTGCTGAAAGATCTCAAGCAGCGGGGGATGCTCGACGACACGCTGGTGGTTTGGACGACGGAGTTTGGCCGCACGCCGTTCAACGCTGCTGCCGACGCCAAGGGGCGGGAGCATCACCACTGGGTCTTTTCATCGTGGCTGGCGGGAGCGGGAGTGAAGCCGGGGATCACCTACGGCGAGTCCGACGATTACGGGATCGACGTGGCGAAGGATCAGGTACACGTCCACGATTTCCACGCCACGATTTTGCACCTGATGGGGCTCGATCACACGCGACTCACCTATCGGCATACCGGCCGCGACTATCGGCTGACCGATGTGCACGGGAAGGTGGTCGCTCCGATTCTGGCGTAGGAGGAGGATTTTCGCGTCGCGATCCGATCCTGGCCTGGAAAGAGCGCCACTTACACGACCACGTTGATATCCTCGAACTGATCCTCGTCCACGTCATCGGCAAACGAGAGCGAATCGACGTTCAGCGTATCGAAGCCCGAGCCGCCGCGGAGGAAGGCTTCGTCGGCGGTGGAACTGGTGATCGTGAGCACGTCGTTCCCGCTGCCGAGGAAGACCTTCAGTTTGTCGGCGCTGCTCTCCTCGATCGTCACTTCGTCGTTCCCGCTGCCGGTGTCGAGGTGAGCCAAATCGCCGACGATCACCTGGTCGAGCAGCAAATCGTCATTGCCGTCCCCCAGGAAGACGAACAGTTTGCGCAGTTCGGCTTCGGCGATTTCCACGTCGTCGCTGCCGCTGCCGGTATGCAGCGTAAGATCGCGATCGAGTTCGACGCCGGCAATCGCGACCGTGTCGTTGCCACCGCTCGTATCGAGATGCATCCGCTGGGCCGCCAGGAGACTCACCAGCACTTCGTCGTTCCCCTGTTCGGTAAGCAAGATCACTTCGCGATCGAATTCCCCTTCGCTAACGGCGACGGAGTCGCTGCCTTGGCCGCTGATGAGCAGGGCGTGGCCGGCCGACGTGCCGACGACGAGGAGCGAGTCTCCGTCGTTTCCGGTATGCACATTCAGATGGTCGCGAATGTTGACGTTTTCGATCAACACGCCGTCTTCCCCCTTCTGCGTGCGGAGGATTGCGTCGTCGCCGATGTTCGACTGGGCGATGCCGATGCCGTCGCTGTGCTTGCCGGTGTCGATGATGATGCTCTGTCGCACGTCCGCATTGACGACGATGCCATCCTCCCCGTCTTCCGTATGCACGATCAGTGACTTGGGGACCACGAGCTGGCGATCGGGAATTTCGGCGGGCAGACTTGCCGAGTCGCTCACGGAGCCGCTGCCCGAACCACTCCCGCTGCCAAAACCGGTGTCGAATCCCAGCTCCGCAGCGAGGTCCGCCAGCAGCCCCACGTCGTTACCGATGCCGAGCAGGTCGTCCCCCTTCCGCAGGTTGATCTCGAAGTTTTTGCTCACGCCGCGGGCGATGAATGGCTCGTTCTTGCCGTTGATCGTCGTCGGGGCGCCATCGTGATCAAAACCGATCACGGCGTACTCACCCTCATCGAGTTGCACGATGAGCACGCCGTTGCATTCCGCGTCGCCGCGGAGTTTGAGATGCCCACCGGCAACCTTCACCTCGACATCCCCCGCGAGCAACATGCGACGTTCGAGCGATTCCAGGGCGAGCGTGCGGCGGCCGGCACCGCGGCCAAAGTTCGATGACATGTTGCGTCTCCTGGGAGCGAGCCTTCGAGCTGATTCCAAACAGTTCAGCGTAATCGACGGGCCGGCAATCGCACGGTTTCTGGCCGGAAAAATGCCGAGAATTTAGCCGAAGATTCACCGCTTTGGCAGCGACAAACTGTCGCCATGCCGGCGCGAGCTACGCCAGCACTTCCCGAATCACGTGATGCTCGCTCGTCCCGGTGAGCCGCTGGTCGAGGCCGTTGTAGAAATAGGTCAGCCGGTGGTGATCGAAACCCATCAGGTGCAGAACGGTCGCGTGCAAGTCGCTGACGTGGGCCCGTCCCTCAACTCCTTCAAAGCCGAGTTCGTCGGTCGCACCGATCGCCTGGCCCCCTTTCACGCCTGCTCCGGCCAGCCACATGCTGAAGCCAAGCCAGTTGTGGTCGCGGCCCGGCTTGTTCACGCCCTCGCTCGTCGGCGTGCGGCCGAATTCGCCACCCCAGACGATCAGCGTTTCGTCCCAGAGGCCGCGACGCTTGAGGTCGGTGATCAGGGCGGCGATCGGCTGATCGGTTTCGCCAGCATGCGTCTTGTGATTCGTGATGCAGTCGTTGTGGCCGTCCCAGGTTGCCTCGATGTGGCCGCCGCCCGAGTAAAGCTGCACGAACCGGACGCCCCGCTCGATCAGTCGGCGAGCGGTCAGGCACTTGCGGCCGAAATCGGCAGTTTGCGGATTGTTCAGGCCGTACATGTCGAGGGTCGCCTGATCCTCGGTCGCCAGATCGACGGTTTCGGTTGCTGCCGACTGCATTCGATAGGCCAGTTCGTACGACAAGATGCGGGCGGCCAGTTCGCTCTCCTGCGGCCGCACCGCGGCGTGTTGCTCGTTCAGATCCTTGAGCAGGTCGAGCGAGCGGCGCTGCGTGGTGGCGGAGACACCGGCTGGAGTTTGCAGGTCGAGAAGGGGCGATTCGCCGCTGCGAAAGAGCGTCCCCTGATAGCGAGCGGGCATATAGCCCGCCCCCCAGTTCGGTGCGCCGCCGATCGGACCGCCGCGCGGATCGGTCATCACCACGTAGCTTGGCAGGTTGTCGTTGAGCGAGCCGAGGCCATAGCTCAGCCACGAGCCGAGGCTCGGTCGGCCGGTGAGCGGGCTGCCGGTGTTGAGCTGCAAACAACCGGACGAGTGCGCTGCCGTGTCTGTCCACAGCGCCCGCAGGACGCACAATTCATCCGCGTGCTTGGCCGTGTGCGGAAAGAGGTCGCTGATCTCCAGGCCCGATTGGCCGTGCTTCTTGAACTCAAACGGCGACTGCATCAGATAGCCGACAGGCCGGTCATTCGAGCCGACTTTCACTTTCCCCTGATACGGCTGTCCGTTGTGCTTGGCGAGGGCCGGCTTGGGATCGAACGTATCGACCTGGCTCGGGGCGCCGTTCATGAAGAGGAAGATGCAGTGCTTGGCCGCTTTGCCGTAGGGTAGGCGTCCCGCCTGCCCTGTCCCTTGTCCCTTGTCATTGGTCACTTGTGATGAGTCTTCAGCACGGCATGTCGTTGGAAAAAAACGGTCCTTGCCCAGCAAATCGACGAGTGCCAGGGATGCGAATCCGCCGCCGACCTGCCAGAGGAACTCGCGCCTCGTGCGGCCGCAGGGGGTGGGGATCGATTTCAGATTTCGGATTTCAGATTGCAGATTGGAGGACATGGAATCAGTTTGGATAGACAAACTCATTCAGGTTCAAGATCACCCGGCACAACTGTACGAGCGCTTGCTGGCGGTCGGTTGCGGTGGCTTCTTGGGCGAGGAACGCCCGCATTGTTGCCAACTCCCGCTCGGTCGGCTCGCGGCAGAGGGCCAGGCGGTATGCGAGCGTGATTTGACGACTCGGACCGTCCCCCGCTTCGCGCGTTAGCCGCTCGGCGAACTTGGCCGCTTGGCAACTTGTGAACTCGCCGTTGTAGAGCGTGAGCGCCTGCGGGGCGATGCTGGTAATCGCCCGCTTGTCGGTGCTGCTTGTCGTGTCGCAGAAGTCGAGTGTTTCGAGCATTGGCACGAGCAGCGTTCGCTTCACGTAGGCATACACCGTGCGGCGGTCGATGTCCGGCTCGCCTTGCACTTTCCAGGCTGCTTCCTTGTCCGTGTGGGCCTCGACCGCCGCGGCTGGAATTGGCAGGAACACCGCCGGGCCGTACATCTGCTCGTTCATGTTCCCAGCGACCGCCAGCATCGAGTCGCGAATCGCTTCGACATCCAGCCGGCGGTAAGGGAAATGGGACAAGAGCCGATTCTCAGGATCGACGGAACTCGCATCGGAAAGTTCCCCGTTCCGCGTTCTGCGTTCCGCGCTGGATCGTTGCCGATACGTCTCGCTCGTCACGACTTGCCGATGCAGCCGCTTCAGCGACCAATCCGCATCGTGCGTGAACCAGTCGGCCAGCCAGTCAAGCAGTTCCGGATGCGTCGGCCGCGCACCCATGTGACCGAAGTCGCTGGGCGTGACAACGATTCCCTCGCCGAAGTGATGCTGCCAGACGCGGTTGACCATGACCCTCGCGGTGAGCGGATTGTCCGCACTGGCAAGCCAATGGGCGAAGACGAGCCGGCGGCCGGTGGAAGAGTGGGAGAGGGGGCGAGTGGGAGAGGGGGAGACAGAAGCGGAAAAATCAGGTTGACGATTCGCGAGAATGGCCGGCACTCGCGGCTGCATGACCGGTCCGGGATTGCTGGCCCGACCCGAAAGCAGCAAGTGCGTTGGCGGCGCGGTCGGGCTATCTTCGTAGCAGCGATACGTTCGGGGCAAATCGGGCGTCGCGGCCCGCAACTGCGCTTGCTGCGATCGAAGGACCGCCACTTGCTGTTCCAGATCTGCGGGTTTCGATTTTGCCAGCTCGGCAATCTTCTTTTCTAACTCTGCAATCGCTTCGTTCCGCTTCGCGAGGGCCGCGATTTGTTCTGGCGTTCCCAGCGGCAGGTCACGATCAGTGCGACCCAGATTCGGCCGCTTGAGCGGAGCAAGAATTGCCGACAAGCTGTAGTAGTCGGCCATCGTCAGCGGGTCGAACTTGTGGTTGTGGCAGCGGGCGCAACCGAGCGTCAAACCCAAAAACGTCTGGGACGTAGTGCGGATCATGTCGTCCAGTTCGTCCGCCCGATACTGCGGCGCTTCGAGCGGATCAACCTCGTCGTTCCAGGCCCCCAGCGCGTGAAAGCCGGTCGCGATCATCGTTTCGTCGGTCGCATCAGGCAGCTCATCGCCCGCGATTTGTTCCATCACGAAGCGGTTATAGGGCTTGTCGCTGTTGAGTGCGGCGATCACGTAGTCCCGATACCGCCAAACGCTCGGCTTGGGGCCGTCGCGCTCGTAGCCGTTGGAGTCGGCATAACGGACCAGGTCGAGCCAGTGTCGAGCCCAACGCTCGCCATAGGCCGGGTCGGCCAGCAGCCGATCGACGAGACGCTCGTAAGCGTCAGGCGAATCGTCGGCCAGAAACTGTTTTTGTTCCTCGAGCGTTGGCGGCACACCGCGGAGATCGAGGGACAGGCGGCGGTGAATGTCGGCTCGCGAAGCGGGCGGGCTGAGCGAGAGGCTAGCTGCGGCGAGCTTTTTGGTGATGAAGGCGTCGATGGCAGTGCGGAACTCGGAACCCGGAGCTCGGAGCGTGGGAATCGGAGGTCGGCGGACCGGCTGAAACGACCAGAACGTGCGAGCGGCGTCGAGATTGATCGACTGCTCGTGGATCCCAAGCTCTCGACTTTCGGGCCAATTCGCGCCGGTAGCGATCCAGTCTCGCAATGTTTCGATCTGCTCGCTCGAAAGCGGCCGGGTTCCTTTCTCCTCTGGCGGCGGCATTTCCTTGGCCGTGATTCGCGCGAGGAGCAGGCTCTCGTTCGGTTTGCCCGCAACGAGTGTCGGGCCTTGGTCGCCGCCGGTAAGCAGGGTCTTGGCCGAGGTGAAATCGAGTCCGCCGTTCTTCTTGCTCGGATAGTGGCAGGCGAGGCAATGGTCGATCAAGATCGGCGCGACATCGCGGTCGAAGTCCAGTGGCTCGGCGCGAGCGGCTTCCGCCACCGGCAGCAGCCAGAGAACGGCGACAATAGCGGCCCTACGCGACATGATTCCGCCTCGCGATTTCGCTCCTTAACCTTGAACCAGCGTAACAAGGTTTCCCGCGCGGGGCCACTAACGCTACCGGGCTGGCCGGTCATTGTAGTAATCGCGCAGGACGCTCATTCGCCACACCTGATAGCCGACAACGAAGCCCGTGATGAGGAGCGACGTGACAAAGAGCAAGGCGTAATGCGGCGGCGGAATCTCGCTCGGCCGCAACAGCAAAAGCAGGCCATACGCGACGATCGTCGCGCCCGTCGTGAACGCCACGAGCCGGGCTTGGAAGAACAGCCCCGACGCGCAGACGAGCACGAGGTAGCTGCTCAGGAAGGGACCGAGCGGTGGCGCGACGAGCGACAGGAGTGCCGTCAGGAAGAGGGCATCCGCGCCGCTCCAGAAATAGTGCGCCCAGGCAGTTGTCCGCTCGCGCGCGAGCAGCCACTGGCAGATGCCGCACGCGATCATCCAGAGGACAAGGACGCCCGTGACTTGCAGGTGATATGGCACGTTGCGGTCAGGATGCAGTACGAAAACGATCTGCGTCACCGCCAGCGGCACGGCCAGGCCAATCAAGTGCCAGGCGAGGACTGGCGCCCGACGCATCCAGCGGCGGAATCGCTGTCCCGGCGTCGGGCTGCGAGCCTCCACCGGCTCCTGGCGGAGGAATCGCTCAAGATCGTCCCCTAATTCTGCCGCGGTGACGTAGCGATCGGCCGGATTCTTTTCGAGGCATTTGAGACAGATCCATTCCAGCTCACGTGGAACGTCGGGGCGATGCGTGCGAACGAGGTCCGGGTCGCGTTCCAGCACCTGCAAGATCACCTCGACCGGATTGTCCGACGTGAAGGGCGGTCGGCCGGTGAGCATTGCATAGAGAATCGCTCCGAGCGAATAGATGTCTGCCGTGGGGCCGACCTCATGCACGCGGCCGGCAGCTTGTTCCGGGGACATGTAGCTCGGCGTGCCCAGCAATTGCCCGCTGGCTGTCAGCCGGCTGTCGTCGTCGAGCCGCTTGGCGAGGCCGAAGTCGGAAATCTTTGGCACGAGGTCGCAAGTCGGAGATCGAAGGTCGGAATTTCGATCGGTGCGCTTGCTGTCCTCTGTCTTCTGTCCTCTGGCTTCTGTCCTCTCCAGCAAGATATTCGCCGGCTTCAGATCCCGATGAATCACCCCGTGGGCATGGGCATAGGCGACCGCCGCGACGATCTTCTGCATGAGGCGAGCCGCGGGTTGCGGCGCGAGCGGCCCGTCGGCCAGTGCGCTGGCGAGGCTCGGCCCTTCGACAAACGCCATCGCCAGATACGGCTGACCCTGGCATTGCCCGCTTTCATAGATCGAGACGATCCCCGGATGATCGAGAGCGGCAGCCGCGCGAGCCTCTTCGCGAAAGCGGACGAGGTCCCCTTCGGAGGCGAATTGCCCCGCGAGGACCATCTTCAGTGCGACGACTCTCTTGAGCTGCGTGTGGCGGGCCTGATAGACGACACCCATACCTCCCCGGCCGAGTTCGCGGAGGATTTCGTAGTCGCCGATGCGGCTGGGTATCTCGCCACTTCGTGCTGGCGGCCCGTTGCTTGATCCCGAGCCGATTGCAAAGGCAATCGTTACGTCGTTGCCCGACGGCGGCCGCGACGTGCTGCCGCCGGGAGAGAGCGCCTCGCGCAGCGGCCGGGCAATCTCCCGGAGCTGCTCGTGATCGGCGATGAACCGTGCGAGTTCGTCGGCCACGTCGGGATAGCGAGCGACAAAACTCGCGACTTCGATCGGCCGGCCGCTATCTGCCGCGGCGAGATAGTCGGCAACGGCGTCGTCGAGGCGGGAGGACTCGTACTTCACGATGACATCGAGCGGCGCGGTCATGACGCGATCATTCTAATTGGCCGCCGTGCCTTGTCGCGATAACGTCGGCTACTCCCCTTCGATCACGCGGCCGCCGTCCTTGACGATTGCCGGAGCGCTGGCCGGGTCGAGCTTGCTCTCGACGATCTGCACGATCGCGAAAGCTTCGGTCCGGACCTGGGCGGCGCCGTTGCCGGCTGCGGTGCAAGTGTCGATTCGGACACGCGACGCGCCGCCGATGCTGATGCCGCTACGGCCGTTGTCTTTGCACACGAGGCCAATCAAGTCGGTTCGCGTCGTGGTGTCGTGCGCGTTCACGCCGTCGAGGAAAAAGCCGCGGATCGTCAGGTTTTCGATGATCACATCATGCACGTCGTACAGCGTGATGCCAACTTGGTGTACGCAGCAAGAGAGGTTGTAACTTTGCGGCAGGCGGTCCTTCTCGCAGCGGAAGTAGAGCCAGCCGCTATCGAGGAACCACTCCAGCGGCTTGAGCGTCGCGAGGTTGCCACCGCTGGCCCGTTGGCGCACGAGCGGCTGATCGTCGAGAAAGAGCTGGTTGTAGCTCATGCGGGCCGGACGGGTACGGAAGATATAGTCACCGACCGCTTCCCACTGCGCGTCGGCTAGACTCATCGTGCCGTCGAGCGTTGCCCCGTTTCCTTGAATCTGAAAGGGAAAGTTCGCATCGCCGCTATGGTTGGCAGCCTGCACCGAGAGGCACTCCCGGTACGGCACGCCGTGGTTGGCGAGCACGATCCGGTCGCCCGCCTTGGCGATCCGCAGGGCCTTCGCGATCGAGCGGCACGGCCCTCCCACCTCCCCTTGCGAATCGGGCGACTGGCCACCCTTGCGGTCGTCGCCGTTCACGTTATCGACGAAGATGTCGCGAGCTGCGAGTGATGTTGCGGTGCAGGCAAGCAGCAATACGATCAGGGACAGGCGGACCATGCGAGTATCTCCGCGGGTGGGGCCAGAGGCTTCGCAAGTGTAGCACGCGGTTAAGGCCGGTTATGCCGATCGCGCAAGCATTGCGACACCCACACGTCGAATCGAGTTAAAACTCGTGCCGCTCGATATAAACGCACGCAAAGAGCAGCATCACGCCGACGAAGATGAGACCGCTGGCGACGGGCTGCCACGGCTTCAGGTCGTCGCGCCGCTGCGTCAGGTCGCCGCCAAAAATGCCGCCATCGGTCGTCTTCTTGCCGGTTAGCACGTACTGCACGGTGTTGTCGAGATAGCGCGGCTTGGGAAAGAGCGTGTGCAGGGGACGAACGACGTAGTAGTAGCCGAGTTCCGCCCGCGTCATTGGCGGACGATAGACGGTTTGCCGCGCAAACGATTTGCCGTCGTAAGCGACAACGCGATTCGCATAGTCGGCGACGAGGAAACGATCCTTCGTGAAGGCAAAGCCGGTGATTTGCCCCTGCGAGCCGACGGGAGCGAGGCGGTAGTCGCCGGTCTTCGTATCGACGAACCAGAGTCGCCGACTCTGAAAGAGCACGGCCAGCGTGCTGCCGTCCGGACTGGCAGCAACGAAGCGAGGCTGCGTGCCCGATTCGAGCGAAAACTCTTTCTTCACCGAGAGGTCGGTTGGTGAAAGGAGCCAGATCTTGCCGCTTTCGCGGGCGACGAGAGCAATATCGCCAGCGATGCCGACGGCAGAGCCTTCCTCCGCCTTTCCTTCGAGCTTGTGCGTCGCGACTGGCTTGTAGTTGCCGTCCGCCTGCTTGGTGAGCAGATGCACTTCGCCCGCCGCACAGACGAGGAGACGCCCTTCCACCGGATCGGCCGCAGCGGCGACCGGGTCGGGGAAGGCGATGTCGTCGCCCGACAGCGCCTTGCGGAATTCGCCGCCGCGCGTGAGCGGAACTTCGGTCCACGGCAGCCGCAGCTTTACGCGTTGTCCGGCGGAGTTTCCTTGCAGGCGATAGACACTGTCGGACGTGACGGCTAGAACGCCGCCGTCGGCCGCCACAAGGAGCGAGCTCGTTCCTGCCGGCACCGCGGGTCCGTCACGGAGCGCCCAGCCGTCGCCCGCACGGGACGTGCGCAAGGTAATTCGCTGACCCATAAAGCCGAACGGATCGCGATAGCCCTGTCCGACGAGCAGTTGTCGCGTTTGCGTGTGATAGAACGGCCCGTCGATCGACGGAATGCCACGGTTTTGGCCGGGCCGCTGAATCGGCAGCCACTCCTTCGCCGCATCGTCCCACAGCTTCATGTCGGCAGCGTCGTTCACCACGATCAGGCTGCCATCGGCGTCCACAATCCGGCTGATGCGTTGCGGTTCAAGGATGATGTCCAGACCGAGCCTTCCCAGATCGACAACGAAACAGGCCAGCCAGAAAACGACCGTGACGATGACCGAGATGACCGCGCTCTTCCAGATTAGCCCGGCCAGCGCCGAGACCGCGTAGTAGATGAGGAACATGAACAGAAAGATCGGAATGCACCAGAGCATTCCCTGGTTCCAGATGCCAAACCGCAAGCCGGCAATCAGCCAGAGGCCGCCGATCAGCAGGGAAACGCTGAGCAGGATGAACGCACAACCGCCGATGAACTTGGCCGTGAACAGGAGGGATCGCGACACCGGTTTGCTCAGGAGCAGCGTGATCGAGCCGGGATCGAACATCTGCGGGATGATGCCCGACGTGACGAGAATCGCCGCGATCATGCCGAAGACGCCGACGATCCAGCTCATCGCGCTGGTTAGCACCCATTCCTTGATGAAGTTGTCGGCCTGTTCCTTGCTGAACGGGAACGACTCGGTTGCGAACGTGAAATACGTCACACTGATCGACTGCGGCGAGCGGGAGTTGATGTACGCCCGGAATGGCGCCTCGATGAGGAGCCGATTCATTCGCGCCACTTCCGCGGCAGAAAGCTCGTCGCGCGGCCGGGCTAGATAGTCCTTCGCCTCCTTCGGGAGCGAGACACCTTTCCAATCGGCCTCCGTGTAAAGATCGCGATCCTGAATCAGCTTGTTCAGCGCCTCGCGGAGAGCATCCATCCCTTGGAAGAACTCGCGCCCTTCGCCGTCTTCAAGCTCCGCGACCTTGGCCAGTTTTTCGAGCCTCTCCCGGTTTTTCTCGTCGATCTGCGACCAGATGCGGTGGGCAGGCGATGGCTGACCCGACTCAAACCCGGAATGGAGCTTAGATGCGAGCTGCGCCCCGTCGGCAAAGTCAGACCAGACGAATTCTCCGGTCAGATTGAGCTTGTAACCGAGGGGGGCAATCGCGAGCAGTAAGAGCAGAATGAGTCCCAGCAAGACCCAGAGCACGCGCGAGGCGATCGCTTCGCGGAAGGAGTCTTTGATGATGGCGAGGTAGGGACGCATCGCTATTCCACCGTCTCCGCGACGATTTCCAGGTACGCATCCTCCAGGCTCACGCGGCGGCGCGAGAGGCCGACAATGCTGATGCCGCTCTGTCGCAGGCGGTCGATGAGCTGATCGACGGCAGCCTGGTCGGCGACGCGAGTGATCACGCGGTGGTCGTGCGGCGAGAACGATTGCCAGCCCGCGACCGTCAGCTGCCCGAGCGTCTGTCGGATCGTTGGCTCTGGGGCGGTCAGGTCCAGGTGCAGTTCGAGTTCGTCGCGAGCCGCGTGGGGCTGGCCATTGCCGTTATTTGCGCCGGCCGCGGCTGGGGCGTGGCCCGAGTTCAGTTCCGCAACGTTAATGATCGTTTTGAGCTGGCCGCGGTCGAGGATCGCCACGCGATCGCAAACGAGCTGCACTTCCTGCAGGATGTGGCTGTTCAGAAAGATCGTCTTGCCACGCTTTTTCAGGTCGGTCAGAAAACCGCGGACTTGCGAACGGGCGAGTGGATCGAGGCCGTCGGTCGGCTCGTCGAGAATGAACAAATCGGGGTCGTGCAGCATCGCTTGCGCGAGTCCCAGCCGCTGCAGCATCCCCTTCGAGTAGGTCCGCACCGAATCCTTGGCTCGCGCGGCTAGGCCGACTTGCTCAAGCAGCGGCCCGCGGCGCTCGCGAATTACCGACGACGGCACGTTGCTCAGGTGGCCGTAATACTCCAGAGCTGTGATGGCGGTCAGATGCCGCGGCACGCGCAGGTTCTCAGGCAAATAGCCCACCATCCGGCGACCGCGGCGGTCCCCCGCAGGAAAGCCGAGCAGGCTCGCCTCGCCGCCCGTCTTCCGAATCACGCCTAGGAGGCATTTGATAAACGTCGTCTTTCCCGCTCCGTTGCCGCCGCACAGACCGAAGATTTCTCCCCGATTGACGCGCAAGCTCAGCCCCTTGAGGGCCTCGTGCCGCTTGCGGCGGACGAGTCCCTCGACGTAAGTCTTGCGCAGATCGTGAGTTTCGATGGCGGCGTCGATCGACGGTGCTCCTCGGTTTCGTTCAGTTGTACCGCGGCCGTATTGGTCAGGTTTCGGTCGAGTACGGCTTTGCCACCAATCGCCCGATCGAATGATAGGTGAAGCCGTGTTCCCGCATATGGGCGCCGTCGTAGAGATTGCGGCCGTCGAAGATGACCGCGCCGGCCATCCGGCGGCGGACTTCGTCGAAATCGGGATTGCGGAACTCGCCCCACTCGGTATTGATGGCTAGGGCGTCGGCTCCTTCGAGCACATCCATCGGCGTGTTGCCATAGACGAGCTTCTCGCCGTAGATCTGTTTCACGTTGTCCATCGCTTCGGGGTCGTGGACGGCGACCTTTGCACCCGCGGCAAGCAGGTGGTCGATCAGCGTTAGGGCCGGCGCTTCGCGGATGTCGTCGGTCTTGGGCTTGAAGGCCAGTCCCCACAGGGCGAATTGCTTGCCGGCGATATGGCCGCCGAAATGCTGCTGAACCTTGTGCCACAGTACGTGTTTTTGTTTGTCGTTGACCGCATCGACGGCGTCGAGCATTTGCGGGTCGATTCCGGCCTCGCGGGCCAGATGGGCCAGGGCCCGCACGTCCTTCGGGAAACAACTGCCGCCGTAACCGACACCGGGAAACAGGAACGCAAAACCGATCCGCCGATCGTGTCCGATCCCGCGACGAACGTCGTTGATGTCGCCGCTCAGCTTCTCGCAGAGATTGGCCATCTCGTTGATGAAGCTGATTTTTGTAGAGAGCAGAGCGTTGGCGACGTACTTGGTCAGTTCGGCGCTTTCGGGGGTCATCTCCAAAAACGGTTTGTCGGTGCGTAGGAACGGGCTGTAGAGCTCGTTTAGCAGGTTCTTCGCGTGCTCGGTCCGGATGCCGACGACGACGCGGTCGGGATACTGAAAATCGTTAACGGCCGCCCCTTCCTTGAGAAACTCGGGGTTGCTCGCCACATCGCACTCGCGGCCCGTGAGTTCCGCCAGTCGCTTGTGGACCTTCGTGTTCGTTCCGACCGGGACGGTGCTCTTGATGACCACGACGGCATCGGGGCGAAGGTGTTTCGAGAAGCCCTCGACCGCTTTCCAGACGTATTTCAGATCGGCGGCCCCTTTATCTTCGGGCCGTTCGGAGGTCGGCGTGCCGACGGCGATGAAGACCAGTTGCGCGGGTGCGACCGCTTCGGCGGTCTTGGTCGTAAACCGAAGCCGACCAGCAGCGGCATTGCGGACGACCAGTTCCGATAGCCCCGGCTCGTAGATAGGAATCTGCCCCTGTTCGAGCCGCTCGATCTTCGCCTGGTCGATATCGACGCAGGTGACTTCGTTGCCGCTGTCGGCCAGGCAGGTGCCGGTCACCAGGCCGACGTAGCCGGTGCCGATCATCGCGATCTTCATGCGGAAAGCCCTCAGAACCTACGCGAAAAACCCAGCCGATACGTTAGTTGAATCGACTGGGGTTGGCTAGGTTGGAGGGGTGATGCGTAGCCGGAAAGTCCAAACATGAAAGCCCTGACCATTGGTCAGGGTGCGCGGCCGATCGGTATGTCACCACAGATCACCCGACCACTGGTCGGGGCTTTGAAAGTCCCGCCGGGCCGGCGGGACGTACGTGCTACGGCGACCACGGGTCGCAGCTATGAAACGGCAACCGCTTCTTCAGCGAACAGATCGGCGAATCGCTTGAACTTCCGCTGCTCCCAGCCGCGGCGATGATAGGCATAGCCGGTGATCAGCGGGACGGCCAGCGTCGCTTCGGCAAAGACCATTTGCTCCCAGGTCGTATCGACTTTGCCCCAGCTCGACGCTTCCTTGAGTGTGGAACTCGACAAAGCGCCGTCGCGGACGTCGGCGATCGTCACCTGCACGGCATACTTGTGCATCTGCGGATACTCGTGCTGGGTGCCACTTTCCGCGGCGTCCTGAGC
The DNA here is from genome assembly GCA_964384375.1 of uncultured Pirellulaceae bacterium. Classification (GTDB taxonomy): domain Bacteria; phylum Planctomycetota; class Planctomycetia; order Pirellulales; family Pirellulaceae; genus CAYLLN01. Next base: position 90,982 of record CAYLLN010000014.1, read on the forward strand.
CGTGAGAATGTCGGCCGCAACAACGATGTCCTGAGCAAAGTTCTTCGGCACGCCGCCGCCAATCATGAAGAGGCCCGTCACCGGGTTTTGCATCTTGATCTGCGTTACTTCGTAGAAGTCCTTGGCCGAGTCGAAGCTCGTCTTCGCCTGGCCGCGGCGATCGTGATAGTGGGCGACGATCCCCAGGCCCGCCGAGCAATCGGAGAAAGCTGGGCAGAAGATCGGCACGCCGTTTTGATAGGCCGCTTGCACGATCGAGTCGGCCTTGGCCGCGCCGTCTTCCAGGTAGCGGCCCATCTCGTGGATCAGCTCGCGAGAGGAGTACGGCCGGGGAGGGAGGCTGTCGGCCAGCCGGCGGACTGTTTCGTCGCAGATCCGCAGCTCTTCCTCGTCGATCAGCGTGTCGTAAATCCGGTCGATCGCGTGATCGCGGAGAACGCTGTCGAACATGCCGCTCTTGAGCTGCTCGGCTGCGATGTAGTGCTTGAAACCGAGGGCCTCGAAGAAGTCCTGATCGACGATGTTCGCCCCGGTGCTGACGATCGCATCGACCATGCGGTTGCGCACAAGGTCGATAAACACCTGCTTCAGGCCGGCGCTGATCAGCGAGCCGGCGAGGCAGAGGATGATGCCGCAATCGGTGTCGCGGAGCATCCGGTCGTAGATGTCGGCTGCACGGGCCAGATCTCGGGCCGAAAAAGCGAGCGACTGCATCGAATCGACGAGGGGCACGACATTGTGCCGCTTGATGTCGATGTGCTCGATCGTCTGCTGAAGGAGTTCCTGCTTGGAAGGGTTCCACTGTGTCGCTGACTGGGACATGGCTTCGTCTCCGCGAATCGGAAAAAGCGAGTCCAGCGGCGGCCGACGGCAGTTGCTCAGGAAGAGCGGCCAGAAACTTCGCCCCTGGGGAACGTGAATTTTAGCAGTCGAGTCGGCCGCGGCTAGGGCGCGATTGAAGTGCCAGCCACAATCGCTGCCAATCCTTCACGATAGCTTGGATGCGCCAGTTGCGGCTTAAGTTCAGCGAGCATCTTCGCTGGGTTGACTCGCTTATCGCTGCCGGCGCGGGCGGCAGCAGGGGAGCCTTCGGCTGGCGTGGTGAACTGAGGCATCGGTGCGCCGAGCAAGCGGGCGAACGCGCGATAATAGTCGCCGCGGATGACGGGCTGGCCGTCGGAGACGACGTACAAACTTGGCAGGGGAGCGTGCTGTTCAGCCAGCAGCACAACCGCAGCCGCGTCATCGACGTGGATCAGGTTGAGCCACCCGGTGGCCGGTGCGTCGATCGGCTTGCCGGCCAGCAGGTCGCTGCTGCGAGGAATCCGCCCCGGGCCATAGATTCCGGCCAGCCGGAGGATGATCGCCTGGTCGGCTAATCGGCTGGTGCGCAAAGTGTCCTCCGCGGCTAGGCAGGCCTTGCCTCCTTCGCGCGTCGGCTGGCAAGGGGAATTCTCATCGACCTCGCTGCCGGCCACCTGGCCATAGACGCCGGTCGAGCTGATGTAGAGAAATCGCTCGACGGAAGTTGGCAGCGAGTCGATTACTCGGGCTATTCCGCCGGCATAGACGTCGTGGATCTTATGCGAGCTTGTTCGCTCGTACCCCACCGCAAAAAGCACTGTTGTAACGTCCTTGGGCAGTCCGATTTGCGATGGGCCGGCCACATCCCCCACGATCGGCTGAATGCCGATTGCCGTTAATCCCGTGGCCCGCTTGGGAGTGCGAGTGACCGCATAAACTGCCTCACCCGCGGAAAGCCACCGCTTGGCGACGCGCGATCCCAGGTAGCCGCAGCCGAAGATCAGTTTTGCCATCGAAGCGTCGAGGGAAATAATGTGGGTAGGTCTGGCGAATTAGGACTGGACCTGCCGAAGTGGCTATCGTGCTCATTGCTCGGACGCGGCTGCTGCAAAGTTGACAGGTTCGGCAGACCGCGTCGCTTGGTGTGAATTGACCCAAGTCGCCAGGACATAGCGACTTACGACGAACGGCCGGTTTCGTGACAAACGGAATACCGTTTGCCCCGACACCATCCGTCGGTCACAATTTGATAACAAATTGCAGGCAAAGCGAAACCCAGTGGGGTATGATGCGGCTTAACTAGAGGGCAGTTTGACTAGAGGGCCGAGCTTCATTCGAAGGCACAGTAGCCCGGGAGACAAACATGGCGAGGCGGCCAGCAGTTGTGAGGTGGTCCACGCAGTTGCGATCGTGGGGAATCGCTGGAGCGATCCTCTTATTGCCGCTCATCAGCCTTCCGGCTACGGAATCGACTCCCACCGCGACCGCCGCCGCAACGCCCACGGCAACGACTGCAACTCCTGCCCAGGAACTGGCCGCTGCCAACCTCGACCGCATTCTCGCGGGCAGCCCCCTCGCCGGGCTCGATGACCTCCGCGTCATGCAGGACCACGTTCGGAAGCTCTCCGAACAACTGATGAAATGCACGGTCGGCGTGCAGGTTGGCCACGCGCAAGGAAGCGGTGTGATTGTCAGTAAGGATGGCTACGTCTTGACGGCGGCACATGTGGCCAGTGGGGCAAAACGCGATGTTACTTTTATTATGCCAGACGGTAGCACACGACGCGGTAAGACGCTCGGCCTCAATCGGACGCTTGATTCGGGCTTAATGAAAATCAATCCAAGAGATAGCGAAGAGTTTGCATTCGCCGAAATGGGGCAGTCCGATGCCCTGAAGGACAACCAATGGTGCCTGGCAACCGGCCATCCGGGGGGCTACCAGGAAGATCGCAAAGCCGTGCTTCGGCTGGGGCGCGTGCTCCTCAACGACAAATCGACGATCACGACCGACTGCACGCTCGTCGGCGGCGACTCCGGCGGCCCGCTCTTTGATCTCGCCGGCAAAGTGATCGGCATCAACAGCCGCATCGCCGGCCCGCTCAACGCCAACATGCACGTCCCGGTGAGCACGTTCAAGGAAACTTGGGACCGTTTGGCCAAAGGGGAAGAATGGGGACACATGCCCGGGAATGCGCCCTACATCGGCGTCAAAGGGGATAATTCCTCGACTGCGGCGAAGATCGCGAGCGTCATCCCCAATTCCCCCGCGGATAAGGCGAAAGTGCAGGCGGGAGACATTGTCGTGAAAGTCGGCGATCAAGAAGTTGCTGATTTTGATGCGCTGGTGCGCGTCATTGCCGAGCACCAGCCTGGCGATGAGGTGAAACTGTTCGTCAAGCGAGGCGAGGAAACCGTGGAACTGACCCTCAAGATTGGCAAGAAGGGTTGATCAAGCCTCTAAGTGTTTCGTGGCAAGCAAGTTCAGGCGGGAGCAAGCGACGATGACTGGCAAGTGCTTTGGATCGCAGGGCTTTCTGGCAGTTGTTTGCCTGGCGGTCGCAGGCCTGTTGCCGCTCGGTTCGTCGGCTACCGAAACGCAGTACCTTCCCCCCAAGGTCAAAGCCGCCTTTAAGCAAGTCTCGGCCGAATCGGCCAAAAGCACGGTGCAAATCTACTGCGACAACTACAAAACGGTCCTTGGCACGGTTGTCGATAAGCAAGGGTACATCGTCACCAAGGCGAGCGAGCTGAAGGGGAAGATTGAGGCCCAATTGCCCGGCGCGAAGCGCCTGGAGGCGACCCATGTCGGGAGCGACCCGGCCCTCGACCTGGCGGTGCTCAAGATCGAAGCGGCCGACCTGCCTGCGATTGCCTGGAGCGAATCGGATGCTCCTCCCGTGGGAAGTTGGCTTATCAGTCCCGGCATGCAAGGCGAACTGGCGGGCGTTGGCGTGCTGAGCGTCAGCCCGCGAAAAATTGCCTCTCCGTCGGCGGCGCTGGGCGTGCGACTCTCCGACACCGACAGCCCCGCCAAGATCGAAGACATCGTCCCCGAAGGGGCTGCCGAGAAGGCGGGCCTTTTGGCGGGCGACATCATCCTCAAGGTGGACAGCAAGGAAATCGGCGGCCGACAGGAACTGATCGAGACGATCAAGTCGCATCAGCCGGGCGACAAAGTCGAGATCCTCATCAAGCGGGACGGCGAGGAGAAAACAATCAAGGCGACGCTGGGAAGCTGGACGCAGCTAACTGCCGGCGACCGGGCCGAGTTTCAGAACACTCTCGGCGGTCAGCTTTCGGAGCGCCGTGCCGGCTTTACCTCCGCGATTCAGCACGATTCGATGCTGCGCCCGTCCGAGTGCGGCGGGCCAATCGTCGATCTGGACGGCAAGGTCGTCGGCCTGAACATCGCCCGTGCCGGCCGGGTCGAAAGCTATGCCCTCCCCGCGGCCATCGTCCGCGATGCGGTAAAGAGGCTGCTGGAGACGCATCTGACTTCGACGTCAACGCAGGCGACGGAGCCAGCGCCCACCGAACGTTAATCGCTCTCTCCTCCTCCGCGGCCCCGCTCCACGCCGCTCCCCTGGCTCGCTATCATCGGCTCATGGCCGACGATCGCCCTACTCCCGAACCTGCCGAGCCCGCTGCCGCGCCGATTCGCCTCCTCATCGTCGATAATGACGAGGCGCTGGCCCGTGCGATGGAGGAGAGCCTGGTCAAGGTAGGCTACGAGTGCATCGTCGCGACGAGCGGCCCGGAGGGGGCCCGCAAGATCGACACCGACACGTTCGACCTTGTCGTCACCGACCTGGTGATGAACGACGTGGACGGGATGGAGATTTTGGCCCGGGCCCGCGAGAAGCTCCCCGACGCGCTCGTGATCCTGGTCACCGGCCACGCCACCGTCCCCAAGGCGGTCGAGGCGATGCAGCTCGGGGCGTTCAACTTCCTCGAAAAGCCGATCACGCCGAGCAAGCTGCGGGCGGTGTGCGAGAAGGCGGCCGACGCGATTCGCCTCCGCCGGCAGAACACGGAACTCAAGGAGCGACTCGACGAGCGGTTCGGTTTCGAAGGGATCATCTACGTCAGCAGCCGAATGCAGACGGTAATCGACCGGCTCAAGCGGATCGCCCCGACCGACGCGACCGTGCTCATTCATGGCGAAAGCGGCACAGGCAAGGAGCTGATTGCTCAGGCGATCCACCAGAACAGTCCCCGCAAAGGGAAGCGGATCGTGGCGATCAACTGTGCCGCGGTCGCCGAGAACCTCGTCGAAAGCGAGCTCTTTGGCCACGTGAAGGGGGCCTATACCGACGCCCATGCCGACCGGGTGGGAGCGTTCGAGTATGCCAACGGCGGCACGCTGTTTCTCGACGAAGTCGGCGACATGCCGATGAGCACGCAGATCAAGCTGCTCCGCGTGCTCGAGGAGCATCAGATCACACGGGTCGGCGACAACAAGTCGATCCGCGTCAACGTGCGGGTCGTTTCCGCCACGAATCGTCCACTGGAGGAGATGGTGGCGGCTGGCAAGTTCCGCAACGACCTCTATTTCCGCCTCAAGGTGGTGACGGTCGATTTGCCCCCTTTGCGCGAGCGGCGCGACGACATTGTGCCGCTGGTCGATCATTTCCGCCGCCTGTTTGCCAAACGGCATCACAAGACGATTCGGGGCATTTCCCCCGTCGCCACGAAGCGGCTTTTCAGCTACGACTGGCCGGGGAACGTACGGCAACTGCGGAACGCCGTCGAAACGATGGTGGTCCTCGATGCGGATGGCCTGCTCGACGTGGACGACCTGCCGCCGGAGTTGGCCGAAGCGCCACCCCCCGCAACGGCTGCGACTGCCGCGGTCGGCGGCGGGCCGCTGGAGCTCATCGGCCGCCCGCTCGACGACATCGAGCGCTGGGCGATCGAAGAGACGCTCAAGCTCACCAGCGGGAACCGCGAAGAAGCCGCCAAGGTGCTCGGCATCGGCGCGCGGACGCTGTATCGAAAGCTCGAGAAGTATGCGGGCGGCGAAGGGGAACTGGCCGAGGAGTAAATTGGCGAGCGCCGAGTAGCGCTGCTAGACTGGATATAGTCACTTGCCAAACAGTCTGCCATGAGCACCATTCTGCTTCCCACGATTACGCCCAGCGGCTTCGATGTGCCGCCACTTTCCGTGCATCGGTTCACCGTGGAAGAATACGAGCAGCTTGGCAAGTCGGGAGTGCTCACCGAGGACGATTCGGTGGAGCTCTTAGAGGGGCTGATTGTCAAAAAAATGACGAAGAATCCCCTGCACGATTCGACCATTGATCTGCTGGTCAGCATGCTTTCGCGGCAAATACCAACCGGCTGGTTTTTGCGGGTTCAAAATGTCCTGCGCACGGCGGACAGCGAGCCCGAACCCGACGTCGTCATCGCGATCGGCGATGTCGCGAGTTTTCGGCGCAGGCACCCAACTGGCGACGAAGCTGCCCTGGTCATTGAAGTTGCCCAGTCCTCGCTCGAACAAGACTGGCGCAAATGCCGCATCTATGCGCGGGCGGGCGTCATTGAATACTGGATCGTCGATTTAAATGCCGCCCGCTTGGAAATTTTCACGCAGCCGAATCGAGCCTTGGGAAAGTACGAAAATCATGTTCGCCGCGTTGCGCCGGGTGAAGCAACGGTGAATCTATCCTCCCAGACACATGTTAAAGTGGACCTGCAGGAACTCTTCCCCTCCTCGGGCGAATAGTAGCGCCCGATTGCTCGCCACACGGATGTGCCATGCCCACGATTCGCCAACTTCCCCCCAGCGTCGTCAACAAGATCGCCGCGGGCGAGGTGATCGAGCGGCCCGCCAGCGTCGTCAAGGAACTGCTCGAAAACTCGGTCGATGCCGGGGCGACTCGGATCGACGTGCATCTCGGGGCTGGCGGCACCGATCTGATTCGCATCGTCGATGACGGCTGCGGGATGTCGGCGGCCGACCTGCCGCTGGCCATCGCCAGCCATGCGACCAGCAAGATCGCGTCGGCAGACGACCTGTTCCATGTCGGCACCTTTGGTTTTCGGGGTGAGGCCCTAGCGTCGATCGGCGAGGTGAGCCAGCTTGTCATCCGCAGCCGGCAGCGCGGCGAAGAGTCGGGCCATCAGCTCGAGGTCGATGGAGGCCGCCGCTCGGAAATCGCCCCCTGCGGCTGCCCCGAAGGGACGGCGATCGAAGTTCGCAACCTGTTCTTCAATACGCCCGTGCGGCGGAAGTTCCTGCGGGCTTCGCAAACCGAAATCGGCCACTGCAGCGAGGCGTTCACCCGCCTGGCGCTGGCCCATCCGCAAGTGCATTTCACACTTCGGCACAACGACCGGCTGCTGTTCGACCTGCCGCCGGTGGTCCAGTGGCGGGAGCGGATTGCTTCGTTTTTCGGACGTGACATCGAAAGCTCGCTGATCCCGATCGAGAACAGCGACGGGGCTGTGCAGCTTGCCGGCTTCGTCGCCGATCCGCAGCACAGCCGGGGGAACAACCGGCTGCAGTACCTGTTCCTGAACGGCCGCCACATCCGCGACCGCTCGCTGCAGCACGCTTTGGGCGAGGCTTACCGCGGCCTGTTGCTCCACGGCCGCTTCCCGATCGCCTTCCTGCACCTGGTGCTGCCGGCGGAAGCGGTCGATGTCAATGTCCATCCCACGAAGCTCGAAGTTCGCTTTGCCGACAGCGGCCGCATCTATTCGCTGCTCCTCGGGACGATCCGCAAGAAGTTCCTCGCCACCGACTTGACGGCCCGCGTTCGCGCGCCGCTTGATGGCGAAATGCGCGGCGGGGAAGCTGCCGATGCGCTCGCCGCGCAGGCGCATCGCCGGAATCTCGTCGATTGGGCCAAGGGAGCGGTCTCCCCGCCTGTTGAAGCGGGCGCGGCCACTGCCGTCGCTGACAAAGAAGATGCCCAGACTTCACTGGAACTGCAATTCGACCGTCCTGGCGGCGGCCTGTCGCTTACTCGCCTCGATCGCATGTGGGAGGCGGTCCCCGCCTCGGCCCGCATCGAGGAAGCGGGCGAGGCTGCTGGCCGACTTGCCACTGGTCCGCTTGTCGAGTGTTCCACTCCGCTTCGCGTTGATGCTCCACAGACTCGCCGTGCCTCCCACCTGGGCTTTCAGATTCACAACCGCTACCTCGTCACCGAAAACGCCGACGGCATGGTGGTGATCGACCAGCACGCTTTGCACGAGCGGATTTTGTACGAGCAACTCCGCGAGAAAGTCCTCGCGGGAGATCTCGAAACGCAGCGGCTCCTCGTCCCCGAACCTGTTTCGCTTGCACCGGCCGAAGCTGCTGCCGCGATGGATGCCAAAGAAACGCTCGCCCAGATCGGCATTGAGATCGAGCCTTTCGGCGGCGACACCGTCCTCGTTTCCGGCTACCCGGCGATGCTCGCCAATCTGCCCCCGGCCGAGATGCTCCAGCAAGTGGTCGAGCAGCTTATGACAAGCAGCCACAAGCCTGAGCGGCGCGACCTGCTCGACGAGCTACTGCACATGATCTCGTGCAAGGCGGCTATCAAAGCGGGGGACCGCCTGGCCCCGGAGGAGATCACATCCCTCCTCGAGCAGCGGCAGCACTACCAGGACGCCCACCACTGCCCACACGGCCGCCCCACCGCCCTCGTTTTCACCCGCGAAGAGCTCGACCGACGGTTCTTGCGGACATAGGCTACGTCCCCGGCTCCACCGCGCCATCCATTCGCACAATCCAGGGCTGCCAAAGGAGGCAGACCTGTTGGACGGCGATGTCGGCTTTCTTGGGAGCAATCTGCACTTCTTCCAGGGCGAGAGTGTCGGGGGCCAGACCCGCTTGCAGCTTCTCGGTCTCGGCGGTGAACTGGGTGTTCAGATCGGCCAGTTGCTGTTGTAGTGCTTCGACCCCTTCGGATGCATCGGCGACATCCTGCCGCTCGCGGGCGATCTTGCCTGCCTGACGCATCGAGCTGGCGGCCCGTGTCATGTTGGTCGTGCTCATCAGCTTGCGGCCGAAGATCGCGCCCAGGATCGACGCACCTACAGACAGGGCCGTGTTCATCGTCTGCTGCGTCGCCTGCGATTTTTCCTTCTCCACCTTGATGTGCGCCTTGCGGATTCGCTCTTCCAGAGCGGCGATTTTGGGGGCGTATTTTTGCCGCAGTTTCTCGACCTGCGCGTCGCGCTGTTCGCGTCCCCCTTGCGACAGGCGGATGCGGAAGTCTGCTTCGCTTTCCTCCGGAGTCGAAACGGCCTTGAGTGCGGCACACTTGAAAACCTTAAGCCGGCGGTTGCGGTACAAGTAGTCCTTCAGGGCCGTGGATAGTTCGGTGTATTTCTTCGGCTTGGACAGGTCGCCGGGAAGCGAAGCAAACTTCGCCGCGGCTTCAGGCTGGGCTTCGAGTTCCGGAGATTCCTCACATATGCTCGCCTCGCTCCACGCATCCGCTGGCAGCGACTCGTCGATGGGGACGAGCAGCGTCACGTCTTCCTGCGTATCGACCTTGGTCGCCGCTTGGGTGAAATGGACGCGGGCGGCGCCGAGCAGTGCTGGGCGATAGAGAATGCTCGCTCCCTGCGGCAGATTGGCTCGGCGGGCGGCGAATTTCTCGGTGACATCGGGCGGCAGGACGGGACGCTGCGTTTCCAAAGCCCCGACCAGGGGTCGGGGTGACGGCTCGGCAGGAGCCTCGCCCTCCCGAACTCCCTCGCTGACGCTTCGGGCTACCATGTTCTTCCGCTCCGCCATCAGTCGGCTGATCTGTTCGCGTGTCAGCGGCCCGCGAAGGTACGACAAGGCCCACCGCGTCTGAAAGACCACCGGCTGGTCCTCGTGGACGTTGTTCATCAGGAAGACGCGCTTTCCCAGACCCGACAGCACCCGCTCCATCTCGGCCCGGTTGAACGTCGCTCCGGCTTGCGTCGAGGCCCCTTCCAGCCCGTCGAGCACGCGGAGCTTGTCCCGCTCCGTCTGCAGTCGACCAAGGAGCCACGTGCCGCAGTTGGCGAGTCCCTTGTAGTCGAGATCGACCGGGTTCTGCGTTGCGAGCACCACGCCCAGGCCAAACGCCCGCGCCTGCTTGAGCAGGGTCAACATCGGGGTCTTCGACGGCGGGTTGGCCGACGGCGGAAAGTAGCCGAACACTTCGTCCATGTAGAGGAGCGCCCGCAGGCTCGATGTGCCCGACTGGCTTCGCATCCAGGAGATCGTCTCGGAGAGGAGGATCGTCACGAAGAACATCCGCTCGGCATCCGACAAGTGTGCGATCGACAAGATTGACAGTCGCGGCTTGCCGGTAGGCGTATAGAGGAGCCGCTGGATGTCGAGTGGCTCCCCTTCCATCCAGGCGGCGAATCCCGGCGACGCGAGCAGGTTGTTGAGCTGCGTCGCCAGGGCGAAGCGGTCCTTGGCGGGGAAGAAGCTTTCGAGGTCCATCACGCCGACTTTGTCGAAGCTTGGCGTCTGAATCGCCCGGATCAGCCCTCCCATGTCGAGGCTTTGTCCGGCGCGCCACGCGCGGTCAAGGATGTTCGAGATCAGAATGTGCTCGCGGCTCTTGAGCGGATCGGCGTCGATCCCGAGGAGGCTCAAGAGGCCGGCTGCGGCGGCACTGATGGAATCTCGCAAAGCTTCGGCATTGTCAAGAATCGCCTGCGATGGGGCGGCAAACGAGCGGAGGACCGTGAGCGGCAAGCCGGCGCTGCTGCCGGGCGTGTAGATGGCGATATCGACGGCATCGCGGAACATGGCGATTCGCTCGGGCGATTGGCCCCAGTCGGCCAGCCCCTGCTTCCACCGCTCGGCCGTCTTGGCGGCATAGTCGTGTGGCGAAAGACCGGCCCGTGTCGCCTCGGCCGGGTCGATCCACGGCTCGAAGTCCTCGGGCCGCAATTGCGGAAACGTCAGCAGCAGATTGCCAAGGTCCCCCTTCGGGTCGATGATGATGGCCGGAATGCCGTCGATCGCTGCCTCTTCAAGCAAGGCGAGGCAGAGCCCCGTTTTGCCGCTGCCGGTCATGCCGACGCAGACCGCGTGCGTGCAGAGGTCTTTCGAATCGTAGAGCAGCAGATTGTCCTGCGGCTTAGCCGAGGCCAGGTCATAGGACTTGCCGAGATAGAAGACGCCCAGGCGTTCGTAGTCGGTCATCGTTGCGTGGCAAGGTCGTGGAAGATAAGTACGAGGCGTGTATTTTAGCGACTGAATTGCGGGAGGGGGATGCAATGCTTTTGAAGCAGTGGATTCTGGCAGCGATCCTCCTGACGGCCGCATTGGCACTCTACGCAGCCGACGATTTCACGCCCCTCTTCCCCAAGGACGGCGTCCCTGAGGGCTGGATCGTCACGAGCTGGAGCGACCTTTCCAAGCCGCCGGAAGAGGAGGTGAAGTGGACCGTGAAGGAGGGCGTGCTCACCAGTGGCGCTCCCCGCGGCACGTGGCTCGTGACCGAGAAGGAATATGCCGACTTCGCGTTGGAATTCGAGTTCAAGCTCGGCGAGCGCGGCAATAGCGGCCTCGCCCTCCGCACGCTGCTGGCTGGCGATCCTGCGTTTGAAGCGATGGAACTGCAAATGGCCGATTTGCGCTACAACCCAGAGGCGAAGGACTCCGAACTTACTGGCGGCATCTACCGCGCGATCGCGCCGCGCAAGCAGGTCTATAAACCGACTGAGTGGAACAAATACGAGGTGACGCTGCAGGGAACGAAGCTGAAGGTGGTGCTCAACGGCGAACTGATCCACGACCTCGACCTGGCCGAGCAGGATCAGGAAGTGCAGCGCCACGACGGCAGCGTCGCCCCGAAAGTGAAGGATCGCCCGCGCAAGGGGCGCATCGGCTTTCAGGAACTCAGCCGCGGCGACTCGCACGTGCAGATTCGCGGAGCGCGAATCAGGGAATTGTGAAAGCACGAATCGCACGAATCAGTGGATTGAGATTTGCTGGTCCAGGCTAGAAGACCACTCCACGGCGAATCGGCCGAATCCATCCATCGCGCTTGATTGGTTCGGCCGATCCGGCCACAATGATGTTCCCTTCAGGAGTCCTGCCATGCTCTCGCTTTCCAGCCCCCGCGGATCGATTGGCCGCCGCGATTTTCTGCGGATCGGCAGCTTGGGACTGGGGGGACTCGCTCTGCCACACCTGCTCGCTACGCAGTCGCTGGCGAAGGCTGCGAATCTGCGGCCGGTGACGGGCAAGAGCGTGATTTTCCTGTTCATGCATGGCGGGCCGAGTCAGATCGAGACTTTCGATCCCAAGATGTCGGCCCCGGCCGAGATTCGGAGCGTCACCGGCGAAATCGACACGTCGCTCCCCGGCATCACTTACGGCAGCACGTTCATGAAACTTGCCAAACTGGCCCACAAGACCACTGTCGTCCGCTCGTTCCGCACTGGCGACGGCAATCACGACATCAAGCCGGTCGTCGGCAAGAGTACGCTCGGGGCGAACATGGGGTCGCTCTTTGCCCGCGTCGCCGGCACGAACGATCCCAAGACCGGCATGCCGCTCAATACGCTGCTTAGCTCAAAGTCGCTCGACGCCTCGGGGGAATCGCCCGTCGAGAATTTTGGGAAGTTCGATTCGCCCGGCGGCCTGGGGACGAGTTACGCCCCATTCCTGCCCGGCGGCGGCGGCACGTTGCAAAAGGATATGCAGCTTTCACTCGATCCCTCTCGCATCGACGACCGCAAAGGGCTGCTCGGCAGCCTCGACCGCATCCGCCGCGACCTCGACGCCCGCGGCGAACTGACCGGGACCGACCGCTTTCAGGAGCAGGCCCTGCAAACGATTCTCGGCGGGGCGGCCGCGGCATTCGATCTGTCGAAGGAGGACGCGAAGACGATCGCCCGCTACGACACGGCGCCGCTCGTTCGCCCCGACCAGATCAGCCGCAAGTGGAACAACTATCCGCGGTACGTCGATAACGCGAAATCGCTCGGCAAGCTGCTGCTCATGGCCCGCCGCCTTTGCGAGGCGGGTTGCGGCTTTGTGACACTGACGACGAACTTCGTCTGGGACATGCACGCCGATGTGAACAACGCGACGATGGAAGAGGGGATGCAGTACTGCGGCCAGCCCTTCGACCACGCGGTGTCGGCATTCATCGAAGACTGCGAAGCTCGCGGCCTCTCGGACAAGATTCTGCTCGTCTGCTGCGGCGAGATGGGACGCACGCCCCGACTGAACAAACAAGGCGGCCGCGACCACTGGGGCGGATCGTCGCCCCTCTTGCTCTCCGGCGGCGGCCTGAACATGGGCCAGGTCATCGGCCAATCGACCCGCGACGCGGGGGAGCCGGCGACCGAACCCTTCGGCAACGAAAACTTGCTGGCCACGGTGATGCACACGCTGCTCGACATCGGCCAGGTCCGCCTGATGACCGGCCTGCCGCAAGACTTGCTCCGGGCGCTGACGACGCCAGAGCCGATCAGCGGGCTGGTGTAGCAGAGTTCGCCAGAGCGGCACGTGTCAGCGGTGTAGTGGGGACGGCGGCGTTAACTGCTAGCAGCGCTCATTCCGAATGTAGCGACCGTAACGATTCTGCGGGCACCCCTGCAAATGCTGAGCGTGACAGCTGTGCCACGTCGATGCCAAACATGAAATACCGACTCTTTGGGTGAATGGCACGGATTGCCCGCACCGGACCTCACGGTGCGTCACAACCCACCCTAGCGATCTAGCACGGAGGCTACGGCGAACAGGCGGGAAGCCTTCAATCGGCCGAGGTGCAAGAGGCACGCCTGGCGGAGCTCTGGTCGCTGTCGGTTCATTCCATCAAGGAGGCGGAAAATGAAACGGCTGGCCCTCTCTCTCTGTGCTGCCATCGCCCTTGCGGGCGGATTCAGCAGCAGCAGCTCAGCTCTCGATTGGACGACCCGCGGCAGCGATCAAGACGTTTACACCTCAACCACGCGCCTCCCCTTGGTCGCCATCGGCGGCTGCGAGGGGGACGCCGGCTGCTTGGCGGCCTGCGACGGCGCGACCGGCTGCGTGGAGGATTGCGATGACGGCTGCGGCTGCATCGGCAATTGGTTTGACAATACCTACGTCTGGTCCGGCGGCGATGTGTACAAGTCGATCGGCGATCGAATCACGAACATCAACGGCGGCACGGGAGCACTCACCAGCAGCTTCGGCACCGTCGCCGGCTTTAACACCGGTTTTGGTCTCGGCGGTTCTCGCATCCGGGGCCAGGTCGGCGCGAGCTACGGCATTTATGACTTCAAGGGTCGCATCGCCCTCGGCAGCCAGGAGGCCGACGAGGTCGAAGAGCAGATTTTTCTCACCTCCGGCTTCTACAAGCGGGGGGACATGCTGAATGACAGCGACCCGATTAGCTGGGGCCTCGTGCTCGACGTCTTCTATGCCGACCATTGGGGCGTCAACGCCAACGAGATTGACCTGGCTCAGCTCCGCGGCATCTTTGGTTACGCGCTGAGTGAATGCACCGAAATCGGCATGTGGGGCACTTTCCACGTGAACGACGATCTGGCCGCGGTCACCGTCGCCGGCGCCCCTGGCTTGCAACGACGGGTTCGCGCGATGAACCAGGCGAATGTTTACTTGAAGCGGAACACCGCGCTGGGCGCCGACATCGCGGGCTACGTTGGCGTTTTCGACAACGCCGACATCGCCGACTGGCAGTTCGGCCTGCTCGGTCAAGCACCGATCAGCTGCAACTGGACGGTGTACGGCAACTTCAACTATGTGGTCCCCAGCGCTGCCGCAGGCCCCGATGGCTCGGGCGAAGAGCAGTTCAACGTCTCCTTTGGCCTGGCCTATTACTTCGGCGGCAAGGCAAAGAGCCCGAGCGTCACCGGCCAGTCGGGCCTGCCGCTGCTCAACGTGGCCAACAACGGATCGTTCCTGGTCACCGACTAGCGAGGATCGCCCGGCCTGAAACAGAGAAAACTGACTATCACGCAGCCGCGGAGCAATCCGCGGCTGCTTGTGTTTTGGGGCTTGGGGAGGGGACCTAACTGATTATCTCGGAGCACTCGCCTTCTCGCCCATTTACTCTTCCGGGTTCAGATCCCAGAGCCTGATGGTGGCGTCCGCGCTCCCCGAGGCCAAAGTCTTGCCGTCCGGGCTGAACGCGACGGAGTAAACGTACAACTTGTGCCCTTGGAGGCTGGCCCGCTCCTTACCTGTGGCCACGTCCCAGAGTTGGATCTCTTTCCCATAACTGCTTGAAGCCAGGGTTTTGCCGTCCGGGCTGAAGGCGACGCTGGTCACGGATTGTGGTTGCCCCGCGAGCGAGGTCTTTTGTTGGCCCGTGGCTGCATCCCACAGCATCAGTTCACCGCGACGAGGTTCCCCGCCTCCCGAAGCCAGAGTCTTGCCGTCCGGACTGAAGGCGACGGTGGTTACGGGAACCGTGTGCCCCTCGAGGGTGGCCGTCTCCTTGCCCGTCGCCACATCCCAGAGCTTGATGGCCAGGTCTTCGCTCCCCGTAGCCAGGGTTTTGCCATCCGGGCTGAAGGCCACGGAGGTCATCTTGCGAATATGCCCCTGGAGGCTCGTCCTCTCCTTGCCGCTGGCCACGTCCCATAGTTTGAGTTCACCGGAACGAGGTCCACCGCCTGCCGAGGCGAGGGTCTTGCCGTCGGGGCTGAAGGCCACGGAGCAAACGCCCCGTTGCGCTGGGAGGGAGGACGTTTCCTTGCCAGTGGCCACGTCCCACAGTTTCAGCTCGGGCGGTCGAAATCCCCCGCTTCCTGCCGTGACCAGGGTCTTGCCGTCCGGACTGAAGGCCACGCCCCTGATCTCCACTGGCGTGGGGAGAGTGAGCTTCTCTTGACCGGTGGTCACGTCCCACAGCTTGATCGAATTGTCTCGCGGTCCGCCTCCCGAGGCGAGGATTTTGCCGTCCGGACTGAAGGCCACGGAAAGCACCCAATGCTTGTGTCCCTTGAGTGTGGTCTTGGATACGGGGTCTGCGGCCTGCGACGGGATGGAGAGCAGAGCGGTGGCCAATAGCAGGACGGCAACACGCGACATCGCCGAAGTGTTCATGGCGGTTTCTCCCTGACGCCTTCTCCCTGACGACCCAGCTCAGCAGCCACGCGGCTGGTTCGGTCTTACGGCTTCTGTTTCTTGAGGACGATCAACACCAGTTGAGAGTCTGCCTTGGTGGCAAACTCAGTTGGGCGCCCGTCGGAACCGCTGGCGTGACGCAGGCAAACTTTCAGTTCATCTCCCTTCACCTCGTAGATGGCGAGGATCGGTTTCGCCTCCTTCGGAGG
>CAYLLN010000015.1:0-105230 GCA_964384375.1 uncultured Pirellulaceae bacterium
TCGCCACGTCGAGCAGCAGCATGCCGCTCGCGTCGCTCACTTCGGTCGCCAGTTCACCGGTGAGGCGGCGGCGCACGTCGTCCTTCGGCAGAAGGACGTGAACGGTTTTGTCGAAGTTTTTTGGCTCGTGGTTGCGGAGCCACAGGATCTTCGGCGCCGTGAAGCCGGTAAGGGCCGGATTGGCGACCATCTGAATCAGCTTCTTCCGCCCGCCGGCGCGGTCCTCGATCTCCTCGCACTCCTCGGCCGTCCGCTGATCGTTCCACAGCAGGGCTCGCCGGACGACGTTGCCGTGCTTATCGAGAAACACCGACCCGTGCATCTGCCCGGAAAGGCCAATCGCTTTCACATCAGCCGGTTTGAGATTCGCCTTGGCGACGACCGCTTTGATCGTCGCGACAGTCGCTTGCCACCAGTCCTCCGGGTCTTGCTCGCTCCAGAGCGGCTGCGGGAAGTAACAGGGATAGGTCTGCGACGCGTCGGCCAGGATGTTCCCCGCCTCGTCGATCGCCAGCGTCTTGGTCCCCGAAGTGCCGATATCGACGCCCAGAAATACGCTCATGTTGCCGCTCCGCCATGATCCTTGGTGCGATTTCGAGAAGTGGGGAGATTGTAATCCTTATGTGTCAGCCGCGGGAGTTGGGTAGCTTCGCGGGCGTGACGCATCGAGGCGGGCGGGCTATCCTGTTGCACATGGCAACCGCTCTCCCACGCAGTCCCGAACTCATGAACCGCGACGACGCGGCACTGCTCGTCGTCGATATGCAGGCGAAGCTCTTGCCGCTGATTGCCGGGAGCGAGCGCGTCGTCTGGAACGTCCGGCGGCTGATCGACGGGGCGAAGATTCTGGGCGTGCCCGTGGCGGCCACCGAGCAATATCCCCAGGGGCTCGGTCCGACGACGACGGAGTTGAGTCAGCGGCTTGGTGCGATTCCGGCAAAGCTCGCGTTTAGCTGCGGCGAGTGCGGGGAGCTGTTCGCCCGCTGGCGCGACGAGGGGCGGTGGAAGATTCTCGTCTGCGGCATCGAGACGCACGTGTGCGTTGGACAGACGGTGCATGATCTCTTGGCTGAGGGTTTTCGCGTCTATGTCGCAGCCGATGCGGTGGCGGCCCGCGGCACGATCGATCACGAAATCGCCTTGCGGCGGATGGACTCGTCCGGCGCGACGCTCACGACGACCGAAGCCGCCCTCTTCGAGTGGTGCGCCGTGGCCGGTACTCCCGAGTTCAAGCAAATCAGCCAGCTCGTGCGCGAGCAGCCGCCGGGCTGATAGGACGCCGCGTCACTTCAGAATCGGCACCAGGCTCCGCTGCTGGTCGGTCCAGAGAAGTTCTTTCTCGGGTTTCACCGTGAGCGGCTGAGCCATCAGTTCGACGTTCGGGTTGTGCCAGAACTCGTCGTTCCGCGTCATCAGAATCCAGTCCGAGCCGGTATCGCCATTGTCGTTCCCGTTCTCCCCTTCCTCGACGTGGAAAACCTTGGCCGGCATCTCGAACTTGCGCGACAGCGCCGCCACGACCGGTTCCAGATCGAGGTAGCGATTGCTGATGTGGACCGCAATGATGCCGACGGGCTCCCCCTTGGCGTTCTTCCGCAAATGCCGCATGTACTGCTCAACCGCTTCTACGGTGAGGAGGTGGCCGGGAATGGCGTCGCCGCTGAACGCGTCGAGCACGATCAGGTCGTACCCTTGATCTTCCTCGCGTTCCATCCGAATGCGAGCGTCGCCGAGGACCACTTCTTTGTTGACTTCGGGCTTTTTATGGAAGTAGCTGAAATACTTCGACTGCATCGCCACGACCTTTGGGTCGATGTCGTAAAAGCGATACGTGTCTCCCGCTTTGCCGTGTGTGATCATCGTTCCGGTCCCGAGGCCGATGACTCCCACCTTCATTCCTTGCCCGTCCAGCCGCGGGTACTCTGATGCCGCGAGGCCAACACCAGTGCTTGGCAGATAGTAGGTATTCGGATCAAGTTCGCGCGGCCAGTTCGGATCGGGATTCACGAGCTCCAGATCCCAGCTTTCGAGATCTTTTCGAACCTCGCCTCCTTCGGCATCGACCAGCACGACCTTCCCTTGTTCGATACGATCCGCCCGATATTCCTTGGCTTGGCTTGAACCAGGCGCTCGGTAAAGCACGGCGTCTCCCGCTTCGATTGGCTGGCGGAACTGGAAGCCATGCAGGATGCGACCGTGGTACAGAGCGTAGCCGGCGTTGCTTGGATCGTCCTGATTCAGCTTCTTGACCGAAAGGACACCGTAGAAGTTGCGGGCGATCACCGTCCCCTCTTCGATCGGATCGTAGAGGGACTTGGCGACGAGCAGCACGGTGCCGGCGACGACGAAGGCCGCGGCCCACTGCGCGTATTCACGTCCCTTGAGCCAGGAAGCGCGGCCATCGTTGGCAATGGCGATCCACGCGACGAGGAAGCCCGCGAGAATGCAAATCGCCAGCTCGAAGTGCGTCTTGAAGATGAAGGGGCAAAGGAGAGCAACAAAGATGCCGCCGAGCGCGCCGCCTGCCGAGATGAGCAGAAAATACATCGTCAGGTGTTTCGGCGCGGGTTTCGATTTGACGAGCTCGCCGTGGGCCACCATGCAGATCAGGAACAGCACCGTCACATAGGCGACGGCCTGGGCGATGAGATTGTCGCCGTACGACTCCGTCGTCATCTCAAAAGAGAACTCCCAGGCGGGATCGAACGCTTTCTGAATCGCCAAGTCGATCTTCTCAACTAGCCAGCTCACGCCAGCCATCGTCTTGTCGAACGCGAGCGTGAAGGTGAGCGGGGTCTTCAGCTTGAGCGGCGCCTGAACCCAGGTGAAAAATTCATCGACGGCCGACACGTTGTTCAGTGCCGAGAGGAGCAAGATGCCGACGATGGCGAGCGGACCCCAAAAGCGGCGCACATACCAGCGTTCGCTGTCGAAGCAGATGATGAGCGAAATGAGGTACAGGCTGAGCGGGACGATCCACATCAGCGGATTTACCGTGATGTCCTGGCAAACCTGGTTCGTGAACGACATCAGCGACGCCGTTCCTAGGGCCGCGAGGAGCACCCAGCCAATCATCAGCAAGCCGGAGGGAGGGGGCGCGTCGTCGATTGGCTGATCGAATACGGGGCGGATCGACTCGGGGAGCTTGGCGACGACTTCGGCCTTCTGGCGTTCGTCCTCGGAGAGTCGCCAGACGCCGAGCGCCATAATAGAGATGAGCGCCGCAAACAGGACAAAGCCGAGCGACCAGAGCGAGCCTTGCATCCTGACCGTGAGCAGGATCTCGAACAGGAACGGGTACGTGAGCAGAGCCGCCAGCGAACCGACGTTCGAGAGTGCGTAAAGGCGATACGGCGAGCGGCCGGGGTAAGCCTGAGAGAACCACGCCTGAATCAGTGGGCCGGTCGAGGAGAGGATGAAGTAGGTCGGGCCGACTTTCGCCAAGAGGAGCAGGATGATTCGCCATTCAGGGATCGAACCGTCGGCAGGTTTCCAGAAGTCGCCCGGCGTGATCGGTAGCGTGAAGAGGGCCAGCAGTAAGAGGCCGGTGTGGACCAGCGGCTGACGGGCGAGCGGCACGTAGCGGATGAGCAGGTGGGCGTAGGTATAGCCGCCGAGCAGGGCGACCTGGAAGAAGAGGAGCGCCGTCGTCCAGACCGCGGGGCTGCCGCCAAACCATGGCAGGATGGTCTTGCTGATGACCGGCTGGACCTGAAACAGGAGGAAGGCGCTGACGAAGATCGTCGCCGCCGACCACCACGCCAGGCCCGCAGACCGCCCCGCCGTCACACTCGTCATCGCCGGCACCTAGCCGAAGGAACAAAGAGGCACTTCGGCCTCTATTCGACGCCGCGGTCGCGCGGGCTTGCTGCCGGCAGAGGAATCGCCGGGCATGCCACGCGTGCGGAGGATGACGAAGCCGCCTAGGGGAATGAAGATAGCGGATGGGGGGGCGGCTGGCGAGCGGCAGGGATGATCGGCTGGGCTGCCATCGCCCCTCGACGGCTGGGCGAGTCGCCGGTATATTGCGTGGTTTGGTTGGGACACTGTGCTTTGATTGAGACACATTGCCCGGCCCGCAGGTATCTAGCCGAGACAACTATCTAGCACGAGCCATGTACGCGATTATTGCCACCGACGGACGCCAGTACAAAGTTGCCGAAGGTCAGGAAATTCAGGTCGATCTGCGCGACGAAGCCAAGGAAGGGGACAAGGTGACCTTCGACCGCGTGCTGCTCGTTTCAGGCAACGGCAGCGTGAAGGTCGGCCAGCCGGTGGTTGCCGGCGCGACCGTCACCGCCGAGGTGCTCGGCCAGGAGCTTGGCGACAAGGTTTACATTCAGAAGCACCGCCGCCGCAAGAACTTCCGCCGCCGCACCGGCCACCGCCAGGTGTTTACGCGAGTGCGGATTGAAACGATCGCCGGTTAATTGCTGGCAGATCTTTGTAGGGCAGGATTGATCCTGCCAAGCACGCATGCTTTCGGCAGGACAAGGCCCTTACGGCTACTCGCCGCGTGGAAGCGGCGGCTAGGCGATTATTCTTCCCCCGCGATTCCGTACTGGTCGAGCTTTTTCTTGAGCGTCGTCCGGTGAATGCCAAGGACGCGCGCCGCCGAGGCGCATTGGCCGTGATGGCGGCGAATGGCCGCTTCCAGAAACGGCGGCTCGACGAGGGCGAGAAAATCGCTGTAGAGCGCGGCGCTCACGCCTGGCGTGCGGACACGCTGGGCGGCCCACTTGGCCACCAGGTCGCGAAGCTGCTGTTCGTCGGAATCGACTCCGGCTGGTGCGACTGGTGCGGCGCTGCTGCGGGAATCTGCCGGAATCACGGTCAGCGGCGCCATTGGTTCTGGCAGGTGCTCAGGCAAAATCACCCCGTCGCGCGCCATGATCAGAGCGTGCTCGACCGCGTTGCGTAGCTCGCGCACGTTGCCGTGCCACTCCCGGCTGGCGATCTCGTCGAGCGCCGCCTGCGAGACACGGCCGGCAGCGTTTCTTCCGGTGAACTTCTGAACGAAATAATCGACGAGCGGCGGAATGTCATCTTGGCGAGCGCGTAGCGGCGGCAGTTCGACGAGGAACGTCGCCAAGCGATAGTACAAATCGAGGCGGAATTTGCCCTGCCGCACATCTTCGGCGAGGTTGCGGTGTGTCGCCGAGACGAGCCGAAAGCTCGTCGGCACGGGCTTGCCGCTGCCAACGGGAAGCACCTCGCCGTGCTCGAGCGCTCGTAAGAGCTTCACTTGAATCGGCGGCGGAATATCGGCCACTTCGTCGAGAAACAGCGTGCCCCCGCTGGCCTCGACCAGCAGCCCTTGCCGCGGCTGATCGGCTCCAGTGAACGCACCGCGAACGTGCCCGAATAGCTCGCTCTCGGCCAGTTGCGGGTTGAGGGCCGCGACATTCACAGCGACAAACGGACCGCTGGCACGTCGGCTGTAGCGGTGGATCGCCCGGGCGACGAGTTCCTTCCCCGTCCCGCTCTCGCCGGCCAAAAGCACACAGGCTTGTGACGGCGCGACGAGCGCAATCCGCTTAAAAACCTCCTGCATCGCCGCGGTGCGTCCCACCAGGCCATCGTCCGGTTGCACTATCGCCGGTTTGGCCGCAGGTAACTTGTGGTCGTCGAGCGCGCGGGCGATCAATCGCTCGATTTGAGCGAGATCGAACGGCTTGGCGACATAGTCGCTCGCACCATGACGCACCGCTTCGACGGCTGTGGAAAGGTCGCCGTGCGCGGTCATGATGACCACCGGTGTGGCCGGCGCGAGCTCGCGCAGCTTCGCCAGCGCCATCAGGCCGTCGATGCCCGGCAGCCGCACGTCGAGCAAGACCAGGTCCGGCTGGCGACGCGCGGCGAGTTCCAGCCCCTGTTCGGCGGTCGCGGCGGTGGCGACCTCCAATCCCAGCCGCTTGCCGAGCTCGGCCAGGCCCCAGCAAATCGCTTCCTCGTCGTCGATCACCAAAAGTCGCGGCATCAGGAAGCTCCGCTCGTCGGCAGGAGAGACAGTTCCAAGGGGAATTCGACAATGAACCACGTCCGGCTTTCGCGGCGGGTCCAGCGGATCGTCCCGCCGTGATCTTCTGCGATTCGGCGCGCGACGACGAGGCCCAGTCCTGTCCCTCCCGGCTTGTCGGTGGCAAACGGCTCGAATAGCCGATCTTGGATGGCCGGCGCGGGGCCGGGACCAGGATCCCCGATTTCCAGGCTCACACGCGACGAGTCGCTGCACGAAACTCGAACAAGAACGTCGCTCGCATCTTCCGTCGAAATTCCGCCTACCGTTGCCAGCGACTCTGTTTTCGCGAGCGATTGCGCCGTCGCCTGGACCGCGTTCGTCAGCAAATTGACGACCATCTGCCCGAGCGCCTCGTGATCGGCGAGTAGCGGGCAGCAACGCCCCGGCAATTTGATGACGATCGCTGCACCCAGGTGCGCCGCCGCAGGCTGGACGAGTGCCGCGGCGTCGCAAACGACATCTCGCAAATCAACGACAACACGCCGCTCCCCTGTCGGACGCCCCAAGGCGAGGAACCGCTGAATGTGCGACTCGATGAGGGCCAGTTGCCGGGCTGCGACTGCCAGAGGCTCGTCGTCCGCTTCACCGCCATGCGAACAGTCCCGTTTGTGCAGGTCGAGCGCCAATCGGCAGCCGGTGGCCGCGTTGCGAATCTGATGGGCGATCCCTGCGCCGAGCGTCCCCAGCGTACTGAGCCGCTCTTGCTGGCGAGTCTTGGTCTCATAGTCGGCGAGTTGCTCCGCCATGCGGTTCACGGCCAGTGCCAGGTCGCGGACCTCATCATCGCGCGGCGGGGTCGCGACGGGAGCAAAGTCTCCGGCAGCGATCTTCGCGACCTGCTGCTTCAACTGGGCGATGGGAGTCGTCACGCGGTAAGCAATCACCAGCGCGGCGACGGCGACGAGCAGTGCGGCCAAACCACCAGTGACCAGCGGCGGCCAGATTGCTGAAGTGTACGCGTCGCGCCGGGCCTCCTCGGGATAAAACACATGCAAGAGCTGCCGCGTCCCGCCGACCGGCCGCCGATCGAGCGTCACGATGCGCCGCAGGTATCGTCGCTCGCCGGCTAGTGCTACTTGCGTTTTCTTCAGATCTGCCCAGTTCACGTCCTCCGGGCGAACGAGCGGTCTAAGACTCTGGTCGCTCGCGGCCGTTGGCTCGCCCGCCAGCGACGAAACGACGAACTGTGCCCCAGTCAGACCACTTGCTTGCCGCAGGACATTGTCTTCCAGCGGAAAGTTCGACGAAGCGAGTGTTGCCGCGACATCCGCAAGCTGACGCTCCACCTGCTGTTCGACCCGGCGCGACGCCAACCACGCCGCCAGCGCGCTGGCCGTGCCAACGGCGAGCAACAAAATGCCCACCATCGGCAGCAGAATCTGGCGGGCGAGGGGCCAGCGCATGAAACGCGATCCAATGAAGTAAGTTCACACTCATCCTTAGCATACCTGGCGGACGGACCCGAATGCTCTGGCCATGCCGGAGACGTCAATCGGAGGCCGTCAAAAGCTGCGATGATTCAGCACTAGCGTCCACTTCCCACAGCTCGAGCGACCGATCACTGCCGAGGGCGTCGACAATGAAGACCACCTTCGACCCACTATGTCGTTGAGGCTGCATGAGGATGTAGCTGGGATTTTTGAATACCTGCCGCCGGTTGGTTCCATCCACGCCGACGAGCCATAGTCCTCGGGCATATTGACCGGCGTACAAAACGTCGGACTCGTTGTTAACCAGGAGCGGATAAGTACCCTCGGCGATGACGCGACGCTGCGCGGTGCTTCTTTCACGAATCCAAACTTGAGCATCCCATGTTGCTCCAAGCTGCCAGGAGTTTCCTTCATCCGCGACCAGCTCGGCCGCAGGCTCGCCAGCCGGCGTTTCCATCCCAGTTGCCAAATCCAATTCGACGAATTCCGCTCGCTGGCCAAGCCCTCCTTCCCAAGTGGAACGCAGAAAGCGAACTCGCTTGCCATCGGCCATGAACTGTGGATAAAAATCGTTCCCCCGTCTCGGTGCGGAAATCGGGCGCTGATGACTGCCGTCGGCGCTCATGATCCAAATTCGCCAACGGCCGTGATCTCGTTCCTGTCGTTGGTAAGCGATTCGCTCGCCATCCGGCGAAAATGCCGGCTGACCTTCGAAGTCATCGCTGCTGGTCAACTGCCGTGAGCCGCCCGTTGCCCGATCCCACACATAAATGTCGCCACGTCCGCTCCGGGGCGATGAATAGACAACACTGCTACCATCCAGAGTTGGACCTGGGCCGCCCCCAGGCCACGGCATGCTCCCACCGCGCCTCCAATCGTCGTAGCTGTCGCCGGCCGCCATGTTGGGAATGCGATCCCAGTTCAATAAGGACCATGCACCCCCTACGACTAAGCCCAGGATACAAATCAGTGCGCAGCATACAGCGACAAGCAAAACGATTCGGTTCATTCTTTCCCGGCCTCATGAATCGCCGGAACTTGGAGCCGGTGTGACTGCGTAGTCATGTCGCCCCTATCGATCGATTTCCCCCATCACCACGTCGAGTGAGCCGACGATCGCCGGGACATCGGCAATCAGGCAACCGCGGCAGAGCTCGTGAGTGACCGAGAGGTTGCAGAACGAGCTGCTGCGGGCGCGGACGCGCCAGGGGATCGAGTTGCCGTCGCTGACGATCATGAAGCCCATTTGGCCGCGGGGAGCTTCGGTTTCGAGATAAGCTTCCCCCTTCGGGAGTTTCGCAGTGAGCTTGATCGGCTCGCCCCAGTTCCCTTGGGCGGTGCTGTAGCGGTCGATCGCCTGGCGGACGATGTCGATGGCCTGCACCACTTCCAACATGCGGACGTAGAACCGATGCCAACAATCGCCGAGAACAGCTTCGGGCGGGACCGGCGGGTAGTTGTGGTCCTTGGGGTAGTGGCCGTTCTTCTGCACGATCACTTCGAACGCGTAACCGTCGTACATCTCGGTGTAGCGCTCTTCGCCGTCGCGGCGCAGGTCGTAATCGACGCCGCTGCCGCGGAGGACCGGGCCGGTGCAACCGTAGTCGAGGGCCATTTCAGGCGAGAGATAGCCGATATTGGCCGTTCGCTTCACGAAGATCGCGTTCGTCGTGAGCAGGGCGTGATACTCCTGAATCACCGGCTCGAACTGCTTGAGGAACGCCTCGCACTTCTGCAGCCAGCCGCGGGGCAGGTCGGCCGTTGCGCCGCCTGGGGTCAGATAGCTGTACGTGAGCCGGGCGCCGCAAACTTCCTCGAAGAGGTCGAGAATTTTCTCGCGTTCGCGGAAGGCATACAGGAACGGACTGAATGTTCCAAGGTCCAACCCATACGCACCCATGCCGACGAGGTGGCTGGCGATGCGCCCCATCTCGGCGATAATCACGCGGAGGTGGCGAGCCTTGTCGGGGAGCTGATAGTTGAGCAGCTTTTCGACGCACAGCGCCCAGCCGAGATTCATGTTCATCCCGGCGAGATAGTCCATGCGGTCGGTGTAGGGAATCCACTGCCGCGGCGTCAGATTCTCGCCGATCTTCTCGGCGCAGCGATGCAGGTAGCCTATGTGCGGCACCGTTTCGGAGACGATTTCGCCATCGGTCCGCAGCACGAGCCGTAGCACTCCGTGGGTGCTGGGGTGCTGCGGCCCCATGTTGACGAGCATTTCGTCGGTGCGAACGTCGAATTCAACGACGCGGGGGTCATCAAGCGTGAGAGGCATGGCAGTGAATTACCTTCCGCGAATCCCGTGGTATTCAAGCGGCATTTCGTAGTCTTTGCGGAGCGGGTGCCCTTCCCAGTCTTCCGGGCAGAGGATCCGTCGCAGGTCGGGATGGCCGGTGAACCAGACGCCCGACAGATCATAGACCTCGCGCTCGTGCCAGTCGGCCGTGCGCCAGACGCCGGCAACGGAGGGAACTTCTGGCAGCTCGCCGGGGACGTCGTCGCGCCAGCGGGGAAGCATCACCTTCACGACGAGCGAGTGCTTTTTGCTCACGCTCGACAGGTGGTAAACGACTTCGAGGTGCGGCTGGAAGGCGGCTTTGGCGGCCTTCTTGAGATCGGGCTCGAAGTAATCGACGGCCGTGATGCAGTTGAGCAGCTCGAACTTCAGCTCCGGATCGGTCTTCAGAAACTCGCAAACTTCGACGAGCGCCGCCGGGGCGACTTCGATCCACGGGTCAATCGCCTGAGCGTTGACGCCGGTGATCTTGCTGCCGAACTTCTTCTGCAATCGGTCGAGAACGGCCATGGCGATCTAGCAGGGACGAATGACGAAAGACAAATGACTAGCAACTGCCTAGGCGGAGAGAACAGCTTCTTCGGCCAGCGGGTCGTCGGCCGTGGGCCGGTTGCTGGCGATGGCCCGCTCCTGGCTGACGGCGCGGACCCAGTCGAGGTCGCCGCGCTTCCAGACGTAGGCAAAGCCGATCATCAGCACGGCAAAGAACGCAGCAATATCGACGAGTGTGAGCCAAGCGAGTTGCCGCGCCCCTTGGTGGACGACCTCAGCCGACTTGGTCAGTTCATCGCCGGAACTGATGTCGGCCGCGAGCGACGGCGGCACTGTCGTCGGCGCGGTTGGATTGCGGACGCCCATTTCCTGATAGAGCAGCTTCGCGGTCGGCGTCAGGGCGAGCGAGCCGTCCTTTGCACGCTCGACAACCGGGAGATTGGCTTCCGCGAGATTGTTCGCCTTGCCGAAGACGGTGGCCCAGGGGAAGAAAAACGCGACTTCAACATCGAAGATGATGAACAGCAAAGCGACGACGTAAAACCGCAGATCGAACTGCACGAAGCTGGAACCGATCGTCGGCTCGCCGCACTCGTAGATTTCGAGCTTGTCGGCATTGGGGTCGTGCG
Organism: uncultured Pirellulaceae bacterium; assembly: GCA_964384375.1. Lineage (GTDB taxonomy): Bacteria > Planctomycetota > Planctomycetia > Pirellulales > Pirellulaceae > CAYLLN01. The sequence goes on from CAYLLN010000015.1 coordinate 10,873, forward strand.
GCCGCAGGAATTTGCCAACGAGCAAGTTGACGAACAGAAAGCCGACGCCAACGGCGGCGAAAATCGCGAGGTAAGCGACGATGCCGATGGAAGATGCAATCGCAGGCGACATGGAGCCGGCTCAGCAGCGAAGGGTGGGCCTCGTGAATCATTTCACGAAGCGTATAACCCGCGATTGTAAGCAGTTACGGCCAGATCGCAAGGACAGGATGGATTACGCGCGGTCTGCTTCATCATCCAGATCGAAACCTTCTGAGCCCACTCCGGCCACGAGTGGCTGGCGGCCGCGGAAACCAGCATCGAGCTCGTGCCAATGCAGCACTTCGCTCTCGCCCAGCCGCCAGCAGAGATAGACGATGCGGCCGTCCATTTCGGAGGGAAAATCGACCAATCCTTCGAGAGCACCCTTGGCCTCGACGCCCAACTCCTGCAACTCCTGCACGTAACCTTGCAGCCGCTCAGTGTCTTTCTCAATCTCCGCCTCAATCTGTGCTAATTCTTCGGCATACGGATCGCCTGGCTTCGCCTCGCGGCCGGCTGTGAGCAGTGCGACGCGATGCCGACGTTCCATCACCTCGCGAGCCAGCGTGGCGAGGTCCGTGGTGATCGCCCGCACAAGCGGCAACATGGCGTTGGCCTGCTCGATGGTGAAGAGACGGGCGGGGCGGTAATCGGCAACCGACATGGCTCGTTCCTTGCGTGCAACCAACTGGCAGTCACAGTGCCTCTACCAGGGAATTCGCTCCGCCAAGTACTGATATTCCCTACGCTTTAAGATAATCGGCCACGCGGTTATTGCCAGCCGATTGCGCGCGGCCGTTACGCAGGCTACTGATTCGGTCCGCCATGCACCGGCTCCACGATCACCTTCGACTCGGAAACAGCCGTCGGATTGAGCGTTGCCTTGCCCCAGGCAACCTCAACCGGAAGACGCGAGAAATCGACGATGCATCCATCGCGGCTGTAACACGAAAGGTCGTGCGTAGCGCCCATGAAGATGCAATCGACCGGGCAGGGCTCAACGCAGAGTGCGCAAAACATGCACTTGCTGTAGTCGATTGTGAAGCCCGTGACCTTGAACCCCTTCGCACCTTCGACGCGCTCCTTGCCGATATAGATGCAATCGACCGGGCAGGCCTTGGCACACTGGTCGCAGGCGATGCACGTCGTCAGGTCGTAGCGGTGAAAGCCGCGATAGCGAGCGGCGAGCGGAACCGGCTTTTCCGGGTACTCAAACTGCTCGGTAAACGTGCCCCGGTCGGGTCGGTACGTGATGAGCCAGTACCGGAGCGTCACCCACATGCCGTGACCGACCGTATAGACTGCTTGCCAAATGTTCCAGAGCCAATTGCCCATGAAGTCCTGCTCGGTCGCAAAGTGCCTGGGTCGTTCGCGCTCAGTCAACTGCTAGTGCTTGCTGGATTATAGGGACGGGGCGAAGCGTCGCAAGCGTGGCAACAAAGGGGTTTCAGGTGGACGTTCAAGACTTCCGTAGCAGTAAGATCAGCGTCCAAAGTTGAAATCTCGACAACTTCTGTAGCAATTTCACTAGAATCACTCGGCAACCGTGTCCCGCCTGTTTTTCAGCTTCCGGGTCAGATTTTGTCAGTCAAAACGCCCGTTTTTCCTGAAATTCAGCGTCCAGGGTTGTCAGGAATTCTTGACTCCTGCAATTCGCAATCCACAATGAAGGGAAGGCGTGTTGCGCCCGTAGGTTCGCACGTCCGGATTGCGGCAAAACCCAACAAACGCCGCACCGCGAACGTTGGCCTGGCAGCCCTGAGCACCTCGTGAGGAGTCTGTCGGCCCCGGCGACCTGCACGCGCAAGGAAAGGAAGTCGCCATGTTGGTCCTGTCCCGGAAAAAGAACGAAAGCATCGTCATCAACAATGACATCACCATCGTCGTGGTGGAAATCCGCGGCGATAAGGTGCGGCTCGGTGTCGAAGCGCCCAAGGAGGTGCCGGTCCACCGCCGCGAAGTCTATGATGCGATCAAGCGGAATGCCCCCGTCCAGGGTGTCTCACCGGCTGAAGCCGCGTCGTCCGACGGCAGCCCGTCGTAGGTTGTTTGGCAGCCGCGGCAGCCGGATCGCTTCGTTCCATCACTGCTGCCGTAACGATTTCAGCATCTGCTCGACCACGGTTGACCGATTCGCGCCCGGCTGCTTCAACTGGTCGGTGAATTTGCGAACCTGTTCGTCGGTCGCATCTTTTCCTGTCGCCGATTTGGCGACATCGCGCACGTAAGCGTCAGGATTGCTACCGCGGCGGTCATAAGCCTCGCTACCGCCGAGGATTTGAGCCTCGACTTCTTCCTGCGACATTCCCTCTTCGAGTTGCTCGCGCCACGCAGCGACTTCGCGCGTGCTCGGATTGCGACCGAGGTGCGAGCGATACCAGTTTGTTGGATCGAACACGGGTTGCTCACGGTTGGCCCGTAATGTCACACGGTTGACGTTGTTCGGCCGGGCGGGGAAGGGCTCGAGGTCGGTCGTATAAACGCGCGGCCCGTCGTAGATCATCGCTTGGGCGGCATACTTGCGGCCGGGACGCGAGGTGAAGTCCAAACCGAAGTTGAGGGGGAATTGCCCCGGTCGCCGTTCGACTTGGCGTGCCACGACGAAGAATCTCCCCTGACCATCCGCCACATCCAGAATGCGTGCTACCTGGATGGCATTGGACGACAGCCGCACGTTCGTTCGATTCTCGATGACGCCGCGCACAGAAATCTGATCGTTAGAGCCACCACCGCCTCCGCCCCCGCCGCTCAAGCCAAAATCGATGAAATTGTTGAGCAGGCGGCCGTCGCGATTCCGCATCACGAGAAGCGTTACGCGGCCGCGGCGATCGACGTTGCGAGCCAGTTCGTCCCCGAGGTCATAGAGCAACCCATCGACGTAGCCGACTTGAAACCCGCTGACTGTGACAATGATGTCTCCCTGCGACAAACCATTGCGTTCAGCCACACCGCCACGGACGACATTTGTCAGTTGCACGCCCGTATCGAGATTGCGAACCTGCACACCAAGTTGCCAGCGGTTTGGCCGGAAGTCGTCGTCGGGAAAGTGACGCGGCGAAGCGCCAAACGAACTCCCTCCGAAGGAGCCTTCGCCTGCGGCAGGCCCGCGGGTTCGCCCTTCGACCTGGCTCCAGGCGATGGCGGGAATGGTCGTCACGAGCAGGATCGCGGCGGCAAGTCGGATCGAATGCGAAATGAGCACGACACGGCCCCTTACTTGTTGGTGTTCCAGCCCAGGCGATCCAGCTGCGTATTGAGCTGCGGACGAGACAGCGGCAAAAAGCCGTCGGTCACCACGTCGGCCTGACCGCGACGACTGAGTGCGAACCGCACGAGTTCTGCTTGCAAGCCGCTGACTGGTTTTTCGTCGGAATGGCGGACGACAATGTGCAGGCTGCGAACGAGCGGATACTGGCGGCGAGCCACCGCCTCGTCGGTTGGTGCGACCGCCGGTTGTTCCTCGTCGAGCCGCAGCGGAACGATCTTTACCTTCTCGCCGGCAGCGGTGCGTGTGACGTAGCCGATCGCGTGCTTGTCGGCCGCGACGGCAGCCGTAACTTGGGCGTTGGTCAGAAACTCCGTCACTGGGCGTTCCTTTTGACCCTCGTCGAGCAGCCACGCGCGAAATGTGCTGCGCGACACCGAATCGTGATCACGGCCGATGGCCTTCACTGGCAGTTTTTCCCAGTCCCCTGTTCCGCCGACTTGTCCCCACGCAGGCTCGGCATCGCCCGCTCCGTATGCCGCCTGCAATTGCTCGCGGGTGATTTCTTCGAGCGGATTTTCGGGATGCACCACAATCGCGAGCGCATCCTGACCCACGACCAGCCCGACAACAGCCGCACCTGCCTCTTTGAGCTTTGCCGTTTCAGCCTCCGTGAGCGGCCGGCTCATCAGAGCAACGACCGATTCGCTCTTGGGCAATGCCTCGAGCGCCGTTTCGCTGCCGCGACAGTCGAATTCAAACTTCGCTTCGGGATGAAACCGCGACAGACCACGCACCCAATGCTCGGCAATCGGCTGCATCGTGTCGCTGCCGACGATCCTCACCGTGCCTATGGCAGTTTCCTCGGGAATGTACGGCGGAGCAGGCGAGACGAATACCGCCGCCGGTTCCTGGGCCTGCGACACAGCCACTAGGCCGCTGCCAACCACCATGCCAACCGCAAGCATCCAGCGGCCGGCCAACGTTCCGAGCATGGCGAAGTCCCTCATCTCGCGAGGAGTGTTCCGGTCCGAAGAGTCCTATCATGGTAGCATTGCGGCCAATGGAAATGGCAGCGGACGATCCTACCGCTGTAGAGTCGCAACCAAGGAAGGAATCGCGGATGACGCGGATCGCGCGGATGAGGCAGAGAAAGGGAGCCACGGATGAAACACCGATCGAACCCAGCGTGGCCCAGCCGCAACCGACGTGGTATTCGTCGGTCCCCGCGAAGACTCTTAACGCAAAGTGGCAAAGGTCGCGAAGGCCGCAAAGGGGCATGTCCTTCGCTCTTCGCGGCTTTGCGATCTTTGCGTTGAATTCGAAAGACGCCGCGTCGTCGAGCGCATTCGCGTATTTCGGACGCGGAAAAGCGCCTTCCCATCCGAGACATCTGCGTAATCCGCGGTTCTTTTTTGCGGGACGTGCGGCTGGCGGTCGCCTAAAGCGGGCTGGTGCACGGCATGGTCGCTACAGCCGCGCTATTCAGCCGCGATTTCAGCTGAATATGGCCGCTCGGTCAGTTTCGCTTCAGATGCGAATTGACGAGCGAGCCGCTTGACGTAGTTTTCAGATGCTCGCCAGCGATCCCCACCGAGGACGAGCCATCAACGAGGCTTTCTCACCCCCGTGTTGGGCGGGCCTGGTCTTCATCGGCCAGGTCCGCCTTTTTCGTTTCTTGCAGCAGAAATCGCAGGAAATCGAGGAACCGCGCGACCACTGGTCGCGGCTATGTCGTCAAGCTGGAAGCTATTCCAGTGGCGGGAGCGGTTCGATGCCGGCGACCGGCGCGGGGGCAGCGTCGGCGGCGGTGCCCCAGTTGGTGCTGCCGCCGTAGGTGGGCGTTTGCGTTTGCGACTGGGGAACCTCGCTCGGCTGAATCGGGCCGATGTCGTCGCTCACGCTATAGGTAGCCGCACCAGAATTAGGGCCGGCCGAGGTTTGCGTCTGCGACTGCGGTGCCGGCTCGCTGATCGCCGGACCCGGCGAAATGCGCGGGGCGTACATCGGCGTCGATACCGGCGTGGCGTTGAGGCGGTTGTCTGCCGTTTGTGCGGCGGCTCCGCCGGTCAGAGCGGCGAGCATCTCGTGAGCCGGGCCGAGCGTGCTATCGGTGGCGACAGCCTGCTGCAAGTGGCTGATGGCGAGTTGGTTCTGCCCCTTCTGCTGCAAGAGATACGCCAGGTTGTAGTGAGCGACCGCGGGCGGATTGACGGCCGTGAGTTGCCGGAGGGCATCGTCCGGCCGACCCATTTCGACCATCACCGTCGCCAGGTTATTGCGGTACTTCGGATTGGCCGGCTGCAGGGCGATCGCGCTGTTCAGGCATTCGGTCGCCTTGGCCCACTGCTGTTGGCGGGCGTAACAGAGGCCAAGGTCGTTATGCACGAGTGCCGTCTTGGGATGCACCTTGATCGTTCGCTGATAGGTTTCAACCGCAGCAGCCCCGTTCCCTTGGCGATCGTGCAGGCGGGCGAGGCTGATCATCGCCGTCAAGTCGTTTGGCTCGGCCTTCAGGGCCTGTTCGTACTTTTGCTGCGCTTCGGCGAGCTTGTTCTGGTTTTCGAGCAAGCGGCCCGCGGCAACGAACGCCCCAGCGCCGACCTTTCCGGTCTTGCTGGCCAGGCTGGTCGGGTCGTCCGTCTCGGTCTTGGGCTTCACTGTGAAAGCTGAGGAAACTGCGCTCGTCGTCTTATTCCACGACGAGGCGAAGAAGCCTTCCTCGCCCGCTTGCGCGGTTCCCCCCATGCCGGAGGTTGCAGGCTTGTTCCCGAATTCTTTGGCCAGCCCTTCGTACTTCTGGCGGCCGACATCGGGGGACGACGCGACGGAGGAATCGTCCTTGTTCCAAAATGCGAGGCCACCCATCGGCGATTTGCAGCCGACGAGTCCGCTGCCGACAAGACCGCCGCCAACGAGCAGGGCGACGCCGAGCTTGCGGTGAATGGACACGAAGCACCTCCATGTGCAGGGGGGACGGCCGCGAGCGAGCGACCGCTGGGCGGATGCTACCAAGAGAACATTCCGCACCGTCGTCATCATCGTCGCATGTGAACGAGCGGCTGCAATGGAAATCCGTAGGTCCCGTCGTTCGGGGTGGCTGTGGGTCGCGCAGCGAACCACGGTCATAGGACGCCGATTCGCCGTGGGCGGCTGCGCCGACCACAGCCACCCTTCGCACAACTCTTGGCCTGCTAGCAAACAAAAACGCGGCCCGGACCATTCGTTGGCCCGGGCCGCGCTGAATCATTCTGACGTTCCTGGCAGCGTGCTCGCGGGCTACATGCCGCTCGATCCGCCACCACCACCACCGTCGCCGCCGCCGTCGCCGCCGCTCGCGGCCGGCAGACGCGGAGCCGGAATCGTGGCTTGGAACGACTGCGACATCGCATCGACATACGAGCCCGACCAGCCCGGCGGCTCGGTGCTCGTCGGGATGACCGGCGGCACGGCGCCGTCGGCAAACTTCTGTACGGCCGCATTGACCGACGCGACGCGGGAGTTCGTCTGCTCGGCATTGTCGCCGCGGAGCACAAACACGGCCCGGCGATGCAGCGGGGCTTGCGTCACGATCCATTTGACCTGCAATTCGCCGGCCCGGTTGAGCTGGTGATTGTCGTCAAACAGGTACGTGCCGATCGTGTTTTGCATCTTCCAGCCGTTGTCGGCCTGGATGCAGAAGGGCGCGCGCTGGGCGGCCCGGTCGGCCGACAGGAACGGTTCGGGCCAGGCATTGTTGCGGTGCCAGTCCACGTGAACGCGGTGCCAGAATTTGTCCCATTTCGCACCCCACGTTTGGCCGTGGCCATTGCAGCAGTCGCCGCTGGCATAGGCCGTTTCGCCAATCGTGGGGTCAACTTTCTGGACTGCGTCTTTTTGGACTGCGTCCTTTTGTGCGTAGGCAGAGCCGGCCAGTGCCGAGCCTGCTATCGCGGTGACAGCCAAGAGCCAACGTCGCATCGGGGATCTCCCGGATCGGGGATCGGGCGGCGCTTGCGCGGCCGAAGTGCAGTCGGCCGGAAGCGCGGTCGCCCGGAAAATCGGTGGGGCACGAGACCACTTCGCTTCCACGCTCATCGGACGCTTAAGTGGCTAGCATCCATTGCGAGCGCGGGGCTCCCTATAGTCGGTACGACCGGCAGGGAGACGGGGTTCGGCGAAGCTAGCGGGGGTGGCTGTCAGTGGCGCATCAGGGTAGCTGTGGTTGGTGCCCGGGTGGCTGTGGGTCGCGCAGCGAACCACGGTCATTGAACGCGATTGGCCGTGGGCGGCTGCGCCGACCACAGCCACCCCCATTGAGCGAGGCACCGCCAGCTAACAATTGCAGTTGGTTGAGAGGCCACGCTGGCATACCATTGCGCCTGCCACGGAGGGCGACGGATGAAGATCGGCGTAATGCTGCCGAATTGGGTCGGCGATCTAGTCATGGCCACGCCGACGCTGCGCGCTCTGGCCCGTCGCTATCCAAAGTCACGGATCGTCGGGATTGGCCGACCGCACCTCTTGCCGCTGCTGGATGGTTTGCCCTGGCTGGCGGAGACGATCGCCTGGGAACATCGGGGCCGGGGCTGGATTCGCCGAACCTGGCAAGTGATCCGCCAGCTGCGCCGCAAGCGGCTCGACGCGCTGCTCGTCCTGCGCAACTCGGGCTTTGCGGCTGGTGTCGCCCGGATGACTGGCGCGAAACAAGTGATCGGCTATGCTCGTCGCGGCAGCCGGGCATTCTTGACGCGGGCAATTGCTCCGCCGCGTCTGGGCGGCAAATTCACGCCGATTTCAGCCGTCGATTACTACCTGCGGCTGGCTGAGGAGTTCGACTGCGTGACAACCAATCCGCGGGTTGAACTGGCGACGACGCCGGCCGATGAACTGGCCGCCGACCGCGTGTGGCACAACCTGTGGCTTCCCAATCCACGGGAAGTGGTGCTGCTGAACGTCGGCGGAGCGTATGGGCAGGCCAAACATTGGCCGCGGCAGCACTGCATCGATCTGGCCCGCAAACTCGCCAGCGAGCGAGGCCTGGCGGTCGTTATCCTCTGCGGCCCCGACGAACGCGACAAAGCCGCGGAACTGGCCGCTGCCGCAGCTCATCCACAAGTCTTGAGCATGGCGAGTGAGGATGTCGCCTTTGGTCCCACCAAAGCCGTCATTCGCCGTGCGGCACTGCTGGTGACGACCGACAGTGGCCCGCGGCACATCGCCGCCGCGGTGGGAACACCCACGATCACGCTCTTTGGCCCCATCGACCCGAAATGGAGTGAAAACTACCAGTCGGGCTCGGTGCAACTCCACCTGCCCCTCGATTGTTCCCCCTGCGGCAAGCGTGTCTGCCCGCTAGGACATCATCGCTGCCTGAAGGATCTCACGCCGGACCTTGTTCTCGACGCGGTGGACCAGATTCTAAGTCGAGAATCGCGCCGCGTTGCCTGAACTTGAAACCTGAAACTTGGAACCTGAAACATACGCCCACTGCGTGCCAATCTGCCCCCTGTCTCCTGTCCTCTGTCCTCTGTCCTCTGCCTTCCCCATGCCCCTCACCGTCCTCATCCCCTGCAAGAACGAACGCCGGCACCTGGCCGAGTGCATTGCGTCGGTCCGACCGATTGCCGATGAAATTCTCGTCGCCGACTCCGGCTCAACCGATGGCAGCCTCGAGATTGCCCGCCATTTGGGCTGTCGCGTGATCGAGCGGGACTATGTGAACTCAGCGAACTTCAAGAACTGGGCCATTCCACAAGCCCGCCACGGCTGGGTGCTCGTCGTCGATGCCGACGAACGGGTGACGCCGCAACTGGCGAGCGAAATACGCGCGGCATTAGCGGACAATCCCGAACACGACGCCTATCAGCTGCGCCGCGATTTGTACTTCCTCGGCCACCGGATCAATCACTGCGGCGTCTCGGACGGTTACCTCGTCCGGCTTTTTCGCCGCGACGCCTGCCGCTACCAAAAACGCCGCGTCCATGCCGACGTGGAGGTTCCCAGCGGCAAAATCGGCCGTCTCGCACAGCGGCTCTTGCACTATACGGCCCTCGACATCGACGACTTCGTAGCCAAGCAGCAGCGCTACAGCACCTGGTCGGCACTCGACGCCTACGATGCCGGCAAACGAAGCACGCTCGCCAAAATGCTGCTGCACGCCCCCCTGCGATTCGCTCAGCTCTATTTGCTCAAACGGGGCTTCCTCGACGGCCGTGCCGGCCTCGTCGTTTGCGGCATCATGGCCTACTACACGTTCCTCAAGGACGCCAAGCTCTGGGCCCTGCGGCACTCGAAGGAGCTGCCGCAAGAGGAAACTATTCAGCGGCGAGCGGCATAAGTAGCAGGCACACTTTACGCCGCCGCAATGTAAGTACTAGTTCGCCTCGCTTGTTCTAGAGGGTGCTGGAATGTTTTTGCCAGCTCATTTCTCAAGGCAAGCAGGCCCAGCGATGGCGGTTTCGATTCCGAATCAGCATCCCGTCTGTTTGTCGGCTGAGCACCGCGAGCGTTTCGAGGAGATCACGCGGAGCGGGCACTCGTCGGCGAAGAAGATCAAGCACGCGCAGATCCTGCTGCTTAGCGACCGCCATCGCCTCGGAGGGCCGCTGACGCGGACGGCGATCGCGGAGGGCTCGGGATGCACGCGAACTCGGTGGATCGGATTCGCAAGCGGTTTGTCCAGGAAGGCGAGGAGCCGGCGCTCGCGCGTAAGCAGCCAGCCGAGCCGCCGGTTCAGCCGATCTTGGACGGCCACACCGAAGCCCAATTGATCGCCATCTGCTGCAGCACCGCGCCGGACGGACGGACGCGGTGGACAATGCAGCTCTTGGCGGACGAACTGGTGAAACGCCGTGTGGTGACGCAGATTTCCGCCGAGACGGTCCGCCGCACGCTGAAAAAACGACACGTCTGATCAAGCGTTCCCATCACGCCGAGCCTACTTCGGCACGCTGAGCGTCACCGACCGCTGCGGGCAGTTCTGGACGGGTTTGGAAACCGCGCCAGTCGCCACGTTGATATCCAGATCCTTCCCGCGGCCTTCGTGCAATCGCTTAATGAACTCGTCGATGGTCCCCTCGACCAGGATCACTTCGTCCTTGGCCAGTCCGGCCGTATGAGCAATTCCCCCATCCTCGACCGCCGTGATTTGCAACGCGAACTCTACGTGGCTGTCTCGAACGACCTGAATCTGTGCGAGCGTAAACCCAAGGTGCTTCTCAACCTCACGTTCGCGCTGAATGCGGCCATAGACCTGCCACGCTGCCGTCCCGCCGCCGGCCAGGACCGAACCGAGAAAGAGGACGACGATCGCCAGCATCAGCCGCACCACAAACGTGTCCATCTGCTGCAAAAGCTGCGTCCGGTTGCCGGTCATCACCATGCCGGCCAGAACCAATATCGAGAACGCGCCAAAGCAGACCGCCATGCCAGCCACGAGCCCCCACAGGATGCCGAGATAGTTCATCGCCGCAAACTGAATGCAGCAGACGAACATCAGGGCGAACATCGCCCTCAGGCCAAACCGCCAGGGGGACGGCGGCGGCGGAACGATCTCGGCGACGATCGGCTCCAAGGCGGGAGGCAATTCAGCCGGAGAACTCGGAGTTGGTGGTCGCAATGTGTCGGCTGGAGGCATTTGAGCGACAGTGGGGAACAAACCCTAGGTTGCCCGTGCTTTTAGTCACCGAAAATTTCCAGTCACCGAAACAACCGGAGGAACGGAAAGATACTGGCGAGCCACATCCAGAACTTCAGCCAAAACCTCCGGTCTTCGATCGCATTCTCGTTGGCGATGAGCTGCTCATAGGCCGCATCATTGCTGCACCCACAGCCGACACAATAGCCACTTCCCTCGGGCAGAGGCTGCAAACAACGGCGGCAAGTGCGACGGTGGAGATCGGTCATCGCTGTTTCGTCTCCTCTGTCTTCTGGCTTCTCCGTACTGTCGCCTCAGTGGGCTCAGCCCACCGCTCACCTTCTCCACTTCCCACTACCCTCTACCCTCTACTTCAAGCTCATACTCATCAAAAACTCCGCGTTCGTCTTCGTCTTTGCCATCCGCCCGACGAGCAGTTCCATCGCGTTCGGCGAATCCATATCGGCCAGAAAGCGGCGCATCACCGTGACGCGGCGGTATTCGTCCGGGTCCATCAGGATCTCTTCACGGCGCGTGCCGCTCTTCTTAATGTCGATGGCCGGCCAGATTCTCTTGTCCACCAAACGGCGATCCAAGTGAATTTCCAGATTGCCGGTCCCCTTGAACTCCTCGAAGATCACGTCGTCCATCTTGCTGCCAGTATCGACGAGAGCCGTGGCAAGGATCGTCAGCGAACCCCCTTCCTCCACTTTGCGGGCCGAGCCGAAGAAGCGTTTGGGCTGCTGGAGGGCGTTCGCGTCGAGCCCGCCCGTAAGCAGCTTCCCCGACTGCGGACATTCGCTGTTCCACGCCCGGGCGAGGCGCGTGATCGAATCGAGGAAGATCACAACGTCCGTGCCGCACTCGACCAGGCGTTTCGCCTTTTCGAGGACCATGTTGGCGACCTGCACGTGGCGGGCCGGCGGCTCGTCGAACGTGCTGCTGATGACTTCGCAGTTGCGCCCCTTCACCTGCCGCTCCATGTCGGTCACTTCCTCGGGCCGCTCATCGACGAGGAGCATAATGACGTAGGCTTCCGGGAAGTTTTGCAGGACCGCCTTGGCCATCTTCTGCATCAGGATGGTCTTGCCGGCCCGCGGCGGGCTGACGATCAGGCCGCGCTGGCCAAAGCCGATCGGCGTGACCAGATCGACGACGCGCGTGCATGGATCTTCGGGGTCGTGCTCCATGACGATCCGCTTATCCGGGTGCAGCGGCGTCAGGTCGTCGAACGAGACCCGGTTCTGGGCCTGATTCGGATCCTGGTAGTTGATCGCTTCGACGCGCAGCAGCGCGAAATACCGCTCGTTTTCCTTGGGCGGGCGAATCTGGCCGGAGACGGTCGCTCCGGTTCGCAGGCCAAAGCGGCGAATCTGGCTCGGCGAGACGTAGATGTCGTCCGGGCACGAGAGATAGTGATAGTCCGGACTGCGCAAAAACCCGAAGCCGTCGGGGAGGATTTCCAGCGTCCCCTCCCCGTACATGAGGCCGTTCATCTTGACCCGCTCTTTCAGAATTCGAAAGATCAGGTCCTGACGCTTCAGGCCGGCGACTTCGGTGACGTTCTCCTTGCGGGCCTCCTCGATAAGCTGCGGCATGCTCATCTTTTGCAGCTCGGCGATGTGCGTCTCGTGCTGCTTGTTCAGCTTCGAGAGCTTTTCATCGACCTCGGCCAGGTCGCCGCGCTCGGCCAGTTCCGCAAGTTCCTCGGCGAGCGAGAGCGGCTCCCCTTCGCGCTCGATCTCGCGGAGGATCTCAAGGTGCTCGGGGCCGAGTTCCGTAGCCGTCGAGGCGGTCGTCGGCGCCGGGTTAGCGGTCGGGGGTCCGTCGTCACGCGGCAGGTCTTTGTCCGCGCGGTTGCGGTAGCTCTTGAAAGTCGTCATGTCTCTGCTCCGAAAGCGATGAGTTTGGCCCGGCGCACGAATGGCGTCGGAGGCGGGTGGGGAACGGGCAGCTTGGACTCGCGGACTGGACCACGCGGCAGCGAACGTGACGCGGAGTTCGATCGGAATTGCTAACCAAGCGTCGGCGGCAAGTGGAAGCCGAGCGAACCAGAGGCGGGGAGCCTCGCAAAAGGGGTGTGGGACCCAAGAACGAGCCGGACGGACGAGACGGTCGGGGAGGGAGGCAAACGAGGCGGAAGACCTTGCGGGCCGCGTGGACCCGCCCGGCCGATCCGCCGGTGCCCTTGGGAGTGTCCGTTCATTATCCCCACGGAAGTGCTGGGGGGAAGGGCAAGTTACCGAATTCTTGCAACTGCCTCAATTCGCCCGTCCGACGAGATCATTCCACGTCATCCGCACCACGTCCCGCACGTATTCGAGCGTCTTCACGTTACGGATCAGTATGTGCGACCGCGACGCCTTCTCGGCCAGCGGCATCTGGGCGGCTTCGCGGGCGGCGAACTGCTCGGCCGACCAGCCGCGGCGGACGGCCCGCTCCAGACGGGCGTCCCGGGGTGCGTCGATAAACACGATCTTGTCGCATAGCTTGTCCCAGCCTGCCTCGAACAGGAGTGCCGCATCGAGCACGGCCACACGTGGCGGTTGCGACTGGGCCTGCGTCTTGGCCATTTCCTGCTGCAGGCGCATCTGAATCCGCGGATGCGTCAGCTCCTCGAGAAACTTCTTTTCCGCGTCGCCTCCCGCGGCAAAGACGATCTTGGCGACTTCCTTGCGGCTGATCTGGCCATTGGGATCGACGACGCGGTCTCCCCACCACTGCTTCAGCGTGGCGATAACGTCCGGCTCGCGGAGCACTTCGTGCCCCGCCTTGTCGGCATCGAGGACGAGCGCCCCCAGGTCGCGAAAGCAATCCGCGACCACGCTTTTGCCGCTGGCAATTCCGCCGACGAGTCCCAGAGTAAGCATGGTGGCATTCTATCGGATGGCTGCCGACTTGAGCGATACGATTCCTCGACTCGACCGTTTAAAGGCTTTGTTCGTTGATTGCCGCAACTCCATCCTCTAAGCTGCGTCGCGAACGAGCTTCGTCACCTAAGGACTCGCCGCTGTGCAACTTGCAGACCTCAAATGGCCCGCTGTGGCCGCTCTCGACCGCCGCACGCCGGTGGTCATTCCGATCGCTGCGTTAGAGCAGCATGGCCGCCACATGCCGGTGTTTACCGACAGCATGCTGCTGGGCGAGGTGATTCGCCGCGTGAGCGAGGCCTTGAAGGACCAGGTGCTTTTCACGCCGCTGCAATGGCTGGGTAATTCCGAGCATCACCTCGACTTCCCCGGCACGATGACCGCCTCGCCGCGGGTCTATCTCGACCTCTTACGCGACATGGCCCAGAACTTCGTATTTCATGGATTTACGCGGATCGTCCTGGTAAACGGCCACGGCGGGAATATCGTCCCGGCGCAGCAGGCGATGTTCGAGTTGCGGCAACAGCTTCGCAGCCGAAGCGATTTGCTGCTCCTGTCGGCGACATATTGGAGCTGCGGACTAGGCAGTGGTGAGCTTTCGGGCTTCGTTCAGTCCCGCATGGGGCACGCCTGCGAATGGGAAACGTCGATGATGCTCCGCATCGCGCCGCACCTGGTCGGCGACTTATCAAAGGTCCAGCCGGTCGAGTTCGGCAACCCCTTTGAGCCCGCCAGCCGGGCATGGATTACGAAGGACCGCACCGAGTCTGGGCATATCGGCGACCCGCGCGGAGCGACGGCCGAAAGGGGTGAGATTCTGTTCTCAAGGTTTGCCGCGGACGTGATTGCGATGCTAGAGCGCGTCCTCACCTGGGACGGAAAATCGTGGGACGGGTAGTTCGTAGGGCAGGATTCATCCTGCCAGCCTTAAGACGGACGAAATTTGGCAGGACAAGTCCTGCCCTACGGAGAATGGTTGATGCCGAATCCCACCTCTCCTGCCGAACTTTCCGCCACCGGCCGCTACCTCATCCTCATTGCCGCCTTCCTCGGCTGGGCATTCTCGGGGTTCCAAATGGCAGTGATGACGCTCTGCGCGCCGTCCGCCACGATCGAGTTTCAGCAACGCGGCCAACTGACGAGCAGTCGCGTATTCGACCTGGGTCGTCTTCTCTCCCCACCACTTTTGCCTGCCGACCACCCAGTGATTGCGAAGGGGGAAGTCGTTCCCAACAAGAAAATCGAAAGCCTCTGGTTCTCGTGGTACAACGCCGGCTTCCTCCTCGGCGCTGCGGCAGGCG
The DNA here is from genome assembly GCA_964384375.1 of uncultured Pirellulaceae bacterium. Classification (GTDB taxonomy): domain Bacteria; phylum Planctomycetota; class Planctomycetia; order Pirellulales; family Pirellulaceae; genus CAYLLN01. The sequence continues at coordinate 25,888 of CAYLLN010000015.1, forward strand.
GCCTGGCGTTTGGCTGGATGGGGGATCATTTCGGCCGGGTGCGAGCGATGGGAGCGAGCATTCTCTGCTTCTCGCTTTTTTCGGGACTTGGCTACATCGCCGCTTCACCGGAACAACTGCTGTTGTTGCGGTTCCTGTCAGGTCTAGGCGTCGGCGGGATGTGGCCGACGGGCGTGGCGCTCGCGTCCGAAGCCTGGTCCGACGCTTCGCGACCGATGATCGCGGGACTTCTCGGCACGTCGGCCAACGTCGGCCTCGTCTTTTTCAACGCCCTGGGTTATTTCTGGTATCCGACGCCGAGTGAGTGGCGGTGGATGCTCCTCGTTTGCGCCTCTCCGCTTCCCCTTGCCATTCTCGTTTTTTTGCTCGTGCCCGAATCGCGGCGGTGGCTGGCCGCGAAGTATGGCGGCGAAGCCAATGCAAAAGGAGTGTCCGCGCTGACGGTATTTCAGCCGCCACTGCTGAAGCTCACGCTCATCGGCATTGCCGTCGGCACGATCCCCATCCTTGGCGGCTGGGGGGCGACGCAGTGGCTGATTCCGTGGACGAACAAGGTCGTTGGACCTTCTGCTCCCGAGGCGATGGCCCTCACGGCGATTATGCGTTCCGGCGGTGCAACGATCGGCGGCCTGGTTGGCGGCTGGCTGGCGAGCCTGGCAGGCCGCCGCACGACCTACTTCTTCGTCAGTCTCGCGTCGCTGCTGCTGGGCGAATACATATACCTCGGGCTCCAACCCGGCGATCCGTCGTTCAAGCCGATGGTCTTCGCGCTCGGCTTCGTCTCGACGATCTTCTTTGGCTGGCTGCCGCTATATCTGCCGGAGCTGTTTCCGACGGCGGCACGCTCGACGGGTGCGGGCGTCTCGTTTAACTCCGGGCGGATCCTGGCCGCGTGCGGCGTGCTGGCAACGGGCGTTCTCACAGCCTGGTTCGGCGGCGACTATGGTCGGGCGGGAAGCATCACGACGCTCGCCTATGCTCTAGGCATGGTGATCATTCTGTTTGCACCGGATACGACGAAGCGAACAGTTGGGGAATCGGGACTCGGGGTTCGGGGCTAGGGGCGAACAAGATAAGGCGAGCGGGAGGCGTCAGCCTCCCGATGGCTCGGCGATGGCAGATAAACCGATCTTAGTACTCGGCGGCGGCATCAACGGCGCAGCTGCCGCGCGCGAGCTTGCGCTCAATCGTCAACATGTCTGGCTCGTCGATTCTTCCGATCTGGCGAGTGGAGCCACGGCCTATTCCTCCCGCCTCATTCACGGTGGACTTCGCTACCTGGAATTCGCCGAGTTTTCCCTCGTCAAAGAGTCGCTCGCTGAACGCGGCCGACTGCTCAAGCTTGCGCCGCATCTGGTCCGGCCGTTGCGGCTGTTCATTCCTGTCCGCAATCATTGGGGCGGTCTGACTCAAGCGGCCGGCAAGTTCTTGGGCGTACCCATTGGCGGCGAGAAGGCGGCTCATCGCGGGTTGCGGGTGGTACAAGCGGGGCTGTGGCTCTACGACCGCTATGCCCGTGGGGACGATTTGCCCGATCGTTCGCTGCATCGGCTCGACGAACCGGGAGTGCCACGGGTGAACGCAGAACTAGCCCAACGGCTGTGGGCGTATTCCGACGCGCAGATTACCTATCCCGAGCGGCTGGTGATCGACTTTCTGGCCGACGCCCGCCGGCTGGCAACAGAAAACGGCACCGAACTGCGAGTCTTGACCTACAGTCGGGCGACGCTCGCTGGCGATGGCCGAACGGTTGAAATACGGCCAGCAGGGAACGCAAAGGCTCGTCCTTTAGAAACGCTCCACCCCGCAGCCATCATCAATGCCACCGGCGCTTGGGTCGATCACACGCTCGTCCGCTTGCCGGTTGCTTCGCCACGGTTGATGGGAGGGACGAAGGGGAGCCACTTCCTCACCTTCCAGCCGCGACTGTTGGAGTTGCTCGGCGGCAATGCAATCTACACGGAAGCTCGGGACGGCCGGCCGGTGTTTGTCCTGCCGTTTTTGCAAGGGACGCTCGTCGGCACGACGGATTTGCCTTTTGAAGGCGATCCGGCGACGGCTGTGGCGACGGACGAGGAACTCGAATATCTGCTGGCGGCTGTGAACGACATTGTGCCCGACGCGAAACTGACCCGCGGCGATATCACCATGCACTGTTGCGGCGTCCGGCCGCTACCGTTTGTGGATGCGAAAACACCGGCGGCGATCACGCGGCGACATCAGTTGGTGTGGAACGACGAGTCGCGCGTGCCGCTCTTGTCGCTTGTTGGCGGCAAACTCACGACGTGTCGCTCTCTCGCCGAGGAAGCAGCGGCTGCTGTGCTCGGACGACTGGGTCTCGCGGTCGAGGCCAATTCGCAAGACCGGCCGATCCCCCGCACCCCCGTTGATGATTGCTTGCTCCATGAGCCGACCGCCTGGGCGTTAGCCGCTACCTGGGCGATCGAACACGAATGGGCGAATTGCCTGGAAGACCTGGTCGAACGGCGGCTGATGTGGCATCTGTCGCCCGACCTTTCGCGGGCGAAGCTCGGCGAACTGGCCGACATTCTGATACAACAGGGGCGACTTACTGATCGCGAAAGAGCGGCTGCCATCGAGCGTTGTACGACGCGGCTCAACTCACACTTCGGCATCCGCCTGAACCCTGAACCCTGAACCCCGCATTCTCCCTCTCCCATGTCCCGCTACATCCTCGCACTCGACCAGGGCACCACGTCCAGCCGGGCAATCGTCTTCGGCAAGGACGGCCGCATCGTCGGCTCGGCCCAGCAAGAGTTTCCGCAGCTCATGCCGTCGCTCGGCCACGTCGAGCACGATCCCGAGGCGATTTGGTCGTCGCAACTTGATTCGGCCCGAAAGGCGCTCGCCGCCGCGAAGGTGACCGCGGCCGATATTGCCGCGATTGGCGTCACGAACCAGCGCGAAACGACCGTCATTTGGGACAAGGCAACGGGAAAGCCCGTGGCTAACGCCATCGTCTGGCAAAGCCGGATCAGTGCTCCGATCTGCGAACGGCTGAAGAAAGAGGGTGTCGAGCCGGTGTTTCGGAAGAAAACGGGGTTGATGCTCGATCCGTATTTCTCTGGCACCAAAATTCGCCACTTGCTCGACACGGTTCCCGGACTGCGCGAGCGAGCCGAGCGGGGCGAGGTGCTGTTTGGCACCGTCGATTCGTTCCTGATCTGGCGGTTGACCGGCGGCAAGCGGCACGTGACTGACGTGAGCAACGCCAGCCGGACGCTGCTGCTCAACATTCACACCCGCCAGTGGGACGATGAGCTGCTCAAGCTGCTCGGCATACCTCTCGCGATGCTGCCGGAGGTGCTGCCGTCGAGTCAGGTCTTTGGCGAGTGCGATGCCTCGCTCCTGGGCGGTTCGATCCCAATTGCGGGCGATGCCGGCGACCAACAAGCCGCCACGTTCGGCCAGGCCTGCTTCGAGCCCGGCTCGGCGAAGAACACCTACGGTACCGGCTGCTTCATGCTGCTCAATACGGGGCACGCTCCGCGCGAGTCGAAACACAACCTGCTCACGACGATTGGCTGGCAAATCGGCGAGCAAACCACGTACTGCCTGGAAGGCTCGGTCTTCATCGGTGGAGCGGTCGTGCAATGGCTCCGCGACGGCCTGAAGATCATCAAGACCTCTGCGGAAGTGATGCAGCTTGCTGCGAGCGTCGAAGATAGCGGCGGCGTGGTCGTTGTGCCGGCATTCGTTGGCCACGGTGCACCACACTGGGATCCATACGCCCGCGGGGCGATCTTTGGCATCACACGCGGTACCACGGCCGGTCACATCGCCCGAGCGGCCGTCGAGTCGATGGCATTTCAGTCTCGCGATTTGCTTGCTGCGATGCGGGCCGATGCCGGACTGCCGCTGGCCGTGCTCAAGGTCGATGGCGGTGCCTCCGTGAACGACCACTTGATGCAATTTCAAGCGGACATACTCGACGCGACGGTCCGTCGTCCGGTTGTCGCCGAGACGACGGCGCTCGGTGCTGCCTATCTCGCGGGCTTGGCCGTGGGATATTGGAAGGATCTGGCCGACGTGGCCCGCAACTGGGCACTCGACCGCGAATTCAAACCGCAAATGTCGCCGGAGAAGGCCGCGGCCTTGTGCAGCGATTGGAACAAAGCGGTCGAGCGGACGCTCGGCTGGTCGGCGCCGTAACATGCAAGTTCCCGATCTCGTCGTGGGCATCATGGCTGCCGCAGTGGGCATGGCAATGATTGTCGTCGCAGCGACTGACTCGGCTTGGCTCGCGCGGCTGCCCAAGTCGCGGCTGCTCATCGATGCCGTCGGTAAGACAGCTGCCCGCGTGATCATTGCCCTGTTGGGCCTGACGATCATTGCCCTCGCCGCTCTCGTCGCCAGCGGCTGGCGAATCAACTGGCGCTAATCTCGCCGGGCAAATTTCTCGTCTGCCGCTCTTCATAGCCGCCACACCGCACCATCGGCTGCGGTGGGTACTTCACGAACCGCTGGTCCTCGGCTGCTTTCTCGCACAGCAAAAACTGCGATCCTTTGCCGGAAACAATCACGCGGACGAAGCGGCAGGATTGGCAGAGCGAATCCACTACGCCAGCTTCCACGGCTCACGATACGGCCGCGAGGCCATTGCCGCGGCTTCGTCGTCGCCGATGACCTGTTCCTTGCCCGGATCCCACTGCACCTTGCGGCCCAGGCGTACGGCCATGTTTGCCAAGTGGCAGACGCTCGCCGATCGATGACCGATTTCGACGTCGCAAATCGGCAGCTCGCGGCTCTTAATGCAGTCGAGCCAGTTCTGCGGATGGTCCTTGCTGACCATCAGCCGCACGACGTCGCCGGCCGGCTCAAACTTCAGAATCTCCGGGTCGCTGGGCGTGATCTTCCCCCGATCGACGAAGATGCGCCCCTTCTCGCCGATGAACGTGCAGCCGCCGGGAATGTCTTTCTGCAACTGGCCGACAATTACCTCGACGCCGTTGGCATAGGTCAGCTTCACGCGGCAAGTGCGGGTCACCTCGCACAGTCGCGTATCGTCGGGATAGGTCGCAGTCCCTTCGGCGGAAATCGGGCCGCTGTCGTCCATGCCCAGGGCCCACTGGGTGATGTCGAGATGGTGCGCCCCGAAGTTCGTCATCTGCCCGCCGCTGTAGTCCCAGAAGAAGCGGAAGTTGTAATGGACGCGGTTAGCGTTGTACGGCCTCTCAGGGGCTGGGCCGAGCCACGCGTTGTAATCGAGTTCGCTAGGCGGATCGGAGTCGGGGACGTACTTCGAGGCGTGATTCGGCCCCGGAATGCCGACAAGGACTTGTTTCACCTGGCCGATCGCCCCGTTGCGGACCAGTTCGCACGCCTGGCGAAAACGGGCGTCGCTCCGCTGCTGGCTGCCGGTCTGCACGATCTTTCCCGTCTCGCGAGCGACCTGGACCATCTTTCGCCCCTCGGCGATGAACAGCGTCAACGGCTTCTCGCAGAAGACGTCCTTGCCGGCCCGGCAGGCGTCGATCGTCATCAGGGCGTGCCAATGGTCGGGAGTTGAGATGACGACGGCGTCAATGTCCTTGCGGTCGAGCAGCTTGCGATAGTCGCTGTAGATCTCGCATTTGTTGCCGACGCTCTCCACGTACTTGGCTGCTTTGGCCGCGACGTTCGCATCGACATCGCAAACCGCAACGCAGTTCTTGCCAAAGTCCTTCAGGTTTTGGCCGTCGCCGCCCCGGTTCTTTACGCCGATCGCACCGGTGATCACTCGCTCATTCGCGCCGAAGGCACGAGCTGGGACGTAATAGGGTGCTGCAATTACGGCCGAAGCGGCAGCGGCGGTTTGCAGAAAGCGGCGGCGGGAGACGTTGGCCGTGGGCATGGGAAACCTCTGGATGGGGCGGGAAGCTTTGATGCTAGATCGTCAACCCGCCCGCGTCCATCCGATATTGCGGGCGAAGTCCCGACGAGCCGGCGGGACCTACCTGGCGAATCATGCCGGGCCGGCGGAACCTATGTGACCAGCAAGCCGACGACCGCCGGTGGATACGCACGAACATCCCACTCGCTCGGCCGCGGTAAAGATTGGAAGTCGAATCGCTCGTCCGCCTCGACGACGAACCGGCTGCCGGGGGGAGCGGCAGCCAGCAATCGCTCGATGAGGGCCAGCATTTCGACCTGCCGCTCGATATAAAAATCGTACGGTGGCGAGCAGAAGACGAGCCACGGCTCTGAGATTGGTCGCTTGGGAAGGTGAATGCGGTCCCAGGAAAAGGCGTCGGCAAAGAGCACTTCGGCTCTATTGGCGATGCCCAGTGCCGCGGCGTTTTCTTGGATCAACTCTGATGAGGGGAGATGCCGCTCGATGAGCGTTGCCCCCACGGCACCGCGGCTGATCGCTTCCAGTCCGAGCGCCCCTGTCCCTGCAAACAGGTCGATGGCATGGCTCCCGACGACGCCGGGTCCGACCAGATTGAACACGGCCTCCCGCAGGCGGTCCTTCATCGGCCGCGTGCGCAAGTCCCCGCTGTAGGCCAACTTGCTGCCGCGCAGCGTGCCACCGACGATGCGGAGGCCGATCGTTTCGGTTTCTGGCGATTCGGCGGTTTTTGGCGAGCGGCGTTTCATACGTGGGGCGGGCGTCTCGCCTGCCATCATCAACCTGAGCTCCATGCGCGAACCACCCCAGTCCCGAACTTCCCAACCCCGAACCTCCCCGTCCCGAACTTCGTACAATAGTTGCTAAGGCCGCCCGTGGTCTGGATTTAGGGTGCCTGGTACCCTTAATGACGCCGCCCGGCCGTGCTAAGTTGGTCGCGTCACGAACGTCGCATTCTAACCGCAATTGTCTCCGCGGAGTCCCTCCCGTCATGAAGAACTGGTATCTGACCCTACTCGCTTTGTCCGTCACTACAGCTCCGGTGCTCGCTCAGGACGATCCCGCCAAGCCCGCCACCGAGCCACCCGTCCCTGCGGCCAAGCCCGCCGATCCGAACAAGCCAGCCGCTGCCGAGTTCAACAAGGCGCTTGATGAATGGAAGGGGGTTCTCAAGGAACTGCGGCAGCTCAAGGTGAAATTCCAGTCGGCATCGGAGGCCGAGAAACAGACGCTCAGCGACCAATGGACCGCCGCCGTCGCCAAGGGGAACAGCATGTTGCCCTCCCTGCAAGACGCGGCTTTGAAGGCGTATGTCGAGGCCCCGAACGAGGACCCGCAGCTCATGCGATTCCTGGTCAAATTGGTCGCCGATGCCGCCGGCCGGGATGAATATGAGTCATGCCTCGCCATCAGCCAGGCGCTGATTGAAAACAAATGCGACGACACGACGATCTATGGCCCGGCATCGCTCGCAGCCTTCGCCCTGAACGATTACGACAAAGCCGCCGAGTATCACAAGTTGGCCGTCGAAGCGGGAAATCCGAACCAGTCGCTCCTGAACTGGGGCGTGAACTTCGCCGACTACAAGAAGCTGTGGGAGAAGGAGCAGGAAATCCGCACCGCCGAGGAAGGGAAAGACCTGCCGCGGGTCAAGATCGCCACGAGCAAGGGAGACATTGTCATCGAACTGTTCGAGGATCAGGCTCCCGACACCGTGGGCAACTTTGTCAGCCTCGTCGAGAAGGGTTTCTATGACGGGACGAACTTTCACCGCGTCCTGGCCAATTTCATGGCCCAGGGGGGCGATCCGAAGGGGGACGGAACCGGCGGGCCGGGCTACGAGATCTTCTGCGAGTGCTACAAGCCAGACTACCGCGTCCATTTCCGCGGCACACTGAGCATGGCTCATGCGGGACGCGACACCGGCGGCTCACAGTTCTTCCTCACGTTCCTCCCCACGCCGCACCTCAACGGCAAGCACACCGCCTTCGGTCGCATTATCGAAGGGCTCGATGTACTGACCAAACTGCAACGGGTCGAGCCGGGCAACGAAATGGGAAAGACGCCCGACAAAATCGTGAAGGCCGAGGTCATTCGGAAGCGCGATCACGCTTACGTGCCGAAGAAGGTCGAGTAGTTACGAATCCGGAACGGCCCGCAGAGTTGCAATCGATTGGCCAGCGGCGGAAAATCTCACGCAGGGCGCACGTTCCCCGCACTGCGCCCTCGCAGCAACTCCCTTCTCCTTCTTTCGAGACTTGAAATTGGACCCATGCGATACACGTTCCAAGCATTGCTAGTTGCCTTCACCTCCCTGACGCTCACCGCGGCGCTCTTCGCCCAAGATCCGCCGGCTGCTGAAAAACCGGCTGAGAAGCCAGCCGAGCCCCCTGCTGCAGACGCCGACACGCCGCTGGGCAAGTTTCAGGCAGCCGAACGCGAATGGCAGGCCCTCGACAAGCGGCTGCGCGAGCTGCAGGAGACCTATGCCACCAGCACGTCGCCCGCCGCACGCGTCGAAATCAAGAAGCAGTACCTGGAACTGGTCGAGAAGAGCAACGCGATGCTGCCCAACCTGCGGACGGCGGCGGAAGCGGCCTATCTTGCAGAGCCGAACAAAAACGCCAATGTCACGCGGCTGCTCGTCGGTATGGTGGCCTACGATTTTCGCCGCGACGAGTACGAGTCGGCCCTGAAGCTCGCCAAGCTACTCGACGAGAACAAGTGCGAAGAAGAAGTGCTGTATGCGGTGGCCGGCGTCGCCGCCTTCAATGCCGACGATTACGAGACGGCCGAAAAGTACCTCACGCGGGCCGACAAAGCGGGCAAGCTCGATCGCCAGGCGAAGGAGATGCTCGCCGAACTCCACGCCCAGAAAGAGGCCTGGGCCAAGGAGCAGGAGATTCGCACCAAGGAAGCAGCCGCCGACGAGAAGAATCTGCTTCCGCGAGTGAAGATCGAAACGACCAAGGGGCCGATCATCGTCGAACTCTTTGAGAACGAAGCCCCGCAAACCGTCGGCAATTTCATTAGCCTCATTGAGGCGAAGAAGTACGACAACCTGACCTTCCACCGAGTCCTGCAAGGATTCATGGCGCAGGGTGGCGATCCGCAAGGGGACGGCACCGGCGGGCCGGGATACGAAATCTATTGCGAGTGCTACAAGCCGGAGTATCGCCGGCACTTCCGCGGCACGCTGAGCATGGCCCATGCCGGCCGCGACACCGGGGGTTCGCAATTCTTCCTCACCTTCCGGCCCACGACGCACCTCAACGGTCGTCACACGGCCTTCGGCCGCGTCGTCGAAGGGATGGACGTGCTGGCCAAGCTGCAGAGGATCGACCCGCAAAACCCGACCGGCGTCACGCCTGACAAGATTGTGAAGGCCGAGGTTTTGCGCAAGCGAGACCATGCTTACGAGCCGACGAAGGTGAAGTAGCGTGAGGTAGGCCTCCCGCCTGTCAGGCGAACGGGGTTTGAGGCCGGTTGGTTCGAACAATCACGAAAACGCGAAAGAGGAGAAATCGCGAAGCGGAAGGAAATTGCTGGTTTGAGGTCATTTCAAGCCTGCTCCGACTTTCACGTTTTCTGATTCCCTTCGTGTTTTTCGTGATCTGCGTTTGGCCAGCGATCCACTCTGGGTCTTGGCTTAGAGCAAGTCTTTGCCCCAACGTGCGGTTCGCCGCTTCTCAGCAAGCCTTGAGAGCCGGGCCACATGCCCGTATGATAGAAGTTGTCCGCGAGTGGCCCGACTCTCCCCGGGGCACAGTTCGTACACCGCTTCCCTTCCTGCGCGGCGGCTGCGGTCGCGCTCTAACGAGCTGATGAGCGAACTCCATCACGAATGCGGCATCGCCGCGGTCTATCACTTGCCGGGCGAACTGCATCCGCTCTGTCCCGAAGGGGGCGTGGACGAAATCTCCCGCCTCATGCCGCGGATGCTGCTTGACATTCAAAACCGCGGACAATTGGCCGCGGGGATGACGAGCTTCAATCCGGGCCGTGACCTGCTCCTGGAAACGCACAAGGATGTCGGCAGCGTCACCGAGGTCTTCCGCCTCGCCCATCGCGGGAAGGCGGAGAGCCTGATGCGGCAATATGCCGGACGGGCGGCGATCGGCCACGTCCGCTATGCCACCTGCGGCTCCGAGGACAAGAGCTACGCCCAACCGTTCGAGCGGCACCACCTGGAAAAGCGGAAGTGGTTCGCATTCGGCTTTAACGGGCAGCTCGCGAACTTTCAGGAACTGAAGGACAAGCTCCTCAGCGAGGCCGATCATCATCTGGCCCGCGAAAACGACACCGAAATCATCATGCACGAGATCAGCCGCGAAATGTCGGGCGACCGGCGTCCGCGGCTGGTGGATGTGATGCGGGCGGTCAGCCTACGCTTTGACGGGGCGTATAGCCTCGTGCTGCTCAATGCTCAGGGGGACATGCTTGTCGCCCGCGATCCGCTCGGCATCAAACCGCTCTGCTACGCGAAGGAGGGGAACCTCTTCGCCGCGGCAAGCGAGAGCGTGCCGCTGCTTAATCTCGGCTTCCGGCCGGAAAACATTCATTCGCTGCCCCCCGGCGAAGCGATCACGATCACCGGCGGCAAATTCGAGATCGAGCGGTTTGCCGAAACGCGGCCGCCGGCCCACTGCTTCTTTGAGTGGATCTATTTCGCCAACGTCGCCAGCACGCTCGACGAGCGGAGCGTCTATCTGACGCGGACAATGCTCGGTGAGGAACTCGCCCGGCTGGAGTTGGCTGAGGGGCGCGTCCCGCTTGACGAGGATACGATTGTCGTGCCGGTTCCGGACACAAGCAAAGCAGCAGCCGATGCGATGGCCCACCGCCTGGGCGTGCCTTCGCGCGAGGGGCTCATTCGCAATCGCTATTCCGGCCGCACATTCATCGAAGGTGGCAACCGGATCAAGAAAGCGGAGACGAAATACACGCCGCTGCGCGAGGTGCTGCAAGGGAAGCGAGTGTTTCTGGTCGAGGATTCGATCGTCCGCAGCACGACGATGCGCGTGCTCCTCAACCGCATTCGTTCGCTCGGCGGAGCCAAAGAAATCCACGTCCGCGTCGCTTGTCCGCCCATCGTCGCTCCGTGCTTCTATGGCATCGACATGAGCACGGTCGATGAGCTCTTCGCGCCGAAAATGCTCAAAGGGCGTGAGCTCAATGACGAGGTGCAGGCCGAAATGGCCGCGGCTCTTGGGGCCGATTCGCTCCGCTACCTGCCGGTCGAGTCGATCGCGGCAGCGCTCGGCAAGCCGAAGCAGGCCCTCTGCCAGGCGTGCATCACCAGTACGTACCCCACGCCGCACGGTCAGAAGCTGTATCAGATTGCCTTGGAAAACGTGGGCAAAGCCGACTGCACGCACCGGACCTACGAAGTGCAGCACGAGCTGCGGTTTGCCCAGTAAGTGGCTGTGCGAAGCCGCGTAAACGACAATCCCCACGCCGAGCGTGGGGATGAAGTTGAGCGTTGTCCCGCCGAGCCAACAGGACGTACATGGCAGGCTAGAAGCCTGCCCCACGGGCTACTTACAGGTTCAAATTCCCGCCCGTTGCTTGCTTCACGGCTTCGCCGATCAAGCGGAGCAGCCCTTCCTGCACCTCGATTCGCATCGAGCTGCCGCGGGCCGAGCCCTGGCTCGTGATGAGCACCTTGTCGTTGCCCGCCTTTTCCAGCGATGCGATCAGGCCGGGGAGCATCGGGTTTTCATCGACCGAGGCCATGAACTTCAAAATCGGGAGGACCGAGACGTTAAGCTGCATCGCCGGGACCGGCTTTTCGGCCGATTGAGCCGACTGATCGATCACCTTCTTCAGTAGGCTCTCGGCGTTCTTGCCGGCCGAGATATAAACCGACTTCGCCCCGATGCCGAGAATGATGTCAAGCTTTTCGCCGAGCAGTTCGCGGGCTTCCGGCTCACGGTCAGGAACGGGGACCGACGCCTTGTGCAGCGTGACACTGCCGTGCGTGCCGGCGTTGAACTGCACCTTGGGGAAGTCCGGCTCGTTCTTGGCCAGTTCCACGACTTGTTTTACCGCCTTCTCAAAGGCCGGCCCGTCGGCAACGTAGCCGCCCGCCACGATGCCGATACTCTTGGGCTCGAGCACGAGGGCGAATCCGAGGTCGATCTTGCCGCTCTTGGCGGTTTGCTGGAAGACGTCGAGCAGCTTGCCGAGCACGTCCTTGGCGACGGTCCGCTGTTCGGGGGTGAGGTTTGGATCGTCGTCGATTTGCTTGCTGAGCTGTTCGCGGCCGGTCTGGAAGGCGGCTTCGACCTGAGCGATGTCCGACTCGGCCAGCTTGGCCGTCGCATTCATCGTCACCGAGGCTTCCGGCAACAGGACGCCGGTAAAGGCCGACTTTGACTCGGCATTCAGCGCCATCTGCCGTGCCAGTTCGCTACCTTCCTTGGCCGTGATGTTAAGGTCGATGTGCGTCCGCTTGCCGGCCGCATCGACCGCCCAGCCGAGCGTGACCTCGTCGGCTTCGTTCATCAGCTGCTCGATCTGCTTGAGCGACGACTTCGCGGTCCGCTCAAGGGCCTCGCGATCGACGTTCGCGCCAGGCTGATCCAGACCGCGCTCCAGGCCAAATTTGATTTCGTCCAGAGCCGTCTGCCGCAGTTCCTGCGGGACGTTCTGCACCAGAATTTTCACGGCGATGTTGTATTGCTTCGGCAAGTCGCCGAGCAGCTTGAGCGGATCGTCCGGCAGGCCGGTCAAATGGTCGGAGCTTTCGGCAACGAACGCCCAGCCGTTTTGTTCCTTGATAAAGGCGCTGCGCCCCATGCCGACTTCGAGGATGCCGCCGCCGGCATCGCGAGCTTCGCCCACGTATTCCTTGTGAATTTCGAGCAGTTGCTTCAGGTCGCTGACGGGCACGAACGCAATGCCGTGGAAGTCGCCGTCCTTGGGAACGATGTACAGCCCAGCGGGCCGCTTCTTATCCATGCCAGCGGTCAAGGCGCTGCCGAAGAGGCGGGCCGTTTTCCCCGCGTCTTCCATGCCCGCGATCGACGTGATGTAGCCGATGTCGGCCAGCGTCTCTTCCACGCTGGCGATCGACACGACGGCGACCGGCTTGAGATCCTGAGCCATTGCCGCCAGCGGGGCGACGAGCGGCGCGAGAGCCGCGAGAGCCACGGCAAGCGTGGTGCGAAACAACTTCACGACAGATTCTCCGTAACGAAAGTTGGTGCGGCCTAGCGCAAGAAGCACGGCCGCGTGAGGGGGCAATTCCAAGGACGTGACCAATACAACCCGCGAGTGTGTGAGCAGGTTTCAGGCCAAATCGCCGCGAGCAACTTAGCACGGCGGGAGGGATGGGTAAACGAGAGGGCGCGAGCGGAGACGAATGAGTAGTTAAAGAGAGGGGGGGCTGACGAGCTGCTAAGCCTACCGCTCGCGGTAGATGATTCGCCCCTTGGTCAAATCATAGGGGGAGAGCTCGACGTTCACTTTGTCGCCGGGGACGATGCGGATGAAATTTTTGCGCATCTTGCCCGCAACGTGGGCCATCACCTCCGTCCCCGTTTCCAACTGCACGCGGAACCGCGTATTGGCCAGGGCCTGGGTGACCGTACCCGCAACAACAAATGCGTCTTCTTTTTGAGCCATGCACTACTCCGCCCGTTTGCCGGCGGGGAACCGCGAAGAATTCCCCATTGGACACGCCCGTTCATCCAACCGGCTGTCTCGTCCCTCACCGGCGAATTCATCACAAAAATATACCAAAGTCGCTGCGCCGCTGGCAAGCGGACTCCCTTCTGTACCTTGCAAGCTCCCGCCGTTCGCGTACAATCCGTGATTCGCCAAAACTTAATTAGCTGTGCCATTTAGTACGCAGGACTACGACTGTCTATGTTCAAGCCGTTCAATCGCAAGGATGCCCGCCCGCGCCGCAAGCCGAAGCCGCGAATCAAGATCAAGAAGAAGGACCCGTTGTTTGTTGACGGCGTCCGTCCCCGGCCGATGTTCGTCGATTACAAGGACATCGAACTGCTCAAGAAAATGATCAATCGCCACGGCCGCATAGTCAGCCGGCGAAAGAGCGGATGCACGGCGATCAGCCAGCACGCGGTGGCGCAGGCGATCAAGCGGGCCCGCCACATGGCGTTGTTGCCGTACGTCGGCGAGTGAACCGTTTGTTATAAGCAAGCGTCTCGCTTGTCTTTGTTGGTTGCGAATAGCTGACGCCCATGAGCCTTGCTCGTGGGCTTTTTTGTGCCCCTGCCGGAGATTGCGATGTCCGAACCTTTCCTCACCACCAGGCGAGTCGAATTCTGTCACACCGACGCAGCCGGCATCGCCCACTTCGCGGCTTTCTTCGAGTTCATGGAGCAGGCCGAGCACGAGCTGATCCGCAGCCGGGATTTGTCGGTTTTCATGAACGACGACACGGGGATCATTAGTTGGCCGCGCGTGGCCGCCAAGTGTGAGTTTCAGTCGGCAGCTCGCTTCGAGGACATGCTGGAGATCGAAGTCCGTATTAGCCGCCTGGGCGACAAAAGCATCACCTACGCCTTCCGCTTCTGCCGCGAGGACGTCGATATCGCCCACGGCGAACTCACCGCCGTCTGCTGCCGAATGACCGATCAGTCGCCGCCGCAATCGATCGAGATTCCCGATTGGTTTCGGGCCAAGGTCGCCTCTCTTGCCGTTTAGTCTCGCGATTTACATGTCGTATCTCGAAGACTTGACGTTGCGCCTTGCCGCCGGCATTGCCGAACTCCCCGAAGCGACGCGTCGCCGGCATGGGGAGTATCTGCTCGCCGCGCAGCGAGCGGACGGCGGATTCGCGGGGCGAGAAGGAGGGAGCGACCTCTATTACACCGGCTTTGGCCTGCGGGGACTCGCGCTGCTCGGTCACTTGTACGGCGAGCCGGCTGAGCGGGCAGCATCGTTCCTCCGTTCCCGACTCGGCGGACAAGAGTCGATTGTCGATTTCTTTTCGCTTGTCTATGGAGCCGCACTGCTTGAAACGTCTGCCGGAATCGACCTCTTCGCTCAGGCCGGCCCAGCGTGGCGCGACAACGTTGCCCGGCTTGTAGAGACATTTCGTCGGACTGACGGCGGCTATGCTAAGGGCCCCGAAGGCAACGCCAGCAGCACCTACCACACGTTTCTGGTGCTCCTCGTGCAAGAGTTGGCCGCACGCCAGCCGCCCGAGCCGGAGCGGATTGTCGCGTTCCTCGCCTCGCAAGCGGCCGAGGAGGGTGGCTTTCGCGAGATTCGCGCGAGCAAGCGGGCCGGCACCAATCCCACGGCAGCAGCGATCGCCGCTCTGCGAATACTCGGCGCGCTCGGTGACTCGCATCGTGATGCGACGATCGACTTTCTCACCGATATGCAGACTGACGAAGGGGGCCTGCGAGCCAACACGCGGATTCCAATCGCCGACTTGCTCAGCACGTTCACCGGCCTGCTGACACTGCAAGATCTTGGTGCTTTCGAGGAGATTGACCAGGCCGCCCTCGCCCGTTTTGTCCGCAGCTTGGAACGGGAGGAGGGAGGCTTTCACGGGGCCGAGTGGGACCCGGCCCACGATGTTGAGTACAGCTTTTATGGGCTAGGATGCCTGGGCCTGCTGACGAGCGCCAAGTGACAAGTGACCGAAAGCACCATGCCGGACCTCGTTGTCGATCGCGTTACGAAGGAATTTCCCACCCGCGGTGAGCCGCTGGTCGTGCTGCGCGAAGCGTCGCTCGCGCTTTCGGCGGGACAAAACGCCGCTATCGTCGGTCCCAGCGGCAGCGGCAAGAGCACGCTATTGCACATCATCGGCACGCTCGATGCCCCGACCAGCGGCAAGGTCGCTCTGCGCGGCGAAGACCCGTTCGCCTTGAACGAGCCCGCGCTGGCTCGCTTTCGCAATCGGAACATCGGGTTCGTCTTTCAGGACCATCACCTGTTGCCGCAACTGTCGGTGCTGGAAAACGTCCTGGTGCCGGCACTAGCCGAAGGCTCACCCGATCGCGCCACGATCGAGCGGGCCAAGGAATTGCTCACTCGCGTCGGCCTGGCCGAACGGGAGCAGCACCGCCCGGCTGAGCTTTCTGGTGGCGAACGCCAGCGGGCCGGCGTCGCCCGTGCTCTGCTCATGAGGCCCGCGCTGCTGCTCGCCGATGAACCGACCGGCAATCTCGATCGGAAGAACGCGGCCGCAATTGGCTCACTCCTCATCGAACTGCAGCGGCAAGAGCAAACGATGTTGCTGGTCGTCACGCACAGCCCGGAACTCGCGGCACAGCTCGAGAGGCGCTATGAGATTGATGACGGGCGGCTGGTGGAGAAGTCGTAGCGAGAGCTTTGGCAGGCCGCTCGCAATTATGCGATAACCCGGATGATTTGAGTTCACCGTTTGCACGCGGCCAGACAGCCATGTAACATTGACCCCGCCCGCCTTGCCTCTCCTCCCACCAACTTCCGCCTGCCGATGCACCCACGTGCTGAAAATGCCGTCCTGCGCAGTTCGCGCAAAGAAGTCCTGGTCGTGCTCGTGATCTGGACGCTCGCGTGCCTCTTTTCGGTCGGCATTTCGTTTCGGTTCGGGTATCAGCGTGATCCCGATACGCTGACGTTCGTGCTGGGGATTCCCGACTGGGTGTTTTGGGGCGTTGTCGTGCCGTGGGCGTGCTGTACGCTCGCGTCGTTTTGGGTGTCGAGCTTTCTGATTGCCGACGAAGACCTGGGCGATGAGCAGCCGGAACTGAAGCTGGACAAGGAGGGGGATGGTGTTTGAATTGCTCGCTCAAGCCGATTCGACCGCCACGTCCGACATGCCCGAAGTCGGCATCGGGGCGATGGTAGCCCTCGTGCTGTTCATTGCCGCGTCGGTGTGGCTGGGGACGGTCGCGCAGCGGGTCGTCGAGCGGAGCCAGTTCATTCAGGGCTACTTCCAAGGCAACCGCGGCCTCGGTGCATGGACGATCGCCCTCACCGCGACGGTGCAAAGCGGCGGCACGTTCATGGGCTTCCCGTCGCTCGTCTATACGCACGGCTGGTCGGTCGCCCTCTGGATTGGCAGCTACATGGTCGTGCCGATCACGGGCTTCGGCCTGATCGGCAAGCGAATCGCTCAGATTTCGCGGCGGACTGGGGCGGTAACGATGCCCGACCTGTTCCGGGCCCGCTACGCGAGTCCCGCGGCCGGGCTTGTCTCGTCGCTTTTGATCATCGTCTTCATGTCGATCATGATGATCGCCCAGTTCAAAGCCGGGGCGCTCGTGATGAAGATCGCCTGGCCAGGGTCGGAGTCGCTGGCGCTTACGGAGGATGGACCGACGACTTCAGCAGGCAGTGCTACTTCTACAGATTCTCCAGAACAAGGTCCGTTTTGGACGTGGCTGGCCAAGAAGAAGGTCTATCTGATTGGCCTGGCAATCTTTTCGATTACCGTCGTCGGCTACACGCTGATCGGCGGATTTCTCGCTGCTGTTTGGACGGACCTGCTCCAAAGCGTGATGATGTTCGTCGGCGTGCTCATTTTGTTTGCCCTCGCAATCGCGGCAGTCGGCGGATTCGAGCAAGCGTCGAAACAAGCGATTGTCAATGTCGAGCATTCAGCGTTGGCAAAAGGCAAGTCGCCGGACGAGGCCCAGAAAATCGCCACGAACTACGCCAGCCTTCCCGGCCAGCGGAAGGACGGCAGCCCGTTCTTGCCGCTGACGATGGCCTTTTCGATGTTCATGTTCTGGCCGTTCGCGGGAACAGCGTCGCCGGCGAGCGTCGTGCGGATCATGGCCTGTAAGGACACCCGCGTCCTGCGCCAGAGCATGTTTTTGCTGGCCGTCTATAACATGGGGATCTATCTGCCGCTGATTGCGATTTGCATTTGCGCGCGAGCGATGATGCCGGACCTGGCCACGCCGGATGAAGTGATTCCGCGGATGGCCCTCAAGCTCACGGACCAACTGCCGCTAGGATCGTGGATGTCGGGGCTGATCCTGGCGGCGCCCTTTGGCGCGATCATGGCGACGGTCAGCTCGTACCTGCTGGTGATCGCTTCGGGCCTGGTGCGCGATGTTTACCAGCGGTTCGTCAATCCGGAAGCAACCGATCACGAAATGCGACGGCTCACGTATCTGGTGATGATCGTCATTGGCGTCATCGCAGTCGGCCTCAACATCGAGCCAGTCGATCAATTGCAGATGCTGGTGACGTTCAGTTCGGGATGTGCGGCGTCGGCGTTTCTCATTCCGACGGCCATGATGTGCTACTGGCGACGAGCGACCGCGGCGGGCACGCTGGCAGCAATGCTTGCCGGGGCGGCGACGGCACTGTCGCTCAATCTATATGGGCTCTATATCTCCCTTACCAACAACGTCGGCTTTGCGCCTTACAACTTGCAGGGCTTTGAACCAATCGTGTGGGGCTTGGCCGTGTCGCTGGTGGTGGGGATCGTTGTTAGCCTCGCGACGCAGCCACCGGACGAGAAGCTGGTGAGCACGCTGTTCGATGCCGAGCCGGCTACCTGAGTCGGAACGCATCGCCACGAGAATCACGAAAAAACACAAGAAAGGGTCCAAGTCATGTGGACAGCCGTCGCTCGAGTTTTTCGTGCCTTTTCGTGCTTCTTGTGGCTATTGCTTCTGCTTGCCGCTCGACCGCTAGTCGCCCAGGAATCCCTCTGGATCGAAGCCGAGCATCTCGACGGCGTTCGCGGCTATTGCTGGCCGATGGGGAAGCCGGAGATGAAGAAGACCGCCGGACACTGGGCGTTGTCCGGTCCCGGCTGGGCGACGGAGTGGAACCAGGGGGGCGAGAGCGGCTTTCTGTCGATTGCTACCGCGGCTGACGACGACAAGGCGGTCGCAACGAAGCAGATCGAAGTGCCAGTCGCAGGCAAGTACTTCATTTGGGTCCGCTATGGCGACTGGCGCGAGACTCCGGAGCGGTTTCAGATCGCCATCGAGCAGCCGGGCCGGCAGCCATGGACTGCCAGCTATGGCGAGAAGCCGGCGATCGAAGAAGACAACGAGATGAAGCTCTACTGGGGCTGGGCCTTTGCCTGGGCGATGCAGCCGGCGGAGTTGGCGAAAGGACCGGCGACGCTCAAGCTCCTTTCAACCACGCAGGACCGTGAGCCGCGGCAGATCGATTGCATTGTGCTGACGACCGACGCGACTTATCGCCCGCTCATCAAGGACCGGCCGAAGAACCACGCCTGGGAAGTGCTCGACAGTTATCGCGGCGGCAAAATTCCGGCTGATTTGCAGCCGCTCGCCCGCCGCGTGCCGGACTTTACGCAACCGCCAGCAACCGCGCTTCCCGAAGCGTGGAAGCTCAAGACGTTTCGCGACAAAGGTTTCCAGTATCTTTGGAACGTCAGTCACACCAACGCGGCCGAGACATGGCTCTCCGACAAGCCCGACCGCGTGAAGTTTCCGTACAACATCTCCGACCCCGAGGTGCGAACGGCCTTTGAGGCGAAGTATGCCGGACACGACGACGTGCCGATCTTCTCCGATCCGCGCGTGGTGCCGACATTTCACGGCGTCGGTGCCGGCGTGTTTGCAACCGACGAGAAAACCGGGGAGATCAACCCAACCGGACAGTCGTTTGTTCGCTGGCTCGATGCGAATCCCAATCGCAACTGGGCGATGATGATGAACTATCACAACGGCGTGCCCGTCGGTGAGAAGGGAATTGCGGCGTTTACCAAGTATCGCGATCGCTACCTCGGCTCGATCAGCGGTGAGAGCCTCGGCTACTTCTACTGGGACGCGGCCAAGATGCGCGAGCGGACCGCCTCGGCCCAAACGCGGCGGCAGCTTGTCGAGGCAATGACGCCATACATGCTGGAACTCAACCGCGAAAAATACCGCAAGGTGTACGGCCGCGATCTGGACGCGAATCCGTATGAGGACGTGATCGCGTGCCTCTCAGTGGGCAACATCATCAGCACGCCACTCTGTGCCGATTGGGGGGCGAGGACGATCGGCTATGAGTCGTCGGCATGCACGTCGAGCATCTTGGGGATGCGTTGGGCGTTTATGCGCGGCGCGGCCCGGCAGCACGGCATCAGCACGGCGACGTATCGAAGCTGCAATTTCGGCGACAGCTCGACGCTCTTCAGTCCTACCGCCACGTTTAGCCAGCCGAAGCACATCCTCGACAACTACTATAGCGTCTTCAGCGGCGCGGGGATGACGTGGTACAAGTTCGACATTTGGTATCAGTACATGGCGGGTTCGTCGATGTTCTATCACGAGCAAGGCTTCGACGAATTCTGGCAACCGGGCGGAACGACCGCGGCAGGCCTGCACGAAGTGCAGCTTTCGCCGAAAGGAAAGCTCGTCGATCGCTTTCTCCGCACGACCGCTGCTGAGCCGGAACGGGGAGCGCCGTTCACGCCGGTCGCGATCCTCGTCGATTACGCGCACGGCTGGGAACCGGCACCATTCTGGCCCAACAGCTTTAAGAACTGGCACGAACAGCAGGAGCGATTCCGCTTCGGTGAGCATGAGAAGATGCTCGAACAGTATTTCTGGACGGCCTTTCATCCAATCGGCCGCGAAAGTGAGCGGCCCATTACCGCGACCAATGAAGTGAACGTGCCGGGCGTGTTTGGCGATATGTTCGACGTGATTTTTGCGTATCCCGATGTAGCGAAGTGGCGGACCATCGACAGCTATCCGGTGGTGATCGTCGCCGGCGACATCGAACTCACGGCAGCCGAGGGACAGCGGCTGGCACAGTATGTCGAGCGCGGCGGGACGCTGCTTGTGGCCGATGCTCATTTGACCGGGCCGGGTGTAGCCGGACTCAACCTGCCCGCGGTTGGCGGCCAATCGGAAGGTTACGGCTATCGCTGGTTGGGCGGGAGCGACGTGCAGCCGTCGCAGCTGTATCGCTTTCGCGAGATTCCGATTGCGGCTGGAGCGATGGACCAGCGGGCTCTAGCGACGACACCCGACGGCAAGTGCTTCTGCACCGCCCTCGATCGCGGCGCGGGCCGGCTCATTTATTTATCGCTGCCGCGCGGCATGGGGATCGACCAGATGGCGCATCCCGTCCTGCCGCAGCTCTTTGCTCATTTGACGCGAGGCCAAATGCCGGTCGAAGTCCGAGGCGACGTGAACTGGCTCGTCAATCGAACGCCCACCGGCTGGCTCGTCACGCTGCTCAATCCGGCCGGCCAGGATAAGCCGCAGCAAGGAATCACGCCGACCGACTATCGCCAGAACCGCCGAGTGATCATCGAAAGCCGCGTGCCAATCACCTCCGCTCACGACCGCCTGCTGTCAGACGATGCGCTTCAAGTTGATGCCGGCGCGGTGAAGTTCGAAGTGCCTGCGGGAGGAGTACGAATCATCGAGCTTAAATAGCTCAGCATAGGGGAAGACCGAATAATAAGGGCAGAATAATTCTCTCCTGCATTATTCTGCCCTCATTATTCTGCTTTCTTTCTTGTAGACGAGCCACGAGAGACAAACCGCTCCATCTCCACCGGCAGTGGTGCTTCGAACCGCAGCGGCTTACCGGTGACGGGATGCTCAAAGCCGAGGAGGCGTGCGTGCAAAGCCATTCGCTGATATTGCCAGTGCGGGTGGGCGGCAAGTTCTGGCTGATAGCGCGAATCGCCCAGAACGGGATGTCCCGCCTCCGCGAAATGGACTCGAATCTGATTCCGACGACCGGTCTCCAACCGCACTTGAACCAGCGTCGTGTCCGTGAGCCTGGCAATCACCCGAAAATGCGTAATCGCCAACTGCCCGATCTCCTCATCGTCGGTCGAAAAACGATTAAGATCCTTGTCGGTCGCCAGCAGCGACTCGAACGTTCCCTGCGATTGGTCCATGTGACCGGCCACAATCGCGACGTACTCCCGTTCCGGCTTGCTGGCGGCGAACTGGTCTTTGAGCTGCCGCACGATCTCCTGCGACTTGGCCAGCACGAGCAAGCCCGACACGCCCCGGTCCAGTCGATGCACCGTGAGGGCATCGCGGCCTTTGCTGACGTGCTTTACATACTCGGCCACCTTTTGCTGCAGCGTGTTCGTCTCCTTGCGGACGGTCGGCACGGTGAGCAGTTCCGCCGGCTTGTTCACCACGATGAGCTGCTTGTCCTCAAAGACGACCTCGAAACCCAAGTTCCGCCGAGCCTTAGGCTGCGGATGATAGCGCTGGTGCGGGTCGTAACTCACCTCGATACGGTCCCCCGCCGCCAGCCGCTGGCCCGGCTGCGTACAGATCGCCCCGCCGACGCGCACGCAGCCGTGATCGAAGAGGCCGGTGATTTGCGATCGCGAGAGACCGACCAGCTCCTGAACCAGATGATCGATGCGGTGGCCAATGAGCGGCGCGTCGGCGGCCAGCGTGGCAATTTTGGTCGTGCGGGGCATCCGACCAGTGTACCTACATTTCGAATCGAAACGTTCGGCAGAGGCTGCGCCACAGGCGAACGCCAATCGGTTGCCAGCCGGCGTGAATCTTCGCCGTTCCCGTGCCGCCAAGGACGAGACGACCGGCGTCGTCTTCGATCGGCACACTCGCCTGATACACAACCCCGATCGGACGCTCGTAGCCGGAAGCCGTCGTCCGCGTGTCCAGCGTGCCGCCGGTCCGGGTAGAGAGACGATCCGAAACGGCCTTCAGCTCTTCAGAGGCGATGCGATCGATTTGCCCAGCGATGCTTTCACCGGGCAGTTGCTGCAGGAAGACTTGGACGTGCTGCCCCGATTGAACGAAGTCCATCTCCTCTTGCGGCACCGCCAGGACTGCCTCCAGCCGGCCTGGCTGCGCGATGCGAGCCAGGAGCGTGCTGGCCTCCAGGTGAGCACCGACATTGCGGTTCTCCAGCGGCCGGCCCGACCAGGCGACGAGCGTCGTCCGCTCGTGCTGGTCCCGTTTTCGCGACGGAGGCGGAACGAGAATACCGGCGACCGGAGCACGAATCGTCAGCCGGTCGAGCTCTTCGCGCCGGCGGGCAAGTTGCACGTCGAGTGCAGCGAGCGCCTCTTCCGCGTGGGCAAGTTCCAAAAGCGCCTGATCCTCGATATGGGCTCGCTGGCGAATCGCTTCGACTCGCACCGCCAACCGCTCGCGCTGACCTGCCAGCCGCTCGAGGGCAATGCGGGCATCGACATCGTCGAGCTCGGCGATGACTTGCCCTTGCTGAACGGAACCGGACTGCACATGAATCGACCGCACCTGGCCAGGTACATCGACATACACGCTCGTCGCGCCGCGCGGTTGAATCTCAACGCTGCAGGTGACGTAGTACGGCAGCGGCACCGCGAGGATCAACGCCGCGACAGCCCCGACGATGCCTAGCCCCAGTGCCGCACGCGTAAAGTTCATGGAATCACCCCTCGCAGGTTCCAGGACAAAGCGAATGAGCCGAACCAGCGGCCACACGACGAGGCTGCCGATCATCGCGACGCCAAGCATCTGTCCGACGATCGCCAGCCCATACGGTTGCAGCACCCGATACAGAAACCAGAAGATCGAGAGCGATACGAGCCAGCCGTAGATGCCCGATGCGATGGCATAGGCTCCGAACGCCCAGCGCCACCGCGCGGGGAGGAATGGATCGCGACGCGGCTTCATCCCCAGCAGCCATTGGCCCAGCGATCGCTGCACGACGGCAGCCGCCTTCTGCCGCAGGTTGGGAATTTCGAGCAGGTCGGAGAGAATGTAGTACCCGTCGAATCGCATCAGCGGGTTCCCGTTGAACAAGAGCGTGCTGATCGACGAGACGAACATCACGTTCAGAGCGAGATGATTCAGCATCCCCGGCTGACTGAACCACCAGACGAAGGTCGCTGCTGCCGCGAGGTTGAGCTCGACGTACATGCCCGCTGCGCCGATCGCTGCCCGACGCCACTTGCTCGGAATCATCCAAGCATCGGTCACGTTGCAGTACAGACACGGTGTCCCCACGAGCAACATGACGCCCATCTCGTGGCACTCGCCGCCGAACCGTTTGCACGCGAGGCCGTGCCCGAATTCGTGCAGCACTTTGGTTACCGCCATCGTGAAGGCGAGCAGCATCCAGTTCTGTGCCGCGAAAAACGCTTCGAACGCCGGCAGCTTCGCGCGGAATTCTTCGAACTCAGCGGCCAAGAGCGCAAGGGCTGACAAAATGAGAACCGCCGATGCAGTCGTGGCTGGCAGCGAAAAGAACCAGCCGCAAGCGCCATTGAGCCAGCTAAGAAAGCGATCGGGGTCGATCCCGCGGAGGCGAATCGCAAGCGGATTGCCGAGCGTACTCCAGAACGACTTGCTGCGGCTGACTTGCTGTCGTGCGAGCAGGTGTTCTCCTTGGCCGCTCGCGTCGGCAATCACAAGGTGACTGCGGTGCAGGTTGGCGGCGAGTTGCTGCAGTTCGGCTGCCGTGATGCGTTGCGGCGCAAATTGCCGCTCGAAGCGTTGACGAACGTCGTCGCTGCTCGTCACTCCATCAAGCATTTGCAGGATCGCGAACTCTTCCTCCTCGAAGCGATAGTACTTGAGCGTCAGCGGGTCTTTGACGAGCCAGTAGGTCCGCCCTTGCCACGTCTGCCGCTCCGTGACGAGGTCCGGGCGCATGCGAAGCGCGAGCGGACGAGCGGTGCTGGAGGTGAGAGACACAGGCGTCAGGGGACAGACCTAGCGAGTTTGCGACTTGAACTGAATCGTCATCGTGGCCGCCATGCCGGGGCGGAGGATCGGATGGCCGTGCTCGCTTTTGTTGGCGACTTCGGCTCGGACGCGGTACTTGCCGCCGGCTTGTACGATCGGGCTGATATAGACGACTTGCCCGGCGAAACGTGCCGTTCGATTTCCCGCCAGCGGAACATCGACGCTTACGGGCCGGCCGGCAACGTCCTCAGGGGCGTGTTCGCTGGCGCTCAAAAAGCCCTCAACTCGCAGGCGATCGATGCGAATCACTTGCAGCACGGCCTCACCAGCGTTCACCCACTCGCCCCGTTCGTGAAAGAGCGTGACGACAACACCGTCGATCGGCGAGACGATCTGCCGACGGGCGACCGCGTCATCCGCCGCCTGCACGCTCGCCTGATGCACGTCGGCGTTCATTTTGGCAACCCGCATTTCGAGCTTGCTCCGGTCGATTTGCAGTTCATCGCGGTGTTTGGCCAAGCGGAGTTTTTGGATCTCCTGCTCGGCCACGCCGCCGGGGCTTTTCGCCTCGATGGCCAGCGCCCGCTGCAAGTCGGCTGCCGCGACTGCGAGCGCTGCCTCAGAAAACCGAACCTCGATGTCATCCTCGGCCTTCGTCAATGCCGCGTCTCGCTCCAGTTCTGCGGCAACCTTGGCAAGTTTCGGCTGTCGGTCGTCGATCGTCGCAAGCAACTGACCTGCCGACACAAACTCACCTTCGACGATGTCGATGGTCGCAAGAGCACCAGCCTCGCGGGCGGGAACTTGCACGTCCTCGACCAGCGAAACGAGACACTGCTTGATCTGCGCCTGCTGCGAAGAGCTGACGGCAGTGAGCGGCGGATTCGAACCGCTCGACACGTCGAGCGGCGGCGGTGCGGCACGAAGGCTCCAAACGCTGAGCACGAGGCAACCCACAAATCCCCCACTCCACAGAGCGAAAGACCAACGTATACGTCGTTTGATCGATGTTTCGGACATGGGTGATGCTTGCGAATGAGCGATGGAAATTCGGTGCTTCCTGCGAGTCGCTACGGCAGCCAGAACAACACTTTGCTCTGCACGGTCTCGATCAAGTCGCAGAACCAGACCCGGCCGACGCTGGCCCGGCCGCAATAGAGCTTGGCCGTCACGGATGTTTGATCGTGCAGCGGCGGCAGTTCGTCTTTGTCGATCGACACGCGGACGAGCACGGTGTTCCCGTCGTCGCCGCGGACCTCGGCCGATTGCTCGATCTCGACGACGCGCCCGTGGAACTGGAAGCCGGGATGACTGGTGAGCGTAAAGACAACATCGAGCGGTGGACGAGAGCCGTCGGCAAGTTCTCCCTCGCTTACGCTTCGGGTTTCCATCTGCTGCGCGGCTTGAAGATGCACGAGTCGCCGCTCGGGAACATACAGTTCCAACTCCCATGGCCCCGCCGGATTGGCGAGCGTCATGAGCGACTGACCGCGTATCACGGGCCGCCCTTGCAGCAAGTCCTCGACTTTCCATGTCACAACTTGCCCCGCTTCGGTCGCGGTCACCACAAGCTGCCGCTGCTTTTCGTGGAAAAGGGCCAGCTCGCGCTCGATATTCTGCGACTCCTGCCGCAATTCGACGAGTTCCGCCGAAAGTTGGCTTTCTTCGGCCGGCGAGAGGCGAGCGCCGGTCGCGGTCGAGTTGTCGAGCAGCGCCCGCTGATGCGAGGCGATTTGCTCCTGATTCGTCGTCTGCCGACCAATCAATGCGGCCAGTTCCAATTCGAGATTCGTATTGGCCAGTTCCGCCAGCACAGTTCCCGCGGCGATTTCCTGTCCGTGTCGCACGGGAACGCTCGTGACAATGCCGTCAATCTGGGCGAAGATTTCGCGTCGCTCGGCGGGCTGCAGCTTGCCACGGGCGGCGACCTCGAAATCCGTTTGCACGGTCGCCAGGGCAAACGCAGCACCTGCAAGCAGAAGACAGGCAATCAATGTCTTTGGAAGCGAGCGGCCGCGGAACATCCAGGTCGCCTTGCCAAGCGCCTGCCAGAGCGACAACAGGAACAGACTGCTGTGGTCGATCGCCCGGCTGAGAGCTTGTGCGCCGTGCTGGGCGACTAGCCGGCTCCGATTGCGGAGCGACTCGTCGGCCCGCACTTCGCTCATTTGCTCGACGATGATCGCTCCGATGGGCCTTGCTGACGATTTGCCGGCATTGTCGTCAGGAACCGTTCCACCAGCGATCAGCGGCAGCACGGCGACGAGTCGCGCGTGTGACTGGTCGATGTACTGCTGGAGTGGCTGGTCGATTTGCGGCGGCAAGGGTTCGTCGCCGCCGGAATACCAGAGCGGCTCGCCCGTCCGCAGCACGGCAGCGGCCAATTTGCCGAGGAGTTTTACCTGTGTTGCCCGCCGATCGAGCGAGTCGAGTCCGCTCACCGCCTCGATTCGACAGCGGCTGCCGCTGGTCAGTGCGAGCGACACGCGGTCGCATCCCACCAGCCGACGGCCTTCGTTCACCAGAGCGTAGCTCGTCACTTGCACGTCGAGCGAGCCGTGAATCGCCTGCACGAACTGTTCGAGCTGCTGCCACAGCGACTGCGTTTCCTCTAGCTGCCGTAAGCGACGATTCTTTAGATAGTCGCACGCGAGGTCGGCCATCTGGATCAGAAACCGCAGATAGCCCCGCTGCGTCGTTGGCCCGCCCCCCGCCCGCTGAAAGACCTCGATCACTGCGTGCGATTGACTTTCGACGACGAGCGGTGCAAGCACGAGCAAGAGGTCGCTCGGGTTCCCCGCCTCGTCGTCGCTGCTCGCACCTGCCTTGGGCGGGACGAGCACCGCTTGGTTGCCGGCCAAGGCCTTCCTGAGAAGCAGCCCGTGCTGAGGCCGGCTTGCGTCCGTGTCGAGGCCGCTTTGCGATAGTCCGATCTGATAGGCGATGGCGAGCCGATTCCCTTCGCCAATCGCCCAGACCGCTCCGCCGACCGCCCCCATCGCCGAAACAACGCGCGTGAGCAGCGCGGCGTAGAAGTCGTCAGTCGGCAAATTCGACTGCGTAAGCTGGGCAATTTCCTGGACGATTGCCCGAATCTCTTGCTGCATCTCGGCGACAGCATTTGGATCTGGCTTGCCCGGCCGCACGCTCGCGTTACCGCCACTGCCGATTCCGGCGGTGAACGTGCTGCCCAGCGAAGACAGCGGCGGAGCGGTGGTCATCAGCGTCCTTGCCAGTTGCGTTGTTGCCGAAGCTGTGGTGCGCGGTCGAGCGCATCATGGACTACATCGGCAGCCGCAAACTCGCTTCTGTTGCCGCAATCCGCACAATCGTCAGAGCTTCGCGCCAGCGGTGCTAGCGTCGCGCGACGACGCCTTCCGTCGAATCCGCCAATCGACGGCTCCTACGACCGCGCCGCTGACCACAACGCCAATCGCCCACGTGGTCGGCCAGAACTGCTCCCAGGCTCGCTCGCTGGCGATGTACTGAAATGCGGCGAGCACCATCAACAGGCTCGTCGCAAAGAAAAGGAGCGGCGTCACCGGGAAGAGTGGCACGCGATACGTCCCGGTCTCACTGCCGCCGCGAAGTCGCAACACGATCAGGGCGATGCCAACCATTGCGAAAAAGCCCCAGTAAAAAGGCCCGGTAAAGACCACCAGCCGATTGAATCCTCCATCGTTCCGTCCGAACGCGACAACAAGCGCAAGCGTTACCAGCGTCTGCACGACGAGCGACCGGAGCGGAACGCCGCGCGACTGATTCCACGCGCCCAGCCAGCGGAATGTGGGATGTTCCGTCCCCAAGGCATAAAAGACTCGAGCCCCGGTGAAGATCATCCCGTTGATCGCTCCCAAGCAGGAAATCACCACGAGAAGGCTGATGGCCGTCGAACCCAAAGCGCCAAAACGCCGAGACAACACGTCGGCCGCGATTGCGCTCGACGACGTGAGGCCATCGAGTCCCATCGCAACGACAAACGCCTGGTTGATCGTCAGGTAGATCACCGTCACCGTCGCTGTGCCCAGCAGCAGAGCCCGAAAAATGTTTCGCCTCGGTTCGCGAACCTCGGCTGCGACAAACGACATGTCGGACCAGCCCCCATAAGCGAACATCACGAGGATGAGTGCGAGCGAAAGGGGTGGCGGCGGAGGCGTTGCACCAGATATGCCCGGCGGATCAGGCCGCAACGTGAGCGCCGTGGCAATGATTGCCACAAGCCCCGCGACCTTTAAGGCAGTCAAAGCATTCTGCGTCCATTTTCCCGCCCGCAAGCCGAGTGCATTGATGACCGACAGCACGATCACCGCTGCTGCAGCGATGGCGAGTGGCGCATGCGGATGTTTGCCGACGTTCTCCGGCAGAAGCGCCGCCGCGTAGCGTGCTAGCACGAACGCGACCGCTCCGACATTGCCCGGACGCACGATCCAGAATTCGACCCACGCGAACGCAAAGCCGAACGTCTTGCCGTATGCCTCGGCCAGGAAAGCATACGTGCCGCCGGCTCGTGGATGGGCCGTTGCTAGCTCGGCATAGCACATCGCCCCGAGCAGGGCGATCAGGCCGCCAACCAGCCACACGCCAAGCGTCACACACGTCGCGGCTGGAGAGTGCCACTTTCCGCCTACCAGCGACTGGGTCCACCCCTCAGCAGCTGCCGCTACCGTCGGGGAAATCTCATAAATCGACGAGCCGATGATGATGCCGACGATGATCGACGTGCTATCCCACAGCGATAGCTGCCGGCTGGGGAGATTCGGGGCACTGGGCTGATCGCTAGACATAGGCTCCGTGTGGTCGGAGTTTAGCGACTTCTCGGCCAATCGAGCAGAGTGCTTGCCGCCAGTCCCGTGGCCGGTCCTCTGGAACTCTTCTGACATCTTGTCCTGCCAGCCATAACTCGCCTTGCCGCTTTGGCGATGGAATGCCACGATTCTGACAGTTGTCGGCTCTACATATTCGCACGCTTTCGCTTCATGCAACTTCGCCACCCTCTCACCATTCGTGTGGTCGCCACGATTGCGGCCGCCCTGATCCGCGTCTGGCTGTGGACCACGCGGGTTCGCATCGTGACAGGCGACGGTCTGCCGCACCCGATCGATCCGGCCGCGCAACGGTTCATCTATGTCTTTTGGCACGAAGCGATGCTCGGGCCAATCGCTGTCCGGCCGAAGGCGCGCGTGCTCATCAGCCAGCATCGCGACGGCGAACTGATCGCTCAGGTATGCCAGCGGCTAGGAATGGGTGCGATTCGCGGATCGACGGCTCGCGGCGGGAGTCAGGCGTTGCTCGAAATGATTCGGGGTGAAGACGACGGTAAGCATTTGGCGATTACTCCGGACGGCCCGCGTGGTCCGCGGCGAGAGCTAAAACCGGGCGTCGTCATGGTCGCTTCGCAAACGGGACTGGCCATTGTTCCTGTCGGCGTCGGCTTCACGCGAGCCTGGCGAGCCGGGAGTTGGGACCGCTTCGCCGTGCCAATCCCCTTCAGCACGATGGTCGGCGTGATCGGATCGCCGATTGAAGTCCCCAAGAACCTCGACCGACTGGCAATGCAGCATTTTCAGCAACTGGTCGAAGGTCAGCTTTGCGAGCTCAGTGAGCAAGCCGAAGATTGGGCCCACCGTCTCCGCACCGAAGGCCGCCGGGCAAAGCCGCCCGTGGTGCAATCGCCTAGCGGACGCAAAAAGTCGGCCTGACTTTCGACACTTAGTGCTGCCTTCCGCTCGCAAATCGCTCTAGAGCCGCCTGCCGTCGTTTGTTAACTTCCCGCTTGCCAGCCGCAGCAGCGGCACGCTAGCACGATCCATTGGCAGGGAAGTCGTATGAACCGCGAACAACTTCGCACGACGTTGCTCGACCTGCTCGAGCAGGAAACCTGGGAACGCCCCGAACTCTTCACAGACGACGTGAAAATCCGCGAGGGGTTGAAGCTCGATTCAGTCGATCTCTTGGGCGTGATGCTCCGGGCCGAATCGTCGCTTGGTGTCACGCTCGACAGCCGCGATTTTGACAAGATCGCGACGGTAGGGGACTTGCTCGATACGATCCTGCGCAAGATCGCCGCCAAAATGCATAGCAGGGCCGCCTGACGTGAACCCTTTGGCTGCAGATGTCGTTTTCCAAGCCGCGGTCGTCGCCGTCGGCAGTGCTGCCGTTCCCCTCGGCCAGTTCGCCGCGCTGCGCAAAGAGCCGCCGAGATTTGGCGGCGTCGAACTTTCCGGCCATTTCCTCAAACATGCCGACGAACAGACGATTGTCGCCCTGCGAGCGATCGGTCAGGCGATTGAGCGACACAAACTCGATCCGGGGCAGATGACGAACTGGGGAATTATCGCGGCTCCCCGATACATCGGCCGACTAGCGGGGGCTTCGATCCTCGATCGCTTCGCGAATCAGGGTGGGAGCGGAGTGCCACCGCACGCCGTAGCTCAGAATTCCCTGCACAGCATCAGTGGCGCAGCGAGCATCGCGCTTGGTGTCCACGGACCGAACCTTGGCGTGGGCGGTGGACCGTGGTCGATTGGCGATGGAATCGTCGCCGCATTGTCGATGTTCGGCGCTCGGCACGTTCCCGGGATGTGGCTGCTCGCGACACAGTTCGATCCCGAGCCGATTCCTGATGAAAAGGGGAATCCGCTCCATCCATCGGTCGCTCATGCCGTCGCTCTGGCGATTGTTCCCGGCCAGGTCGGTCAATCACAACTCACGCTGCGTCCCGGCACACCGGCCATGCGAGCCGCGGTTGCTCGCTGGCCCGAGCCGACAGTGGCCGAAATCGCGAACTGCATCGCGACCGCAGGGCGGGGCCGCTCGACGCGCTGGTCCTGCTGGCTGCCGTGGGGCGGACACGTTGAACTGCGGCTGGCGGCAGCCGAGCAGACGCTGAAGGCCGCGGCCTAGAGGAAACGCGATGGACGACGCAGTCTGGATCACCGGCATTGGGGCCTGCACCCCTATCGGCGACTCGCTCGCATCGATCGCCGACAGCCTGCTGGCTGGCCGCTCGGCAACACGTAAGGTCTTCGACCGCCAGGGCGCCGAATTGGTCGCGTGCGTTGGCTCACAGGTCGATGCGATCGCGACCCCCAACGGATTCGATCCGATAGAATTCAGCAGCCTTTCAAAACTGCGGCAACTCGCCATTGCTTCGACATCTGCGGCCTTGGCCGATTCTGGCTTGCTCGCTAGCGCCCGTGAATTGACCGTTGGGATCGTCCTCGGCCAAGGAGGCGAGTGGTATCGTCACTGGCAGGCGGACGCAGTTTGCGGCGGCCGACAGATTTTCCAGCCGGCGCTCGATCGCCAGCCGCTCGTCGCTTCGGTGCAGGAGCATCTCGGCCTGCGCGGCCCCGTTGCTTCGACCGGTTCGGCTTGTGCGAGCGCCAGCTACGCGATCGCCCTCGGGCGTCAGTGGGTCAATCGCGGTCTGGTGGATGTGTGCCTGGCGGGTAGTGCAGAGATTGCCTGTCCGATCACGCGAGCCAATTTTCACAATCTGCGGGCTTTGTCGCGAAAGATCGACGATCCCGAGCACGCCTCACGACCTTTCGACCTTGACCGGGATGGCTTTGTGATGGGTGAAGGTGCCGCGGTACTGCTCCTCGAATCCGCTTCTTCGGCCAGACGGCGCGGCGCGCGGGTCTATGCCGAAGTCGCCGGCTTCGGGGCGTCGAGCGATGCTTCGCACATGATCATTCCCAGCGACGATCCCAAGCCAGCGGCCGCGAGTATGCAAATGGCGCTCGCCGACGCGGGGCTGTCTCCGGAACAGATCGACTACGTCAATGCCCACGCCACGAGCACGACCGTCGGCGACCGGGCCGAGGCTCGGGCTCTGCGACTCGTCTTCGGCTCGCACACAGCGACAACGCCCGTCAGTTCCACCAAGAGCATGACGGGGCACCTCGTCAGTGCC
The DNA here is from genome assembly GCA_964384375.1 of uncultured Pirellulaceae bacterium. Taxonomy (GTDB): domain Bacteria; phylum Planctomycetota; class Planctomycetia; order Pirellulales; family Pirellulaceae; genus CAYLLN01. The sequence continues at coordinate 58,235 of CAYLLN010000015.1, forward strand.
GCGGCTGCCGTCGAAGCGGTCGCCTGTATTGCGGCCCTCGACCGGCAGGCCATTCCGCCGACGATCAATCTCGACCAGCCCGATCCCGACTGCGACTTGTGCCATGTGCCCAACCAGGCGGTCGCTGCGCGGGTCCGCACCACACTTTCCAACTCGTTTGGATTTGGCGGCAGCAATACGACGCTCGTGCTACGGAAGGCGGCATAGTAGATCCTGGCGGCTTTGGGGCATCTACAAGCTATGTTTCGCTAGAATCTGCGGTATGTCCAATTTCGACCGCCAAAAGTGGAACGCCAAGTACGAAGCGGGCTTCGCCGCCGACCAAGAACCATCGCAAGTGCTCGTCGGACTAAAGCAGTATCTTCCGAAGAGCGGTCGAGCTCTCGAAATTGCCGGCGGTGCTGCTCGCAACGGCATCTGGCTCGCGCGGCGCGGAATCGACGTGACGGTGGCAGACATCTCCGCCGTCGGGCTGGCGATTGCACGCGAGCGAGCGGCTGAGGCAGGCGTTCTGATTTCCACGCTCGAAACCGACTTGCAAGATCCGCCGTTTCCCGCCGGGCCGTGGGATCTGATCCTCAGCATCTGCTATCTTTGGCGGCCGATCTTCGCACAGTTTCCAGCCGCTCTGGCGCCCGGCGGCCTGCTCGTCGTAATTCAGCCGACGAAGTCGAACCTCATGCGGCACGAAAAGCCGCCAGCCGACTTCCTGCTCGACGACGGTGAACTGCCTCGACTCGTGACAGGCCTCAAAGTCCTTCACTTTGCCGAAGATTGGCAAGCCGACGGTCGGCATGATGCGGTGATCGTGGCCCAGCGACTCCGTCAATGACCGACGCCGGATAGATGCCGCTCGGCATCGAGGGCGGCCATGCAACCCGTGCCGGCCGAAGTGATTGCCTGCCGGTAGTAGTCGTCGGCCACGTCACCGGCCGCGAATACACCGGGGACGCTGGTGTAGGTTCGCATCAGCTTCGTGTATTTGATGTAGCCCAGCTCGTTCAGTTCGACCTGACCCTTCAGAAATGCCGTGTTGGGTGTGTGGCCAATCGCCAGGAAGAGCCCACTGGCGGGAAGCTCTTCGGTGCTGCCGCTCTGGTTGTTCTTCATCAGCACACCGGTGACCCCTTGCTTGTCGTCGCCGAGGACTTCCGCAACTTCGCGGAAGACGTGCAGCTTAATTTTTGGATTCGAAGTGGCCCGTTCCTGCATGATCTTGCTCGCCCGGAAGACGTCGCGCCGAAGGAGCATGTGAACGGTCGAGGCATATTTCGTGAGGTACGTCGCCTCTTCGACGGCCGAATCGCCGCCCCCCACCACCACGAGCGGCTTGTTGCGAAAGCGCGGCAGGGCCCCGTCGCACACGGCGCAGGCGCTCACGCCACGGTTTTTGAAGCGGTCTTCCGACGGCAGGCCCAGGTAGTTTGCCCGCGCACCGGTGGCGATGATTGCCGTGAGCGCTTCGTGCGACTCGCCGCCAAGCGTCTGGAACTTGAAAGGGGTTTTGCCGAAATCAGTGCTGACGACGTCGTCGGTAATCACCCGCGTGCCGAAATTCACCGCCTGCTGCCGCATCAAGTTCATCAGTTCCGGACCAGTAACGGCGTGCGGATGCTCGTGGAGCGGCTCCAGGTAGGTATCGAGATGTTCCTTCGGCAGCGCGGTGCGCAAGAAATGGTGCAACTCGCCTGCTGGAAAGCCAGGATAGTTCTCGACCTCGGTGGTCAGGGCCAACTGCCCGAGCGGGAGCGTACCGTTCATCCGATTCTCGTTCGTCTCGGCCCCCTCGAACACAAGCGGCCGCAGGTTCGCGCGGGCGGCATAAATGGCAGCGGCCCAGCCGGCGGGTCCGCTGCCGATGATGATGACGTTCTCGGGCATCGTACGTATTCCTGATTCGTTGCTTGGAGGTTTGGATTTGTCGCCGAATTATACGAGGCCAAACAAGACGCGGGCATTGGCCGTCGTTTGGGCCGCCAGTTCCGCCAGGGATACTCCGCGGACTTTCGCCAGGCACTCGGCCGTGTGGACAACGCGGGCCGGTTCGTTGGGACGCTGGCCGCGAAAGGGTTCCGGCGAGAGATACGGCGAGTCGGTTTCGACGAGCAACCGACCGGCGGGAATCTTCGCTGCAACGGCCCGCAGATCATCAGATTTCTTGTAAGTCACCATGCCTGCAAAGCTGATATGCAGGCCAAGGTCGAGAAACTGGGCCGCTTGCTCCGCTGTGCCGGTGAAGCTATGCATTATTCCCGCCAGTGGACCTCGCTTCCGCGCATCGGCCAGCATCGTGTAAATCTCGGTTGCGGTCTCTCTCAGGTGAATCACCAGCGGCTTGCCGGTTTGCTGTGACAGGCGGATATGCCGGTCGAAATAGTCCTGCTGGACGGCAAGAGGCACGTCTTTCCAGTACAAATCGAGCCCCGTCTCACCGATGGCAACGACGCGCGACTCGGCAGCCAATCGCACGATCTCGTCCCAGTCGCCGCTCTGAGCTTCGCCCGCGTGATTGGGATGAATGCCGGCGGAGGACCAGACGCCGGGGTGCTCGTTGGCGAGTATTAGACACCGACGGCTCGTTTCAGCCGTCGTACCGACGGCGAGAATCGACGTGACGCCGGCCGCGGCGGCGCGGGCGATGACGCCTGGCGCGGCGGCAGCAAGCTGTTCGTCGGCCAGATGCGCGTGCGTGTCGAACATGTGCATGGAAGCGAGGCCCATCGGGAGGCTTACGCCTCCCGCTCGCCGGACAGCTCGAGCAGATTGTCCAGATGCCCTTTCGCCTCTCCAACGGCTTCGCGGGCGGCGGCCTGGGCCAGCGGCGAGAGGCGCAACTCGTCGGCGATTTTTTCGCTGGCGGCGATGAACTTGCGCTGGCGGTCGATGAGCTGCTTGACGAGGTACTCGACCGAGAGGTCGTGCAGCCCCGTGAACCACATCGGGAACTCGCCCGGATCGACGGTGCCGCCGTGATCGAGCACCAGCGTCGCCAGGCGGTCCGACTCGCGGGCATGGTCGGCGGCGATTTGCGCCAGCACCTCGCGCGATTGCGGCAGGGCACCCAACCCGCTTGGCTGCGCGTAGTGCAGATAGGCCGGCAGCGACCGATGGTGCAGCACGTACAGCCGATTGAGGGCGTCGATGGTGGTGGAGGAAGGCATCGGCGTTACGAAATCAAATTGCGTCCGGCGGCCTGGGCCATTTCGCTGAGCCAGTCCCAGGCGACGATGAGACCGAGTGTGGGGAGCGTGATGAGCCAGAGGTACGCCCCGGCGAGCGACACGTCGGACCAGACGAGTGGTGGGCGGTCCCGCGGCTCATCGTCGATCGTCATCACTTTCACGACCCGCAGGTAGTAAAACAGGCTGATCGCCGTGTTGATGCCGCCGACAATGAGCAAGAGCAGCAGGAAGAATCCGGGCTGACCGGCCGATTCGAGCGACCGCCACCCTTCGACCAGCGACGCGAAGATCGCGAACTTGCCGATGAAGCCCGATAGCGGCGGCAGGCCGACGAGGCTGAACAGGATCAGAGAGAAGCAGACGACCGTGAGCGGGCAGCGGCGCACGAGGCCGGCGTAGTCGGCGATTTCCTCGCTCCGCATCGCGTTGCGGAGAAACGCGACGACCGCGAACGCTCCGAGGTTCATGAACAGATAGACAGCGATATAGATGGCGAGGCCCGCCACGGCCCGCTCCGCTCCGGCCTGGTTGAGGCCGGTCATCGCGAGCAGGGCAGCGACGGGCATCATCATGTAGCCAGCATGAGCGATCGTCGAATAGGCGAGCATCCGCTTGATGTTCGTCTGCCCGTAGGCGGCCAGGTTGCCGAACGTGCAGGTAATGATTGCGAAAAACGCCACGAGCTTGGCGGCGAACGAGCGGACCGGTTCGAGGGCTGCCTGCGGATTGGCCGTGGGCTTGGCCTCTGCGTCCGGGTTCGTTTCAGTTCCTAGTTTTGCTTCAGCCGCAGTCACTGGTTCCTGGGCAATGTTGAACAGGGCCGCGGTCTGCGTTGTCTTGGCTTGCTTCAGGGCAGCCGTTCGCTCTCCCGGTGCTGGACCGTCGGGAGGAATTGCGCCAAAGCCGATGGCAACGCGGATGAGCAGGGCGAGTGCCGCTGCCTTCGAGGCGACGCTCAGAAAGGCGTTGACTTCGGCCGTCGCACCCTCGAAGACATCCGGGCACCAGAAGTGGAACGGGACGGCTGAGAGCTTGAACGCCAAGCCGACCGAAATCAGCAGTCCGCCGAGGGCCAGCACCATCTGTTCCTCTGGTGGAACAGCCGCGATCCCATCCGTAAACTTGTCGGCCAATGCCATCGCGATCGACGGCAGGTGGGCTGTATTCAAGATGCCCGTCACCAGGCTGATGCCGTAAAGCATCACGCCTGCAGCGCCAGCGCCATACACCGCATACTTAAGGGCCGCTTCGCTCCCCTTCCGCTTTCCCTTCAGCAGGCCCGCGAGCACATACGATGGAACGCTCGCCATCTCCACACCCATGAACACCATGAGCAGGTGGTTGGCGGTCGCCATCAGGCACATGCCGAGCGTCGCGCCGAGCACGAGCGTGTAAATGTCCGGTGCATCCTCGTGATCGGGAATGCCGGAAAGTTTTGTGAAAACAACAAACAGCAGGCCAAACAGCAGGAGCGCCGAGCGGATGTAGATCGAGAATGTGTCGTACACCAGCATTCCGGTGAAGATCTCCATCCGCACCGCCGCGCCAGGCTGGGCGGCTTGATCAGCGGTCAGCACACCGCGGAGATGTTCCCACGGAGCAGCAAAGTAAAGTGCCGCGGCTGTCCCCGCCAGGGCAAGCCAGAACATATCGACCCGCCGAGCCGCGCGAAACAGCCGGACGAAGAGCATCGCCAGGACCGTGACGCAGAGCACGAGTTCCGGCAGGAAGGCGCGGAGGCTCGAGTCGAGCGTGACGGTCCCCGCCGCTCCTTCGGTATCGATGATGACTTGGCTGACGAGGTCGTGCAGGTTCACGGGAGGCAGTGGCTAGCCACGGATGGTACAGAGAGAAAACACGGATGGGAGGGATGCTCGTATCGGTGTTATCTGGGCAATCCGCGGTTCTCCTTTCAAATCAGGCTTGGGTTGGCAGGTTCATTCAGCGCCGGGAATATCTACAGTGACTTGCAGCGCGGCCGGCGCGGGAAGCTTGCCGACGGCAGTCGCTGCCGGGGCTTCTTTCACGTCGCGGGTCCAGGAAGCCAGTTCGGCCGTCTGGCGGTCGATGGTCTTGTCCATATAAACCAGCAGCGTTGCCGGAAAGACGCCGAACCAGATCGCAAAAGCGAGCAGCACGACGCCGATCGTGTTTTCGCGGAGGTTGCTGGGAGTCAGGTGGTCTTCGTGCGGGCCCTTGTACTCGGCGCCCAGGTACACCCGCTGAATCGCCCACAGGATGTACGCGGCAGTGAGCACCACGACCGAGGCCGAAATGATCGCGAGGAGAATGTCAAACTTCCAGACGGAGAGGACGACGAACACTTCGCCGATGAAGCCGCAAAGTCCCGGCAGGCCGAGGCCGGCGAAGAAGATGCCCATTGCCAGCGCGGTATAGACCGGCATTTTGCCAAACAGGCCGCCGAATTCGTTCAGATTGCGGTGATGGACGCGGTCATAAACGACGCCGACCATGAAGAACATGCCGGCCGAGCTGATGCCGTGGGCGATCATCTGGAACATCGCCCCCTTCACCCCCATGTCCCAGTAATACGAATTAAAGCCGTTGCGGGAGACGGCCGACCAGACGCCGAGGCCGAGGACGACGTAGCCCATGTGGCTGACCGAGCTGTAGGCGACCATCCGCTTGAAGTCGTTCTGGGCCAGGGCCGCGAACGCTCCATACACCATGCTGACGACGCCGAGAGTGCAAATCACGTAGGCCAGGTCGTAGCCGCCGTGCGGACAGATTGGATAGCAGATGCGAATGATCCCGTAGCCACCCATTTTGAGCAGCACGCCGGCCAGAATCATGGAAATGGGTGTCGGGGCTTCGACGTGTGCGTCGGGCAACCACGTATGCACCGGCACACTCGGCACCTTGATCGCAAAGCCGATAAAGAGGAGCAGGAACGCCCACCACTGCAGCGACTGGCTGAACTGGGTGGTGTGCTGACCGATCTGCTGGAGGGCCAGGATGTTGAACGTGTGGATTGGGGCTTCGCCAACTTTGACCGTGCCCGCCTCAATGGCTGCAATGGCCGTTTCGGCACGGGCCTGCACGGCCGGATTCAGGTGGCAGCGAGCGAGATGATCTTTGAGGGCCGGGTCGGCAAGATCGCTGTTAAAATACAGCATCAGGATGGCGATCAGCATCAGCACGCTACCGAGGAGCGTGTAGAGGAAGAACTTGATCGCCGCGTATTCCTTGCGGGGACCACCCCAGATACCGATCAGGAAGTACATCGGCAGGAGCATTACTTCCCAGAAGACGTAGAACAGGAAGAAATCGAGAGCGAGGAACACGCCGAGCATCCCCGTCGCCAAAAGCAGATAGAGGATGCAATACGCCTTCACGTGCTTCGTGATTGACCAGCTTGCCCCCATCGCCAGCACGGTAACAAATGCGGTGAGGAGCACGAGCGGGAAGCTGATGCCGTCCACGGCGAGGAAGTAGTCGATCTCGAACGACGGAATCCACGAGTACATCACGACGTTCTGCACACCCGCTTCTTCGGTGTTGAACGCCAGCCCCTTGTTCCAGCCGCCAGACATATCGGGCGACAGCATGAGTCCGCCAACAACCAGGGCCAGCACAGCAATGGTGATGCCGAGGGTGACGAGGCGAATCCCTTCTTTGTTCTCGCTGGGGAAAAAGGCGAGCACGAGCGCGCCCGCGGCCGGCAGGAACACAATAAGCGAGAGGAGCAGGGCTGCGGTCATATCGGCAATTCCAGGCAGGCGAACGTGTGATGCGTGCGGTGGTGCGGGTGCAGGTTACGGAGTTGGCGGGCCGGGCGGCATTGGCGGGCTGGCCGGCAGCGACGGACTCCAGAAAAAGCTGATCAGGACGAAAATAGCGACCGCCCCGACCACGATGAACACGACGTATTGGCGAATGCGGCCCGTCTGCACTGCTCGCAGGCTGGTGCCCAGCGAGTAGGTCCAGGTGGCTGTCAGGTTGGCGATTCCATCGACGATGCCGCGATCGGCGATCATGTCGAAGCCTTTGGAGAACGAAACCGTGCTGCGGGCGATCTGGTCGATGATCCAGTCGATCCAGTAGCGGTCGATGCCGGCCATGAACCGGGACAGCACGTGCGTCGGCTTCACGAAGATCGCGTCGTAGAGCTCGTCGAAGTAGTACTTGTTCCAAAGCAGCGTATAGAGCGGAGCGAACTGCCGGCGGACTTCCTCGGGGCTGAGATAGCCCCACCAGAAGAACGCCGCGGCAATCAAAATGCCTCCGACCCACGTGCCGGTGGCCAGGAGCGTGACGGGGGTCTTGATCGCGGAAGCGTGGCTGTCGTGCTCGTTCGGCCAGGTCCAGGCAAGCCACTGGCCGGTCATTGGCTCGAGCGTGCCGGCGGGGCGAGCGTGCTCCAGCAGGTTGACGAGCGAGAGGGTGCGCATCGGCCGATCTTCGGGAATCTGCAGCATCATCGCCTGCTGCACCACGAAACCACCCAGCACCGTCACCAAGAGCATCGTTGCGGTCCAGCCCCAGGTGAGGGGCGGCGCGGAGGGCTCGTCGTGGTGGTCGTGGGCACTGTGATCAGCATGGCTGTGAGCGTCATGAGCATGAGCCGCGTGGCTGTGGCCATGATCGTCGTGACCGTGTCCGTCCTGCCCGTGACCGTGGTCGTCGTGTCCATGAGCATGGGCCGACGGCTTAAACCACCCCTGCTGAAAACCGCGGGCGAGGAAGAACGTGGCTGCGATCACCGCGTAGCCCAGGAACGTGAAGTCCCAAGCAACGCCGACTGCAAAGACCGCCAGAATCACCAGCGGCAGCGTCATGATCGCGGGGGACTCGTGAGCGTGGGCATAGCGCTCTTCGTCACGCGGCTTGCCAACGAAGGTCATAAACCACATGCGGAACATGTAGGTCGTCGTCATTGCCGCTCCGCCGAGGGCGAGCACAAAGTAAATGCCTGACCAGGCGGTCTTGTTCGTGTTCCAGAACGACATCGCCTGCTCGAGGATCGCGTCCTTCGAGTAATGGCCGGAGAAGCCGACGACGAACGGCACCGCCACACCCGCGATGGCGAGGCAGCCGATGAGCATCGTGATCGCCGTCACCGGCATCTTGCGGAACAGGCCGCCCATTTTCCGCATGTCGTTCGTGTGGACGGCGTGGATTACGGAGCCGGAACACATGAAGAGCATGCTCTTGAAGAAGGCGTGCGTGATCAGGTGCGTGAGCCCCGCCGCCCAGCCGCCTACCCCCAGGGCAAGCATCATCAGGCCGAGTTGGCTAACCGTCGAATACGCGAGAACCCGCTTGATATCGACGGCAGTGAAGGCGATCGTCGCCCCGAGGAGCATCGTAATGCAGCCAGCGGAGGCGATGACAAGGAGCACCTCCGGAGCGAATACGGGAAAGAAACGGCCAACGAGATACACGCCGGCCGCAACCATCGTCGCCGAGTGAACGAGAGCGGAAACGGGAGTCGGCCCTTCCATCGCGTCCGGAAGCCAGACGTGCAGCGGGAACTGGGCGCTTTTGCCCACGCAGCCGCAGAAGATACCGAGGCCCGCGACCACGAGCAGCCAATAGCCGTAGCCCTTCTCGCGCCAGCCGGCCGTACGAGCGGCGATTTCCGAAGCAGCCAGATCCTGGCCGTTTTCCATGTGGGCGTGATCGCGAACGATCGCCCCGACGGCGTGAACCATGATCGGCTGGCCGTCTTCGTCCTGGCCCATTTGCTCTTGGGCGTCGGCATGGACCATGCCATCCGGAACGATCAACTTATTACTTGGACCGGGCCGGACCAGGCTAAAGATGCCCGGCTCATGCGTCGTGCTGCCGTCGGCATTCGTGCGAGTGATGTCGCCGAAGGCAAACGTGCCAAGCGTGGACCAGAGAGCCATCAGGCCGATGATCATGCCGAAGTCGCCGACGCGGTTGACGATGAACGCCTTGTTGGCGGCGTTCGAGGCGCTCTTCCGTTCGATGTAGAAGCCGATCAGGAAGTAAGAGCAGATGCCGACCAGTTCCCAGAAGACGAACACCATCGCGATGTTGCCGGCCAGCACCAGCCCCAACATGCTGAAGCAAAACAGCGACAGGTACTGGAAGAATCGCGGGAAGCGGCCGGGGCGATGCAGGTGGTGGCCGTGCGAATCGGTCACTTCGTGATCGACATAGTCGGTCGTCAGTTCGTCCGACATGTAGCCGATGGCGTAGCAGTGAATCAGTGTGGCGATCAACGTCACCATACAGAACATGCCAACGGTCAGGGCGTCGATGTAGTAGCTGATCGTGAGTCGCAGCGGCCCGAACTGGCCGAGCGTGTAGTACTCGCCGGTGTAGGGCGGCCCTGCCGCGTGTTTCTCGGCAGCGGGTTCTGTCGCGGAAGCTGTTTCAGGGGTAGCAACGCCTTCTGCAGCAGGAGCCGGGTGCGCTTCGGCCTGGAAAGCAATAAGAGTCAGGTCGTGGGCGATTTGGCTGCTGTGCTTCTCAGCCGGTGCCTCGCTGCCTGGATGAGCCTTTCCTTCGCCCGACTTGTCGGAAGGGCTGTGACCTGGATGCGGATCGAGGTGGTCGCTCGGCGAATGCCCATCGTGCGATTCGTACTGCTCCACCCCGTGATGGTCTGCCCCATGGTGCTCGCCGTGATGAGAGGCTGTCGGCCAGTGATTCGGCAGCCAGACGACAAAGAAACTGATGAACGACAGGACGGCCGCACCGCCGATCGCGCTGACGGCGACATATGCGCCGCTTTTGCCCAGCCACTGCGAGCAGAGCAAAATGACGAAGAACGAACCCAGCGGCAAGAGCACCGCAAGGCCCAGCAGCATCGGCAATAGCGAGGACGGGTCCATTAGCCTTTCGCTCGACTAGCCTTTCAGCTCGTCCGCACGATCGACGTCGATCGTTGCGTGGTTGTTGTAAAAGTTCAGGGCAATCGCCAGGGCAACGGCCGCCTCGGCCGCGGCCAGCACGATGACGAACAGGGCGATCAGCTCTCCATCGAGGCCGAGCGTCTTCTCGCGGAGGTATGGGCTGCCGAAGGCGACGAAGTTGATGTTCGCCCCGTTCAGCACCAGTTCGATCCCCATCAGCACGCCGAGCGCGTTCCGCTTGGTCGCCATGCAGATCGCCCCCGTGACGAACAGCAGAGCGCCGACCGCCAGGTAGTGCGACACGGTGATGGAATCGGTAAACAGGTTCATCGCATTGCTATTTGCAGTTCACGCTAGTCCATTTGCGACCACGGACTGGGCCGCCCGCTGGTGAGCAGGCCAATCAGCACGCCGACCGGCAGCATCGCCAACACCAAAAAACCAATCGTCCACGATTGCGGCAGACCGGCGTTGGCCATGATGACCGCTTGCACGATCGGCACAATTACGAGGCCCACGACGCCCCATTTTTGCCAGTACCACACGACGACGAGCAGGATCACGTTCGCGAGAAACAGGAGTCCCAGCGTCGGCAGGAGCCAGCTTGGCGCGGCAGCGAGTGTGGCGGCGATCGACCGCATGATGGAATTGGTGAAAGCCGCTTCTCCTTCGGTCGGCAGCGGCCGGGCCATCAGGTAACAGCAGAGCGCCCCGAGGAGCAAGTTGATGACCATTCCCTTCACAAGGCCGACTGAGACGAAAAAGGACCGGTGGCGATCGCGAGGTGGTGCGACAGGCAACGCGCTCGCGGCGAGACGCCCGCTGCCCAGGCGCTTCGTGCGGGCCATGTAGCCGGCCCCGATCAACACCACGAGCAGATGCATCGACACGATCACGAACGGCAGCAAGTAGCCGCTCATTCCCTTCTTTACTTGTTCGTCGGCTTCGCTGAGCTTATCGACCCGGACACCCGAGAGCGCCAGGCCGATCGGCGTGGCGGTGCGAGCGTCGGCCACTGCGATTTGCGACGGATTGGGATGCGGCTGATTCCACGCATCGACGCTAAATCCTGCCCGCAATAGGAGCAGCAAGAGCGCACTGCCGACCACGGCCGCCAGCACCCACTCGCCGGCACTCGTTTGCATCGAAACGAATCTAGCTTGCGCCGTGAGCATCACGCCGAAGATGAGCAGCACCAGCGTGCCGCCGACGTAGATCATCAGTTGCATCGCGCCGACAAATTCAGCCCCAGCGAGGAAAAAGAGGCCGGAAATCGAGCCGAGCGACAACGTCAGGTAGAACGCCATCCGAACGACGTTGTTCGTCAGCACCACCGCGATTGCGAAGCCGCAAGCGACGAGCGCAAAGAGCAGGAACAGGACCGAGTGCCAGTTGATCGCAGCCAGGAGCATCTTACGGCGTCTCCTGGGCGAGGGGGGGGAGGTGATTCAAAGCGGACGTGACCGGCGGATGCGTCGCGGCGTCTGGCGACTTCTCAGCGGGAGCAACGGGCTCAGCAGCTGGGGTCACGGCACTAGGCTCAGCATTCTGGGCCAGCACCCAACTTTCTCGCGTCTCGGCAAACGTTCGACCCCAGGTTTGTGGAGCAAAGTCGTGGAGAGAAGGCCAATCGAGCACTTTCCACATCACCGCTCCAATGAAGCAAAACGCCGCGAGCGGCACGCAATACTTCAGGCAGGTCGTCATCACCTGGTCGATGCGGAGACGGGGCAACGTCCAGCGGACCCACATCATCACGGTGACGCCGACCACCGCTTTCAAGATGAAATTGTGAACGCCAGCCACCTGGGCGATGTAACCGAGCACACGGTAGCCGGTTTCCCCCTGCGTATAGGCCCAACTGCCGGCAGATGACACGTCAAAGCCGGGGATTGCCGGCAGCATGTGAAAGATTGGAATCGGTCCGTTCCAGCCGCCGAAGAACAGAATCGCCGCCAAGCCCGACACGAGGAACATCGAGCCATACTCGGCCATGAAGAAGAAGCTCCACCGCAGGCCAGAGTATTCCGTATGGAAACCGGCAACGAGTTCGCTTTCCGCTTCGGCGAGGTCGAACGGGGCGCGATTCACACTGGCGACCGCACAGGTGAAATAAACAAAGAAGACGAGGAACGTGGCCGGGTCGTGAAAGATGAGCCAGTTCGTGAACAGGCCCGCCTGCGCCTCGCCGATCGTCACGAGGTTCATCGATCCAACGATCAGCACCGGAACGACGATGCAGAGACCAATCGGCACTTCGTAGCTAACCACCTGGGCGGCTTCGCGCATGCCGCCGAAGAGCGACCACTTCGAGCCCGACGCGTAACCTGCGAGGATAACGCCGAACACTTCCAGTCCCAGCACCGCCACGATGAAGAACACCGCGACATTCACCTCCTGAGCCGCCCAGCCGTTGGCGAACGGCAAGGCCATGTAAGCGGAGAAACTCGCGGCAAAGCTGACGTACGGCGCGAGCTTGAAGAGCAACGCGTCGGCGTCTTTGGGGGTGATGTCTTCCTTGGCGACGAGTTTGATGCCGTCGGCGAGCGTTTGCAGCCAGCCGAACTTACCGCCGACGCGCGTCGGACCAAGACGGTCCTGAATGCGGCCGGCGATCTTTCGCTCCATCCAGATGAAGACGAGGGCGCCGACGGCAACGACGTTGAGCAAGAGGCCAATATGAACCGCGGCAGCCAGGACGTATCCCAGCCAGAAGTCCGGGCCGACCGAAGAGCCGAACAGTCCGGCAATCCAGTCGAGGACGAATTCGTTAAAGAACTGTGCCACAGTCGGTCGTTCAGTAGGCGATCCCGCCGGTCGCTCGAAGGGATTGCGGGGCAATGCCTTCTGGCGACGTGCCGAGCGGTTACTTGCGTCGTGCAAGCAGGCCCGGGCGGCCGTGAAAGATTGTGAAATATGGCACAAAGTGCTCCGGACCGACAAGCCCCCGGCAGAGAAAATCGTGGCAGGTTTTGCGGGTACGATGAGATTCGCTGAATGCCGTCGCTATCGAGTGCCGAGACTGTTTCTCTGCACTCGATTTTACTGTAGAGAGCCGGCCGATCACGCAGCCAGATTGGCCCCCTGTTCGCTCGCCCGTCTGCTGTTAGAATCGAGTGAACCAGCCGCGAAGGACGCGTGTCGTCCTCGCAGCACCAACATGACGCGGGGTGGAGCAGCCCGGTAGCTCGCGAGGCTCATAACCTCGAGGTCGTCGGTTCAAATCCGGCCCCCGCAACTTAAACTCCGGTTTTCTGATCACGTAGCTCAGGCGTTTTGCCTGGGCTATTTTCTTTGCAGCCGTCGGTTGCAGAAGATTCTCATCACGCTGTTGTCTTCCGATCCCGTGAATTCTCGATCGGCAGCGGAATTACATTTCGTCCTTCGATCCGATCCAAGCGGTGGTTGCTGATCGACCAGTCCGCAGGCGATTGAAAGTGGCGGAGTGCCGGTTTACACTCTCAACCGATCCGCAGAGTTTCGTCGCTCGAACGCTGCGGACAGTCCTTCTTCTCAATCGTTCTCCCGCCGAGTCAATCTCATGTCTCAAGAAACTATCCCCGCCTCATCGGCAACTGCTCCCCCAGCAAAGTCAGGCAGTGCCATTCGTTTACTGATTCTCTTGGGATTGCTCGCGGTGGCGATCGGGATGTGGTGGTATGACTATAAGGTGGCCGGGCCGGGGAGCGAAAAGGCCTACGTCGATATCGAGGCCTTGGTCAAACAACGCAACGAGCAGGGTGTTTCCGGTGGCAAAAAGGCCGATCTCGTCCGCAGCGAAGACATTCAAACGCTGCTGAAAATGAAGCCCACCAAAACCTATGTGAAGCCCGATCACACGATCGAGTACTACTGTTGGTGGGGCCCGATTCCCGGATTGAATACCTACAAGCGCTATATCACCGTGGTCTATGTTGGCGACGAGCCACGGCGATTCAGTACGCATCACAAGAACGAAGTTCCTCCGCAGGAGAGCTTGCCGGGCTATGTTCCCCCATCGGAGGATCTTGGCAAAGTCTTCCTTCCTCCCGCTGGTACTCCCAGCGGAGAGGGAGGAAAGGGAAAGGGAAGTGAAGGCGCAGATTCGCCGACCACGGAGACTCCAGCAGAGGGGGACGCGGCAAAGCCGGACGACAAGTCAACGGAGGGTGCCAAGCCCGTCGAGAGCGAATCGCTAAAACCCGATTCCGAGAAGCCGGCCGCAGAGACGAAACCGGCGGCTGAGGACAAGCCCGCGGAAGAGCCCGCCAAGGCGGACTCGTCGGCAAAGCCTGCCGACGAGTAATTCTGCAGGAGTTTGCTGCTGCTAAGGCAGGATAATCACGCGCCGCGTCGTGATGACCGGCGCGGGAGCGAAGAAGGTTGTAGTGGGAGCGACGACCGGGGCAAAGGTCGTGACCGGAGCGGCAGGGGCGTAGAACGTTGTTGTCGCTCCCTGGGCGCTCCACGTCGTCGTCGGAGCAAAAAACGCGGTCGTCGCTGGCGAACTGGGGACAACCGCGGCCGTCGGCGCGTATCCGACGACCACTGGCGCGGTAATTACCGGGCGAGCAACCACGACGGGCGCGGCGAATACGGGCCGCGCTACCACCACTGGCGAAGCCACGACAACCGGTGACGCCACAACAACGGGCGACGCAACCGTCACCGGCACCGAAGGCAGCGAATAGGCGACGTTCGTGCGGCGATGATGTCCCCAGAAGGCATCGGCCTGCGAGGGCCAAGCGAATCCAGCCGTCGCGGCCAACAAAACCAGTGCGAACTTGCTGCCGGAAGTCATGTCTTGTCTCCGCGTTGATAAGGCGACCGCAGTTGCCGAATGGCAAAACAGCATTCGCGTGATACTTCAGTGTATCTTATGGCGGCCGGAAAGTCCCGCAACTACTGTGGAGCTTTCAGCCTAAAGCCTTGCACCACCGGGAATTGCAACCAACCGCCCGAACCGCAATTTGATCCTATGTCTTCTAGCAACTGCCGTGCCACTCTGCTGTCGCTCGTTTGCTTGCTGACGGCTTTTTGGAACGCGGGTCCACTGCTCGCCCAACCTCGCCCGGGCCCCTTTACGCAGCCGCCGCGTTCCGTCCGCAGCCGGGCGATCGACCAGGAGCACGTCGCGCTCGACCTCAAGTTCAACTTCGACCAGCAACGCATCGACGGCGTTGCGACGCATACGCTTTCGCTCTTTCAAGACGCCAAGTCGATCGATCTGGATGCCGGCGGGATGAAGATCGAGCGAGTGGAATTGCTGCCGGCTGAAGGACTCCCCATTTCTTCGCCGCAACCCCTCAAGTTCCGCCACGCGGGTGAATCGCTTTCGATCGAGCTGGATCGCAAATACGCGGCCGGCACAAAACTCAAACTGGCCGTTGGCTATACGATCACGAAACCGCGTCATGGCGCCCACTTTGTCGTCCCCGACGACGACGAACCGTCGCAGCCGCGCATGGTCTGGACCCAAAGCGAGCCCGAATATGCTCGCTACTGGTTCCCGTGCTTCGACCACCCCAGCGACCGCCTGACGAGCGAAATCACCGCGACGGTTCCGGCCGGCCTCGCCACGCTGTCCAACGGCACGCTTGAATCGCGAAAGAAGAACGACGACGGCACCGAAACGTGGCACTGGAAGCAGGCCCGCTCGCACGTCCCGTATCTCCTGTCGATCGTCGCCGGCGACTTCGAGGTGCTCGATCAATCGTGGGACGGCATACCGGTGCAGTCGTATGTTCCGCGTGGTCGCCTTGCCGACGCCCCGCGCAGTTTCGAGAAAACGCCCGCCATGCTGAAGCTCTTTACCGAGAAGATCGGCGTCCGCTATCCGTGGCCCAAGTACGCTCAGATCTGCGTCGATGAATACGGCTGGGGAGGCATGGAGCACACTTCGGCGACGACGCTCAATCTCGGCACGTTGCACGACGAACGGGCACATCATGACGTGTCGAGTGACAACCTTGTCGCCCATGAACTGGCTCACCAGTGGTGGGGCGATCTGCTCACGTGCAAGGATTGGGGTGAAATCTGGCTCAACGAAAGCTTTGCAACCTACTTTGCTACGATCTGGACCGAGCACGATCGCGGCTGGGACGAGGCGGCGTGGGAGCGAATCGGCGAGGCCAACGATTACTTCGGTGAGGACAGCCGCTACCGCCGCTCGATCGTCAATTATCGCTATAACTCGCCGGAGAACGTCTTCGACCGCCATGCCTATCCGAAAGGTGGCCGCGTCCTGCACATGCTCCGGTTCGAGCTGGGCGACGAGCAGTTCTGGCGAGTCATCCGCCGCTATGCCGAGGTGAACCAGTTCCGCACGGTGGAAACGGCTGACCTGCGGATCGCGATCGAGGACGCGACCGGCTTGGGAATGAACTGGTTCTTCGACCAGTGGGTCCATCGGGGCGGCCATCCGGAGTTTCAGGTCGCCTGGGACTGGGACGCCGTCACGAAGCAAGTGCGCGTGACCGTGAAACAGACGCAGAAGGTCGATGAAGTGACGCCTCTCTTCCGCACTTCGGCCGAGATCGAGATTGCCCCGCCAAGCGGCCCGCCGGTTGTTCGCCGTGTGTCGCTCTCGAAAGCAGAGGAGACATTCCACTTCGACGCGGCCGAGCGGCCCGCGCGTGTCTGCTTCGACCCGCGCGACTGGCTGCTCAAGAAGCTGACGATGACGAAGAGCCGCGAGGAGTGGCTCGATCAGTTGGCCCGCGACGAGCACATACCCGCTCGGGCGGAAGCGGCTCGCGGGCTGGCCGAGTGGAAGACCGATCCGGCGGTAGTCGCCGCCCTCGCTGCCGCAGTCAAAGGGGATGCGTTCTGGGGCGTCCGGCAAGAGGCGGTGAAGGTGCTTGGGCAATCTTCGGGCGATGCGGTCCGCCAGGCGCTTCTCGAAGCTGCCAAAAACGATCCCAAGTCGTTTGTCCGCCGCGAGGCGCTGATCGCCCTCGGCAACTACGCGCACGATGACACGCGAGCCGCAGCCCGCCACGCCATCGAGCACGACCCGTCGTACTTCGCCGTCGCGGAGGCAATCAAGTGCCTGACGAAGATCGACAAGGCGAACTGCCGCGAGGCGCTGCTGGTCGCACTGTCTCGTGAAAGTCATCAAGATGTCATCCTTCGCGCTGCCTGCGATGGACTCGTAGAGATCAAGGACACATCAGCTGCCGATCAACTGACGGCGATGCTGGGCGGAAAGCTAACTCCCGGCCGCCGCAACGCGATCATCGGCTGCCTCGCTCGGCTGAAGCCCGACGACGCCGAAGCTCTGGCCCGGCTGCATGCCCAGCTCAAAAACGACCGCACGAGCGTCCGTCGCACCGCCATCGAAGCGCTCGCAACGGCGGGAAACGCCTCGTCGCTCGACGAGCTCGCCCAGCTTCGCCAGCGAGAAGAACTGCCGGGCATGATCCGGGCGATCGAGGAAACGCAGACGAAACTTCGCGATCGCCTGTCAGGCAACAACTCGCTCCGCGACGAGCTCGACAAGCTCCGCAAGGAGAACGAGAACCTAAAACGCCGGCTGGACAAACTCGAGCAGCCGGCCGGAAAGTAAGCGGCAACCGGTCATTCCTATTCCCGAGCGGCCGCCAACTCCTCTTGAGGTGGCGAGCGAGTTTCCGTTTGACCTTGATCATCAGCCGGCTGCTCAATCCGCTCTCCCGGCAACTGCACCTCAAATGTCGTGCCGCTGCCGCGCTCGCGGTCACGAATCCTAACGGTCCCGCCGAGCCGCTCGACGAGTGTTCTGACGATATAGAGACCGAGCCCCGTTCCCGGTTTGGCTCGCTCCAGTTCTAACCCCAGCCGCATGAATCGGCTGAAGAGTTTGCGGCGGTATTGCGGAGGAATTCCTCGGCCGTTGTCGCTGATCCGCACGACTACCTTTCCCGCCTTGCCCGGCCGCAGGCTCACCTCGACCTGCGGCCCGTCGTCGCTCGCATACTTGATCGCGTTGTCGATCAAATTACGGAAGATGAGCTCCAGATCGACCGGAGCGGCATGGACCGTGCAAGGGACGAGATCAAGCTGCACCAGGTCTGGCGGCTTCTGATACCGCTGGCAGACGATCTCTGCCGTCCCTTGCAGCACGCTCGCGAGATTCACGTCCTCCGCCTCGGCGGGCGTCCGGTCCTTTTCCAGGCGAGCCGCGTCAAGCAGGTGGTTGATCAGATCGTCGAGCCGCCCCACGTCCTCCAGCATGATCTTGTAGAAGCTCTCCGCTTCGTCGGGACTGACCTGCCGGCGGTTAAGCGTCTGCAGATAGAGTTTGAGCGACGCAATTGGCGACTTCAGTTCATGGGTGACGCTGTCGATAAAGTTCGACTGCCGCCGGCTCAAGTTCACTGCCTTGATGCTCAGGATCAGGTAGATGACGACACCGACGAGCACCAGCGCGAGAAATGTCGCACCGACCGACAAGAGGGCCCAGTAGATTCCCGATCCATCCGGCGAGCGAATCGCGCTCAGGATCGAAAGGAAAATCCAGCCGACAAGGAGCAGCACGACCAGGACGATCATCACCACGCCGAGCGTGATCGGCAGTCGGAGCGAGCGGCGTTCGAACATGGTCCGTCCTTTCGCGGGTACACCTTCAGGATACCAAACCGCCCGACTTGCCGGCGAGTGTGATGCACCTGATGATGACTTGCGTCAATGTTTCCATACGGAGAACCAACGATGTCGCGACTTGTTGTTTTCGCACTCTTTCTCGTCGCTACATCGTTGGCCAAGGGCCAAGAGCTAAAGATCAAGCCTCTATTCTCCGAATCGTTCGACGACGACCGCCTCGCCGATCGCGGCTGGTACGACATGACCGGCATTCGCCTGGCCGGCGACGCGAAGTCGGGCAAGTGTTTGGAATTCGAGTGGACGGACGCCAAATCTGTCGCCAAAGGCTCGTCTCCGGCCCGCCGGCTATTCGAGCCGACCGACCGCGTCTATCTACGGTACTACCTCAAGCTATCGAAAGGTTGGGGCTGGAGTGGACGCAACTATCATCCACACCTGACGCACTTCATGACGACCGAAAACGGCAAGTGGCACGGGCCGGCGGCGAGCCACCTGACGCTCTACATCGAGCCGGTTGGCGGCAAGCTGCGGCTGGCCGCGCAAGACATTCAGAACAAGGACGCCCCGCACGGCCTCACGCAGGGGGAACTCAAGGGAGGATACAACGGTAAGTTCTACGACAGCGAGGAAGTGCTCTTTGACGACGACGAGTGGCACCGCGTCGAAGCATACTTTCAACTCAACACGCTCGACCTCGCAGCCGACAAACCCATCAGCGACGGCATCGCACGAGCATGGCTCGACGGCAAGCTTGTCGTCGATCGCACGGACCTCATCTTCCGATCGACAGACTTCCCCAAGATGCAGTTCAACCAGTTTATGCTCGCGCCCTACTTCGGGCCGGGCCTCTTGCCCCATCCACAGAAGCTGTGGATCGACGAACTGGTCGTGGCCAAGGAGCGACTGGACGACTCGCCTGCAAAATAGCGGAGCAGCTACTTTTTCGCCGGCTTGATCGTCACGCCATGCACGTAGAAGTTTCGGTCGTACTCCCCTTCCTTGTACACATCGTTCGTGTATTCGATCGCCAGCTTGTGCTCGCCCGCCTTTCCCTTGAGCGGGAAGGTGTACTCCTTCGACAGGTCGTCGGTCAGCAGAGTCTCCTTGCCGACCGCTTCGCCGCCGAGCGCGACCTTGAACTTCGCCCGCTCATTGAGAGCCGGATCGCACGACGCCTTGATTACCAGTTCGTAGTCCCCATCCGCCGGCAGCTTGATCGTCGTTTCGCCAGCGCCTCCCGTATAGTAAAACAGCTTCCCTTCGTCGGCGTTATAGCCAAAGAGGCTCGCCAGGTTTTCATCCACCTTGAACTGGAACTTCGCCAGATCGACGGTAATGTCCCCGTCTGCAGCCAGTGCAGGGACGGACAAAACAACTGCCAGAGCGGCAGCCACAAGCGCGCGAGCATTCATCGGAGAGATTCCACGGGAGAGAAGCGGTTTCGGGCGGCGGCACTCACCGCGCCCGTCATTGGATCGAATGAACGAGCATCACCGGATCGGCCTTGCCATCGTCGGCAATCACGAGCGGTACTGTGAACACCACCGAGCCCACCTTGCAGACGCCATCCGGCTTGTCTTCGCAGTAGTAGTAGCTGAAGGAGACGGCGACTTCGTCCTCACCGGCGCCGGCGGCCGGAATCGCAAACTCGAACGCCGAAACGGGCTTCGCGAGCTTCGTCCGGCCGAAGGCGGCTCGATCGATCGGCCCCTTTTCCTTCGTCGAATCGACCCAGTACGACATCGGAGCATCCGGGTTCATCTTCCAGCCCGACGGAACCTTCAGGGCAACCGACACTCGCACTTTGCCATCCACCGGTTTGACCGTGATCGGCTCTAGCTTCTCTTGAGCGGCCCCTTTGAAGGCGGGCTTCTTGGGAGCCTTTGTGGCGGCTTTCGTGGCAGCCGGCGGAGCGTCGGCTGCAGGGGCGGAAGTCGGCTTTTCTTGACCAGCAGCACCCGGCGGCAGCAGTCCCGCGATCTTGAGCGTCGCCACCTTGCCGGTCGCCAGGTCGATCGTGCGAATCAAGTGATTGTTCGTGTCGGCGACGTACAAGATTCCCTTCGCGTGAGCGAGGCCTGCTGGTTCGTGGAACTGTGCCGGATCGTCGGCCGTGCCGGCCTTGCCCGTTCCCGAGATGGTTTTCGTCTCGCCGTTTTTGGCATCGACGACTTTGATCTTGTGGTTGTACGTGTCGGCAACGTAGATCTTGCCGTCCAAGTAAACGACCTCCAGGCAATGCTGCAGCTTCGCCTTGGCCCGCGGGCCGTCCACATCGCCAAAGTCGAACAGCCGGCCGTACTCCTTCGTGTCGGAACCGACGATCGTCTTCACCTGCTTCCCCCCCTTGGTGTCAAAGGGAACGGCGCGAATCGAACTCCCCTCGCTGTCGGCGACGTAGAGCCACGTCCCGTCCGACGACAAGCCGCTCGGCTGAGCGAACGACGAGAAACCGCCCGCATAGGGCTGACGGGGCAAAAGGCGGCCATCGACGATGTCCTCGCGGCCATTGCCGGCGTAGGGACCAATCTCTTTCATGTCGAGCGGCATCTTCCAAATCTGGTGCGGCCCAGCCATCGCAATGTAGAGGTTCCCCTCGTGAACCCAAAGCGCCCAAGGGCTATTCAGAGCCGTCGTCGCCGGCGGACCAATCCACCGGACCGGCAGCTTCGCCCCCGCCCCGGCAGCCTCGAATGCATCGAGCCCCGGCCAGGGATGCTTCGCCTGCTCACCCGTGCCGGCGATGGTCGTCACGGTCTTGGTTTGCAGATCGACCTTGCGGAGCAGGTGATTCTCGGTATCGGCGACGTAGAGCGTCTCGCCATCCAGAGCACACCCCTGCGGGTGGTCGAACGATGCGGTCTTGAAATCGCCGTCGTTCCGCCCCATCTGCCCACTGCCGATCGTATCGAGCAGCTTCCCATCGAGCGTGGTAATCACAATCCGGTTGTGATTCGAATCGGTGATGAAGAGTCGCTCGCCCGCTTCATCGGCCAGAATCTTGCCGGGGAAGCGAAGCGGCGTCGTGTCCTCGCTCGCTGCTTCGAGCTTGATCAGTGGGAACGGCTTTTCGTTCAGCAGCTTCTTGGCCCGATAGTACGGAATGGCTGCGTTCAGGATCTCGCGGACCTGTTCGGCCTTGAACTCGCCGCCGCGGCCCCAAACAGCCACCCCTTCAGGGTCGATCATCAGGATCGTCGGCCAACTGCTCACGCCGTACGAGTCCCAAATGCCGTGCTCCGCGTCGTTCACAACGGGATGCTCGATCTCGTACCGCATCATCGCTTCGCGAATGTTGTCGGCATCCTTCTCGGTGTCGAACTTCGCCGAATGCACGCCGATGACCACCAGTTGATTCGGGAACTCCTTCTCCAGCTTTTTCAGCTCCGGCAAGATGTGCATGCAGTTAATGCAGCAATACGTCCAGAAGTCGAGCAGAACGAACTTCCCTTTCAGATCGGCCTTGGTCAGCGGTTTGGAAGTGTTGAGCCACTGCAAGTCCTTTGGGAACTCCGGGGCGGCGAATCGTTCGGGATCGCGACTCGGAAATGGGTTTGTCATCTTGACCGCGGGTGCGGCTCCGCCATTGGCAACTTCGGGTTCAGCAGCTTCCTCATCAGCTGCAGGCTCGATTGCGGCTACCGCGGTCGGTGCGATTTCGGCGGCCGGCGTTTCCTCCGCGGCCACGGCCTGCGCGGCATCCGCTGCAACCTCTTCGGTCGGCGACTCGTTGGCAGAGGGCTCGGCGGGACCGGGGACGTCGGCTGGCTCTGTCGCTGCCGGTTCGGCGACAGGAGCTTCCGCGGCGGGCGCTTCGACCGGTGCCAAACCAGGAGCAACGGCCGAGACGGGGGGGCCAGGAGGTCCAGCCGCCACCATCTTCGCGGGCATCGCTGCCGGCTGACAACCTACCGCGGCAATCCCCAAGATCGCGGCACCAACCGCCCAAAACCGCGTAGCCCAAATGGTGTCGTGCAACATCCGCAAGTTCCTCCCTTAATGCCGCCTTTGGCATGCTGGCTGACGCCATCATCCTACCCGGCGGCCCAGGGGAAGTGAACCCAATTCCGCGGGCGAATAGACTTGAGATTGCGGCGGGAACGCAGAAGTTACAATCCGGCGGACTGGCATTGCAAGATGCGGACTAGCGCTGCAGGTTGTCGTTCTCTAAGGCCAGTCCAGTCACATCGGCGCGAGTGGTGGGCGAGACGGGAGCGGCGTCTTTCCGCCACTCCATGAGAACGCGGCGATTGGCGGAGGAGGGCGTGGCCTTCAGCGGCAACTTCGCCGGGGGAGCCATGAGCGGAGCGGCCGGCCGTGAGAACGCGGCTGGTTGGACTTTTGCTTCCGCCGGTTCATCTTCAAGGTTCGTTTTCAGGCCCCGCGCCTGATCGCGCTTCTTCGCATACCAGCCGTCAGAGACCGGCCGTGAGACGTTGCTGGCTCCCAGCGGCTGTTGTGGGGCGGCCGTCTCCGCAGGGAAGTTCGTCGGCGCTGCGGGGCGAACAAAGGCGTTCGATTCGGCAAACGTCCGTGCGTTCTGTGCGGGCGGGGCTTGCCAGCCGTAGGCAGCGTTCTGGCGGGCAACGGCCATCGACTCCGCGGCGGTCGGTTGATCCTGGTCTTCTTGGACGGCCGGTTGTTGGAGGTAGGCGAGGCCGGTCGTGTCTTTCTGCTCCAGATTCGGGCTGCCGCTCCGGACCCACTCGACCCAGGTGAGCTGCAACTCCGACAAGTTCTTAAAGCCGTAATGCTTCCGTGTCGCTTCTCCCCAGTTGTTCGTTGCCATGCCGTCGCCGACGTAGTTCACAAACTTCCGCTTGCCACCCTGCTGCAACAGGAATCGCGTGAGCGAATACCCCTGCGAATAGAGCGGCAGGATCGGATCTGGATACTCCGTCATACGGAACATCTGGTTGAACGGAATTCCCTTGTCGGTGTGCAGAAACTCGATGAGGAACTTGTCCTGCTTCGCCTTTTCGCTGACGTGTTCGACGGTGGTGCAAGCTCCTTCGTCGGCCCAGCGCGGCAGCGGACCGCCAAAGTGAGTCGCGAAAATCGTGTGCGTGATTTCGTGCGGCAACACGCTATCGAGAATCCGATTGGGCGGCCCTTGAATGTTCATCGTCCAGCCGAACGGGACACCATTGTCGAACATGAAGCTCGTCGCTCCGCCAGCTCCGGAGGCGAGCCGCACGGTGATCGGGCACGGCCCGCGCCACGGTGGCAATTCGCGGCCCAGCCACTCGATGGCTAGATCTTTCCGCAGCCGCTCGGCTTCCACGCAGACTTCGCGGGCGAATTCTTCCGACGGCGCGGTAACGATGAAATGCTCGCTCCGGACACTGGTCCGCTGGCCGACATTAGCGGCGAGAACGAGAGGACTGACGAAGAGAACGAGAGCGGCGAACAGCATCGCGCCCCGTGGGCGAAGAGCTTCCATGCTACTGGGTCCTTCCATGGAAATCGAAATCGGGCAGCCGGCTCCTATCCGGCTGCCTCAGGCGGGTGCTCGCGACTTGCGGCGGGATGCAAACCGCGAGCCAGAGGCCGTTGCCAGCGATTCACGCCGCCCTCCTGGCGTTCGTAAGTCGTGTCAGCCTCTCGTCTTACGTCGCCGGTTCGTGGCAATCGCGGGAAGATCGCACGGGCCGGGCGGCTTGTAAGATTTGCAAACCATAGCCAGCAGGACGGAATTCGCCTAGAGCGATTTTGGGGAGGCCATCAACGCACGCAGCAACTCTGCATTCGCAACCGGGAATTCGTACTCGCAAAGCTTCGCCCGTTCCACCCATCGGAACGGCTCGCGCGGCGGATCGAGCGCGTCGGATGCTAGCCGGCAGGCGATGAACATCAGCTGCACGCGGTCGTGAGCGTAGGCGTGCTCGCGCTCGGGATAGCGAAAGAGCGGCTCGACAACGAGGCCCGTCTCTTCGAGGCATTCGCGAACAGCGCCGGCTTCAGGCGTTTCGCCCGGTTCGATCTTGCCGCCGGGAAACTCCCACAATCCGGCCAGCGCCACACCCGGCGGGCGCTGCCCGATCAGAAATCGCCCATCCTGCTCGACGACGGCAATGGCAATGGGTGTCGGCATCAACCCTTCGCCTGCTTCATCTCATCGAGCAAACGACCCGGCGAACCCATCGCGCTATATCCGCCATCAACGTGGACGATCTCGGCCGTGATGCCGTCGGCCATGTCGGAAAGCAGGAACGCGCCGATCTTGCCCACCTCGCCGTGCGTGACGTTCCGCCCCAGCGGCGACATCTTCTCGTACAGCCCCTGCATGTCCCCCACGCCTGCGGCCGAGCCGGCCAGCGTCTTCAGCGGCCCGGCACTGAGCGCGTTCACGCGAATCCCCTTTGCCCCCAGATCAAACGCCGCGTATTTCATGCACGAGTCGAGAGCCGCCTTGCAAATCCCCATCACGTTGTAGCCGGAGACGATCTTCTCGCCGCCGTAGTATGTGAGCGTGAGTACCGACGCCCCCGGCTCGACCAACTCGCGCCGCTCGTTGACGACCGCCGGCTTCAGAATGTCCTTCGCCGCATTGCACACCGCGAGCAGGCTGTACGCGCTGATCTCCATCGCCAGCTTGAACCCCTCGCGACTCGTGGCGATCGTGTCGCGCTTCAGGTCGTCGAGCGTGGCGAAGGCGATCGAGTGCAGCAGAAAGTCGATCTGGCCGAATTCTTCTTTTGCCTTAGCCACGACGGCCGCGATGTCTTCGTCCTTCTGCACGTCGAGCGGCATCAGGAACTTCGTCGCTTGCGGGAAGGCGTCGGTGCATTTGGCCACTCGCATCCGGTTCTTCTTCCGTTCGTCGTCCGGCTTGTCGGGAAGGTGCGTAAAGCCGCAAACGCCCCCCTCGCTCATGATGACCTGAGCGATGGCCCAGGCGATCGACCGATCGTTGGCGACACCTAGAATCAGCCCTTTTTTCCCATCGAACATGCCCATTCCCGAATCTCCGACTTGGCTCGTGTTTGCCCGGTTGCGAGCCGCCAACATAGCAACTGCCGACCGAATCGACCACTGCGGCAGGTTTGCTCTTTAATTGTCGGCGAATCAAATCGATGACGACAACGTGCGGCTAATCGGATAACATGCTGGCACTGAGGAAAGTCCAATCGACGACAGGAATGAGCCGATGACAACCGGCCAAATCGTTGGATCAGCTTCTGCGCAGATGCTCGCTCATGTGGCGACTGCCAAAGATGCAGCTGAGTATCTGCGACCTGCACTGGCTGCCGTCGCACAAGCCGCGGCAGCGCCGTTCGTCGCCTTGGCAAAGGGTGAAAAGGGTCAGTGGCGGACTCTCGCCAACTTTGGCCCAGAGCGGCCGCTGCCGACGGAATTGTTGGCTGAGGCACTCGATCAGGGAAGCATAGTCTCGCACGGCGACTGGACCGCACTGCCGCTGGCGTCGCAGACGGAAAGCGGCGAAGTCCTCGCCGCTTTCAAACCCACCCAGCGCAACCAACTGGGAGCGCTCGCCGAGCCGTTTGCAGCGGGCCTCGGTCTCGTTCGCGCCCGCGTTCGCGACGCGCAGCACATCGCCCGTCTGCAAGCGATCCTGGGAATTGCTGCGCTGTGGCAGCAGACGCATGAAATGGAAACTTTGCTCGCCAGGATGGCCGAAACTGCCACGCGTCTGCTCGCTGCCGAACGGGCGAGCATCTTCCTCTGGGACAGGCCCAACCACACGCTCGTCGGTCGACCGGCGCTCGGCGTCGCGGGGAATGAACTGCGCATTCCCGACGACGCCGGCATTGTGGGGCAGGTCGTACAGAGCGGTCAGCCGCGGCGGGTCGATGCGGACATCAGCGCCGAGCAGCGCGAAATCGATCGCCGCGTCGATCAACAACTCAAGTTTCAGACGCGGACGCTTCTCTGCGTGCCGCTGGTCGGTCGCAAGGGGGAACTATTCGGCGCGTTCGAGCTCATCAACAAAGTCGGCGGCAATTTCACGGATGGCGACGAAGCAGCCCTGACAGAACTCGCCGCCCATGCCGCCGTCGCCCTCGAAAACACGCAGCAAGTTGAGCAGCTTGTCAGTTCGCGGAAGGTCGTCGCCGACCAGGCTGAGGAGCGGGTGCAACTGATTGGCGACTGCCCGGCCGTCGAGGCGCTCCGCTCGACGGTCCGCCGCGTCGCCGATACGGAGCTGGCGGTACTCATCCTCGGTGAGAACGGCACCGGCAAGGAAGTCGTCGCCCAGATGATTCACTACAAAAGCCGCCGCCGCGATGAGCCCTTCGTGCCGGTCAACTGCGCGGCCATCACCGAGACGCTGCTGGAGAGCGAGCTCTTCGGACACGAGAAGGGAGCCTTCACCGACGCCCGCGAAACTCGCCAAGGGAAGTTCGAGCTTGCGGCCAGCGGCACGCTCTTTCTTGATGAGATCGGCGACATGAGCCTTGGCGGGCAGGCAAAGCTGCTCCGTGTGCTGGAAGAAAAGGTTGTTGTCCGCGTCGGCGGCAGTGCGTCAATCCCGACGGCCGCGCGCGTGATCGCAGCGACGAATCAGAACCTCGCCGAGTTGGTGCGGAGCCGCAAGTTCCGCGAAGACCTTTACTTCCGCCTGAACGTCGTGACGCTCGATTTGCCGCCGCTCCGCGACCGAGGGGACGACGTGGTGCTGCTGGCCGAGCACTTCCTCTGCCACTTCGCCACCCAGGCCCGTCGCAAGCCGCAGAGGTTCACGGCCGCGGCCCGCAAGCGGCTCGTCATGCACGCCTGGCCAGGGAACATCCGCGAGCTACGCAACCTGATGGAGCGGCTCGTGTATCTTTCGCCCGAAGATCAGGACAAACTCGATGCGCCGGACCTCGCGTTCATTCTGTCTCCCGGCTCCTCGGGTACGGGGCCGCTCTCGCTCGATGCGCCGCTGGCCGACGCCACGCAGCAGTTTCAGTCGCAGTACATCCAGCAGCACATCGAGCGGGCCCGCGGCAACATGACCGCCGCTGCCGAGCGCCTCGGCCTGCACCGCTCGAACCTCTATCGCAAGATGCGACAGCTTGGAATGGAAACGGGGGAGTAGGAGTAGGGTGGGTCGAGTTTCTCCGTCCCAAGCTCCGCTTCCTTGCCTGGGAAGCAGAGCTTCCATCCGTGTGGTCCCAAGCAGAGCTTGGGACCAAGTGTCGGCTTACGCCAACTCAAAAATCGCTTCCACCTCCACCGTGCAATTCCGCGGCAGCGAGCCCATTCCAACGGCGCTGCGGGCGCCGATGCCGTGCTCCTGTCCCCAGACCTTGGCCCACAGCTCGCTGCAGCCGTTAATCACTTCGGGATGGTTCGTGAATTCCAGCGTCGAATTGACCATGCCGAGCGTCTTGATCACGCGCTTCACTCGGTCGAGTGTGCCGAGGTTGGCCCGGAGCGTGGAGAGAATCGCGAGACCTGCCGCTTCTGCCGCCGCACGGCCATAAGCTTCGTCCACGTCGCCGCCGACGCGCCCTTTGATAATTGAGCCATCCTTCTTAATCGACACGTGCCCCGACACGTAGGCCATGTTCCCGGCAATGACAACCGGTTTATAATCGCCCCCCACCTTTGGCGCGGGAGGAAGTTCGAGGCCCAGTTCGACGATCTTGGCTTCAGCGCTCATTTGTGCGGCTCCAGGAACGAACGACATTGGATTCAATGTCGCGAATATACCGGCGAGCACCGGGAGAGGAAACCACGAAGTAGCGACGACGATTCCAAGCACCGCCGCTACCGGTGGCGCGGATCGAGCTTCAATTCCTCGCCGGGTTTGAGGCCGGGAATGAAGTACTCGACGTAGCCGAGGTGCATTTCGTCCGTCGTTTGCTGACCCCAGCGAACGGTCGCGGTCGGGTCGGGATTGGCGGGATTCTGGTCGCTGTTGTCATACCATACTGTGAATTTGATCGTTTCTCCGCGAGCAACCGGCTGCGGCTCGTGAAACCGATAGAGCAGTTGCCAATTAAAATCGTAGCGCGGGATATCTAGCAGGGGCCTGGATTTATCGTGCTCGCCGATCACTCGATAGCGGCAGGCCGTGGCCCGCGCATGCATATGCGGCAGCAGGCTAATCACCCGAATGTCAGCCGGCATACGGAGCATGACTTCTTCGCGATGAAACCTCGCCCCCGCCGGGATGCTGATTTTCAGATCGGCCAGACCCACCACATGCACCTCGTGTTGTGGTGGCTCCTTGGCAAATACGACGCCGATCCGCGAGCGATCCGACGTGGCAGTGCCGCTCGGAACATAGTGGACCTGGCATCGTAGCTTGCACCCCTTTGGTAAGAGCTTCGCAAAACCAGGCGGGTAAATCAGCGTCGCGTTGCCCGGCACATACACGCCCCAAAAGCCGCCAACTTCGTCCAGCAGATCGTCCATCCGCGACGACTCCTTCCTTCCCGGCGTCTGCACATAGACCAGCATGTGATGCACGACGCCGCGATCGCCGGGCTGAATCTCAATCGCCTGCACCCACTTGTCTTCGGTGAGCTTGGTGTCGATCAGCACGCTCTCGTAGGGCATTGTCCCTGTCGCTTTGACCGGCACGGCCTGGGGGAACACAAACACGGCATCCGGCTTGCCGATTTCCCATTCCGAGGTAAACGAGCGAAGCTTGGGGGCGTCGCTCGCGTCCCCTTCGGCTCGGCTGCCGGAAATCCAGGCGAGCAAGTCTGCCTTGTCAGTCTCGCTAAGGGATCGATCGTTGGCCCACAGGCTGGTCTTTCGTTCCTCTGCTGCTGCCGCCTCTTCGGATGCCGCTGCAAACCAAGGGGGCATGATCCCCCGCTCCACCACTTGCTTGATCATGGGAGCGTGCGACTTCACGTCTTCGTAGGTCGTGAGCGAGAACGGGGCGACGCCTCCCTCACGATGGCACTCGACGCAGTGTGCCTGCACGATCCGCGAGATGCGGTTGTGATAGGTATGCACCTGTGGAGCGCCGCCGCTCGGCGCAAGATCGAGCACGCAACCGGGAGCGCTCGTAGCCGCTACGTCCGGCAGTCGGTTTGCCAAGACCGCATCCAGCGCGTCGGCAAGATAACGGCGCCTGGGAGCATCGACGGAATAGCCCTGGCCGTACTGATCGTCGATCGCACCGTGATAGACGATGGTTCGCGCCGCATCGAGCACAATGACGTCGGTCGTCGTTAGTGCCCCCACCGCTCGAGCTACCGAGTCGTCTGGATCGGGCACATAGATCGATGTGCCGGGCAGCGTCCTGGCCGCTGTCTGCATTTCCGCGATCTTGTCGGTCGCTTGCGGGTTTACCAAAATCCAGGTGACGCCCCGCTTCGCATACGCTTCTGCGAGCTTTGCCAGCGTCGGCAGGTACTTCTTGCTCAGCGGACAGCTCGTACTCGTCATCGCGACGACGACGGCGTGCTCTTTGTCGAAACCGCCGAGCTGATGCGACTTGCCGGCCAGATCCGTGAATTTCACATTCTCGACACGGCGTCCGACACCGTGTTCGCCCGGCCGAAGGGGCTGTGGACCCTGCCTTAGCGATGCGACAGGAGATTCGCCCTGGCCGCCGACGACTCGCACCGGCTTCGTGGAAGCCGCATCGCTGGTCGTACTCGCATCGGCCAAAAAGTCCATCGCCTCGGCAAGCGTAATCGCTCCGTCGCCGTTTTTGTCCCGCTGTTTGAAAAAGGCCGATTGCGGCACTTCGTCGGTCGTGATCTTGCCGTCGCCGTTCTTGTCGAGCTGCCGAAAGCGATCTTGCAACGCCTGCTCGCCGGCTTTCGGCTCGGCCCGTGCTGACACATTGGCCCAGAGAGCGCAAACCATGAGCGCCCCCACGATCCCCGCCCACTTCATCGGAATGCCTCTTCCGTAAGGTTTGCAGGCCTACGAATGGCAGAATTGCCGGCCTGCGTGCTGAGTGTATCATACCCGCGTGAGGGACGTGGCCTAGTAGAGAAATCTCGTAACGACAAGAAAAGAAGAAAACTGCCGCGGCATCCCGCAGGCGATTGCGACCGCAGCGTCACTTTTCAAGCGTTTTGACAACCATTAGCTGAGCAACCACCGGGCGATGGTCGGAACCTAGATGCGGGCCGACTCGGCGGGAATTGACGATCCATTCGCGCGACACGAGCACATGATCGAGCGGCAGATCGAGGCCGGGCAGACGCGCGGACCAACTGGCCTGAATGCCGATCCCCTGGCGACTATCGTGGAGATCGCCAGCGCGAAGGAGATCGTTGAAATAGGGTGAATGCTCCGTCAAATTAAGATCGCCAGCGACAAGAACTGGGCCGGGCTGGTGCTTTACGAATTTGCCGATGTCTGCAAGTTGCTCGTTACGAGCGGCAGCAGCTTGGGCGGAACCCGGCGGCAAGGGGTGTGTGCCGACGAGTGTCCAAGGGGTTCCTTCCGAATTGAACGTCGCCACAACGCTGGGCAACTCGGCCGAACCGAACTCGACCGTTTCGATTTTGTCCCACGGCGACTTGCTCAGCAGAGCAATGCCGAAGTTGTCGCGCCGTGGTTCAACTTGCTGGTGCGGATACAGGTCGCGTAGTGATTCAATTGCTGGCATCCAGTGCGGCTGAACTTCCATGAGCAGCACGACATCGGCCGATTCGTTCCGCAGCCAGCCGGCGACGTCGTCATACTGCCGGTTCTTGCCGAGCACGTTGAACGACACCAGCCGCACTGGCTGAAACCCTGCCGCTGACGACGGCTGGTCTCGGCGGGCCGGAATGTAGATCGGCAAGATAGTCGCCAGATTCACAACGGCAGCGATGCCGGCAAGAGCAGCCAGTCGCCGTCTTCCACCCAGCAGCATTACCGCCGCCGCATTAGCCAGCAGCCAGAAGTACTGCACGCGGAAGTGGCAAAGCTGCTCCAGCCGCCACCAGTATCGAGCCGCAAATCCGGCAAACGTGAATAGGATGACGACGACGGTGCAGGCCGCGACGAACGAAAGGGCCAATCGAACAGGACCGCGCTGCGGCTTGTTGGATGCATCCGCCATCTTCCGCTGATTCGACATTTAACTCGCCACGACCGCTCCCGCCGGTTCCTCTTTCATCGCCGGCGGACCGCCAAGCGCAGCGAGGATGCGGATTGCTTCAATCAACATGAGCGCTGCGAGAACCATGAGCACCAGCCCCACCCACGGCACGGGATCGGTCGGCGCGTGCCAGCCGCTCGTGTCGCGGAACTTGGGCCACGTCATGGCTGCCAAGGCCCACGTGCTCATGGCGTACATCCACACGGTCGGCAGGCCGGCAACGACCCAGACCCACCACGCGTGGCGCGTCTTCCAGAGCCACACGGTGATACCCAGGAGCGTCAGCGCGGCCAACAACTGATTGCTCGCGCCGAACAGGTTCCAGAAGATTCGCCACACTTCCTGACCTGGTCCAGCATCTGACGGATGCCGCAGCAGAAAGTAGATCGGCACGCCCGCAGTCAGACCCGTGGCAACCCAGCGGCCGGCGGTCGTCCGC
This sequence comes from uncultured Pirellulaceae bacterium, assembly GCA_964384375.1. GTDB lineage: Bacteria > Planctomycetota > Planctomycetia > Pirellulales > Pirellulaceae > CAYLLN01. The sequence goes on from CAYLLN010000015.1 coordinate 90,281, forward strand.
CAGCCAGTCAGCTCTTGCAGGATGTATCGTCCCAATCGGGTGCAGACGTCGAGCGTGTCATAAACGAACGTGGTGAAGGCCATCAAGGCAAACGCTTTGCCGAATGTTGCACTGACTCCGATGACTCCCATGAAGCGGCCAACGCCACTGGCGTATATTTCATTCGGCGTGCGCGACAGTTCCGCCGACCCGGCCGCGAACATCATCACGCAGCAGAGTGAGACAATTGCCACCATTGCTTCCAGGAGCATCGCCCCGTAGCCAATCGGCTTGGCGTCCGTTTCAACGCGGAGCTGCTTCGAAGTCGTTCCGGATGCGATCAGCGAATGGAAGCCGGAACACGCGCCGCAGGCCACCATGATGAATAGAAACGGGAAGAGCGTTGCCTTGCCTGCGTCGGGAACAATGTACGCCGGGTATTGCACCGTGGCGCCGCCGAGCGCGAGGCCGATGGCACTCGCGCCAAGTGCCGCATAGAGGAAGAAACCGCCGAGATGGCCTCGCGGCTGCAAAAGGAGCCACACAGGGACGACGCCGGCGATGAGGCAATAGAGCAGGAGCGCTACATCCCACACCTTGCGGGCATTGCCGGGCGTCAGGTCGAAGATGGCTGCCACATCGAACGGCATGAACTTGCCAGCCCAGATCGCAATACCCACGAGCGGCACAAAGATCACCGTCGCCAGCCACAGCGGCATCTTCGCATACCGCATCAGCAAGCCCATGATGATCGGGAGAATCAGGTAGAGGAGCGACGACGTGGCGATCGCCCCGCCACCGACATCGCCGGTCTCCGAACTTGCCTTCGCGACAAACGACGAGGCAGTGATGTCGGTGAACGCAACGATGATATAGACGAGGGCGATCCAAATGAACGACAGGAACAAGAGGTACGACCGCTGGCTCATGTGATCGCGGACGACTTCAGCGATCGAGCGGGCCTTATGCCTGATCGACGCGACCAGAGCGGCAAAGTCATGCACGCCGCCAATGAAGATCGAGCCGAGCAGAATCCAGATGAGTGCCGGAACCCAGCCGAAGGCGAGCCCCGCCAGAATCGGCCCGACGATGGGCCCGGCTGCGGCGATTGCCGAGAAGTGCTGCGGAAACAGCGCTGACGGGGTCAACGGCTCGTAGTCGAGGCCGTCCTTCAGTTCGTGCGCCGGCGTCTTCCGATTGGGATCGAGCTGGAATAGCCGGGCCAGCACGCGGCCGTACGTCAGATAGGCGACCGTCAGGACGATAGCCGAGGGAACGACGATATAGAGCAGGTTCATCGCGAGGCGTCCGGCAGGCGGCGCAAAAGAGGGCTATGCAGAAGTTTAGGATACGTCAAACTGGCTGCGGCGTGCAATTGCAAGCGAAGTCGGTGCGCTTGGCTTGGGCGAACTCTTGTCACTCTGCGCCCGAACCGGAATCCCGCCGAGCCGGCAGAACTTACTACGCGATCCTCGTCGGCCTTAAGACTGCCACCTCGGAGCCGTCGGCCAGAAACGCCGTGACGGGCAGGCCGCTCAGGAACGGAGCGAACTGCTTTCCATACAACGCGGAGACGTCGCAATTCAACTGGGCATCGTTGCCGCGCCAGACGCACCACGACGGGTGTGTCACTTCATACTCGACTGTGCCGCCGTCCCGCTGCCGGCAGTAGCCCCAGTAGTGCTCGGCAATGAACTGCTCGTGCGAGCCTTCGTCGAGCTGACACGAATCGCCATCGTGCGTGACCGCCAGCGTGTTCCAGCGGCTATTGAAATTCCAGCCGTATTCGACCGACTGCGGAGGCCGCTGGCCTTCGCATTGCCGGCACTGCCAAGCGGCCGATTTCGCCACGAAATCGCTCACCGGGCCTGCCACGTGATGCCGCATCGGCAGAGCCAGATACGGCTCGTTGTAGGTCCAGCGGGCCGTCGTCGCGATTGCCCACCGGGGCACAATCTCACGGATAAAGCAGACGCCGCGGCGAACTTCGCCATCCACTTCGCGGCGAACATAGAACCGGAGGTTCACTTCCTCAAAGTGCCGGTGAAACGGAATCGGCATTCCCAGCACTCGCGTTCGCAGGAACAAAAAGCCGACCATGCTGACGTACGTCCGGCCGTCGTGCGAATCGAGCAGCGTTCCCTGGGGAACCATCGGGAGGAGGACCGCCGGGTCGATCTCGTAGTTGAGCATGACCAACGCATGCCAACGGGCGGAGAGAAAGACGCCTCGCTTCGCCAGCCCACGACGGACCGCTGGTTGCGATTGTGCGGATGACGCCGGCGCGGATGAGATGGACACAAGGCAATTCCTCCTGCAGCAATAGACCGCAGCCACCCGCCAGGGGCAACTTGCGATGTCGGGCATGCGGGGTACTCCGGCTGTAGCGATCGTACCGCTACCGCGACAGGTACGCCGGCGGACACTCACCGCCCGCGGGCAGGTACGTCCTTCCCCCCATGCTAGGCTTGGCGTGTCGCGCCGATTGGTGCTTGGTTCTGCCCCAGGAGTTCCTATGGTTGCCGCGTCACTCCAAAGCCAAGGCTATCTGCCCGTGGCCACGGCGACGCTGTTTCCAGCGACCGAAATCTCGTGCGACCTGTTCGTGCAGCGGACGGGGCATGAGGTCGAGCTGTATCGCACCCATAGTTGTCCGCTTGCGAAGGACGACCTCGAACGGCTGGCCCGCTCGGGCATCGACCACCTCTATATCCGCTCGGCTGATGCGGAGCTGTATCGCACCTATCTTTGCCAGCAGGTGCTGCATCAGCCGAAGGTGCCCAAGGAAACGCGCGTCTCCGCCCTGCGCGAAGTAACGCGAGTCGCGTTTCAAGACGCCCTGGAATCAAACGATCCCGGTCACGCCGTGCAGATGGCGACAGACCTGGGCCGCGAGCTCGCCCACCTCATTGCCGACCAGGCGATTGCCCTCGACGAAGTCTTCACGATTCTCGAACACGACTACTACACCTTCACGCACGTCTGCAACGTCAGCACCTACTGTGTGATGTTGGCCCGTGACCTCGGCTATCGCGAGACCAACGAACTCGCCCAAGTCGCGACCGGGGCCCTCTTGCACGACATCGGCAAGCGGCACGTGCCGTTCGCGGTGCTCAACAAGCCGGCCAAGCCAACCGAAGAGGAGTGGGTCGTCATCCGCAAACACCCGACCGACGGCTATCACGAGCTGTGCAATCGGCCCGATCTGATCTGGGGGCAGCTCATGATGGTCTATCAGCATCACGAGCGGCTCGACGGCAGCGGCTATCCGGCTGGTGCGACAGCGGATGAGATTCATCCGTGGGCCAAGGTCTGCGCGGTCGTCGATGTGTTCGACGCCCTCACCTGCTCGCGGCCGTATCGCAAGGCGGTGCCCGTGGCGGAAGTGTGCGCCTACCTCGAACAGCACGCCGGCACCTGGTTCGACCGTGAAGCCGTCGCCTGCTGGTCGCAGCAAGTGAGGAGTCTCGCATGACGGCTGCCGTCAATGAACTGATGCCGCCGGACATTCGGGCCGCGGAGAGCGAGCACGAATTCCTCGCTCCCGGTGTGCCCATTGGCGGCGAATGGGGCGAAAGCCGCCGCTACCCGCGCTACGCCTGTCAATCGTGCATCGACGTGGTCGTGCATCCGCCGGCACAGAACCCCACGCAAGAATCGCAAGCCTGCCAAGTGCTGACCCGCGACGTCTCTCGCGGCGGCATGAACATCTTGCACAAGTCGCAGATGTTCCCGGGGCAGCTCATCGATCTGATTCTGCCCAATGGGCAAGAGCGGCGGCTGGAAGTGATGTGGTGCCGCCGCCTCGGCGCCGGCTGCTACACCTCCGGCTGCCGGTTCGTGCGGATGGACGCCACGGGGCGCCTGACGGCGGACGACGGGACGTAATCGGCATGGCAGGGGGAGGCTCCCGCCGAGCCGCTAGACCTCTATCCCCAGATATTCCGCCGGCAGTTCGCGCAGCACCTCTTCCGTGCTCGTGATCCCCTGCGCAACCTTGAGCATCGCCGAGCGGTGAAACTCGATCATGCCGCCCGCGATGGCAGCTTGCTGCAATTCCTCGGCAGGCCGCTGATCGAGAATCAGCTTGCGCAGTTGCTTACTGGCGGTCAGGATCTCGAACACGCCCACGCGGCCGCGGTAGCCTTGGTGGCGACACTCGTCGCAGCCGCCGGGGCCGTAGATGAACGTCCCCAGGCCGGGCTCCAGCAGCGACTTGATGTCGGCAAACGTCTCGGGCGATTCGCTGATGTCGTACGCCACGCGGCACTGTTGGCAGAGCATCCGCACGAGCCGCTGCGCGACGACGCCGAGCAAGCAACTCGACAGAAAGTATGGATTGGCGCCCAAGGCCCGCATCGACTGAATCGCACCCGCGGCGACCGGCGCGTGCAGCGTCGCGAGCACTAAGTGGCCGCTATTCGCCGCCCGCACCGCCGTGTTGGCAGTTTCTTCGTCCCGAATCTCGCCGATCATGATCACATCCGGCGCTTGCCGCAGGATGTTCCTGAGCAACTCGGGAAAATCGACGCCGAGCTTGCTGTTGACCTGCGACTGACGTGTACCGGCCAGGGCGTACTCGATTGGGTCTTCAAGCGTGTGAATTTTCTTGGTGCCGGAGATGAGATGCTGTAGACAGGCGTACAGCGTGGTTGTCTTGCCCGTTCCCGTTGGGCCGGTGACCAGCAAGAGCCCGCTGGGGCTCGCGAGCAGCGATGCGAGCTTGTTGTACTCCGACTTCAGCAGGCCGATCGCATCGAGCGAGCGGAGGCCGAACTTTCGGTCGAGAATGCGGGCGGTCAAGTCCTCGCCAAAGATCGTCGGAATGACATTGATGCGCAGATCGATCGGTCCGTGTTCCGATTCGGAGATCCAGCGTCCTTCCTGCGGCCGACGGCGCTCGGCAATGTCAATCGCCGCAACCGACTTGAAGTAGTTGAGCAAGTGGCGCCCTTGCTCCTTGGACACGATCACCAGTCGCTCGAACCGTCCCTGATTGCGTACGCCGATTTGCAGGGCGGACTCCTCGGAAAGCAGAAACAGATCGCTCGCCCCCATCTCGGCGGCGCGGCGGATGATCGTCGCGGCTACTTCCTGCGGCGGCAGGTTCGCCAGTTCCACCGGCTGGAAGTCGATCGTGTCGCTCGTCTCGATGTTTTTCGTCTCGGGGGTACTCATGCGGTGGCTCCCGGCTTGGTCGCTGGTGCGGCGGCATCGGCCAGTTCCAAAACCTTTTCCAGTTTCAGCACCTTGAAGACGTTCGCTACCATCGGGTGCGGCCTCTCGATGAGCAGGCGTCCACCGGCTTGCTTGATCCGCTTGTGGCACGTCAGCAGCCAGCCGACGCCGCTGGAATCCAGGTATTCCGCCTCGCTCAAATCCAGCCGCACGAACTTGCTGTAGCCGCCGGGTCCAAGCAATTCGATGAGTGGATCGGCCAGCGGATTGATGTCCCGCTGCGTCACTTGTCCGGCGAGCGCGACGCGCACGCAGTTTCCCTCATTGGTCCCCTGACTTGGCGCAATCGATAGCTTCATGTCGAACTCCGCCTCGGATAAGCACGGCGTGAGATGAGCGCCGCTGGCTGTGGGCAATGTAGCGACGCGGGCCGGCAACTTCAACGGCGACCGCCATTTCGGGCGACTTTTCGCGGGGATTTCACACTCGCCATTGCCTGCGCTGCTGGGGTGCCCTAGTCTGTGGCGACATTCATTCCCAGAGCCTTTGGCATGTCGATCGACGCTCCGCCCACTGCCGAACCGGAAGCCGCGCAGGCTGCCTCGTCAGCGGGCGCAGTGCCGCCAAAAGCGCCACCAACGACCGGCGAGCATCCCTCGCCCGGCGGTTGGTTCGGCTGGTGGCGCGCGATTCCGCTCTACTTGCGCATCCTCGCCGGCGTAGTGCTGGGAGTGATTGTCGGCGTGGTGCTCCGCGAGCTTGATCCGGTCGCGTTGCGAATCAATCCGAATCTGCACGATGTCCTGCGACCGCTGGAGTGGGCCAAAGCCTTGGCGATTCCGAGTCAGCTTGTGCTGCGATTGCTCGGAGCATTGGCCGCGCCGCTGATTTTGCTCGCGGTCGTGCAGGCGCTGATGAACGCGAACTTTCCGCGTGGCAGCGCACCGCGGCTCTTGGGACTTTTGGTCCTGAATACGCTCGTCGCCATCTTCATCGGCCTCGCGGTCGCCAATGTCGTGCGCCCCGGCAAGTGGACCGACCAAGGGCGGCTCATGCAAGAAGCGAAGGAGGAAGTAAAGGCAGGCATCTTCCAGCAATTTCTCGACAATGTTCCCAAAAGTGTCCTCGGCCCGCTCGGCGACGGCGGCAAAGTGATTTCGGTCATTCTGCTGGCTATCGCCTTCGGGATTGCGCTTCGACGGCTGAAGACGGTCAAGATCGCGACAGTCGCCGATCTCGTCGATGTCGGCTTTCGGACGTTGATCGTCATGTTGCACTGGATCATCGAGGTGATCCCGCTTGCCGTGTTCGGCATCGTTGCGAGCATTATTGCGACGCGCGGGTTCGGAGCGTTCATTGGCCTGGGTGCATTCATCATTGCGGTCCTTATCGCGCTTGCTTTGCAGATGGTTTATTACCTCGTGCGGATCTGGTTTGGCTCGTGGGTGCGGCCGCTCGACGCGCTCCGCGGTGTACGAGACGCGCTCGTCATGGCATTTTCGACCGCCAGCAGCACCGCCACGATGCCCGTGACCTACGCCTGCCTGCGCGAGAAAGTCGGACTCCGCGAGCGTTCGGCCAGCCTCGGAGCGCTGGTCGGAGCAAATTTCAATAACGACGGGACAGCGCTCTACGAAGCGATGGCGGCGCTCTTCATCAGCCAACTCATCGGCATCGAACTAACGCTGACGCAGCAGTTCCTCGTAGTGCTGACGAGTGTTGCCGCATCGGTCGGAGCGGCGGGCATTCCTGAAGCGGGCATCGTCACGATGACGCTCGTCTTCAATGCTGTCGATCTGCCGGTCAGCTACATTCCGATTCTCCTCACCGTCGATTGGTTCCTCGATCGCTGCCGTACAGCGGTGAACGTGATGGGGGACGTGAACGTGAGTTGCATTCTCGACGGACGCGAGCGCGAGCCGCCCCACCCGCCCGATGCCGACGACGTGGCGCTAGCCGAGATCGCCTGAGCTATACTTGCCGCATGACGCGAACCTCCTCGCCCGTGCTGCGAACTGCCGGCCGCGTGGCCTGGCGAATTGTGCGGCTCCTGGCGGTGGCCTATCTGCTGGTGCTGCTGTTGCTGCTCCTTTTGGAAAACACGCTGATCTATCCCGCGCCGAAGTATCCGCTGGGCGACTGGGAGGCCGACTATTTCGACCATGAGGATGTTTGCTTCACGTCTGCCGACGGCACCAAGCTTCACGGCTGGCTGGTCGAGCATCCCGAGCCGCGAGCCGTCGTGCTCTATGCCCACGGCAACGGGGAGAACGTCGCGTATCTCGGCCCGTACCTGAAGCAGCTCAGCGAAGAGTTGCGGCTGACGATCTTTGCGTTCGACTACAGGGGCTACGGACGAAGCGAAGGCTCGCCGAGCGAGCAAGGGATTCTGGAAGACGCTGCCGCGGCTCACACGTGGCTGGCCCAGCGGACGAGTCTTCCCGCGAATCAAATCGTGCTCATGGGTCGCTCGCTTGGCGGCGGTGTGGCGATCGACCTGGCCGCCAAGAACGGCGCTCGCGGCCTCATCGTGCAAAACACGTTCACGTCGCTCCCCGACGCTGCCGCCTGGCACTATCCGTGGGCGCCGGTCCGCTGGCTGATGCGCAACCGCTACGACTCGCTGTCCAAGATCGTCCGCTATGAAGGGCCGCTTCTTGCTAGTCACGGAACCGCCGACGAAGTCGTGCCGTTCGCTTTGGGCCAAAAGCTCTTTGCTGCCGCTCCCGGCCGCAAGAAGTTCTTCACCATCGAAGGGCGCGGCCACAACGATCCCGAGCCGCGCGAGTACTACCGCGTGCTGCATCGTTGGCTGGACTCGCTTGGTGATTCAAGTCGTTAGGCTTCGATCGGTGTTTCTTTTGCCGTCTGTACCTGTGGCATCTCCTCCAGTTGGTCCTCCTCGTGCTCGTGGACTCGAATAGTGTTCCAGACGATTCCCATCGCAGAGCATCTCAACGGCCAAAGGCTAGTGCTTGTGGTCTGCGGCGTGTGCGTGCGGCTCCTCCTTGAAGTCGCCGGTATAGGGAGTCCCCTCAATCTCGCCGCTGATCGTGCCAGCGAATTCCTTCACGATCCCGATCGTGTCGTGCGTGCCGACAAACCGGGAAGACGTGCCTTCGGCTTCGCCCTCCAAGGGCATGGCCGCCAGGTCCAATTCGGTCATGGGATCGTTGATTGTGAGGTGGATCGTTCCAGCCTTGATCGGCGAAGGCGACTTCTCGTCGCTCCCCAGGATATAGACGGTCGCTTCTTTCTTGTCGTGATCGACGGTGAACTCGACGTGGTAAGCCCCGCCACCCCAGTCGATGAGAGTACCGTCGTGCGGGCCCGCTCCGTGCCCGTGGGCGTGGGCAAGATCGTCATGAGCGTCCGCGGTGGGTCCAGACGCAGCGGGAGCAACAGTCGGTGGGGCCGCTGGTTGCCCGCAGCCAACCGCCAAGGCCAGCAACGCTGAGACCGACATCAGGGCGAAAAAACGTTTCATCTCTAATACTCCATACTGAGGTCAGGAAACTTTTGCGCCCACTGCGACTGTCTCCGTGACAATTGCCTGGGGCACAGGATGGTCGGAAAGATCGTCAGTCAAGGAATGCTCGGCAGCTACCAGGCGGACGGCGTCCTTGCCGCTGAAGCGCCAAAACAATCCCGGATGGATCAGGAACTCACAGAAGGTCGAAGTTACCAAGCCGCCTAAAATGACCGTGGCGACCGGGTACAAGATTTCGCGTCCTGGTTCCTGCCCGCCAATCACCAGCGGCACGAGGCCGATGCCCGCGGTCAGCGCGGTCATCAGCACGGGGGCGAGCCGCTCCAGGCTGCCGCGGAGCACCATTTTCTCGGAGAAGCTCTCACCCTCCTCCTTCATCAGGTGGAAATAGTGGGTCACGAGCAAGATGCCGTTGCGGACGGCGATGCCGCCTAGCGAAATGAAGCCGACGAGGCTGGCGACGGTCAGCGACTGCCCCGTGAGGACCAGGGCCAGCACGCCGCCGATGAACGCCGTTGGCAGGGCATTCAAAATTTGCAAGACGATACGCATGGATGGATACAAGACCATGAGTACGACGAACATGCCGATGACGGACACGGCGGCCAGCAGAACGATCAGTGTGGTCGCCCGCTGCTGACTTTCGAACTGGCCTCCATATTCGACGAAATAGCCTTCTGGCATTTCGACGCGGTCCTTGATCCGCTTTTGGATTTCGGCGACCGCGCTGGCCAGGTCGCGATCCTGCGTGTTGCAGCGGATTACAATCCGACGGCGGGCATTCTCCCGGTTGACGGCATTGGGACCAACGCCCTCATCGATATCGGCGATTTTTCCCAGTTCCACCTGCCCGCGATGGTTGGGCAAGTCGATTCGCAAGCGGCCCAAGTTGGCGTAGTCGGTCCGATAGGCCTGCTCCAGGCGAATCAACAGATCGAAGCGCCGCTGGCCGTCCAGTACTGGTGCGGCGAGTTCGCCCTGGAGGGCCGTCTGCAAAATCTTACCGACGTATTCTCTCGTGAGGCCGTAGCGAGCCAGATCGTCGGCTCGCAGGCGAATGTGCAGCTCCGGTGTTTGCTGGATGGGCTCGATCACCGGCGGCGTGAGGCCGGGCACGTCCTGGATGGCGGTTTTGATCTTCTCGGCGGTGGCCAGCAGCGTGTCGAGGTCGTCGCCCACCACTTTGATCGCAATCTGGGCATAAACGCCCGAAACCATGTGGCTGATGAGGTGGGCCAGCGGCTGTTCGACCTCGATATCGACGCCGGGAACTTCCCCGCGGAGGTCCTTGAGCAACTCCTTGATGTTTTCTTCGCGGCCCTCTTGCCTGTCCGGGTTCATGCTCAGGATGTACTCGCTGGCGCTCACCGGCATGGCGTGTTCATCCATCTCGGCCCTGCCCGTGCGGCGGACAAATTGCAGGATCTCGCCGTCTGAATTCGATGGGGAACGCTGCCTCTGGAGGAATTTGTCGTCGATCTGCCGGGCCACTTGATTGGAGGCGTCGAGCGACGAGCCAGGCGGAAGCGTGACGTTGACTTGCACGCTCCCCTCGTCGAACTTGGGCAAGAAATCGCGGCCCAGATTTGACAGCTCCCAAGCGGCAAAGGCGACCATCACCCAGGTGGCCGCCACCAGCAAGCCGGGGATAGCCATGCTGAGCCGAATCAGGTGGCTGACCGCCCATTTGAGCCCGAGCAAGAGTGGACCGTCACCCTCGCGGTGTGTGGCTTTGGATTGCGGCAGCAAGTAAAAGCTGAGGACGGGCGTCACGGTCATCGAGACGAGAAGCGACGCCAGGATCGAAACGATGTAGGCGATGCCCAGCGGCGTAAACAGCCGGCCTTCCACGCCTGACAGGGCAAACAGCGGCAGAAACACCAGGATCACGACGATCGTGCCGAACACAATCGCGCTGCGGATTTCCTTGCTCGCCTGATAGACCACCCTCAGGGCCGGTTGCGGCTGGGGCAGGGTGTTGTTCACTTTGAGGCGGCGGAAAATGTTTTCCACATCGACGATGGCGTCATCGACCAGCTCGCCCATCGCCACCGCGATGCCACCGAGCGTCATCACGTTGATCGAAAGCTGCGCCCCCGTGATGAAGCCAAGCAGCCGGAAAACCAAGGTCGTGATCACCAGTGACAGCGGAATGGCCGTCAGTGTGATGAAGGTCGTGCGGAAGTTGAGCAGGAACAGGAACAGGATGATCACCACGAGCACGGCGCCGATCACGAGCGCTTCGCCCACGTTAAAGATGCCACGGTCGATGAAGTTCTTCAGGCGGAATAGGTCCGAGTTGATCACGATGTCGGCAGGCAACGACGCCTCCAAATCGGCCAGCGCCGCGGCGATGTCGTCCGTCAACCGGCGTGTATCGACGTGCGGCTGCTTGACGATCGTGAAGACCGCGCCAGGGCGGCCGTTGATAAAGCCGTCGCCCCGCTTAAACTGTGCCCCTTCGACGACGCGGGCCACGTTTTCCAGAAGTACGGGCCTTACGGCGTTTTCGGTGATCGGTACCCGGCGGAGGTCCTGGACGACGCGGTCGGAATCGGGCCCCAGTCGCCCCATGATGCGAATCGGCCGCTCCGTTTCGCCCGTAACAGCAAAGCCTCCGCTGGTGTTGATGTTGCTGCGGGCGAGCGCCTCTTCGACCTGTTGGAGCGTCACGTTGTAGTCCAAGAGCGCCGCAGGATTGACGAGGACTTGATATTGCTTGCGCTCGCCTCCCTGAATAAAGACCTCCGCCACGCCAGGGATTTTCATCAGCCGTGGCCGAACGACCCAATCGGCCGTGGTTCGCAAGTCCAGGAGTCCCTGCTCTGCGGAGGGAAATGCGACCTCCAGGGCCTGGCCGCCGATCGTCAAGATCGCCCGCCGCTCGTTGCTGTTTTCGTCACGTGGCTCCCACGTCACCGCCTCGATCTCAACGGGCTTCCAGGTTCCCACGTCATGACGATCGACCGGCCTCCACGCCGCCACCGCGGACTGGCCTCCGCTTTCGTACTTCAGCTCGGCCATGTCGCCGGTATTGCCGATGGGCACGAGTTGACCGCCTTGCGGTCCCCGCTGCCGATACATGCCGGCGATGACAATCTGCCCCATGATCGAAGCCGGCGGCGTCATTTGCGGGCGAATACCCTCAGGCAGGATCAGCGTGCCCAGGCGCTCCTGAATCGTCTGGCGGGCCGCCTTGATTTCCGTGTCCCAGTCAAACTCGACGTAGATGACGTTCAGGCCAGCCGTGGTCTGGCTCCGCACGGCCTGCACGCCCGCCGCTCCGAGAAGGGCGATTTCGATCGGCTGGGTGACGAGCGTCTCGACCTCCTCCGTCGCCAGGCCGGGACACTCCGTAATGATGACTACGCGGGGTCGGTCCAGGTCGGGAAACACGTCGATCGGCATCGTCGTGGCCAGGTAGCTGCCATAGACCATCAGTGTCAGGCTGAGCACCACGACCAGCAGCCGATAGCGAAGCGCAAGGCGAATGATTGCATTCAGCACGTTCGTATTCTCCTAGTGAGCTGCGTGAACCGTTCCATCGGCGTGAACGTGCACGTTGGTCGGCTGGCCGCTGGCCAGTTGTGCCTTGAGCACGCGGTTCAAGGAAGCCGCGGCGTTTTGAGCGATGTACGACCCAAGTTTGACGCTGCCGTCGTTGGCAATCACCACATGCGTCCTGTCTTCGGCCAGCACGTGAACCGGCCGTCGGTCGAATAGATCGCCGTTTTGCCGAAAAACATAGGCCTCGGGACCTTCGCGGACGACGGCGGCCTGAGGCAGCACGATGACGTTTTCCAGCTTCTCGACGGCGACCTTGAGCCGTACACGGTCCCCCGGACGAAACCGCCACAAGAACCCCGTGTGCTCGCCTTGCTCATAGACCTGCCACTGATTTTCCAGCACCAAGTGAAAGCCGAACGTGCGAGTCTGGGTATCGACGGTGTTTTCGATGTGGTGTATGCGCAGCTGCGTGGGCGCGGGTGGCCAGTCGATCCCGCTCTGTTGTTCGAATTCCAGGTTGATGAGATAGCCTTCTTTGGCCGTCTGCTGGATGAGCGGCATGTCATCCACGAAACCGCGGCCCTCGATGAGCAGGCTGCGATGATCGGCCAGGTGACAGAGCACTTGGCCGGCCTCGGCTTGCTGGCCCAAAGCGACGTTCAAATCCTCGAACTCGAACCGGAAAGGTGGCCGAACCGGTTCGACCTCGCTTTCGTCAGAAACCGAGTCGATTTCGGGCGGTTTCTCGCCCGGCGCTCTTACCGTGATCTCTTTGAGGAATTCCCCCTTGGCTACAGCGTTCACCTGTTCCATCGACAGGCCCCGGGCGACGAGATCCTGCCGGTACGCTTCCACGCTCGCCTGAAGTCGCTGAATCTCGTTCACCAGTTCAATGATCCGCGCCTTCGGGATGCCGCCCGATTCCGCCAGCTCCGCCAGGCGATCCTTCTCCTTCTGGACAAGCTCAATTTCCAGTGCTGATTTGTAGAGCTCTCGCTGCGAGTTGTGCAGCGATTCGCTCGTGAGTCGCAGCGTGATGAGTGGAGCATCCGCTTCGACAGTTTCGCCGGGATGCGAGTAAATGGCCGCAACCACTCCTGTCACCGGAGCAATCACTCCGCGGTCGCTCCGGCCCGGGCGATCCGTCACAACCCCTGGCAATTCGACCGTTCGCCAGTAGGTCGTGGGCTTCACCGGCTGGGAGGTGATCCCCAGGTTGGCCCGAGCTTGGGCGCTCAGCCGCGCCGGCATCGAGCCGTCGAGCTTCGGTGTCGCGGCCTTGTCGGAAGCATCCACGGCGCTGGTTGCTTGAAACCTCTCCCAGCGCGAATAGCCGTAGTACGCAACGCCTGCCAAGGCGAGCAGCACGACGAGGCCGCCAGCCGGCCAGCGGAAATGGTGCAGGCGCGAAGAGGAGCGCGCGGGGGCGGAAGTGGACATGGCAAAGCTCGCAGCAGACGGGTCCAAGAAAACAGAAGCGCAAGGGGTTGCAGTTTGTGACCGCAGAAACCTTGCGTCAGTTCAAGAGGACCGGCGAGCGCGGACTGGCGCGCAGCGGTAGCGGACCAAGATCGTCCGCGTGACCAAAGGAGGCCGAAGAAATCGACGCGGCAAACTGGGCAGTTACCGCGGCAGCATCCACTGGGATCAGAGCAGCGATTCCATCCGGCGAAGGAGCGACCAGAGCGGCACTCAGCACGGCATCCGCATGGCTCTCGTGGCAGTCGTCATGCGCGGGGATCACCGGCTGGTCGGCCGCATCGTGGTCGTGCCCGTGGCAGCAGTCCACGGTGGGTTGAGCTTGTTCACAAGCCGCTAGGTGAGCGCAGCACCCCCAGTGCAGATGCAATAGCACTGCAAACAGACTCAGGTGGGAAATGATGTGCCGCAGCATGTTCAAGTCAATCGTTACTGTACAACCAGCGACTACTCCTCAATCATGGCGTATTGCTGGGATTAGTCAATGTTGAATTCGGCCCGTGATCATCGTCTTTGGCCGGGACCAAACTCGGTCTCGTTGCGTTGCTCAGCCATTTTTCAGGGCGAGTTGCGAACACGACTGGCAAGCAGGTTCTTCCCGCTCTCGCCGATAATGTCGCACTCCGGCAAACGCTCCTTCAGTCTGCGCACGGCGGCTGAAGAAACATTGTTGTTTCCGATGTTCACCGTCTTCAGGCGAGGCAAACTGCCGAGAGCTTCAAACCCTTCGTCGGTGACCGCTGTTCCGAACATGTACACCCATTCCAGCCCCTGCAGCGCGGAAAGTTCCTTCGCTCCTCGATCGGTGACCGCGGTCTTTCCAAGGTGGAGGATTCGCAAGCTCCCCAGCGATCTCAGATGTCCGATCCCAATATCGCCAATGGACGTTTCATACAGCCATAGGCTCTCAAGTTCCGTTAGTTTGCCAACGTGCTCCATTCCTCCGTCGCCGACCGCAGTGCTGTTGAGACTCAGCCAACGAAGGTTGCGCAACGAACGAAGCGACGAGAGCCCTGCATCCGTTACTTTGGTCCCACTTAGGTTCAGCCCCTCCAATTGCGTGAGGTCCGTCAACGCTTCCAGGCCGCTATCGGTCAACGGAATGTCGCCCAAGTCGAGAGTCTGGAGTTGGGTGCGTTGGCCAATCGTGACAACGCCAACATCATCGATTGCCGTCCCGCTGACATCGAGCGACCTCAGGCGCGGCAGCGTTATCACGCTGGGCAGTCCGGCATTGGTGATTTTTGTGGAACTGAAACCGACATCCTCAAGAGCCGGAAGCCGCTTGAGATACACAAGCGATTGGTCGGTGACGTG
>CAYLLN010000016.1:0-20359 GCA_964384375.1 uncultured Pirellulaceae bacterium
TCCAGAACGCGATCGAAGGCCGCCGGGAACTTCGAGTCCCGATCGTGCTGCACGAACCGGATGCGGAGTTTTTGCTCGCGGGCCTGCTCAACGAACGTCGCTGCTTGGGCGGTGACCCATGCTTCGTCCGGCTGAAAGGTCGCCGGCGACAGCACGACGCGCCGTGTGCCACTGCTGACTTGTCCAGCAGTGCCGATTGGCAAGTCGTTTGGCATCGCTTTCACGCGCCCCTTTGCTTTCATGCCGGTGCTGAGCTTCTTCGATCGAGTGCAAATCGGTGAGGTCGCAACTCCATTGTCGCAGCAATAAGCCTCCCTTGGCAAGCAAATCGGACGGCGGGATTAGAACGTCATTTCACCGCTGGTCCCAGCCAGTGGTCGGCTCGTCCCAGAGGATGCGGGCCACATAGACGCTGTTGTCAGCGCCATACTTGTTGCCCTGCGGGATGACGATGTTCGGTCCCCAGGTCTGCATCCATTCGGCAACGGTGACCCACGTTTCGCGCTCGCTCACGTCGGTGACGGCAAAGTTGCCGAGGCGCGCGCCGCGCTCGGGGACGAGAATCCGCTCGGTCTTGCGAATCACGCGGAGTTTTTCCGGATCGACCTGTGCGATGAAGAGCGGGGCGCGGTGGCGGAAGACATGGTCGTTCTTGGCCCCTTTGCGGGTATAGACGAGGAACAGGCCGCTCTTGTGTGTGACCCAGTGCTGCTGCGTGTTGTAGTTCCCCAGGTCAGTGCCGTCGTCCCAGAGCCACTTCTGCGGCTCGCTGAAGTGCAGGCCGTCGTCGCTCGTCGCAACATAGCCGGCTGAGTCATTGCGCAGTGTCAGGAAGTGGTGGCCGCCAAAGCGAGTCAGCGACGGCTCATAGAGGCCGCGGCCGTCGCCGATCGTCAGTTCGCTCCCATGCTCGCGATAGGCGAGCGTCGTACCATCGAACGAGCATCGCACCACGGTCGTGCGATACGTCTTCTGCTCCTGGCTCTTGAAATAGATCGGCAGCAGGATGTCCCCATTGGGCAGGTCCAGCCGCTGCACCGAGCCCGCCCCAGCACTTTGGAACTTGACGGCATCGGGCATCACGAGCGTCGCCCACTTCGTCCACGTGCGAGCAGCCGGGTCATAGACGGAATACGAAGTCTCGCGGTCACGGTTTTCGATCACGCGGTCGTTATTGTAACGCACGGTCTGGCCGGTTCCGAGCAGCTTGCCCGACTTGGCGTGCCACTTGGGGGTGAAATCACACGTCGCCACGATCACGCCCTCGGGTTCGTCGCGCCGTCCGAGCGTTTCGCCGTGCTCCGTCGGCCCCGACCAGGATTTGCCGAGATCGTCGGTCCGCATCTCGTTCAAGGCAAAGAACACGTCGCTCCCCGTCAGCAGCAGCTTTTGCATCGTCAGCACGACGCTCGGCTGCTTGTCGAGACTGGCAGCCGGAATCGTCCCCGCCCGCGGATGCACCCAGCAGGTCTTCCCGTCGTAGCCGCGATGGATCGTATCGAGCTGAATCCGAAAGCCGGGAGCGGGCTCGTCGGCAAGCAGAAGTCCCGCGCCGAGGACCGACCAGACGAAGCAGGCGAATGATGAGCGAAGCATGGGCGAATCGTAGCCGATTCTTGGGAAGATTTCCTTGCACCCTGGCTACTCTCTTGGGATTTGCGTGAACTCCCGCCGTTGAGGATCATGTAGGCCGCTCGCCATTGTTCCGCGAAAGTTCCGATGCCCCTGGTTCAACCGCCGCTCGAATCCTCTTCCAGCGCTTCGTCGCTGCTGGCAGGGGTGCGGCAGCGGGATCCGGAGGCGTGGCGAAGGCTGACGGCAATCTACGGCCCGACGGTATTCGAGTGGGGGCGGCGTGCGGGACTGCAAGCGGCCGACGCGGCCGACGTATTGCAGCAGACCTTTGCCAGCGTGGCGGCGGGCATCGACCATGCTCAATGGGACCGGCCGGGTGACACGTTCCGTGGCTGGCTCTGGACAGTCTTTCACTCGCGGCTAATGGATTTTCATCGGCAGCGACGCCACCAGCCGCAGGCCGTGGGGGATAGCGAGGTGAAACGGCTGAAGGACGCAGCCGACAATGGCTCACCGGCAACCGACTCGATCTCGGACGACGACGAAGCCGCGGGGCTGGTTCGTCGGGCGCTCCGCATCATCCAGCCGGATTTCAACGACAAGACCTGGCAGGCGTTCTGGCGATCGTCGGTCGAGGGGCACGCGACGGGAGACATCGCCGCCGACCTCGACATGAAGCCAGCGGCAATTTGCATGTGCCGCTCCCGGGTGCTGCGGCGTCTGCGCGAGACCCTTACCGGGTTGGGCGTGGTTCCGGACGAGGCGACGTGACGATTTTCGCGTGAATCGACGGCGTTGATCCTGGTAGCCCGATCTTTATCAAGGGGACCAACGATGCCCGCCTGTCCCGATCAACGCCAGCTTGCCCAATACCTGGCCGGCCGGATTCCCGATTCGCTGGAACCCGATATCGAAGCCCACCTCCGCGACTGCAGGGCGTGCCAGTCGGCCGTAGCAGCCTGTCAGCCGGCGAGCGACTCGATGCTGCGGGCGATTCGCCGCTCGGCCCTGGTCGAATCCGATCGCGCGTCGCCGGAACTCGCTGCCGCGTTACAAGCGGTCGGTTTCCTCGCCACGCCCGAAACGCTGCCTTCGTCGAAAGCCGCTGCCGCCGACACAGGACGCCTCATCCGCGACTACGAGTTGCAAAAAAAGCTCGGCGAGGGGGGTATGGGGGCGGTGTATCTCGCCATGCACACGCGACTGAAGAAGCCGGTGGCCATTAAGCTGCTGAAGTCGGATCGCACTGGCGATCCGGGAGCTATTGCACGTTTCGCCGTCGAGATGGAGGCTGTCGGCAAGCTCGAACATCCGCACATTGTCCGGGCACTCGACGCAGGGGAAGAAAACGGCACGCACTTTCTGGTCATGGAATATCTGGCCGGCATCGACCTAGCACGGCTCGTGCGCGGACTGGGACGGATTGAGCTGCCCGATGCGTGCGAGACGGTTCGCCAAGCCGCCCTCGGCCTGCACCACGCCCACCAAAACGACGTGATCCATCGCGACGTGAAGCCGTCGAATCTGATGTTGCTTCCCAGCGGCAAGGTGAAGGTGCTCGATCTGGGGCTGGCCCGCTACCGTCCGGCACTGGGCGATTCTCAGGGGCTGACGCGCGACCGCCAGGTGCTTGGAACTCTGCTCTATGTCGCACCGGAACAGCTCGCCGCGGGCGGCGCGGTCGATGCCAGGTCCGACGTGTTCAGCCTCGGCGTGACACTGGCCGAACTGCTGCTCGGCCGAGTGCCGTTGCGGCACGGTCCGGCGATGTCGCTCTCCACCGAGGACATGGGGGCCCGGCCCGATGTGCCCCCCGATATTTGGCGGCTGATCGAGCGGATGACGGCGGTTGCTCCCGTGCAGCGACCCGCTTCGATGCTGGAAGTGGCCGAGGCGCTGCGGCCGTGGACGAGCGGTGCGAACCTGCCGGCCCTGCTGATGCGATTCACCGGGCAATCGACATTTGCAGCCGTGCCGACGCCGCCGACGGGCCAAGTTACGCCAGGTGGGCAGTGGATCTCGCAACCAGCCGAGCAGATGTCGGGCTGGACACCGATCGACGTGATCCCGCCACCGATTACGACGACCCTGCTCGCTCCCACCAGCCCGCCGACTCCGTTACTCACTGCCGGCGATGATCGGCTACCAAGACCGTGGTTTTCGACCACCGCTATTTGGCTTTGCACGACGGCGCTGGCTATCGGAGCGGCCGTGCTGGCGACAATTGCGGCGACATATCGTCGACCGGATGCAGTAACAACGCCGCCGACGCCCTTCGCGTCGGTGCAACTCATCTGCGATCAACCAGAGTTTGCCGACCTCTTTGAGGGCCTGCTTAAGGGGGGCGACGTCGTCGCGATCCACCAGGAAACCGGGAAGCGGCATCCGGTTCGATTCGGCTCGTCCGACCTGCCACCGGGGGTCTATCAGTTGGAAGGGGGCAACGGCGAGTGCCGGTTGCAGCCGATGACCATTTCGGTTGCCGCGCCAGCTGCTCCTGCGCTGCCAGCATCTGGCAAGGTCACGAAGGCGTATCCGCCCACGCCGCAGCAAATCGTTGTGCTGCCGTCGTTTGACTTTCGGTTTCCGTCGTGGAAGTATCCGCAATTGCCGACCGTCCCCCAAGCACGAGCCGTCTATCGCGGCAACTTGAGCGTGCGGCTGCCGGGCCAATCGGAGCCGCAAACGAGCGTGTTCCTCGCCACGCTGACAGTCTTGGGCGATGCACCGATTGGCGAGCGAGCAGGCCGCTGGCTCGAGATTGACATCTTTAACGAGGCGACTGCCTATCGCGAGACGGCGGTGCTGCACGTGGATGTGGACGAGTGGCAAGCGAATCAAGTGCTGCAAATCGAAACGGCCTGGGTGCAGGCTCAAAGTGCAGCGTTGTCGGCACGTCTGCGGGCGAACTTCGGCGACGATACGACCGCCGTGCTCGTCGCGCCGCTCGATCGCGAACGCGACCAGCTCGTGGATTTAGCCGACAAGCTAGGTTGCGGCTTGCCGGTTGAGCGGGTGAGCGTGCAGGAAGCCCTGGTGCTGCTTTTCGGCGATGTGTGCCAGGCAGCCCGGCCGTGGATTCGGACGGTGCGAGCAAAGGCGCCGCCGCCGAGCCACTGGGCTTTGGGATTGGAACCTGGTTCGATCGTCGCCGTGCCCCATTTGCAGGTGACCGCCGATGAACCGGGGATCTCGCTTTATCTTTCGCGGAGCGAGTCGATTCCCTTCAGCTTCGATCGGATCACCGTCACCAGCCCCGCTCTATCAGCAGAACTGAAGCTCGATCGACAGAGCCCTTCTCATGCTAAGGCGGTGGCGCGGCTCCCCAATGTCGCGGAGCTGGCGCGACTCAATCAGATTGTCATTTCCCTCCCCGCCCAGCCGCAGCCGTTCGATGTCGCGGCGCTCCCCGAGAAAGTTGGTGCGGGGGTGACGCTCTCTGGCGCGGTAACGTTGCCGGGGCTACCGCCGCTCGATTACACCGCGGATCTAAGAGCGCTGGATCGTGAAAACGTAGGGGACGTGCCGCATCGCTGGATCGACATTTCCGTTCTTTCCGGCGGCCACCAAGAGCGGGCGCTCTTGCTGGTCAACGAGCCGGAATACACCGAACACGGCCGCTTCGTCGTCGATCGCGGCTGGTTCCTCTGCCACGATCACGTCTTTCCCCTCGATGCATCGGTGAACCTTCGAGATGCCGATGAAGGGCTGCACTTCCTGGGCACGAAGGCTCTGCCGCCGCTGCGACTGGGCGTGCACGACGTGGCGACGCTCGTTTTTGGAGCATCGCTTGGTTCGTCGTTCGATCCCGTCCGACGGCAATTCGCCGATCATGTCACACGAAACGAGCTGAAGTTAAAGGAGGAGTTCGTCCCGGGCTACTCGCTTCGCAAGGCGGGCGTTTCGGTCGATGCGATGCGATTTGAACTGGGTGGAAAGGGTGCAGCGGGTGGACCCAGTTACACGATTTTCCGCAGCACCCAGACGCCGTTCGACTTCGTCGATGTCAACCTGACAACGGCCAACGGCATCACGCTGACCGCGCTTGCCGAGGGGATCTGGGAGCGCGAGCCGACCGACGACGACCGCGAGGAAAGCTTGACCGCACGGTCGCTCGTCACCGGCGAGCAAGTCACCATCGCCCGCGCGAAGCAGCCCAACCGGCGGCTCTGGACGCTGTCCGACGACAAGGGACGGACGATTCGGCTGTGGGCTGAATATGGCGGCCGCATCGGCGAGCGAATCGTTCTCCGCGAGCCGTTCGGCCAGATGCGTCGGCTGCCGTTGGCCGCCATTTCCGAAGTGGACGATCTCGCCGCGATCGAAGCGGGACGCCTCTGGTTTGACAAGGAGGGGAAGGCAATGCTTCGCGGCGATATGCTCAGTTGGCGGGCCGGCACCGGCTCGCGCGAGCCGACGATCGAGATGCAGGACAAAGCACCCCGAGCGACAACGAACCCGCGTTACCTACTTTCGCGATTTCAGAAGGACATCGACCAGGCGATTCTGCAGGAGCTGATGGATCTAGTCCCCGCCGACGCTCCACCCGCGCCGAAGCTTCCCTCCTGGCCGGTGCGGCGACCCATGCGGAAGTAGCGGTGGCGACTGAGTTGCGCGACTGTTTGTCGATTCCCCGGGACACTTCCGCGGATTACACTCATGCTCATTCGCCCGGCGGTGTTTTGGTCGTCTGTCTTACTCTCACGACAAGTGTCACTCGCAGCAAAGAGTTCGCCTCTCACGCCTTCACCTTCCGTCGGTAGCACCTAACCGACGTCGATTACTCGGAGGGGATCGCTGCTGGCGGTATCGACGGCGACGGCAGATCGACATGGTCGATGGCTCAGACTGATATGCCGGGCGGAGCGTCCAGCGACCGCTCGGTCACCGCCGCTGCCGGGCGGGGAGCGCGCAACACCAACCCCTGCCAGCCGGTGGACTCAGCGGTGAGGCGAGCCTGCAGAACGTAGAACTGATCGAGCACGTCGCCGGCTGATCCGGGCCGCTGCTCGGGCTCCTTGCGGAGCATCAGCATGATCAGGCTGTTGAGTTCGTCAGGCACGAGCGGATTCAACTGGCAGGCGGGCGGCGGATTTTCGAGCGCCAGAGCGCGGAGCATTCCCAGGACACTGTCGCTGACTAGCGGCAGCCGGCCGGTGCATAGTTCGTAGAGAACGGCGCCGAGGCTATAAAGATCGGACTGCGGCATCAAGTCGGAGCAGTTGGCTTGTTCGGGGGCCATGTACTGGCAAGTTCCCACGATGGACTTGGGGTTCAGGGCCTGGCTCCCTCCGACCAGCGACCGGGTGAGCCCAAAATCCATCAGCTTGACGCGTCCCGAGGGGGACTCGAGCCAAATGTTGGCCGGCTTGATATCGCGATGGATCAGTGTGCGATCGTGGGCGAACGCCAGACCCTGGGCGCACTGGATGCCAATCTGCAACGTGCGGCCCAACGTCACGGGCTCGCCGCTGGCCAGCCAGTCGCGCAGGGTTTGCCCCTTGAGCACGGGCATGACGATGAAGGGGAATCCGTGGTCTTCGCCAATGTGATAGATGGGTACGACATGGTCGTTGCTCAGGGCCCCGGCCGCGCGGGCTTCGCGGACGAACTGGCGCTCCGCATCGGGCTCCGAAAGCATCGACGGCTTGAGCACCTTGATAGCCACCCGCCGGAGCAGTTGCGTATCCTCGGCCAGGAAGACCACCCCCATGCCTCCCTCGCCCAGGAGCTTGAGGATACGGAACTGGGCCAGCGAGCCCAGGTCGCCTGGTTCCTTCGCAGGAGGAAGCCAGTCGAAGGAAGGAGAGCCGTACGACAACAACCTGCGAGTTTCTGACAACATTCGAGGGCCGTTTCTACTGGCTCCGGCGATCGAATCGTTGTGAATGGACGGCTCGCAGGTGGCGCTCGCCACGCGAACCAACAGGGAGCAATAACGATCTCCCTTGAGCATGCATTGTTGCTCGCCGATCTCCACGGTCTCGCGGAAGCATTCTGCCACGCCGCGGATGATTCCCTTGGCCAGCGCGCACAAGCGGCGATGCGAGGAATAGACCAGCTCCATTTCCTGGTCGGTTCGCCACAAGCAGGTCAGCACAGGGGGCAGCACCGAGGGATTACGAAGTCGTACGACTCGATGAACGACATCTTCCACGACCGACAATAAGGCCAGAGTGGACGTGCGCGGATGGACCATCGTGGCGTAGTTCGAAAGCAGGTACGGGGCCATGAAATGGCCGAGATCTTCGAGCACTTCGGTCACGGGACGCCCGGTGGCCGATGAGAGCTTTTGCAACAAGGCGATAAAGTTCTCGTCCGGATAATCGAGCGTGGGGACAATCGGCTCGTACGGAATCGCCGCCTCCACGTGCATGTCCGTCCAGAACTGGGGACCATGCGCCTGTTTCACGAACTGCTCAAATAAGAAGAAGCAGATTCCGTGCATCGGACGTGGCAAGCGTCTCAAGTTTCGGGCCAGGGAACCGGGCAGGGACCGCCCGACTCGTCGGGCGGAACACGGTGCAAGCTTCCAAACTGATTTGCGGTTTTGGCAATAGTTCACTTCCCGTTGAACGCAACACCGCCATGCACCCGATGTCTATCCCACAGTTGCCAGTTCACTGTCCCTTTCACTACGAAGATCGCGCCATCCGGCCTCAGCAATGGAGAATTCTAACGCGCCCAGACGCCGGTCAAGGGTTTCGTTACCTCGATGCCCGCGGGCTTTGCCCTTGTCGCTATCCCCGAAGGTGGCATACCGCTGGCAGTATCTCCACAATACATATCTCAATTGCCGTAAAATCTTCCTCCTGTCATGCCGGAATTCCGAACATTCGCTGTTTGTAGCAGTAGTTGTCAGGAACCACTCGCTTGCGTTTCTTTGCCGACAAAGACGACCTGAAGCCCGTGAAGTCGGCCGGAAAGGGGTCCGTTACGAAGGCCAGTGATGTGCCGGGCTGGAGCACCGTCTGAATCCGCTCGACAAGGCGCGGCTCGTCCGTGTGCAATGTGTGGCCCAGTGACCCGGCGGTCACCTTCAGGTTGGACACCTCGCATTGTGGATGTAACGGTGACCCCCGCGTGATGCGACCGCTTGTCGATTCCCCGGCACACTTCCACGGATTACACTCATGCTCATTCGCCCCCGGTAAATCCTCTCCGCAATGAGCGAAGTCATGAAGAATTCGTATCGGTTCGGCGGCACTGTGGTGCTCGGCTTGGCTTTCTTGGCGACTGCCGCTCGAGGCGAGGAGTTATCTGCTCACTCGTTCCGTCGACAGCAACTGAGCGACGTCTATTACTCGGAAGGGATTGCCGCCGGCGACATCGACGGCGACGGGCAGACCGACATGGTCTATGGCCCCTATTGGTTTGCCGGGCCGGAGTTCCGCGAGAAGCACGAGATTTTTCCGGCAGTCGCTCAGCCGCGGGAGCGCTATGCCAATCACTTTTTTGCCTGGGTCTATGACTTCAACGGGGACGGACGGAACGATTGCTTTACCGTTGGCTTTCCCGGCACGCCGGCTTATGTCTATGAGAATCCCGGCAAGAAGGGCTTCGACAAGCCGTGGCCAAAACACCAGGTGATCGATTCAGTCGCCAACGAGTCGCCGCAGCTGGTGAATGTCGTCGGTGATGAGCGGCCGGAACTGGTCTGCACCAACAACGGCCGCTTCGGCTACGCGACGATCGACTTCAAAAGGCCGTTTGAGAAGTGGGCCTTTCATGCCGTGTCCGACGAAGCAGCGCCGGGACAATTCGGACATGGATTGGGTGTCGGTGATGTCAACAGTGACGGGCGGACCGACATCCTGATGAAAGACGGCTGGTTCGAGCAGCCGGCGGACCTTGCGGGCGACAAGCCGTGGAAGCTGCACGCGGCGAAGTTTGCCGGGCCGGGCGGCGCCGAGATGTACGCCTACGACGTGGATGGGGACGGCGACAACGACGTAATCACGAGCCTTGCCGCCCATGAGTTTGGCCTCGCGTGGCACGAGCAAGTGAAGGACGGCGAGAAGATCGCGTTTCGCGAGCACAAAATTATGGGGGACCGGCCGGCGCAGAATCGCTACGGCGTGGTGTTCAGCGAGTTGCACTCGGTCAACCTGGCCGACATCGACGGCGACGGCCTGAAGGACATCATCACCGGCAAGACGTTCTGGTCGCATCACACGCAAAGCCCGATGTGGGACGCGGGGCCGGTCGTCTATTGGTTCAAGCTCGTCCGCGGGAAAGACGGCGTGGACTGGATTCCGTATCAGGCTGATGGCGAAGCGGGGATCGGCCGGCAGGTGATCGTGGCCGACATCAATCGGGATGGGCTGCCAGACCTGGCCAGCGGCGGCATGAAAGGGGCGCATGTGTTACTGCACGCTCGCGAGACGGTGAGTGCCGAGAAGTGGAAAGAGTTGCAGCCGAAGCGAGTTGAGATCGCTGACAAGCCGGCGCTGCGAGGGAAGGCGAGCACGATCGACAAGGAAACTGGCCGCGTAGCTGGCGCACTCGAAGCGGAAGGACTGACTGTCCTCAAAGCTTCGGCCGGCAAAACGAGCACGCAGAACATGGCTGGATTCAAGGCCGGCACCTGGAGCGGCAACGAGCAGCTCTTTTGGATTGGCGGCAAGCCGGGGGAACGGCTCGACCTGGAGATCAACGTGCCCAAGGAAGGCGAATACGAGATTCTGCCCGCATTCACGATGGCAAGCGACTACGGCATCGTGCAGCTCAAGCTCGATGACGAACCGCTTGGCGAACCGCTCGATCTCTACAACTATCCCGACGTAATCCACAGCGGAGAGATCGCGGTGGGAAAACGCAAGCTCGCAGCCGGCAAGCACACGCTCTCACTCGTGCTCACGGGAGCCAACCCATCGGCAGCGCAGGCGTTCATGGTAGGGCTGGACTACGTGCGGCTGGCGGAGAAGAAGTGAATCCATCAATCCGCGGACTTGGCGATCTGGCGGCATTCTTCACCACTCATTCACGCAATCTTCATCGAGTTTCGGGACGCTTCAGGTGGGGTAGGTAGCGAACCGATGACGACCGGATCACCGTGCGCCGACGCAACCTGTCGCATGATCCGGCTGTCGTCGCAACCCATTTTCCAATCTCACCTTACGTCATGTCGCTTGCCACGATCGACGAACCGCGCGAGGCCGTTCCCTTTCGGGAAGCGTTGGCCAAGAGCAAGCTCGTCGGCGACGAGCAGCTCGCCGGTGTGCTCTCCTTGCAGCCGTCGCTGGCGAAAGACCCGCAAGCACTCGCCGAGGCGCTATCGGCTGCCGGCTACCTGACGCCTTGGCAGCGCGACAAACTCCTTGAGGGGCGCTACAAGGGGTTTTTCCTCGGCAAGTATCGCATTCTCGCGCAGATCGGCGCGGGGGCGATGGGGAGCGTCTTCCTCGGCGAGCACAAGGTGATGCGCCACAAGGTGGCGATCAAGGTCCTCGCCAAGCGGCTCGTTGGGCGGGACACTTACATCCGCCGCTTCGAGCAAGAGGCGCGGGCAGCCGCTGCCGTTAATCATCCGCGCGTGGTGCGGGCGTTCGACTTCGATTCGTCGGACGACGTGCATTACCTCGTGATGGAGTTTGCCGAGGGAGAGGACCTGCAAAAGATCGTCACGCGTGACGGCGTGTTGCCGGTGCATGTCGCCGCACAGTGCGTCATGCAAACAGCGGAGGGGCTGGCCGCGGCTCACGAAGCGGGGCTGATCCACCGCGACATCAAGCCGAGCAACCTGCTGGTCGATCCGAAAGGGGACGTGCGGATTCTCGACCTGGGTCTGGCCCGCATCGTCGATGACGACGAGCCATCGCTGACGCTCGTCCACGACTCGAAGATGATCGGCACGGTCGATTACCTCGCCCCCGAGCAGGCTCGCAACAGCCACCACATCGACCAGCGGGCCGATCTCTACAGCCTCGGCTGCACGATGTATTTCCTGCTCACGGGGCGGCCGCCATTCGACGACGGCACGCTCACGCAGCGGGTCATCGAGCATCAGACGAAGCTTCCGGTCGATATTCGCCAGCGAAGATGCGACTGTCCGGCAGAGCTGGCGTTCATTTGCCACAAGCTGCTCGCGAAGAAGCCGGAGGAACGGTTTCAGTCGGCGCAGGAAGTAGTCGATGCGATGCGGAATTGGCTCGACCGCTACGAAGGGCGAGCGCCGAGCGGCAGCGGATCGTCGCTCTTGGTCAAGGGGGTGAGCCTGGATGACTTGCCGCCGCTCGTACCCGGAGACGACCTGTCGATCCTGCACGATACCGAGACAATGGCGAACCTGGAGACGAGCGCATCCAGCGCGAGCGGGTCGAAGGGTTCGCGGCCGGGAGCAAACAAGAGCAGCGGCAGCGACGCGGGGCTGGCACTGTCGGACGAAAGTGTCCTGGCGAGCGGTCCTACGAGCAGAATCGGACGCTCTGATTCCAAAAGCAACAACGGTTCCAAAAGCAGCACTGGTTCCAAAAGTGGCAGCGGGCCGAAACCCAAGCCGGCTGTTCCAGTGACGGCGCTTGACACAGGCGATCTGCGGCCGCTCACGGCGCAGGACTCGCTCGTGCAGCTTTTGTCCGACGAATTGCCCGACGCCCTCGTTTCGTCTGCGCCGCTGCCAAGCATCGTCGGTAATCCGCTCGCTCCGGCCGCCGACAACTCAAAAACCGCGAGTGGCCTTCACTCCGATGCCTACCGCCGGGCATTGGCCGAGGCAGAAGGGGCAAAACCGCAATCGCTCTGGGAGTCGTTCACGGCACTCGTACGCGAGGATGGGCCTGGCGGCGTTTCGTACTCGGTCTATTTTCTAGCCGCTGCGGGAATCTTGCTCGGCCTCGTCGTGTGTGTCGTCGGCTATTCGTACTACGTCAGTACTCGCGGTGTGGACGTGGACCGGAATCGCAATTTAGAGGGTGGAAACATGCCACCTGTTTCCGCACCTTCCACTCCGGCGCCGCCACGATCGGATCTCCCTTCCGCGACTCCGAGTCTCCCCGTTGCTCCCAAGAGTGTTGCTCCAAATTCCTCCGTGCCAGCGGCCCCTCCTCCCGCAAGTGGGACGAAGCGTCGCCTCCCCAGCCGCGAATCGTAACGCGATCGTTACTCGACAGCAGCCAACTCAGCTTCTTTGATGGTGCAGCCGAGTACATCATGGCCGCAGACTCGGTTGCGGCCATGGTTGACGGCTGCATTCAGCGCCTTGCGGGCCCGTTCGAGAATGAGCCGCAGATCGTCCCCGTTGGCGGCTTCGACCACACCGACGCTGATCGTGAACCAGCTCGTGCCCGCCTTCCGCGGCAGGCGGCACCGTTCGACCGCGGCCCGCAGGCGTTCGGCAATGGCGACGGCATGCGAAAGGTGCGCTCCGGGCAGCAACAGTGCGAAGGTGTCTTCTTCGAGGCGGGCGACGTGGTCCATGTCGCGCATCACGGCATTGACGAGCTGAGCGGCGACTCGCAGCACCACCTCGGCCCCGCCGCTGCCGTGATCGCTCACGAGGCGGCCGTAGCCATCGACCTGCACGAGCAGCAGCGACAAGGGCGTGCCACCGCGACGCCAATGGGCGAGGCGGCGAATCAAATCGTCGAAGAACGAGGGGCGATTGGAAACGTGGGCCAGCGGTTCGTGGAACAGAACCTGCACCGAAACTTCGTCGGCGAGCCATTCGTCGCCAACCTGGTCGCCGGTCGGCGCCTTGGGTTGTGCGGCGATCGTCTCGGGCTTGATGCGATGATTCGTGCGTCCGTCGTTGTAGTGACCGCAGTTGCGGCCCGCCTTCTTCGACGAATAGAGCGCTTCGTCGGCGCGGCGGACGAGTTCCTTCTCCGAGTCTCCTCCTTGGATTTCCGCGAGACCGGCGCTGGCGGTGACGAACAGCTCGCGGCCGGCAAAGCGGAACGAGGTGCTCGCGATCGCCTGGCGGGCGTTCTCCGCCTGGCCCAGGACGGCTTTGGTCGTCAGGCCGGCGAAGACGATGGCGAACTCTTCGCCGCCGTAGCGGGCGACGAGTCCTCCTTCACCGACGTTCGTGCGGAGGACGCGAGCCACGCCACGGAGGACTTCATCTCCCGCCTGGTGGCCATGCGTGTCGTTGAATTTCTTGAAGTGATCGACGTCGATCAGCATGATCGTCGTCGTCAGGCCACAGGAGGCGAATTCATCGAGCGCTCGGCGGATTTCGTCGTCGAGGGCTCGGCGATTGGCGACTTGCGTCAGGGCGTCGGTGCGGGCCTCGACGGCATGCGACTCGATCTGTCGGGCTTGCACCTGCAGCCGCTGCTCGGCCGTGTCGAGCTGCTCCTGCATCCGCCGATTGGCGTCGATGAGCTGCGCGACCGCCGCGAGCACGGCCGACTCGTCGTTCAAATCCGTATCGGCAAGCTGAGCGTTGATCTGCTCGACGGCGGACGAGTGCTCGTCCACGTCGGCAGCGACCTTCGTCGTGAGTTCTTGCAGGCGGAGCAGCGTTTCTTGGGCGAAGCGGGCCTGGGCCTCTTCGCTAGTTTGCGGGTCGGTCAGGCGATAGCGAAAGAAAACGAGCCACGCCACGCCGACGCCGCACGCCGAAGCGAAAACGAAGAACGCCAGGTCGATCAGGATAGACATCGGGCGGGTGGGTGTGCGGTCAAACTGGGCACAGCGGGGAAACTCCTTGCCCTGTAGGGACATACGGCGCAGGCGAGCGAAGTCAAACCGGGGCGGCGGCGTCCGGCAGTCAGCCGTCATACGTGGCGCAACCGGCTACAACAGAATGCCAGTTCTGCCGCCCGGGCAAAGCGAAAAAACGCAATTGTTACGGTTATGCCGAGGCTGAGGTGACGTCCGTGCGGATAGGTACGCAACCGGACGAGTGGCACATTGCTTGCTTTGTCGGCGAGCACTTTCAGCCCTCAAGGACCAATGGCCGACCCCAACCGAATCAACGCTGCGATTCGCGAATGCTTGGACCAGTGTTATGCATCGCAAACTCCAATACCGTGCTTGGCCGAGTACGTGGCAATGCTCGGCGGTGACCCCGATTGGTCCGACGCCGAGGTTGCGGAAGTTGAAAACGCCGTGCGGCAGATGCTCAAGAGGATCATGCTCGACCCCGGAGACGACAGCCTGTCGTAGTGTCGCGGCAGGTTGTCGTCGCGACTGACAGCGTCCTGTCGCGGGCGGGGCCGGACGTGCCGGAAGTTGTCACGAATCGAGCCGGTCGCGGGCTTCGGCGGCCCACGGACTATCCGGAGCGAGTTCCAGATAACGCCGCCAGTGGATGACGGCATCCTCGGCGCGGCCCAAATCGTCGAGCGTGCGGGCGAGTTGATAATGCACGTCGGCGTAAGTCTCGTGGGCGGCAAGGGTCCCCTCGAACGCAGCAACGGCTAAATCGAACTGCCCCAGCTCGGCGAGCACACAGCCGAGATTCGCCCGGGCTTCGAGATAGTTCTCGTCGAGTTCGAGCGCCTGGTAGTACCGCTCGCGGGCGGCTGGCAGCTCGCCCAGGCGATAGAGCACGTCGGCCAGTTGGAAGCAAAGCTCCGCGTCGGACCCTCCCGCCGCCAGTGCCGAACGGTACATCTCACCGGCGGCAGCCAGATCCCCCGCTTCGTCGAGCTGCGCCCCCCACTCAGCAAGCTGGGCTGGTGGAGCGGCTGGGGCGCTCGATCCTCGGGCGAGAAAAACGGCTGGTGTGACGATCGTTGCGGGGGGAGTGTCGTCGGCCGCGTCGTCCTCCAGCGCGGCAAAGTCGATGCGCAGCTGCCCGCTCGGCTCGACGAGGTCGGCCCCTTCGCGAACGAGCAGCTGCCGGCCATCTACAACAATGCCGAGCTCAACCAGCGGCCGCTGAATCTGCGGATACCGCCGCTCGATCTCGGCCAGCTTCCGAGCGACCGTGGCCGGCTTGATTCCCGAGCGATGCAGCTCGGCCAGCTTCCGAGCAACTGTGACCTCCTGAAAGTCGAACAGCGCGAGACGATGCTGCTGCTCCGCCGGCACGAGCCAGCCGCGACGCTGCCAGCGGCGGATGCGGGCAGCATCGACCCCGGCGAGCTTGGCGAGCATCGGGACGGAGTATTGGGCGGACATGCGGAGAGGGGACAGGGGACAGGGGACAGGGGACAGAAGACAGCGAGTGGTGAATGCTGTCAACGGCCTGAGTTTGAGCACGATTCAGCGTGGCCGAGTCGCCCATAGCACCCAGACCACGCTGCCGATCGGCGTGCCGATAGCCAGGCCGACATAGGCGACAGCCAATGCGGCCGACAGCGCCTCGGACCAATCGCTCGGTCCGCCGGCACGGCGAATTTGCTCCAGGCTCATCACCGCGAGCCCTCCCAAGCAGCCCGTTGCCGCGATGGCGAGCAAACCGACTCCCAGCGCAGCGAGCACGACGCCGCACGAAATCACGAATTCCGTCAGTTTCTCTTCCAGCGAGAACGGCAGCCCCAACCGTTGCAAATGCTTGCCAACCACCAGCGTCCGAATGAGTCCTCCGGCTGCAATGATCGAAATCGGAATGCCTAGCGGCGGGACCGCCACGGTGATTCCCAGGCAGGCAGCGATCAGCGTCGTAACGAGCAGGAGCGTGCCGATCGAGAACTGCATGCCCGCCTGACGGCGAACCTCCTGTCGTGAAGTGCCATGCACGACCGATTGCTCGTGAAGCTGCACGGGAGTTCGCCGGTCGCTTGGGGAAAGTTTTCGCTCACAAAACCAGCAGCGTCCTTCCCCCTCGCCGGCATAGGCGCCGCAGGCGGGGCAGAGGATGGCAACCGGGCGAGGAAAGGCCCCGGATGTTGAAGGTCGGTCGCTCGTCGGTGCTGGATCAGCCATGGCCATCTCCTGCAGAACCGCAGGAACCAGCATCGTATCACAACGGACTAAGGCAGCGCGCGGAATTGATTGACCGGCGATCACCGCGACGTTCAGCAAGAAGCCACGGATGAAACACGGATACGCCTAACGCGGCCCAGCCGCAACCGACGTGGCATTTGGCGGGCCGCGGACACTCTCAACGCAAAGGCGCCAAGTCTGCAAAGGTCGCAAAGAAGTGCCTCCGACCTTTGCGGCCTTTGCCTCTTTGCACCTTTGCGTTGAATGAGAAAGATGATGCGTCGGCGAACGAATTCATGAAAAATCTCTGAAGTATGCGAAGAACGCAACGTTTGTATTACGGATTGCTCATGTCCGTGTTTCATCTGTGCCAATCCGTGGCTCCAAGCCTCCGTGGCCATGTGGTAGTTGTATTTCTGCGGTGTGACTAAATGCGAATCAGATCCCAGCCGATCACGAAGATTGTCGCATCGACCAGAGCGTGACTGAGCCACGGCCCGGCAAGCGAACCGGTGCGGCGATAGAGCCAGGCCCAGAACGCTCCTCCCACGACGATTCCCGCGGTGAATAGCCACGTCAGCGGCGAGCCGTAACCGAAATACTTGGCCAGCACGAGCACGTGATGGGCCGCAAAGCCGACGCTCGACACGGCAATCGCCGCAGCCAGCGGCAGCGGCCGGCAGGCATAACCGAAAGCAAACCACCGCCAGTAGTACTCTTCGAGCAAGGAGTGCACGAGCGAGTAGAAGACCGCGAGGGCCAGATACGCGGCAAAGGTGCTGATGCCGAACGACTTAACCTTCGTGCGCACTTCCTCGGCAGGCGCATCGAACAGCCCCTGCGGCTTGAGCACGCCGTAGTACAGCCCGGCCATCAGACCCATCACCACCAGACCGAACACCAGACCGATGGCGAGTCCCTGCCAGCCGGGCACAGCGATTCTCGGCCGCTCACGCAAGACCAACAGCACCCACACGGCCGGCAGAGCGAATTGAATCGTCTTGCCGATGGCATACGTCCCCTGCTGCAGTGCGGCGGCTTGTCCGTCGAGGGCCACGAAATAGAGCCACGTGACGATCGTCGGCAGCGTGAGCGCGACGACAAGCAGCGCGAGGCTGCGCGGCGTAAGCGGCTCGTTCGCGGTTTGCAAGGGAGAGGGCATGGGCGGGAATCAGTGTACCCGCAGAACGCCTCGCACGTTCGCAACACATCTGAACTGTTACGAGGTCAGCTACTTGGCGCGGCCACATCTCCCGGCGCGGCGACCGCCACGATCCGCCCCTTCACCATGAACTGCGGCGGGTCGAGCATCTTCGGCCCTTCCCCTTCGTCGATCGCGACGCGATTGCGGCCCGCGAGCTTTGCGTGCTTGAGCGTTTCGGTCAGTCGCCGCAGTACGTCGGCCAGCGTGTCCTCCTTGCGGACTTCACACAGGCCGGCGCTGATCGTCAGGTCGAACTCGGTGCCATGATCGTCCCAGGTCGTTGCTTCGATCGTTTGCCGCGCTCGCTCGACGGCGGCCAAAGCCTGTTGCGGGGCGGTGTCGCCGAAAAAGACGAGCAGCGATTGCCCCCACATTCGCACCAGCCTGTCGCGTCCTCGGTCGTGGCGGAAGGTTTCGCCGAGGAGTCGGGCGAGCGCGCCGATCGTGTAATCGCCGACGCGAGTCCCCAGCCGCTGGTTCACGCGGGCGAAACGGTCGGCATCGATCAGAGCAGCGCTGAGCTGTCGCTCTCGCTGAGGATCGTCGCGCCACCAGTCATGAAAGACGAGTTCGACGCCAATCCGATTGGGTAGCCCCGTCGCATGATCGTGCTGGAGCTGCGTGTTCACGCAGTCCAGCCCCCCTTCGACGCGGAGCATCGTCGAGAGCAAGTCGTTCAGCCGGTCGCGCAGTGTGTGTGTCAAATCGATCAGCTGCGCGAGCCGCTCGAAGATCCGCTTGCAGCCGGTTTCCAGTTCCGTGCGGCAATGCAAGGCGGCGATCGTGTCGTCGCAGTCCTTGATCGACGCGGCCTGGTCGTGCAGCACCTGTTCGAGCTCGGCAGCTGCCCGCTCGTAATCGCCGTGACCGCCGGCACGCGCCTTGAGCACACCGGCCGCTTCGGTCTGACGAGTGAGCCAGTCCTGATTCACCTGCGCGAGATCGTCGCACAGTTGCCGCAGGCCGTCGGCATCGCTCGCTGCATGAGCGGCCCGCGTTCGGCTTTCGGCCGTCATGAGCTGATCGCGATACGGCGCCACTTCCAGCCGCATCACATGCGCCGCCGCTTCGAGGCAGGTGCCGGGGACAATGTGCTCGTTGCCGAGCAGTTCCAACCAACGCTGTGGCAACTCCTCCAGGCGAAAAGGACCGGGCTTTGGTGGCTCAGGCAGCGGGGGCGGAAAAGGGGGCGGACGTTCGATCGGCGGAAGGGGAGGCAACTCGTGCGGCTCGTGCTTCGTGGGCCGGAGTTTGACCAGCAGGGATGGGAGGAGTCCAGCGAAGTTTGGCAGGCGCAATGTCCGCCAGGGAAGCAGTTTCGGCCAGCGGAAGCGCGGTCGCGCGAGCCAAGTGGGTCTCCACGCTTTCCAGGGCGGCGGTTCGGTGAGCGCGACGGCAGCGACGAACCCCACAGCGAGGTTCAGAAGGCCGACCACGAAAACGAACTTAACCACCGGAAATCTCCGCTGCGAACAGGGGACCGGGAAGCCTACTTTGCAGTGGGCTTGAGGTCGCAGCGGACGGATTGATTCGCAGTGGTGCGGGGCGCACTTACCGGAAGAATCGGTAGGAACGGAGCAATTGGACAAACGGGGTCCGTCGCCGTGGTTGGCTGTCGCCAACCACAGCCACCCTCGGCTCAGCGGGAGCTTCGCCCTCCCGATACTACTCCCCGGCGATGCAATACAGCTTGTTCACGCCGCGCAGGAGCAGTTGATCGCCGGCGACGGCGGCTGACGACCAGAACTGATCGTCGAGGCGGTTCTTGCCGACGAGCTTGAACTTCGGCCCCGGCTCGAGGACGAACGTCGTTCCCCCTTGGTCGAGACAGAAGATCTTGCCGCCAGCTGCCCACGGCGACGACGTGAAACCGGTCGCCCCTTCCAGCCGCTCTTCATAGTGCAGCTTGCCGGTCTTGGCGTCGTAGCACTTGCAGACGCCGCCGCGATCGGTGAGTACATACAGGCAGCCATCCACGAGCAGCGGCGAGGCCATCGTCGGACCGGATCGCTCGACGCTCCAGGCAACGTGCTTGCTGGATTTCTCGCCTGGATTCAGCGTAATGTCTCCTGCCGCTCCGGCGCGAATCGCCACCAGCGGTCCCGCACCTCCCATGCCGCCGCCAGTGCCGACAAAGAGCATGTTTTCATCCGCGGTTGGCGACGAGCGGGCCCCGTCGCGCTGGCCGGCCATCTCCCACAGCACCTTGCCGGTGGCCGGATCGTACGATCGCGTGGTGTTTCCCGACACAACCAGTTCCGTGCGCTGCTTGTTCTTCCAGACAAGCGGCGTGCACCAGTTCGACTTCGTCCCTTCGCGCTCGGCTCGCCACAATTCATCGCCGGTCAGCTTGTCGAGTGCGACGAGGAACGACTTCTCCTCGTTGTCGCACAGGACGAACAGCCGATTTCCTTCGAGGACCGGCGAGCTTCCCGTCCCCCAGCCCATCATCATGGGGTAGGAGCCGATGTCCTTCTTCCACACGAGTTTGCCGGCCGTGTCGTAGCAATAGAGGCCGGTCATCCCGAAGTACGCATAGACCCGCTCACCGTCGGTCACGGGCGTTTCGGACGCGAAGGTGTTCGTCGAGTGGATCGCCAGCGTTGGCTTGGATTCCTTGGCAACTTGCTCCCAGAGTGTCTTGCCGGTCTTGCGATCGAGGCACATGACCTTCCAGGTGTAGGGAGTGCTCGGCGGTGCAGGACCGCGGCCGCCGAAGCCGCCACCGGGACGACCGCCTCCAGGTGGGCCGCCGCCAGG
>CAYLLN010000016.1:20459-103942 GCA_964384375.1 uncultured Pirellulaceae bacterium
CCAGGTGGGCCGCCGCCAGGAGGACCAAATCCACCGGGCGGACCAAATCCGCCGGGGCCGCCGGGACCACCAAATCCACCGCCACCTCCGCCTCGTCCTCCGCGGCCCCCTCCGACACGCGGCTTCTGCTGATTTTCGGTGATCGCGGTCGTTACGAAGATCTTGTTACCCGACACGATCGGCTGCGACCAGGCCGCGCCGGGCACCTCAACGCTCCATGCCAGATTCTTTTCGCCGCTCCACTCGCTGGGCGTTTGCGACTCGGTCGCCGTCCCCGCTTGCGCAGGTCCGCGAAACTGCGGCCAATCCGCTGCCGCGACGGAACCCGCTGAAGAAACGGCCACGATCCCTGCTAGCACGAACCTACGCATGTTCCAGCTCCAGAATGGGAAAAGCCCAGTGTGTGGAATACGAACCCCGGCGGCAATCGCAAGTTGCGGATTGCCGATTAACGAGTTAGGAAATAAATTTTCACTATTATACGAAACGTCAGATAGCATCCGGGGTTGAATGGTTGGAGTCGCAATGCGCGCTAGAGGTCGTGAACAATGAGGTTCGTCGAAGCAAATCAATTTGTGGGCGGTGGTCACCCAGTCATGCAATTCATACTCAGCCATTTACCATGAATGTCATAAGTTATTTAACGGCAATCACTTGCGACATTCATACTTAGTTGCAACACGCGGAAACGCGCGAAAAGTATGAATGCCGGTAGCCAAAGGTGGGGTGTGGAGGCAAGGCCGGGAGAACGACCGACTGGCCCAAATCGTCATAATGGGATGCCCGTCGTCCGCTTGCTTGCCCCCCTTTAGTTACCCCTCTCGCCGAGGGGTGGTGACGTGGCCTAGATTTGGAAGTTGATCGCTCGCTCTTCGATCGGAGTATGCAACGATGGCCCTCTCCTTTGGAAATCCGCGTGTCGCCCTGGCAATTCGGGCGGCCCTCGCCCAGGCAGCACTCGCTGCAGTGGCGATTCTCCCAGCGACCGCCTCGGCTCAGGAGAAGGAGAAGCCGGCGGACATCCCGGTGAAGCGGGTCGTCATGTTTTCGAGCGGCGTCGCGTTCTTTGAACACGGCGGCGAAGTGGACGGCAACGCCCAGGTCGATCTGAAGTTCAACGTCAAGGACATCAACGACCTGCTTAAGAGCATGGTTCTGCAGGATGACGGCGGCGGCCGCATCTCGACCGTCAGCTACGGCAGCAAGGATCCGATCACGCGAACGCTTTCGACATTCACGATCAACCTCACGCAGAACCCGACGCTCGCCGACCTGCTCGGGCAAATTCGGGGCGAGCAAATCGAGATCGACGCCCCGACCAAAATCGTCGGCACGATTGTCGGCGTCGAGAAGCGTCGCGTTCCCAGCGGCCGCGACCAGGTCGTCGAAACGGCATTCCTCAATCTGCTCACCGACGAAGGGCTCCGGAGCGTGTCCCTTGAAGGAGTCGGCCGCATCAAGCTGACCAATGCCAAGCTCGATGCCGAACTGCGGCAGGCGTTGCTCGTCCTCGCGTCGGGCAAGTCGCAGGACAAGAAGGCGGTTTCGCTTAACTTCCTTGGCGATGGCAAGCGGCCCGTCCGCATCGGCTACATCCAGGAAGCCCCGATCTGGAAGACAAGCTATCGCCTCGTCCTCGGCGGCATGGATGGGGACAAGGAGAAGGCCCCGCTCTTGCAGGGGTGGGCGATCGTCGAGAACACGACCGAGAGCGATTGGGACAATGTGAACCTGACGCTCGTCAGCGGCCGACCGATTTCGTTCGTGATGGACCTGTATGAGCCGCTCTATCTGGACCGGCCGGTCGTACAGCCGGAATTGTTCGCTTCGCTTCGGCCGCGGACGTACGACCAGGATTTGGCGGCGAAGGACGCGGAGTTCGCTGGGGCTGCCCAGCAACAAGCTCAACTCGAACGACTGGCAAACAATCGGGGCATGGCCCGCAAGGGGGCGGCTGATGCGCTGGCCGCTGCTCCCCCAGCGCCCGCAGGAAAGCCGGGATCGGGACCCGGCGCGGGTTTCGGCTACTTGGCCGACGAAAAGGCCCGCGCCGACGGCTGGAACCTTTCCGGCGGCCAGTCGGTCGCTCAGGCCAGCGACGTGGGGGAAATGTTCCGCTACACGATCGCTACCCCCGTCAAGCTGCAGCGGAGCCAATCGGCCATGCTGCCGATCGTCAATGAATCGGTGCAGGGGGAAAAAGTTTCGATCTACAACGAAGGGACGCACGCCAAGCACCCGCTCAACGGCCTGCGGCTGAAGAACACGACCGAGTTGCATCTGATGCAGGGTCCGATCACGGTGTTCGACGACGGGGCCTATGCCGGCGATGCCCAGATTCAGGACTTGCAGCCGGGCACCGAACGGCTCATCAGCTATGCGATGGACCTGGACACGGAGGTCGCTCCTTCGATCAAGCAGGCGCCGGCGAGCCTCGTTTCGGTCCGCATCAGCAAAGGAACGCTGCACACCAGCCACAAGCACACGCGGACCAAGAGCTATGTCGTGAAGAACTCCGGCAAGCGGAACAAGACGGTCCTCCTCGAACACCCGATCGAGCAGCCGTGGACGCTGGTTACGCCCAAGGAGCCGAGCGAAAAGACGCGAAGCCTCTATCGCTTCGCCGTCACCGCCGAGCCGGGAAAGCCGGCCACGCTGGATGTGAACGAGGAATTCACGCAAGGAGAGCAGATCGCCGTCACGAACCTCGACGACGGGCGAATCAACTATTTCCTCGCCGCGCCGCAGGTGAGCGAGGAGGTCAAGAAGGCGCTCCGCGAAGTGATCGCGCGGAAGGCGGCCATCGCCAAGGTCGTCGCTCAGCGAACGGAACTGGAGCGGCAGATCGGCGTGATCGGCCAGGAGCAGGAGCGCATCCGGAACAACATGGCCCAACTGCCCAAGGAAGCGGACCTCTTCCGCCGCTACGTGACGAAGTTCACCGAGCAGGAAGATGCGATCGACGCGCTGCGGAAGCAAGTGACGGCCAGCGTCGAGGAAGAGCAGAAGCTGCGAAAGGCGCTGGATGACTATCTGATCGGGTTGGAGTTGGCGTAGCTGATTGGCATTGAGGCCGGATGGACCGGACAGATCACAAAGACGCGAAAGGACGAAAACACGAAGAACGGAAGAAAAGGATTCTAGGCAACAACGCGTTTGACGGTCAGCGTCGGCGCATTGAAGTTGATGAGCAGTCCGACGTGCAGTTTGGATGCCTTGAGATAAGCACGGACCTGGGCGAAGTGTATGTCTTCCAGGGCTTCAACCGCTTTGAGTTCGACGACGATTTCCGATTCGGCGTCACAAACGACAAGATCGAGCCGGTGCAGGCCAACTTCTTCGCCCTCGAAGTAAATCTTCACTTCCCGCTGCACGAAGTAGGCCAACTGCCGGTTGCGAAGGGCGACCTTCAGCGCGTTTTCATAGGTGGACTCGTAAAGGCCTGGGCCAAGGGCGCGATGGACGGCGATTGCTGCTTCAATGATTCGACCCGAGAGCTGTTCGAATGCGTGAGACATGTAGGCCACTCCTGAATCTGGGAATGCTAATCAAGGGCAACTAGCAAGACGCGAGTAGCGTTTTTCGACGGGTCGTCGATTGCATCACTCCCATCCTTTTCGCCTTTCGTACCTTCGTGTTCTCGTGATCTGCCGGGCCAACGATTCTCCATTTCCAACGGCTCGTTACACTTCGCTCTTGACTCCTACTGGACGGCCAGTAGAATCGCCGTCGCGAGTACTGGACGGCCAGTAGATCAAGGTTGGTGTGACGCGAGGAGGATGCGATGACGGCGATGGCGCCTACCGAACGCGAGCTGCAGGCCCTGAAGGTGCTGTGGCAGGCTGGCAAGGCCACGGTCCGCGAGATTACCGCGGCCATCAATCGCGGCGGCGACGAGCTCGCCTATACGACGGTGCTCAGCCTGCTGCAGGTGATGGAGCAGAAGGAACTCGTCGGGCACGAAGCCGAAGGGAAGGTCTATGCCTACTTCGCCCGTGTCGAGCGAGAAGCGGTTTTGTCAAAGCTCGCCCGCGGATTCCTCGATCGCGTCTTCGACGGAGCGATGGATGAGTATCTCGTGCATGCGCTCGAGTCGAAGCGACTGTCGCCAACGGAGCTGGCCCGGCTAGAGGAGTTGATCTCGCAGGCGAAGACATCGACTCGCAAGCGAAGTGGGAAGGAGGGTGGCAAGTGAACGCTTTCCTGGAGTCCGTCGCGGTGTGGCTGACCGACTTCTTTGTGCTTGCCAGCATCCTTCTGGCAGCGTCGCTTGCCCTGCGCCTGTTTGTGCGTGGCGCGGCAGCCCGCGTGACGCTGGCTTGGGGAACGTGGCTCGGCATCGCGTTGATTGCCATGCTCACGGCACTGCCGAATTGGCCGCGGGTTGCGATCGATGAAATGGCCGAGAAATTCACACGGCCGCCAATCACCGAAGTATGTTCTCAGCCGGAGGCAAACTTGCCTCCGGGTGAACTACCGATCGACTTCGTGATGGTAGCGGAACCGGTCGCGCCAGTCCTTGTCCCCTCGTTGCCGATACCCGAATCATCGCAACCATCTGAAACAATCCCTTGGGCGACGATTGTACCAGCCGCTTGGCTCGCATCCGTCGCCATCGGCCTCGCCTGGATTTTGCTCGGCCACTACCGAACGCGCCGCTTGCTGACGACGGCGAAGGCTGCTCCCAACTGGATCCGCGGTGAACTTGAGTCGCTCGTTCAGGACGTCAAGCCGAAGTCCAAGCAACGAGCCAGATCCAAGTCGCCCGGCCTCTGGTCCAGCGACCGGATTGCCACCGCTGTCGCGATGATCGCCCGTGCGCCGCAGATCGTCCTGCCGCAAGCGAGCGTTGTCGAAGCGAACCGCCCTGCGATCCGGGCGGCACTCGCGCACGAATGGGCGCACATTCGCCACGGTGACTTGTGGCTGCTTGCGCTCGAACGAGCGATGCTGCCGCTGCTCGCGGTCCATCCGCTTTTTTGGTGGCTGCGGCGGAGCGTGCGGCTGGATCAGGAACTGCTCGCCGATGCGGCGGCGGCCGGCGAGGAGCCGGTGGCGTATGCCGAGGCTTTGCTCGCTTGGGCCCGCTCGGCAGACGCGAAACAAACTTCACTCGCGCGGCACGGACTGGCCGCGGTCGGTTTGTGGGAACACCCCAGCACCTTATCACGGAGAGTTGCCATGCTCGTCGATTCCAAACGCTCGCCGGCCCGGCCGCTCGGTCGCGGCAGGACGGCCATCCTCGCGATCGCCATTGCGGCGCTCGTGCTCGGACTGTCGGTCGTGTCGCTCCGGCCCCTGACGGCGCAGGAGGAGGCGTCCCCACCGGCGGACATCCCTGAGGATCCGGAATTGGCTCCCGCAAAGATCGTTCGCGAGTACCGCGAAGTGCCTCGTCCCGTTCCCAAAGGGCCGACGACGATTCCCATCACGCAGATTCACATGGACCTGATCGTGATGAGTGTTGATCGGGCGAAGCTCGACGCGGCCGACACGTCGCTCGAGGACGAGATCGCAACCGCGACCGAAAGCCGCTGCCGGAAAGAGGCGGGCCTCGTCGTCTCGGAGATCAAGACAGAGGAGATCACCGCACTCGTCGAAGCTCTGAAGAAGCACAATGCACTGTCGATCGAATCGCGGCCCAGCATCGTCACGCTCGACGGTCGTGAGGCAAACCTGCACGTCGGCGGCGAGGCGCCGATCCTCCGCATCGAAGAAACGATCAACGGCAAGCACGAAGAGCGGGTCGAGTACAAGGAATTCGGCACGATCCTCATGGTCCGGCCGAAGCTGGATGCGAACGAGAAAGAAGAGTTTGTCCGACTCGACGTTGTAGCCGAGCAATCGACGCTCCTGCCACCGGGCGAGAAGGCCGCCGAGGGTGCCGTGCCGCGCGACGTGCCGGGCCTCGTGAGCCACAAGTTCAAGCTGACTTCCGACGTGAAGCTCGGCAGTTCGCTCCTCGTGGCCGAATCGCCCCCCAATAAGAAGCAGCTGCGTGACGGGGTTAAAAAGCAATTCCTGCTCATCATCTCCCCGCAGCAAGCGGTTCGGTCGGTCGTTGGCGTATATTCCGATCCGCGTGAAGGAGAGAAGGCACAAGCCGCTCGTAAGGATGCCGAGGCAGCGCTGAACGCAGCGACGGCTGCTGAGCCGGAACCGGGAAACGCCGCCGCGGCACTGCTGGCTCGTGAGCGAGAACTGCGGGCGAAGGAGACGGCTGACTTGCGGAAGCAGATCGAATCGCTAAAGCAGCAGCTAGAACAAACACAAGCTCCAGCGTTGGGTGAATCACTTAAGAATCGGATGGTTCGACGCGAGTTCCATTTGAAGTTCGTGAAGGCCGAAGATATTGCGCGACGAATGGGAGAACAACTCAGTTCCACGCCTGCCAAGGATACAAAGTTGACGGCTATCAAGGAGACAAATTCACTTGTCGTTGAATGCCAGCGCCACTTCGCCACGGATTTAGAAAAGTTAGTCCTGTCCATCGATCGCGCTTCGGATCAAGATCTCCCCTCCTTTCCAGCTCCAGCACACCTGCATGACGACGTGCAGTTTTTCCCGCCTGGCCCGAACGAGTTGACGAAGTCGTGGGAGGTTCGCTCGTTCCGACTGAAACTGACGACCGCCGAGGAGGCCAAGAAACGCTTTGACGCGGCATACGCCAAATCGCCGCTGGCAACGCAGAAGATCGCGGCCAACTTCAAGGGTGACCTTGTGGAAGTGCATGCTCCCGCGGAACTGATGGACGAAGTGCGGAAACTCCTCGAACCGCTGGGAGTTGAGGAGATCGCTCGAAAGATCCGCGCGGCAGATCCCGCCGCCGCACCGAAGGTCACGAAAGTGTTTCGCCTCAGGCACACCGAGGCGATTCCCGTGATCCAGAAGATCGGCCTTCTTTCTTCACCATCTGGCGCGGGGGACGTCACGCTGGTTCCTGACGGCGACTCAAACGCCGTCATCGTCTCGGCTCCGGAACCCTACTTCAAGGAGATCGAG
This sequence comes from uncultured Pirellulaceae bacterium, assembly GCA_964384375.1. GTDB lineage: Bacteria > Planctomycetota > Planctomycetia > Pirellulales > Pirellulaceae > CAYLLN01. Next base: position 27,462 of record CAYLLN010000016.1, read on the forward strand.
CAGGTGATTCAGATGCTCGACAAGCCGGTGACGGACCCAGCAGCAGAGCAACCCCGGCAAGCTGAGTCGCGCGTGGACGTCAATCGTAAGCTGCTCGAACTGGAGCTTGCCGCGGCGAAGCTGGAAGTGGAGAAGGCGGAACAGGATTTCGCCCGCATCCAGAAGTTGGATGTAAGCCAGGCGGAGGCCGATGCCGCTCGCATTGCTCTGGCAGCGGCTCAAATCCAGGTGCAAAAGGCTGTGGCTCGGCTGGAGGGAGGAGCGCCAGCTTCCGTCCCCGCGGCTGATCCTGATCGAGCGCCGGTGAGCCGGGCGACTGAGGTGAAACTGCTGGAACTCGACCTCGCGGAGGCGAAGCTCACGCTCGAAGCGGCTGAGGCTGACCTGTCCCGCATCCAACAGCTCCGCGATCGGAACGTCATTCCCGAGGAAGAGGTGAGCCGGAAGCAACTCGCGGCCGAGCGGGCCAAGATCCACGTCCAGCGGATCATGGTCCGACTCGAAGCTGCCAAGGAGCCCGACGAAGCGAGACGGCGATAGCAGTGCTCATCGCCGAAAGGTTCAGCGGTCGGTCCATTCCTTCTGCGATCCTTCGATTCGTAGCGGGGAGCCGACTGGCTTACCGTCGCGAAGGACGACGTAGGCATCCGCGCCGGCGACGCTATCCCACGCGAGCGTTGCCCGGCCAGCCGCGCGAACAGCAGGAGACGCGGGTGTCCGGTTGCCACGGACATCGACGGCGACGATCGAGTAGTCATGCGGGCCAGTGCCGTCGTCGCGCAGCGCGCGCGGGGCGGTAGGCGTGGCAACCGTGTGCTCGACGAGCTTGCTGCCCCAAAGTTCCAGCCCTTGTGAAGGGAAGGTGAGTCCGCCACCGCCATAGCCGCCGCCGCCGAGGCTCATCATTCCCTGGCCGATGAGGGCGTCGGTCAGCGGCTCCTGATGGCCGGGCCGGAACGTCTGAAAACGGAGGCGGCCGGGATGCGTCGCGCCGTTCCATTGTTCGCGCGGCACTTCGGAGAGTTCGAGTCCTTCCCCCTGAATGATCGCCATTTGCCGCCAATGCCCATCGAGCCAGACATTCCACGAAATGTGGCCGGGCATGCGCCGCAAACTGCCGTCACGCTCGAGAGCGTGAAAGCGGTCGTCGAACGGATCGTTGATCTCAGCCTTGATCAACCGGCTGCGGACCCAGAGTCCGCCGGGTCCGTCGTGCAGTGCGCGGGCGTAGATGCCGCGGGCGATCTGATGCTCTTCGTAGCCGTCTTCCCAGGGCCGGCCGGTGTCGGAAACGATCAGTTCCTTCCGGACGATCAGCCGATCGACTTCGAGCACGCGTTCCTTCGCCGCCTCGCGCGGCGGGTCTTTGTCGGGAGCGGCTTGCATCACGCCCCAACTGGCGAGCATCGACAGGACGATCGTGATGAGGCGTTCTTTCATGGCGCGGCCTTTCGCGACGCCAGGAAAAGTCAAATGCGACACGTGCCGCGGCGTCGAGTCGTCGGCGCGCATGCGACAGAGCGACTACGGTGCTTCCTGAATCCGAATGCGGCGATACTCCATCTGACCCCGATCCCCTTCCAGACCGATCGGACCGGTCGCGGGGAGCTTGAACTCCGCTTCCAACACTTCGCCGTTGCATGTGCAGCGAGCGACGCCGTCCTTCGCGACAACGACCAGCTCGTTCCAGTCCTGAGGCTTGTAGTGCTTCAGGTCTTTATACGGCCCGGCGAGCGGATAGTCGCGGCACTGCAGTTGCGGCTTGCGCAGGAAGACGCCGCTGTCGGCGTTGGGCGTCGCTCGGAATTCGAGCTTGAGCGTGAAATCCTTCGGGAATTCTCGCGTCGTCCAGAGCTGAGCGATCTTGCGCCCCTCGGACGGCGTCGTCACGATCAGGCGGCCGTTCTTGGCGATGTACCGACCGTCGCTGCTCGCGGCTTGGCCGTCGAACGACTCTTTTGCCTCCAGCGACTTGGCGTCGCGAAAGCCCCAGCCGGTGAGATCCTTCCCGTTGAACAAGCTCACGAAGCCGACTTCAGGGGTGAAGTCGTCCGGCTCTGTCTCGACAAAGCCGAGCGTGGCGAGGATCGGGCGGAGGGCAGCGGCCCATTTCGCGTAACCCGCTTGGTTCGGATGCAGAAGGTCGGGAAACTCCTCGGCCTTCGCGTCGCCGGCAGCGTCGGCGAAGAGGGTCCACGTATCGAGCAGCGTGACTTGCGGATCACCCTTCACCGCAGCGGCATAAAGAGTGTTGACGGCTTTGATCTTGTCAGCCGGCCGTTTCTTGCTGGCGGAACTGGGAAAAACCTGGCACAAGACGACCGGGAGTTTTGGATCGTGCGCTTTGATCGCGGCGAGAATCAGCTTCAAGTTGCCGGCGACAACCTCCGGCTCGGCATTCTCTTCCAGGTCGTTTGTGCCGATGAGGAGCACAATGCCGGCAGGCTTGAGCGCGAGCACGTCCTCCTTCAGCCGCAAGAGGACGCCGCGCGTCGTATCGCCACTGATGCCCCGATTGGCGACTTTTACACCGGCCAGTGTCCCGCCAAGGTCGTCTCCCCACCCTTGCGTGATCGAATCACCGAGAAAGACGAGCGCTCCTTGGTCCTGCTCGACTCGCTTCGACCAGGCAGTTCGCTTTTCTTTCCAGAGATTCTGGAACCAGTCGTAGCGCCGAAGCGGCCCCGCGCCAGGCAAGCCATCGTCGGTCGCGGGAAGCGAGAACTTCGATTCCTGGGCCGACAGAAATGCTGCGGGAGCAAGAAGTGCAACCGCGAGAGCGATCGTCGTAGCGAATCGGCGGAGCGACATGGTGCGTGGCCTGCGGAGAGGTTCGCCACGTCGCCCGCAATCGGTTTGCAGTGCCGCGTCATGGCCGGCAGCTATTCTAAGCACGCCGGCCGGCGGATTGCAGCCGCGGGTCTAGAACGGCTTCATGATTTCGCCATCGGCCCGGTTGCCCAGCTGGCGAAGCAACGTCGCTTCGATGTTCTGCGAAATAAACCGGGTCGATCCATCGGCGAGGCCCACATTGATCCCGCCGGGGTGATAGCTGCCAAATCCGCCGACCGCGAGCGAACCCGAAGTTTCGCTCGCGTCTGCGGCGCTCCCGGCGGGCTGGGGGAGATAGGGACCGCCGGCTTCGATTTTGCTCGCGTTGCGGAGCGTTGCTCGCGTGCCGGAGACCCAGCCCAGTCCGTCGCGGCTGGTATGGGCTTCGGCCAGGAGAATCGTGTTCGCCGAGCCGTCGAAGATCTCGGCATAGCGGACCTTGCTATTGAGGAATAGAAGGCCGTGATTGGTGGCGTCGATCGGTGCCTCAACATCGTGATGGCAACCGACGTACGAGCTGCGGGCGATCGTGCCGGCTTCGTTCAGCGGCGGTACAGGGGACGACGGGCAGTTAAGTACGCCATACTGAGCGGCCCGCACCGGCGCGTTCACGTCGGCATAAGCCCCGGCTGCCGCGTCGAACTTGCTCGCGAGTACGTTCTGCTCCAAGTACGGCAGGAGGCGGACGATCCAGCTGACGTGAATCCCCTTGGGCTCGTTGCGGATCGGACCGTCGGGGTTCGTCACACCGGCGGGAAGCGTTTCAAAATGAAACTCGTAGTTGTGCGAAGCAAGGCCAATCTGTGACACGTTGTTGAGGCACGCAGTGCGGCGGGCCGCCTCACGAGCGGCTTGCACCGCGGGGAGCAGCAGGGCTACGAGCACGCCGATAATGGCGATGACGACGAGCAACTCGACGAGCGTGAAGCCGCGCGAGTGCCGCTGAGCGGATGAGAGGGAGCGAAGGGACATGGCGTTATTCCTGGGACGGGGATGGGTTTGGGGAAAGGCGAAACGTGCGCGAACGACGGATCGAATGTTCGGAACCGGCGGGATACTCGGCTTGCACGCGGACTTGCGGTAGTTCGTTGTCCATGCGGGTGACTTCAATCGTCACGCGACCGGCTGCACTGCCGCCGATCTCGGAGGCGGGGATGTCGAGCGTTTCGCCGGAATAGCGAGCCGGATTGGCGGCCAGATCGCGAGCCGCCCGGTCTAGCCCCGCTTGCAGCAAAAGCTCGCACTGCACGAGGTCGCGCTCGACCCTCAGTTGCCGGCTGCTGCGCATCGCACCGACGAGCATCGTGCTGACAAGGGCCATCACGATCACGAGGCAGACGAGCGAAACGATGAGGACAGCGCCGCGACGCTGGCGACGAGGCGTGGGTTTCATGGCGTCGCCTCCTTGGCGGAAACGTTGGCAAGCGCCGCATTTCGGCCGATTGCGGCCTGCACGTGCAACGTCACGGGAGTGACAAAGAGCGCGGGGGTCGTATCGGCAGTGGGATTCGTCGGTAAGGGTGTTTCGACCGACAGCGTAAGGAGTCGATCGGAAGGCTGCGTGACGGCGATACTCGCTTCAGCGGGAAAGACGAACGATTCGCGGGACTGAACGCCGTCGCTGACTTGCAGCAATCGCTCGACGCGGCCGCTCGCCTGGCGATACTCCACTGTGCTGCCGCCGGCAAACTCCAGTCGCACGAGCAGTTCGCCCCTCTGCTCACCGATTGTCGCCTTCGCGGCATCGTGAACGTCCCGGCGAAAGGCGTGCGACAGCCGCCAGGCGTTCCGCTCGGCATCCACGATGTGTCGGGCCCTCGACTGGGCGTGCATCGCCCGATGGATGAGCCCGGCACTGAGCGTGAGGATCACGCAGCAGGCCGAGAGCGTGAGCAATAGTTCGACGAGCGAGATGCCGCGGCGCTTGGTCATGGAGCTAGCTCCTCGCTCGATGCATCAGTGGACGCTACGAGCCAACTCGTCAAGCGAACCGGCGCTGCCTGGCGGTTGGGTTCGTTCCAGACGATCTCCAGCGTCAGGCGGCGGCCGAGCTGGGAATCGGCCAAATCGCCGCGAAGCGTCGCACCGGGCAAACGCTCGACCAGCGATGCCGAAGGCTGAAGTTTTTCGATCGCGGAAGGCAAGTCGCCCGCGGGGAGCGTGCTGAGCACGTCGAGTTGGCTCGCCAGTTCATCGACTGCCAGGCGGTAATTCCGCTGCGCCTTGAGCAGCCGGCCGTGCGCGACGATGAGCGGCAAGGCGAAGGCGATCACGCTGGCCAGGAGCGTCAGGGAGACGATCACTTCCAGCGAGCTGAGCCCGCGGCGAGCGGTGGTGCGAATTGGAAAAGGAGAGGACATCGTGTGAATCAGTTGAGGTGGTCAATGATCCGAGCGAGGGGCTGAAACACGGTCAGGGCCTGGAACACGACGAGCGACGCCATCGCAAAGACGAGCAGCGGCATGGCCAGCTCCGCGACCCATTGCGTCCGCCGCGCGGTGCGCCGCCGTTTGGCATCGACCAATTGGCGAAGCATCCAGGCCAGATCCGTGCTCGCTGGGGCACTTTGCAGCAGTTCGGCTTCGCTGGGCGAGAGCAGGCGGACCTTCGCCAGACTTTGCCAGACGCCGGCCCCTTGTTCGATCTCGTTGCGGACAAAGAGCAGTTCGCGGCGGATTGCCGGGTCGTAGTGGTAGCGAGCGAGCGTCGAGACCGCGCCGGGAATCGGCCGCCCCGCGTCGGCAGCAATCGCCAGGTTTTGCAGCACGCCGGCCGCGCGCTGCTCATGCCACAGCCATCGCAGCCGGCCGAAGAGAGCCTGGCGAAACGGGCGGCCGCTGCGTGTCGTCAGCAGCCACCTGAGGAAGAAGATGAGGACTATCAACGTCAGCAGGAGATAGACGAAAGGGACGCCGCTGGACGAAAGGGACCAAGCGAGCGCCGGGGGCGGAGCGGCTCCGAACTCTTGGAAGATGCGTCCAAAAACCGGCACGATTCTTAGCTGTGTGAATGCCACAAGCCAAAGGGCGATGGGGACGAGAACGCAGAAATAATAGAAGGCTCGCTCAAGGCGCTGTGAACCGTCGCGATCGGATAGCGGATAGCTCGCAAGGGCTTCGCGCATGGCAGCGGTCCGCGTGCCGGTTTGGGCATCGAACCGAATCGCGAGCAGGTCTTCTTCTCGCAGCACGCCGGGAACGAGCTCCAGAGCCTCGGCAAGCGGCCTCCCCTGGCGGAGCAAGCGGCAGAGCTTCGTGAGGCGACGGCGCTGCAGGCCACGCTCGTCGCTCGTCCAACTTTCCAAGAGCGGCAATAGGGGGAGGTGCTGCTCGGTGGCGACGGCGATGAGCCGCAGCAGGGACTGCCGCTGGGCCGCGGTGGAGAACCAGGGCCACCAGGACCGGAACGAGCCGGAACTGCCAACGAACAGCCGGAAGGTGGGGAACAATGAATCCATGTCGAGCCAGGTGCCTAGGCAAGTCCCTGAACGAGCGTCACGAGGGGGAGAAATAGGGCAATGACCGTCGCCCCGACAACGAACCCGATCGCACAAATCGCCAGGGGTTCGATGATGCCGCGGGTCCACGAGAGTCGCTTCCGCGCCCGCTCGGCATACCCCGCGCTGATTTCGCGGAGGAGCTGAATGCGGGCCTCTGGAGCGGAATCCTGCGCGAGGGCGTGCAGAATCGTTGCCGTGAGCTGGCGTCTGGCGGAAGAATTGGCAAACGGACTGCCGGCTTCAGCGTCCTCTGCTGCTCGCTGGGCCGCGCGGCGGAGCGGCGCGTTGCCGGTGGCGAGACCCGCGAGTCGCAACGCCTGTGGCGGATCGAGCTGAGCCTCCAGAAGATCGGCGGTGAATTGCGACAAGCGGGCCAGCGCCGTCGCGCGGCCGAAGCGGAACGGCCAATGATCTCCGCACCAGTTTCGGACGCTGGCCGGCAAGAGCCGAACTCCCTGCCACAAGAGCCAGAAGCCGACGAAGAATCCCACCGTCCAGATCACGATTCGTCCGCTCGAAATCCACTCGGCAACCGACAGCACGGTGATCGTGAAGACAGGCAATCGAAGCCCGAAGCCGGTGAAGATTTCCCGAAAGATTGGAATGACAAAGATGCTGAGCAGAACGAGCACCGCCAGTGCCAGCCCGCCAAGCAGAACGGGGTAGGCGAGCGTCATCCACCACTGCCGCTGCAGTTGGCTGGCCCGTTCCGACTCATCGACGAACTCGCGGAGGATACGCCCTGGATCGCGCGACGCCGTCGCCGCGCCCAGGAGCGGAATCCAGTAGCCGGGAAGCGTCGTGAGCGTGGCCGCTGCCTGGCTCGGATCGCCGCGCTCGAGCACCTGGAGCACAGCGTCGAGCTCGCGACGGCGGCGGCCGGCCGGCAGCTCCTGCGAGTAAGCACGGAGTGCAGGCAAGAGCTCGCGACCTTGCTCCATGACGCGGGCGAGATGCTGAACCAGAGCGGCCTGCTGGGACTGAGCACGCCGCGTGGGACCAGCGGCAAACGGGTTTTCACCGCTCGCAGGGAGCGGAAGCGGCGCGGTGCCGATGGTCAGGATCGTCAGGCCGCGCGATTCCAACTCGGCGACCGCCTCGGCGAGCGTGGCGGCATGCACCTCGCCGGCGACCTCCTCACGAGCGGCATTCTGGGCCTGGTAGTGGAACGAGGGCATCAGCCGGCAAGTCCTTGGAGCATTTGGGCGACAGGAACGAACAGAGCCAGACCGTAAAGGAGCGTCACGCTGCCGCCAATGAGGAGACACGTGACGATCGGCGCCAGCACACGGAGCTTGGCCACGCGCCTCTCGGCCGAATCGCGATACAGCTCGGCCGCGATGGCGAGGGCTCGCGAGCGGCCGACCGAAGCGTCGGAATGCCAGAGGGCCCAGCGGAGCATCGGCGGCAAACGCTGGGCAAAGGGGGACTGATCGCTCGGCATCTGGCCGCGCGACAGCGATTCCGCCAGGTCCAGCGTCCCTTGCCGATTTGTGCTGCTTTCCCAGGCGGAGGCGGCGTTTTGCAGTGCCGACGACAAGGGGGAGCCGGCCTCCAGATAGCCGGCGAGCGTTTCGGCAAACCTCGAGCACTCTTGCTCGGCAGCGACCCGCGACATGCCGGGAATCCAAGCGAGCAGGCGAGATCCTCCACCGGCCAGCGCACGCGCCGATGCCGACCGTAGCGCGACGACGGTGAGTACGATCGCCAGCGGCGGCAAGGCAATCCAGAACGGGAGCGTGTCAGCGAGCAGTGTCACGGTGGAAAGACCCCAGCCGGGACGCAAGCCCATGCTGTAGTACATGCGCAGCAGATGCGGCACGAGAAACAAGCAGAAGAACACGAGTCCGAGATAGGCCAAACCACAGATCACGAGCGGGTATCGCATCGCGACGCGGACAGCGTGCCACGCTTCGTCCCGCTCCTGGGCGACGCTGCTCGCACCCGCCAAAGCCGCCGGCAGATTGCCGCCCGCGAGGGCCAACTGCACGACCGAGCGATATGCCGTCGGGACGGCGCTATCCGCGAGGGCGCTATCGAGCGACGCCCCTTCGCCGACACGCCGAGCAATGGCGCCACCGATACGCTCGCATGCCACCGCCGCTGCCGCGGGCTTGGCTGGCAGCCCCAAATGCACAGGGACGCCGGCCTTGACCAGCGCGACGAGCTGGTCGTTGAGCGAGAGGAACCGGGGCAGGTCGGCTGACGACATGCCCATTCAATGCGCGGGAAGAGCGAATTTGTTTAAGCAGCGCGGGCTACTTCGATTGCCAGTCCAGGCTCAGGAGCGCCGCCTGCCGACGCCGCAATTCGGTGTAGGCATCGACGATGCTCCAGCCGGCTGCACCCCCTTCTGCCGGTCGCACGTCGGTGGCGTTTGCCGTCGTCGCGAGCATGCCGTGCGAGAACGTCGCCGGAACCGGCGAGCGGCTGCTGATGACGGCCACGAGCGCACCCAAGAGACCGACAGCGATCGCCAGTAGCCAGAGATGCCGTTGTGCCTTGCGCTCGCCCGAATCCGCGCGGGCCGCTTCCAGAACACGCGGCCGCAACTCCTCGGACGGACGGACGTAGCTCCCTGCCGATCGAATCAGCGACTCGACATCGCTCCAGTCTTCGCGATGATGAAACGGCTTAGCCATGCAGCGCCTCCCGTTGCGGGGCCAGCCGAGCGGTAAGCTTCGTCATGGCGTACTGGTAGCGGCTGGCTGCCGTGTGCGGGGAAAGTTCGAGCACCTCGCCAATCTGCGCAAACGTCATCCCCTCCCAGATCTTAAGCACAACGACTTCGGCCTGCTCGGCGGGAAGCGTGCGGAGCGCGGCCCAGACCGCCTGGTGCGACTCCTCTCGTTCCGCCTCGTCCACCGGGCAATGCGTGATGTGATCGGTCAGTTCACCAGCCGTCCGTTGCCGATGATTGCGGCGGACCCCTGCGAGCACCTCATTGCGAACCATTCGCAGCATGTAGGCCCACGGCCGCTCCATCCCCGCCAGCCGCTTCGGCTGCAACGCGAGTCGGGTGAGTGCCGCCTGAACGGCGTCTTCCGCATCCTGCTGATGGTGGGTGAGCGCGGCGGCAAACCGCACTAACCGCTGGGCCGTCAGGTCAAACAACACGCCGAGCGCCTCGACGCCGCTGGCGGCCAGTCGATCGGTGCATTCACAAACACGGTTAGAAAAGTCGTCCTGCGCAGCCATTCGACACTCATAATGCGCGAGCGGCGAGGATTTGTCTAAGATGCCAGCCAAATTTCTCGGTGAATTCCTCGCCCTACACGCCACGGGGCGTCCCCCAGTGCTCGCGATACTGCCGGCTTACCAAGGCCTGCGCATCGTCGTCTCCCAGCATCTTCTCGGTCTGTGGATCGAAGCGGAGCGAACGGCCGACGAAGGTGGAAATGTTGGCCAGGTGGCAGAGCGACGTTGACAAGTGTCCCGTCAGGGCGTCGGCGTTCAGCGTCCCCTCTCCGCGGATCGCATCGCACAAATTGCGGACGTGCAGCACATCGTTTTGTGGACCGGCAGCGACTTCGATGGCGACCGGTTGATTCTTATCGGCCAGCACCTCGACCTTGCCGCGGCGGCTGAGAAACATCTGCCCCTTCGTGCCATAGAACTCCGCCCCGCTGTCGCAGTGGTGCGGGTAGTTCGTCGTCCACAGCCGCTGTTCGTAGATCAGCATCCGCCGGCTGCCGGGGCGGCCGTCGCCGGGATACTCGAACGTCGCCTGCTGAGTGTCGGGGAATTCCTGCTCGTCGTCGAAGAAGTACTTGCCACCGATGGCCGAGATCGTGCTGGGATGTCCCGCAACGCCCAACCCCCACCGTGTGTAGTCGAGATCGTGAACGCCGTCGTTCCCCGCTTCGCCCGCCCCAAAGTGACGCCACATCGTCCAGCGGCTATGGACGCGGTTGGTCCGGTACGGAATCATCCGTGCTGGCCCGACCCAGCTGTCGTAGTCGAAGCCGGCTGGCGGATCGGTATCGCGACCGGCTGGGAGCGGATTGCGCCGCTGAATGTTCCAGCACTTGGCCGAGAGCACGTCGCCGATGATTCCCGCCCGCAGCAGCTTGACCGCCTCGATCATCATCGGCGTGCTGCGGCTTTGCGTGCCGTGCTGCACCAGCGTCTTGTTCCGCTGGGCCGCTTCAACCAGCAACCGACTTTCGCGGAGATTGTGCGAGATTGGTTTCTCGACGTACACGTGCTTGCCCGCGTCGCAGGCCAGAATGGCTGCCGGCGAGTGCCAATGGTCGGGCGTGGCCACGATGACGACATCGACCGACTTGATGTCGAACACCTTCCGCATGTCATCCAGGGCATTGCTGGCCGGCACTCCAAGCGACTTGGCTGCCAATTCGCGGCGGGAGCGATCCACGTCGCACACATAGGCCACTTCGACGTTGGGCGTGTTCTTGAACAACCCGGCATCGTGCGTTCCGCGGCCGCCGCATCCCACGAGCGCGACGACGAGTTTGTCATTGGCGGCGTTGGCGGCAGTTGCAGCCGTTCCCGCCAGCCCAGCGGCCACACCGGCCGAAGTGGCTTGCAGGAATTCGCGCCGCGTGGTCTCGTCGAACATGGCAAGGCTCCTGGGAGGGTAAGAGGTTTGGGCGTCTATGGTAGCTGAATTTCCTCACACTCTCTTTCGGTAGCGACGCCTGCAATCGCATCGTCGATCTGCGACGTGTCGCCAAAGCCGACGATTGCTGCATGAATGTGCGGATGAACAAGGGCGAACTGCAGAGCTACTTGTGGCAACGAACGGTCTGGGGCGAGACTCTTCCGCAGTTGCTCCGCTCGCTGGCAATCGCGCTGGTAAAGATCGAGTGGAAAGAACGGCGTCTTGAGCGTGTGCGGACTGGGTGGCTGACCGGCGAGTGCTCCACCCGCAAGAACGCGAATGGCGAGCACGCCCATTTCCTGCTTTGCGCAGTCGGCGATGATGTTGCCGTAGTTCGTCTCGCCGAAGTCCGCCGGCATGTCGCGGCCAGCGCTCGGATTGAGCAGGTGATACGGCGTCTGCATCGTGTCGAAGCGACCGCTCTGGATCACCTCGCGGAGTACCACTGGATTGCCGATGCCCGTCAGTCCGACGAACTGCACCAAGCCCGCTTGCTGCAGTTCAGCAAACGCATCGGCCACGCCGCCACTACCTAGTACGTCCTCTGGCGTAATCGACGTTGGCTCGTCGCCGCGCCCGGGCGTGACCGAGTTGTGCAGTTGTAGTAGCGTCACCCGCGACATTCGCAAACGCGCGAGGCTCGCTTCGACCGACCGCCGCACCGCGGCCCGAATGTCGTTCAAATCGTCGCCGATCAGCCGCACCTTGGTGGCGACATGAACGCTCGGCCGGCCGAGTTCGTCCAGCGTCCGGCCGAGGTTCTCTTCTGACTTGCCGTCGCCATACGTCGCAGCGGTGTCGAACCAATTCACGCCGCGCTCGATCGCATGGGCAATCACCGCACGCTGACGCTCGCGATCATCGCTCACGAGGAGCGTAGAAACCGGTCCTGCCCCAAAGGCGAGGACCGAGATCGAAAGCCTTGTGCGACCGAGCGTGCGGTACTGCATCGGTCGCTACTTCAGGCGCATGAGCTTCATGATCCGCCCCGATACGTTCCAGTCCTGCACGTACAGGTTCCCTTCCTTGTCCCAGTACGAGCCGTGCGTGCCGCTGAAGATCCCTTCCTTCCACTGGTCCTGCGGGACGTTGAAGTTCCGTCCCTTGCCGGCATCGGGATTGTGTCCGAGCACCGCCATGATCGTGTTCGTCTTGTCGAGAATCACGAGCCGCCCGTGCAAGTCGGGGACGCTGACGTAGTCCCCCCACACGGCCGCCGAAGTTGGCATCCCCAGGCCGGTGATCACTTCCTCGATAAAGTTGCCGTCGAGATCGTAGTGCAGAAGCCGCCCCTTCGGCTGGTGGTTGCGGTCGCAGATGAGCAGCCGCGCCGGTTCGTAGCGCGTGTCGAGGCACATGCCGTGGCAGGTGTGGAACTGCTTGAGGCCGTCCCCCGCCTCGCCGAAGTGCTTCAGGTACTTGCCGGTTTTGTCGAACTTGAAGATGTGATTGCTCGCGTACCCGTCAGCCAGGAAGATGTCGCCATTCGGGGCCACCGTGATTGCCGTTGGGTTGAACTTCGTGAGGTTCAGACCCGATTCTTTGGGATACGGCAGCTTGAGCACGATCTCGCCAGTCTTCGAGTTGAACTTGATTCCCTCGGCATTGTTGTTGCGGGCGCCGTAGATGTACTCGGCGTCCCCTTCGTCGCGAATCTTTAGGTCGTGAATGTTCGAGTAGGCGTCGCCGACGTATTCCTTGAGCACCTTGCCCTCGGGCGTGAAGACGACGACCCCTTTGTTCGCGCTCGTGAAGACGTTCCCCTCCTTATCGACCACGACGCCGCCGTGTGTCGGACCAAGCGCTGACGTGCCGTCGGGCAAAAGGCCCCAGCCGGGAACCGTGTCGAACGTCATCATGCCGCAGCCCATCCGGGCGGGCTGCACGTTGTCGGCAGCGGCCAGGGGCAGGACGAGCGCAGTGAAGAGGACTGATGTGAGCGTGGGAGAGGAGAATTTCATCGAATGCCACCTCGGAGGTAAGTAAATCGGCGACGACAGCAAGCAAGACAGTTTCCGGCAGCGGCGGTTACATTTCAAGCGTCAATCTCGACGGCAGCCGCCTCTGGGTAGAAGCATCCCCAATATGCTTGAGCACCTGTGGAAAGAGTGGACGCTCCCTCGGCGGGCCAACGTCGCAGATTCAAACCGGAAAATCACGCGGCTGGCCCTTGATTGCCCACCAGCCGTGAATCCACAATAGGTTTCGCTCATCACGCCCGGCTTCGGCCGCCCGATAGCGATTTCCTCGCACAACTTCTTCCTTACGCACTGGACGACAACATGACGCACTCTGCACTCTTGCTCCGCACTTTCGGCGCGCTGGCCCTCGCCTTCGCGACAAGCATGCCGGCAGCCGCGCAGTTCGAGGAGTTGCTCGCCAAGGTTCCCGGCACTGCCAACTCACTGGCTCTAGTCAACGGCGAGAAGCTCTTCAGCAGCCCGCTTGCCGTGAAGGAAGGGTGGAAGGAAAAGTACCAACAGGCGTTCGCGACAGGGCTTGTATCGATTCCGCCAGACACAAAGCGGATGCTCCTCGCGGCCCAGATGGACTACTCCTACATGAAGCCGCTGTGGGAACTGGCCATTGCGGATTTCAATGAGGAGAAGTCGGTCGCCGAGGTCGCTCGCCACACGAAAGGGTCGATCGACAATTTGGGCGAGTGGCCGGCTGTCGTGCTCGACGACGATTCATACTGTGTGCAACTCGAAGCCACACGCCTGGGTGTGATGAGCCCAGCCAACCGGCAGACGGTTTCGCGTTGGCTTCGTGAAGCGGGAGCGAGGAAAGAGCCGGCCGTATCGCCGTATCTCAAGGCAGCGTTGGCGGCCTCGGAGAAGAGTCAGGTCGTGATCGCGTTCGACCTGCAGGATGCAGTTCCGCAGGAGATCATTCGGGCCAAGCTCGGTGGCAGTGCGACCCTTTCGGGCAAGAACATCGATCTCGATGCGGCCGCTAAGGCGATGGCTAGCATTCGGGGCATGGTGCTCGAAGTGGCGATCACGGAAGGTTCCTACGGCCGATTGATGATTCACTTCGGCAGCGATGCCAAGGTGCTGGCCCCGTTCGCCAAGCCGCTCCTAATCGAGGTGCTCGGTAACATGGGGGCGATGATCGACGACATTCAAAGCTGGGATGTGACAACCGAACCCGACCGGTTCACGTTCCACGGCAATCTGTCGGCTGACGGGCGCAAGCGAGTGCTCTTGCTGATCGACCATCCGACCGCAGGGCTCATGGCCACTCAAACAACACAGTCGCAGTCAGCCAATCCGCAGCTCAGCAAGGAGGCCAACGCTTCGCTACAGTACTTCAAGACGATTCAGACGATGCGCGACGACCTGCGGGGGAAGGAGGCTTCGACGCTCGGACAGCGGGCGATGTGGATCGACAATGCCGCCCGGCGAATCGACCGCTTGCCGATTCTGAATGTCGATCCCGAACTCCTGGCTTATGGCCGCTACCTCACCTCCCGCATGCGCGATGCCTCGCAAGCCCTGAAGGGGATCGGCATCAATGCCGCCGCCCAGCAGGCTCAGACGTATCAGCAGTTTTCGAGTTCGTCGAATTCGTATAACGGCTATTACGGCGCGGGGTACAACTACAATGTACAGTGGAACAACGTCCAAGGAGAACGTCGGGCCATTCGCTACACCGAGCAATCCAAGGGGGTAACGGCAGCTCGCGCGATCGCGCAGGAAGTGGACAACGAAACGGTCAAGGTCCGCCAGGCGATGTCGCAGAAGTTTCAGACCAACTTTTAGGTTTGTCAGACCAACTTTTAGGTTTGGTAGCCGAACTCGCCAAAGTTCAGATCAGGCCTGACACCAGAATTCAGGCTACTTCCGACATTACAAACACGTTTATCTCCCGCAGTCGGCTTTGACACGGCTGCGACGGGCGCGTATTTCTTCGCCCGTCACGCGGCGGGCGGCGACCCACTTCTCTTCTACCAGCACGCGAGGTTCGGCCATGGACGGCTTCCTCTGGCGTAAGTTCTTGTTGGCATTGGTCTTTGCGATAGCTAGCAGGGCGGCTTTCGCTCAGTATCTGGAAGAAAATCCGCCATCTCCCAGCGACCAACTGGTCTATGCCGACTTGGGCACGGCAGACCTCATCCCGCAGCCAGGAACCCTGGAACAGCAGATCGCGGCTCTCCAGCACCGCCTCGACGGGCTGGAGCATCCACCGCTGAAGTTCCCCTCAAACGTGCAACTCCTCGGCGTCTTTCAAGCCGACGGCGTGAGCTTCAATCAGGACGCGGCCAACGAGGCCACGTACGGTGAGATTCAGAACGGCGCCGACTTTCGCCGCGCCCGCCTGGCCGCGAAGGCTGCCATCGCGAACAACATGAACGCCTTCATGCAGTTCGACTTCGGCTTTCCTGGCCGGCCGACCTTCACCGATGTTTGGGTCGAATGGACCGACCTTCCTGTGCTCGGCAATGTCCGCGTCGGCCAGTGGAAGCACCCCTTCAGCCTCGAAGTTGTCAGCAGCTTCCGCTACACGACGTTCATGGAACGCTCGTCGCTGTTTCAGGCCTTCACGCCGTTCCGCCACGTCGGCGTCGGCTTCTACGATCACAGCGAAGACCTCCGCAGCACCTGGGCCGCGTCGCTCATTCGGACCGGGCAGGATCAGTTCGGCGGATCGATCAGCACCGTGGGAGGCAACGGCTTCGTTGGCCGTGTCACGCACCTCCCCTGGTATGACGAAGCCACCGAGGGACGCAGCTATCTGCACCTCGGCGGCGGTTACTTCCTGAACTCGCCGCCGCTGCATGCCACGCGCTTCCGCTCGATTCCAGAGATCTTCGTCGGCGAGCAGCGCGGAGCGAACATCGGCACTGCCGGATTCGCGATTCCCGGCCCGTTCGACGGCACACCATTCTTTGTCGATACGCTGGCACTGCTCGACGTCGATCATGTCCACACGCTCGGCGCCGAAGCCCTCTGGGTGCATGGTCCATTCTCGCTGCAATCGGAAGCGATGGCCGCCATCGTCGATCGCACGGGCAACCCAACCGCCACGCTCGACGGGATGTACGTCCAAGCCGGCTGGTTCCTGACCGGCGAACATCGTCCGTATGACCGGATCAATGGCGCGATCGACCGTGTCAAGCCGTTCGAGGATTTCTTCCTTGCCCGCACCGACCGTGGCGTCGAAGGGGGCTGGGGGGCGTGGGAATTGGCCCTCCGCTATTCGCACATCGATCTGAACGACGCCAATATCCGGGGCGGCGTGATGGACAACATGACCGCCGGAGTCAATTGGTACTGCAATCCTTACTGCAAGGTCGTCTTCAACTACATCCACTCCTGGACCGAGGCCCGCAACGGCGTGCCCGGCGAGGCCAACGCCTTCGCCCTGCGGACGCAGATGGACTTTTGATGCCGCCCGTCAGTGGAGATAGCCCATTGCTGAGAAGTACAACTTGCGACGAAGAAATCTCGAACCCGATGCCGTCGTATGGTGTCAAAAAGGGAACGAAGTGACTGGTTGTCGGCTGGCGTTGACCAAACCCGCCCGCCCGATAAGATGGGGAATTCTGGCCGGAGCAATCCAGCCAAACAACCGGGGTGTGGCTCAGCCTGGCTAGAGCGCTTGGTTCGGGACCAAGAGGTCGCAGGTTCAAATCCTGTCACCCCGACTTTGTCTAAACCTTTGCTGAATACCTGGTTAGGGCTCCCTCCGATGGGTCGGGGTTGCGGCTCAAGGTCCTAAAAAAGGCAGTACTGTACTGCCTTGGGACTGAGCTGCCATGTCTGCCCGCCCTCGCATCCCTTCTTATCGCCGCCACAAGGCCCGCGGCCTGGCGGTCGTCACGCTCGACGGCAAGGATCACTATCTCGGGCCATACGACTCTCCAGAGAGCTGGGAAAAGTACCATCGGTTGATCGCGGACCATCTTTCCAACCGTGGCAAACCCGTACTTCCTCCGCCCACGGGCGAACCGTTGACGATTCAGCGGCTCTGCCTCGCTTACAGTGACTTCGCAGAGACGTACTACGTCAAAGATGGCAAGCTGACGGCCGAGGACTGCGTCACCTACGCCCTGAAGCGGCTGATCAAGCTCTACGGTGCGACACCGGCCGCAGAGTTCGGGCCGAAAGCCCTCAAGCTCGTCCGCGACGAGTACATTCGCGACGGCCAAGCCATAAGGTTCCAGCTTGCACGAGCTCTGAGATTCCATTCAGAAAGTTCAAACGACGTCTTGTTCTCCCGGCGATTCTCCAACCTCGGCCGTTCGGCGAAAACGTCGAACGGCTTTCTCTTTGTGGCTTTGTGGTGACTAGTGCTTCGTCTCGTAATGCACGGTTCAAACAAACCGAAGGCAACGGAAGTGACCTTGAATCGGTCTGACGATGCCGAAGCGGATCTACGGTGGAGCAGCGACCTGAGATCGCTGGCGGACTTGTCATGCTCACTATCCTGCGACATCCGACCAGCCGAGACCAAAGCGAGCCAGGTATTTCCGCAGGCGGTCGGCATCGTTCGGTTGAGCTTTGGCAAGCCGCGACACGGCGAATAGTTTCCGGCCCGCTTCGGAAAGAGACGACGACTGCCGGCAGACGCCCAAGACTGCTGCCAACTGAGACCGGTCAAACAGATCAAGTTTGGAGATCTGGTCGTCGGTGAGGAACTCGGCAAGCTGCGAATGGGACTCTGCCAAGGACTCCAAGCCTGACCACAATTGCCCGAGCCGCGCCACTTCGTCGTTCACGTCCTCGACGTTGATTCTGCCGCCGTGGGCGAGTGTCGCCATACGCGTCACGGCCGCATTGAGATCGCGAAAGTTCGCGTTCCAGGGTGCATTGTGGGATTCAGCGAACGCGAGAAAATGCTCGCGGGCCTCTTTGTTCATGGCGACTTTGCGGCCGGTTCTGGCCGCGAAGCGGTCTAGCTCGTAGTGCAAGTTGGGCTCGATGTCCTCCCGCCGTTGGGAGAGTCCCGGCAAACAAAACGTCCAAAGATTAATCCGCGCAAGCAGGTCTTCGCGAAAGCGACCGCCGTGAACGTCGGCCGATAAATCGCGATTGGTTCCGGCGATCAGCTGAAAATCGCTGGCAGCTTCGCGGTCCGATCCGACCGGCAGGAACCGCTTTTCCTCGATGGCGCGCAACAGCATCGCTTGCTCGTCGCTCCCCAGCTCGCCGATTTCGTCGAGAAAGAGCATGCCACCGTCGGCTGCTTTCAGCAGCCCAGCCCGGGCCGTGGTGGCCCCCGTGAACGCCCCTTTGGCATGTCCGAACAGAGCCGACATCGCCTGGTCGCCACGCAGCGTCGCGCAATTGACCTCGACGAATTCCCCACGAATTTGCTCCCGGCGTCGCTTCAGTTCATAGATCCGCCGAGCCAATTGCGACTTACCTGCGCCGGTCGGCCCTGTGAGGAGCAGGGGCGCGGTGCTGGCGATAGCGACCCGTTCGATGCGCTCGATGAGTGCGTTGAATGCCGGATTACGAGTCTCAATTCCGGACTTGAGGAACGACAACCCTTCCTGCTGCTCCTGGGCAAAGCGCGTCGCCAAAGCGTCGTACTTCGACAGGTCGAGGTCGATGATCCGATACGATCCCTCCCCCGGTTCATCGCGCGGCGGCGGCGAGGTTTGCAGCAAGCGACCGGGCAGATGCCGCGACTCGGCCAGCAGAAACAGGCAGATTTGCTGCACGTGCGTGCCAGTCGTGATGTGGATCAGGTACTCCTCGTCATCGGTCCAAAATCGGCTCGTCCGGGCAAAGCCGTAGAGCCCGGCAAAGACCTCCTCAAAATCCCAAGGATCTTGGAAGGGCAAAGTGTGCAGTCGCACATCCGTTTCGGGAGAAACCGACCGCACGTCGGCAACCAGCAGTTCCGCCAGTTCGCGTTCCTGCGGTTGGTGGATCAGTTCCAGCCGGTGGACGAGTAACTCTTCATGCTGGCAGAGTGCGACGCTCGGCCGCCAGTGATTCCAGCGCGATTCGTTTTTGCCCGCATCGAGGCGGGTTCCCAGGATCCCAATCACGACGCGTTTCGACGGCTTAGACATATCTAAAAATATAAATAGCGATATGAAAATATCAATTCAGAGGCTGATTCAGTGGCCTGACAAACAACGGAGTTCAGACGTAAGTCACTTAGTAATAGCATTTTACGATCGTGTAGCATGCCAGCCTCAGGCATTGGCACGATCCATGCTTTATGGACTCCTCAGAAGTCAACGCCAACACGAACTCGGTGGCAACCAGGAGAACCAATCATGGCGAGCAAGACCTTATTCCAGTCGATCGTCGGCAAGCTCTTGCCGAAGGCCAACGCGACCAACGAGGCCGGCGGCGTTGCTTACCGGCTCTCGAGCAAGCAGGCCCTGGCTCAGTACGCCGCGGTCGGTTGCCTGAACGGCACGTTCTACGCAACCGGCGAGGACCAACTCGCCGCGGTGCTGAAGCTGTGCGAGGCGGTGGAACCGGAGTTCATCGCCCGGACGGCGCTGTATGCGCGAACCAAGGGCTACATGAAAGACATGCCGGCGCTGCTCTTAGCAGTGCTTTCGGTCAAGGGACCGGGCCTGATGGCGGAAGTGTTCGATCGGGTGATCGACTCGCCGAAGATGCTCCGCAACTTCGTGCAGATCATGCGGTCGGGCGTGGTCGGCCGGAAGAGCCTTGGTTCGCTCCCGAAGCGGATGATCCTCCAGTGGCTTGAGTCGCGGACGGATGAGCAACTCTTCGTTGGTTCGATCGGCAACGATCCGTCGCTGGCCGACATCGTGAAAATGGTTCACCCGAAGCCGGCGACTCCGTCGCGGGCGGCCCTCTATGCCTGGCTGATCGGTCGGCCGCACGACGCGGACGCGCTGCCGGACCTGGTTCGGCAGTACGAGCGCATCAAGCGGCAGACGGTCCGCGGCCGGGAGCCGGTGCCGGACGTTCCGTTTCAGATGCTGACCTCGCTCCCGCTCACCGAGCAGGATTGGCGGCAGATTGCGCGGAAGGCTTCGTGGCAGACGACCCGGATGAACCTGAACACGTTCCTGTGGCACGGTGTCTTCAAGGATCAGGAGTTGATCGGAGTGATCGCGAATCGGCTCCAGAATCCGCGGCTGATCGAGCAGGCTCGGGTTTTCCCGTACCAGCTTCTGGCGGCCTACATGAACGCGTCGAGCGAGGTTCCCGCGGAAGTCCGCGAGGCCTTGCAGGATGCAATGGAGATCGCCATCAGCAACGTGCCGCACGCGGCGGGGAAGGTTTACGTCTTCCCGGACGTTTCCGGTTCGATGCACTCGCCCGTGACGGGGGAGCGGACCGGGGCGACGACCAAGGTGCGGTGCATCGACGTCGCGGCTCTCGTGGCGGCGGCCGTGCTGCGGCGCAATCCGCAGGCGGAAGTGATTCCGTTCGAGTCGAATGTCGTGACTTGCCGGCTCAATCCGCGCGACACGGTGATGACGAACGCCCAGAAGCTGGCGTCGTTGCCGTGCGGCGGAACGAACTGCAGCGCACCGCTGGCTCACCTGAACCAGCGGAAGGCAACCGGTGACCTGGTGATTTACGTTTCCGACAACGAATCGTGGATCGACACGCCGGCGCACGGTCGCTTTGGTGGCGGCGCGACCGAAACGATGCGGCAGTGGAACCAGTTCAAGCAGCGGAGTCCGCTGGCAAAGATGATCTGCATCGACATTCAGCCGTATGCGACCACGCAGGCGGCCGAGCGGGCAGACATCATCAACGTCGGCGGGTTCAGCGACCAGGTATTCTCGCTGATTGCCGACGTCGCCGGCGGCCGGTCGAGCGAGGATCACTGGGTCCGCGAGATCGAGCGGATGCGGATTTGACTAAACGTCAACAATCGTCAACAGCCGGAGCTCAACCGGGCTCCGGCGCCATGAATCAGGGAAGCCGAATGCCGCTCGGGACTACATTCATCGTCTGGTCGCGGGTTCGAATCCCGCCGCGCCTGGCAACAGGGGCGTAGCTCAGTGGCAGAGCATACGAAGCGTGCAAACGCGTTGTCTCGGCAACTTTTGTCGGCCTTCCTGTTTTCCACAACAACCCGAAACGTTCGCGAGGAACGAGCAAATCATTGTGAATCACCGGCGAATGCCGCCTGGGAGTACATTGGCAACCAGCGGGTTCAAACCCCGCCCCGCGTCGCTGCTTCGACGAAGCTCGCGCCGCGGAGAACTCTCGGCAACCCTCGTCGCCGGCTTTTGAATCAATCGGAGAAACCTGTCCTTACGAATGCCGATGGAACTACATGGTTTTGGACCACGAGGTCGTGGGTTCGAGTCCCACCGGCTCCACTGACGTTGGGAGGGCGAGGCTCCTGCCGAGCCTTCCGAATGGGGCCGTAGCTCAGCGGCAGAGCGCGTAAACGTTTCATCACTTTTGTCGTGAGGGCAGGCTCTTTTTAGTCTGCATATGCTTGAACACGCAAACCCCTCGAAGAACCAACGGAGAAACCTCTCGTCGCAAATGCCGATGGAACTACATTGTCGTGGGTTCGAATCCCACCAGCTCCACTGTCTCGGTTGAACTGGGGCTGTAGCTCAGTCTGGTAGAGCATGTTTTCGTCACCCTTCGTTGCGGCGGCAGGCTTCCTTCAACATTTCGCTAAAGACCATGCACCAGCTCATTCCCACCGGCGATGCCACCGCGATCCTGCCCACCGGCGGCAAGACCAAACCGATCACTGTCATCGGCACCGAGGCGATCCGCGGCACGTTCGACGAGCTCTGCCTGCAGCAGGCGGTCAATTCGCGGCTGGCCCCCGGCGTGAGTGAGTTGGTGCTCAATCCCGATGGCCATTGCGGCTACGGCGCGCCGGTCGGCTGCGTACTCGTTTCGCCTACGCATGTCTATCCAGGTCCCGTCGGCGTCGATATCAAGTGCTCAATGAGCTTGCTCCAGCTCGACCTGCCGGCAGATCAGATCGAAGATCGGCCCACTCGGCGAAAACTGATCGAGGCTGTCTGCGAGCGGATTCCTACTGGCGCGGGACGGGGGCAGCGGAACGTGAAGAACGGCCGCCGCTTCACGGAGGAACTGGGTCGGCAGCTTCTGGTCGAAGGGGCGTCGGAAAGTGTCTGCTCGCAGCTGGGCATCCCGCCCGAGTGGGCCAGCCGCTGCGAAGACTCGCGGCACCTGGGTCACGACGACACGGCGGATGCCCTCGGCGAGCGGCTGGAGTGGCATCTGCGCGCGGAGACGATGCGCAACTTCGACGGCAAGATCAGCCAGCTCGGCTCCTATGGGGGCGGCAACCATTTTGGTGAATGCGAAGTGGTGCATGTCGAAGATAGCGACCGCGCTCGCCGGGCCGCCGAGGTCTTTGGCCTGGCCGACGGCAAGGTGGCGTTCCTGTCGCACTGCGGCTCGCGCGGCGTCGGCCACAACCTGGCGATGGGGCAGTTCCACGCCCTGCAGCACAAGTTCGCCCGTTGGGACATCCCGCTGCCGGGCGAGGACAAGGAGCTGGTGTACGCCCCCCTGGGCACGCCCGAGGCCGACGCCTATCTCGACGACATGGCCCTGGGCGCGAACTTCGCCACGCTCAATCATCTCCTGATCAACGCCCTCGTGCTGGAAGCGTTTCAGCAGGTCTTTCCCGGCATGCGCGGGGAGCTCGTCTATTTCATCAGCCACAACATCGCCCGTAAGGAGATCGTCGCCGATCGCCCCGCCTGGGTCCATAGAAAGGGGTCGACGCGGGCCTTTCCCGCCGGGCACCACGCCCTGAAAGGAACGATCTATGCCGAGACCGGCCACCCGATCCTGCTGCCGGGCAATCCGCAGGCCGGATCGAGCGTGATGGTCGCCGACGCGGGCGCGGCGGTGAGCTGCTACAGCGTCAACCATGGCGCCGGCCGCATGCTCGGCCGCAAAGCCGCGATCCGCCAGCTCGACCAGACGCAGGTCGATCAGTCGTTCGACGAGCACGACATCCTGACCAACTGCCGCCAGTATCCGAAGGACGAAGCCCCCGCCGCGTACAAGGATTTCGACGAAGTCCTCCGCTCGGTCACATCGGCCGGCCTGGCGACCGAAGTCGCCCGGCTCAAGGCCCGGTTCGTGATCAAGGACGGGGATAAGGCGGATGACTAAGTAGGTGGATCGTTCAGGAGTAACTCATGAAAGGTCGTCGAACGAAAACAAAGAGTGAATTGAACTATGCATTTCGGCGCGTCTTGTACGACATGATGTTGGCCGCAAAGTGCGTTGATTCGTTATCAATGTCTCCAAGAGATTACTCTGCGAAGGAACTGCGGAAGATCGGCGGGTTAATCGTCGCGAGAAACCTCAATGATTTCTTCTTCGTCGTAAAGCAGCACAAGCTCATCGACGACATTGACGTGACGGACTTTGAGCTTTCAACGTGGCGGCCCGATCCTCAGGCAAAACTGAGCAAGAAAGATAAAAATCGTATCAATAAAATCGCTGGCCACATCGTCGCGCGTGATCCGGAACCGTTTAGAGACGACAAAGAGATTTGCAGCATGTTACGGCCGCTGATCGCAACAGGGCATCAGTTTGTTTCTGCTTGCCAAAAAGAGTTGAAGGCCGATTTCACTGGAAGGGCCGCTGACTATTCCCGACGGCTAAATCGACTGCTTCCGTCGATCAATCTTTCGATTCTGCCCAAGTAGATAAAGGCCGGTGCCCCAATTAGACATCTATGACAGCACACCTTCTCATCAACGGCTCTCAAGGCGAAGGGGGCGGACAGATCGTCCGCTCGTCGCTCGCCCTGGCGCTGGTGACGGGAAAGTCGGTCACGATCGAGAACATTCGCGCCGGACGCGAGAAGCCGGGGCTGATGCGGCAGCATTTGACGGCGGTGCAAGCGGCAGCGGCCGTGTGTGGCGGAATTGTGAAGGGGGCGGAGATCGGCTCCAAGTCGCTCACGTTCGAGCCGCGGCCGGTGCGAGCCGGGAAATACCAGTTCAGCGTGGGAACGGCCGGCAGCGCGACGCTGGTGCTGCAAACCGTGCTGCCGGCACTGCTGATCGCCGATGGCCCATCAGAGCTGGTGCTGGAAGGGGGAACGCACAACCAGTGGGCGCCGCCGTTTGATTTTCTCCAGCGGGCCTTTCTGCCCCTCGTCAACCGGATGGGACCGCGCGTGACCGCGAACCTCGATCGCCACGGCTTCTATCCGGCAGGGGGAGGCCGGTTCACTGTCGCGATCGAGCCATGCCTATCGCTGGCCGGCTTCGACCTTCTTGAGCGCGGACTGATCCTGTCGCGCCGCGCGTGCGGCTTGGTCGCGAATTTGCCCGATCACATTGCCGACCGTGAAGTCGAGCGGATTTTGGGCAAGCTGACCTGGGATGCAAGCTGCGGCATCACCGAGCGCGTGACGGCTCACGGTCCCGGCAACGTGGCCTTTGTGGAAATCGCCAGCGAACACGTAACGGAAGTCTTCACCGCCTTCGGCCGCACGGGGGCGAGCGCCGAGAAGGTTGCCGACGAAGCGCTCCGACAGGTCCGAGACTACCTGAGCACCGACGTTCCCGTGGGCCCCTACCTGGCCGATCAGCTCCTGCTGCCGCTGGGCATCAGCGCCTGGCAGAAAGACGGCACCTACCAACACGGCGGCCGCTTTCGCACGCTCCCGCTGACTCGCCACTCCACCACCCACATCGAAATCCTGCGGCAGTTTCTCGCGATCGAGATTCACGTGGAGCGATCCGAGGGCGGCACGACATGCAAAGTTAGCGTTGGGTAACCAAGGCGTAGTGGTGAAATGAGATCATAACGCGGGCTCAAAGCGAACGGTGAGCGTTACAGCCCAAAACGCCGCACGAAGCGGATCGATCGATGTTGGGCATACCACTTACGCTTGGTTGTGTTCGTTGAGTGCCGCCGCTTTCGTGATCCGTCTGGCATGGCTCTGCTCCCGCACGTGAAGGTTGTGTGCCATTCCCAGCGAAAAAGAACGCGAAATGTTTCATCAGAAACGCTTGGCTTTGCCGGGGAAGGCATGCCCCGGCGGCATAGGCGCTAGGTTTGCCTAGTGCTCTGTCAACATTGTGATTTGGAGTAGCCGAAGTCGTGAGACGTCGAATTTCGCCTTTCCCGGCAGCGTCAGTCGGAACTCTCACGAGTCCCCCTACCCTAAATCCAAACCGTGACAGAGCACTAGTTTGCCGAGGCTTCCCACCCCACCGGTCGCCCGCGCCCGTTGACCGAGCTGCTCCTCGGGATGCGTGCGCCAGTTCTTGGGATGCGGGCGGAGATCACCGGCGCGAACGCGGCGAAGCTCTTTCATCCGACCGCGGATGTCATGTCGGCAGCGGAAGCCCGTACCGCCCTATCCGTTCGCCACGCAGCAGTTAGCTACAGCTTCGGCGGCGGGCGTTTCGGCGGCGGCCTGCGGAGCATCATTGCCGCGTCGTTCGCCGGGGGTGGAGCATTGCCCCCCGCATCGACCATCCGCTGCGGCGTCGTATCCGTGAACTCCTCATCCCACTTCCAGCTCAGCGGGTCCTTCAGCTCGCGCTGCGCGAGATAGGCCCACGGCGTATCCGGGTGATCCTTCACGACGCGCTCCAGGTACATCTTCGCCTTATCGGCCAGCTTCTGATACTGGCTGCCGGCACTGATCTCGTCGCTCGGCTCCAGCACCCAGGTGTTGTTTTTGGGGTCTTTGAACTTCAAACCGCGCTTCGCAGCAGCGAGCATCGCGTTGTACGTCTCGGTCCGGACCTTCACGGCCAGGATGCGGCCAATGGCCAGATCGTATCCGGCCTGCCACCGCAGGACCGTTTCCTTCTCGCGGTCCCCTTCGCCCGTTTGCAGCGTCGTGAAGACGGCATTGATCTTCGGTTCCAATGCGGCTGCGGACTGCTGAGCCGTGGAGAGCGCGGTGACGAACGCCCCTTCGTCCGCCTTCACGAAGCGGAGCGCGGGGCTGTCCATCTGGCCGAGTTGCGACTGTGCCGAAGCCTGAATCAGCGCCCAGCGAGCCTTGTTCTGGCTGGCTCGCTTCTGATACTCGTTAATCGAGACGTAGTCGGGCCGATACTTCCGCATGATCTCCGGATCGAAGAACTGCTTCATGTACGACGAGAACGCCTCCGTCTCGGCACGGTTCACCGTCCGGTTCACGTTCCGATTCGGATGCACGGCAAAGTAAATGCCGCCGGTCTCAAAGCAGAGCCGCGTGAGCGAATACGGCCCAAAGCCGGAGTCGATCGTCTCCTCGTCCTCGCGCGAGCCGTTGTAGCTGAGCTTGATCCGCTCGGGGAGGAACGACTCCGGCCCTTGCTCGACGACCCCCCACTGAGCCGACTGATCAAACTTCGGATCGGGATCGACCCATTTCATCATCGACTCACGGCGGCCAAACGGCGCCGGCACGCCGACGACATAGACCGGCATCGCCCGGCCGCGGCAGAATTTGATCGTCTCTTCGGCCTTCTGCTGGTCGGAACCCGCTTCGTCGGTAAAGACGACGATCATCACGTTCCGTTCCGGCTCGGGCCGCGTGTCGGTCGTGTAGCGCAGGTCGGCATAGAGCTTGGCCGCGTCGTGAATTGCGCCAAAGACGTTCTCCGTCCCCGATTCGTCGTTTTTGATGTTCGCCACCGCGGCTTTCAGCTCCGCGACATTGTCGGTCGGCTTCTTCGTCATCAACTGCGTCGAACCGCCAAATGCAATCACCGACGAGAGGAGCGGCTTGTCGTCGTATTGGTCAAACGCTTCGTTGCCCGAGGCCTCGATGATGCCCAGCTCGCGGTAAATCTGCTCGAAACGGTCGTGAATCGCCTGCCGCTGCGGGATCAGACTGGCCGTGCCGTCGAAGAGCCAGATAACGAGCGTCTTGCGCTCTTCGAGCGAGAGCAGAATCTCGTGCGTGAGACGGTCGATCGCGCCGCTGGCCCCAGTCGTTCCCGCACCGACAGCCCCTTTCACCGCCAGATTCTCGCTGTAGTGCGTGCCGGTGGCGATCTTGATCGTGTTGTTGATCTCAATGCTGACGTTGCTCACGTCGGTCTGCGGTTCCATTTCGTTGGGAACCTGCGACACCTCGCTGATGACCGGGGCCATCGACAGGGCCATCGCGTCGCCATTCACGCTGTTCGCGCCCACTTCCTCCGCCGGCTGCTCGCTGAAGTAGAACTCCTCGGGAATCTTCAGCTCGACTTCCTTCTCCTCCGGCGGCGTCGCATTCACGACGAGCGTGATCTGATTCGATTTGATGACGAGCGGGATGAGACCGAGCGTGACCAGCACTGCCAAGTGAACCACCAGGCTGACGACGAACGCCCCCGAATCGCCGTCGATCGGCGTCTCTTCTTCGCCCGTCGTCCGTTGCCACCAGGATCGCAATCCCTGAATCATCTTCACGGGTGAACTCCTCGGCTGCTCGATCAAGGCCTGCCTTCAGTGTGTCGTCTGATTGTCGCGTACCGCCCAGCCCCACGCAAGCATTTCGCCCCGGGGGGGCAAATCGTTACTACTCCCATCGGATACTGCGGTCGAACCCTCGCGATATGCACCACTCCGCGAGATTCTTTCAACATCAATTATTTGCGTTAAGTGATTGCTGCAAAACGATTTAAGTGCGCTCAAGTAATTATGCAGATATGCACGTTATGCAGCTTTACAACTTTCAGGGGAATGGCTCGCGGATCCTTGTGGTCGGAGCGCATTTGTCCGTCACAAGTTGAACGCCCTCGTCCCTTCAATGTACTCGGCTGGGGCGCACTTCGCGGCCAAACTGATTCGCCCGGCTGGCGTAGAACTATTGCCTGCTCCGCCGGTCGCTTGCCAGCACGCGAAATCCCTTACGACGCCAAGGTTTTCGTTGACGGATACCTGCGAGCGGTTTAGCATTGGGCGCTGAAGCCGGCCGCAAACGCGACGGCATCTTTGGGGCTCATTGTCGGCATCGTGCTTCTTTAGCAGAGTGCCGTTTTTGGCACGGGTAGGGTTCGTCCTATGGTCAGAAGTCTAGTTGCACCACTGGTTTACGCTGCCGCCTTCGGAATGGCGGCAATCGCAATTGCCTCGGCACAAGCTCAGGCGCCTGCCGCCAAAGCGCCCACCACGAAGGACAAACCGATCCCGCCCGAGGACGTGAAGTTCACGACCAAGGACGGCTGGGAGATTCACGCCACCTACTATCCCGGAAAGCTCAAGAAGAACGCCGTGCCGTTCATCATGCTGCACGGCTGGGAAGGGACGCGTGCCGACTACGACGGGCTGGCCAAGCACATGCAGAGCCTCGGTCATGCGGTCCTCGTTCCCGACCTCCGCGGCCACGGCCAAAGCAATACCCGCCCCGGCCCCAAGGAAGCGACTGTCGAAAGCCCCGATGACCTGACCAATGCCGAGATCAAAGGGATGGCGGCCGATATTGAGGCGTGTAAGAAATTCCTCCGCGAGAAGAACAATGCCGGCGAACTGAATATTGAGATGCTCACGGTCATCGGCGCCGACGTGACGTGCATCACCGCCCTGCAATGGTCGGCCTACGACTGGAGCGTAAAGAACTTGCCGTCGTACAAGCAGGGAGAAGACGTGAAAATGGTCGTGCTCCTTTCGCCGACGCAGTCGTTCAAGGGGAATTCGCTCAATCAAACGCTGACGCACCCAGCCGTGAAGAAGCAACTGACGCTGGTTCTGATCGTCGGCCGCGAAGACTCCAAGAGCTTTGCCGACTCGCGTAAGATCAACACCCAGCTCGAGAACTTCCGCCCCGAAATGAAGAAGAACGACGTGAAGAACGAGGACCGCTCGCTCTTCTTCTTTGAGCTCGATACGAACCTCGTCGGCACAGGCCTCCTGAACGAAGCCCTCCGGGTGAAGAACGGCTTAGCCAACATCGTGAAGCTCCGTCTTTCGGACAAGAGCGAAAACTACTCTTGGTCCGAGCGTAAAGATCCCCGCGGCGGCGAGTAACGCTCCCCCGCCTGTCGAGCACACTCCATTCTCTTCAAGCGATAGCACAGCGGTTCTGCCGCCCTGCGATTCTTTCGACAGTGGAGGCGAGAATCTCGCCAAACGCCTTCCCGCGGAGTCCTGTCAGTTCGAGATCGGCGTAGTAGCCTCGCAAACGACCGCCGACCGCCGGGGGACATGTCGTTCCTCCACCTCCCGAGCGGCTGACGCTCTTCCCTCGCGACTTTGACGTTTTCATCGATTGTATCGGGGCCTTGCTCGCGGATGACGGCATCCCGCAATGCCGTCCGATTCAATGCGAACGCACGCTTCAGGATATAGCGGCTGGCGCCAACTACCGGCGCAACGACGACGGCGGCGAAAAGGAGTTCCCCGATGACCAAGGATCTGGTCGCTCGCGCGATGTTTGCGCTCATGCTAGCACTTCCCACGGCAGTTTTTGCCGGGGATGTGGCATTCGAGTCGGGACTCGACGATCCCTCCACCGCTTGTCACGTGGGGGATTGCGACGACTGCTGCCGGCGGGGCGGGTACTGGTTCGCTGGCGTCGAAGCAACGATGCTGCAAGCCGATGTCACCTCCGGCGGCATCATCACGGCGTCGTTCTCCGACACGACCGCCCCGGGCGTCTCCACGGCTGCGTTCGTGGACGGCGACGGCTTGGATAAATTCGCGTTCGCTCCGCGAATCTGGATCGGCCGCCAGTTCAACGAACGTTGGGGACTCGTCGGCCGCTACTGGGATCTCTCCGCGGCAACCTTGCATCGCCCTGACGAAAACCCGAATATTCCGAACACCGGTGCCAACTTTGCAACCATCGAGCAGAGCGACAACGCCCGGCTCTTCACCGGCGATATTGAACTCGTTCGCAGCATCGACACCTGGGGCTGGAAGCTCGACGCGACAGGCGGCGTACGTGTCGCCCACGTGGATGCCTCGTCCGATTTCCTTGCCTTCGGTGTTTTCACGACGGGCAACTTCATCAACCTGACGCTGCAGAACGGCTTTGAGTTTGACGGCGTCGGCGGAACCAGCGCACTGATCGGGCGGCGGCAGCTCGGCGACTCCCCGTTTTCGTTGTTCCTGGGCGGTCGCTTCAGCTACCTCGGCGGATATACCGATTCCTTTGGCCGCTCGGACGGCACCGTCGCGTCATCCCCCAGCGCCCCGCTCGTGGGAGCCGCCACCGTGCGGCGCGACGGTGCTCGCGCCCACGCCACCATCTCCGAGTTGCAAGCCGGCTTGCAAGCCGATTATCCGCTGGCCTTCCTGCCGGCAAGCGTCTTCTTCCGCAGCGCGGTCGAGTACCAGGTGTGGGAAATCAACGGCAAGCCGACCGGCGGCGCGGGCTTCGGCGGCACAATCGGCGAGCTGACCACGAACTCCTTCGCCAGCGCCGGCTTGGGCGACGCCCATCTGATTGGCGTGTCGCTGGCCGTCGGCATCAACTGGTAAGAGCGCATGGGGCGAGCAGTTATTCAAAGCCCCGACCGGCGACCGGGGCAGTTCGCGGTTGAGACTCGACTCATTTCATGGTCACGCCCTACTTCGATTCGTCCAGCGCGGCGCTCCAGACCTTCGCCCCTTCTGCGTGCTCGTCCACCCCGGCAAAAAACTCTTCGAAGGCCGCATCGGTGTCGAAGTCCTCGCAGTTTTCCCACGCGAGCAGCTTCGGCTTGTGAACGCGGAACTTGCCGGAGGCCCTGGGCGTGTACGGGATCGCGATGATCGCCTCCGAATAGGGCGAGAAATAGGCCCGCAGCTCGAGAATGATCGCATCGCACTTGCCGTCGTCCAGCGTGATTCGCCCGTCATAGACCAGCACAGCATCGACGGCATCCATGTCGTTGGCCGCCAGCTTCCGTTGCCCCTCGGCGACTGCGTCGGCCGCGTCGTCGCAAACCAAACGTATCATCTGCCGCGAATCGTCTTCCTGAGTGTAGGCCAGCATCGGGATGAGCGCGTCGTTGGCATCGGAGACACACCAGACGGCGTGGGCCGCGAAGAAGCCGGCGAGTTTGGAGGCAGTGATCATGGGTCGTTCCGATGGTGACTGTGCTCCGAGTTGTGAGCGGTAGTTAATCGTCGTTGTCAATCAGTTTGCCGTCAATCTGAATGACGAGTGGCTGTGGGTCGCGTAGCGAACCACGGCTCATTGCGGCCGCGCTTCCGTGGTTGGCTGGCTACCGCCAACCACAACCACCTCTAGGATGCACAACCACTGGTCGCGGTGTGGTTTGTCTAGGCCGCGGCGCGGTAAATTCGCGGGCGAGGAGCGTTGGCCGAGGGCGAAGAGGGCTCGGTGCGGTGATGGGCGAATTGTTCGTCCCAGGCGCGGTCGAGCGCGGCGAGGGCGGCTTCGATGCTGACACAACGCCAGCGGCCGGTGGGACTTTTCGCAGCCAATCCCAATCGCTCAAGCTTGGCCAGCGCGTCGGCCACTTCAAAATCGACGGAAAGGGCGCAACGTTCGCGGAGCCACTTCTCGGCAGCGGCGTCTAGCTCGGCGGCTTTGGACCCTTGCAGCCCGCCACGCCAAAGGAGCCACCAGGCGAGGACCAGCTCGCGGAACTCCTGCTCCTCGGCTTCGTTCACGAGGTGATAGAGGACGCCGGCGTTGTTGTCGAGATTTTGGAAGTAGAGGCTGCGGGTCAGGCTGAGTTGGTATTTCTCGCGCGTCCGGAGGTAGCCGTAAAACGACTTCATCCCGTAGCCGACAATGCCGCTGACCAGGGCGAGAAATGCGAGCAGGCCGTACAGGCTGGCGAAGGCGACAGCGGCGGCCCCTTTGAGAAGTTTGAAGATCGTCAGTCCCACGCCGGAGAGCGTCGGCAGGACGATCTTCGCCTGCTCCAGCCAGCCGATGCGGATGTTCGCGCCGGGGAGGAGCGTTTCGACGTCCTGCCGCGGGATGTTCTTAAAGAGCTTGAGGACGACGGCCCGTGTGTCGATGGGATCGGTGTGCGGCGTTTTCTGTTTGAGGCGAAAGATGATCGCGAGGCGGCGGAATGTTGGGATAAGCCGTTCCTCACCGCGCCACAGGTTGTGCCACGAGCGGCCGACGCGCGGAAGCTCGCAGTCACCGCGGGTGTAGATTTCCAGCCGCTCGAAGATCGACAGGTCCAGTTGTAGTGAAAGGCCATCTTCGCTGGGCGTGCGAAGGGCTTCTTCCAGATCGTGACGCGAGAGGCGACGGTAATTGGCCCGCGTGAGCAGGGCATCAAACCGTTCAAAGAGCCGTCGGCAACGGGCGTTGCGCTCGCCCGTCGTCAGTTCGACGCCGGGAGCCGCGTCGCTGTCGGGATCGAACGGGGCGTAGGCGGTTTTCAACTCGCCGAGCCGCGAGTGGAAATCGTGGTGGATCGTCGCCTCGGCCAGGCGGCAGAACTGACGGAACTGCTCGCGGTCGAAGATGGTGACGGAGGCCTCGTCGGCGAGCTTCTGCACGAGGTCAGCCGGCCGGAGCGGGATGAAGTGCTCCCGGCCGGCATCGCTTCTGGATTGTTCCGGCTGGGGAGACATGGTGCTAGCAGCGGCAAAGGCATAGTGGCGAGCGCAATCGTTTGATCGACATACGCCAGCGAGGTTCGCCAGTAAAGAGCAGTCCAAGCTACCATCGGGGACGGCTCCCCGATGGTGGAAGTCGGGCAGGCTGAATTGTTGCCCCCACTCAGCGGACTGGACTACCGCGTGACGAGGTCGGCAGTTGTGGCGTGATAGCTGTCGGTGGCCGCGAGGAAGAGCCAGTCGGAATCGTCGCCACCAATCAGGCAGTCGGGGCTGCTATCATCCAGCACCCAAGTTCCCTTTTGCAGCCGGCTCGCCACGCTGGCAGTCCGCGAGGCAAAGTTACCCGGGCCGCTCCATTCGGCCAACAAGGCGAGGAGGGCGGCAGCGTTCGTGTCGTACGCGGTCCGTCCGCCGATGAGGATGTCTTCACCCGCACCGCCGTCCACGCGGTCGGTGCCGAGTCCGCCTACGAGCACATCGCGGCCCGTAAAGCCGAGAACCTGATCGTCCCCATCGCCACCGAGGACCAGATCGTCCCCTTCGCGGCCGTCAAGGAAGTCGCCCCCCGCTCCGCCGAGGAGCAGATCGTTGCCACCCATGCCCCAGACGCGATCGACCCCGTCGCCACCGTCGAGCAGGTCATCAGCCGAACCACCGGTGATCTGGTCGTTCCCCGCTTCGCCATAGATCTGGACGGGGAGCTTCGAGTCGGTCGCGTAGACCTGATCGTTGCCGGCGCCGGAGAAGACGCGGACGTGGCCACCCGTCGGCAGCGTGTGCGGGCCGGACATCTGCCCGTTGAGCCAAGCGAATACACTCAAACTGCCGGTCTGCTCTTGCGATTTGGTCCAGACGTAGATCCGATCGGCAGCCTTGGTTCCTTGCACGACGAGTTCGTTGCCGACGCGTGTGAATGGCGACGCGGGCTCAGCCAAATCGAGCAGATTGATCGTGACCGTCGCTGATGCCAACAGGGCCGGCTCGCCATTGTCGGTCGCTTGAATCGTCAGTTCGAACACGGGATTCGACTCGAAGTCGATCGCGGTGGCATTGGCGACGGTGAGAACGCCGGTCGCGGGATTGATGGCGAACGCACCAGCCGTGTTGCCGCCGCCGATCGAGAACGTGAGCGACTGCCCGGCATCTGGGTCCATGGCGCTGACGACGCCCACGACAGTTCCGGCCGCGGAGTTTTCATTAAGGCTGAAGACGCCGGATTCGACTGTGGGAGCGAGATTCACCGGCGGCGGTGGCTCATCGTCGTTGTCTTGCGCGTCCGCGGCAGCAATCACTTCGCTGGCAATGACTTGGCCGAAATAGCGGGCCGAGTCAAAGTTCTCGGCAGTGATGATCCGGCCATCGACGACAACATCGTCGGCCACGGTGGTCGGATCACCGTATTGTCCGCTCGCGGTGTTCGCTGTCGCGCCGTTGGCAGTCACTTGCGGATATTGCTGAAGCTGGTAATAGCCGTACCATTGCCCCTCGAAGAACACTGCCGGGGAGCCGATCCACGGGACGCTGACTTGCTTGCCGGAAATGGGACTGACCCCATCGACGCGAGCCCACGCCAGCACCGTGACGCCGTGGCAGATCGCGGTGACGTACTTGTCCTGATCGACAAAGTCGTTGATCAAATTGTTGACGGTGGCTTTCGTAGCGGTGTCGCCATTGTAGGCGGCATTTTGATAGGTGCCCGAGAAGGAATACTGGTACATCGATGATCCCCAGCCGCCGACGAAGACGATCGCCGAGTAGTCGCTGGCATCTGCGTCGGCCACGGCGATGTCGGGCGTGACCATGCCGGTGCCGGTCCCTTCGCCGGTCCCCTGATGCGGGAAGGAGGGGTTCGTAGTCGTCGCGGCGACCTTCACATCGAGACCAGCCGCCTCCAAGCTGGTCCGGGTGTCGCCATATTCCTGGTAATAGAAATCACGCTGATCGGCGATGACCAACAGCACCGGCAACGGGTCAGCGGCCATCAGGTCGCGGGTTTCGAGCTTTTCCAGGCCAAAGCGGCGGCTGGGCCTTTGGGGATTAGCGGTGCGGCGAAGCGTGTTGCGGCGGAACATGGCTCTCTCCTCGTTGCGGTGGTTGACTAGCGAACAAGGGAGAGATGCGACTTCCGGCAGCCGCCTTTCATCACACGAACCGAATTGGCCCGAAGATGTGGGGGAGCAAGCACTTACGACTGCGGAATTCATCTGAAAGAGACGCAAATTGCCATATTCGCGATGCCCGGAGGCAGCTAAACTCCGCGGCCCGCCAGAGCGCCGTGGTTGGCTGTCGCCAACCACAGCCACCCCAGGGAATAGCCGCGGCCCCCTCTGGCGAACAGCGCGTTGGTCTGCGGCAAAAATCGACGTAAACCAAAGTCTTGAAACGGAATTTGGGGCTTCTACAATGGACGTTACGCCCCAACTTCCGCACGCGAGCAGGTGATCTATGCGAGCTGCGGTGGTCGGAATGCTTGTCGCGTTGGGCGTGCTGGCCGCGGGCGCGGTCGGTGCTCCCGATTCCCCAACAAGTTCAGGCGGCCGGACGGCACGGTCCAGCCAGGATCGTGCCGGTCCCACTTCCGAATTGATGGCCCTAAGCTTCGATTCGGAAGGGCGGCAGCAAGTGACGCTGATCGACCCGCGATCGCGCGTGATGGCCGTTTATCACGTGGACCGCACGACCGGCGCCTTGTCGCTGAAGAGCGTACGCAACGTCCACTGGGACCTGCAGATTGAGGACTTTAATTCCGCGAATCCGACGCCCCGCGAGATTCGCGCCCTGACCGAACCCCGCTGACCGGCGGCTTGCCTGGCACATCGCCTGGCACTCGCCGGACCACCCTCGCGCTTCGCCGCGCGACCTGGGAGCAAGACATGGCCGGCAAGTTTGTCGATCTGAACGAAGCTGCGAAGATGATCGGCGTCACGCCCGAAGAGCTCGTCGAGATGCGCTCGAAGGGGGACATCTTCGGCTACCGCGACGGCGCGAGCTGGAAGTTCAAGCTCGAAGAAGTCGAACGCGTCAATTCCGAGCGCTCGGGTGCCCCGCGCGGCGATTCGTCGATCATGTCGGCCAACGATGAAGAGTTCGACAACTTGATCACTGGCCTCTCGTCCAAAATTCTCGCCGAGAAGGCTCAGGAAGAATCGGGCTCGATCCTGGTGAGCGAGCAAGAGCTGGGCGTTTCGGCCACCGGCCAAAGCACGATCATCGGCAAAGGGAAGAAGGGACAGCCCGCTCCGCACGA
The DNA here is from genome assembly GCA_964384375.1 of uncultured Pirellulaceae bacterium. Lineage (GTDB taxonomy): Bacteria > Planctomycetota > Planctomycetia > Pirellulales > Pirellulaceae > CAYLLN01. The sequence continues at coordinate 63,065 of CAYLLN010000016.1, forward strand.
CAGCGACATCAAGCTCGCTTCTGACGACGAACTGATGCCCGGCAGCGACAAGCTGCTCGAAGCCCCCGGCAGCAAGCTCGTGAAGTCCGACGCGTCGGACGTGCTCGTCGGCTCCGATATTCAAGTGAAAGGTGGCAGCGGTACCGGCGATATGCCGGGGCTGAAGCCCAGTGCCGGTTCGACGGGTGGCCTCGACCTCGGCCCGAACCTGAGCCTCGACGAGCGTGACGAATCGGACAGCGATTCCGCTCTGGACGACGACATCAAGCTCGACAAAGGCCCCGGTGGCACCGGCAGCGGCAAGGGGAGCGACGTCACCCTCGGCTCGGGCGACAGCGGCATCAACCTCGCCCCGACCGACAGCGGCCTCTCGCTCGAAGAAGAGCCGCTCGACCTTGGCGGCTCGTCGGTCGAATCGCTCGAACTCCCCGAAGACGACGAAGTCATTTCGCTGGAGCAAGAAGCGGCCGACCCCGATCAGGCCACGCAGCTCAAAGCGGACAACGAATTCCTCCTTTCTCCCGGCGAAAGCATGGCCGAGGACGAATCGGATTCTGGCTCGCAAGTGATCGCGCTGGAGGACTCGGAAGCGTTCGACCAGGACGCGGCCACGATGCTCCGCTCGGAACCGGGCGGTCCGCTCGCGGCCGACGCCTTCCAGCCGATGCCTGGCGACATGGCGATGGCCGGCGGCATTCCCGGCGCGGCGATGGGGGCCGGCCAACCGGTTTACGTCCAGGTTCCGACGCAGGAAGTGCCGTACTCGATCTGGAATGTGCTCAGCCTCGGCCTGATCGTGCTGATGCTCACGCTGACTGGCATGCTCATGGTCGATGTGATGCTCAACATGTGGTCGTTCAGTGGCAGCACGAGCGCCTCGACGCAGATCATGGACTTCTTCATCAAGACGTTTAACCTCGACGCATAACGCTCGAAAACTTGCTGCACGATTCGAAAGGACTCGAATCATGGCCCGCACATTTTTCATCAGCCTGCTCGTCGCGCTCGCCTGCGCGGGTTGCTCCAGTCCGAGCAGCCAGATCGCCAGTTGCCAGGCCGACAAGGAACAACTGCTCGCCACCATCCGCGAGCAGCGTGACGCCAACCGGACGATGCACGAGCAGGTCGCTTCGCTCGAAAAGCGGCTCGATGAAAGCGAAAAGGAACTCGCCCGCCGCGGCGCGCCGACCAAGCTCTCATCGGCCAAACCGGTCAAGGACGAGAAGCTGCCGTGGCGCTCGCCGGAATCCCCAAAAACGGCCATCGCGCGCGGCACGAAAACTCAGAGTGGCTCGCTGGCAGCACTGGCCGCACGCGACGACCGACTGAAACTCGACAGCCAATCCGGCATCGCCAGCCTGAATGTCGATGCTCTATTCGCCGAGAATTCAGCCCAGCTCACGGCCGCTGGGAAAAGGGAACTCGACGGCGTGGCGAAGCTCCTCCGATCGAAAGAAGCCGCTGAGTTACGCGTGACGATCGCCGGCTCGGCCACTCGCGCGCAGGCCGTGGCCGACTATCTCGACAGTCACGGCATTGCTGGGGAGCGACTGGCCGTGACCGACGCGGCCCAGCGGGTTGCCGCAAGCAGCGTCGCGAACAACGGAGCGAGCAAGGGAGCGAGTTCCGCCGTACAGATTCTATTGGCAGAACCGGAGACGCCGGTCATCGGCCGGAACACTGACGCAGGAACGCAGCGTCGATAGGCGAGCGTGGGCGTAAGCCCCATGAGCATTTGGCATTCGGCGCTATCCGACCCTGCCTCTGCCGCGCTATAATAAGGTGTTGGTACTTCCCGCCCGCCCGTGTCTGCAAAACGCTGCCGGCCTGTCCCGCCTTCTGCCGGCAATGGTTCCCCTCTCCGCTCCCAGCGAGCCGCTCATGTCGTTTTCTCGCTTGAACTTACAACTGCTCGCTTGGTGCGCAGCCCTGCTCGCGATCGCCGCCGGCTGCCGTCCGCAGGATCAGATCGCCAAATACACGGTCACCAAGCCGGAACTGATCGACACAACCCTTGCCAGCACCGGGCCGGCAGCTGAAGCCAAGCCGCAGCAGATGCTTGGCGCGATCGTGCTCCTTCCCGAGGCGGGCTGGTTCTTCAAGCTGACGGGCGACCCTGCCACCGTCGGCAAGCTGGGCGAACCGTTCATCGACTTCGTCACCTCGGTCAAATTCACCAAGGGAGCAACGGCCGAGCCCAAATGGGAGCTGCCTGAGGGTTGGAAAGCGCTGCCGGGCAATGAGTTCCGTTTTGCCACGATCGAGATTCCCGCCGCCAGCAGCGAATCGAAGCCGCTGGAGCTTTCCGTCACGACGCTCCCCAAAATCCCCGGCGATCAGGCAGCCGACAACGCTTACGTCCTGGCGAACGTCAACCGCTGGCGTGGCCAGCTTGGTCTGTCTGACCTGGAAGTGGCCGACCTGGCGACCGAGACGAAAGCGATCGACGTGGACGGCCGCCCCGGCACCCTCGTCAACATCAAGGGACAAGCGAGCGGCGGCGGCATGGCTGGTCCGTTGGCCGGCGGTGGGGGACCCTTCGCGGGCGGCGGCGGCCCATTTGCCGGCGGCGGGTTGCCTCCGGTGGAATCGACAAATCAAGGCTCGCAGCAGGAAGACTCCAAGCTCGACTTCACGAAACCGGAGGGCTGGACCGCCATCCCGCCGCGAACATTTGGCCTGGCCGCCTTCAGCGTCGGCGAAGGAGAGAAGAAAGCCGAAATCACCGTCAGCTCCGCAGGGGGCGAGATGCTCGCCAATGTAAATCGGTGGCGCGGGCAGATCGGCCTGCCGAGCGTGAACGACGCGGGCTTGGCGGAGATCACGAAGCCAACCGACACGCTCGGCGTGAAGGGTAGCTACGTCGAACTGGTTGGTCCGGAGAAAACGATCCTCGGTGTCGCCGCCACCGCCGGCGGCAACCAGTACTTCGTGAAGCTCACCGGCGACAACGAAACGGCCGCCGCTCAAAAGGCCAACTTCGAAGCGTTCGTAAAATCGCTGCAACTGAAATAAGCTCGCACGTCCCTGAATTCTCGCGAATTCAGCTACCAGCAGAATAGGTCTCTCTCATGTCCGCTCCGGCTCTCCCTGTCGATCAGCGCGATCCGCTCGACTCCCCCGCCGCCCCCGCGAAGCCGCGCGTCGCCGCCGGCATTTCGCCGCTCGATGTGCTCGACGCGATCATGCGGCCCATTGCGTCACTCAAGCTGACCGTCGTCCTCTTCGCCCTGGCGATTTGGGTCGTCCTCGTCGGCACGCTCGCCCAGACCGAAGCCGACATCTGGCAGGTTGTCCGCGACTATTTCCACGCCTGGATCATGTGGGTCGATGTCAACTTGCTCTTCCCGAAGTCGTTCTTCCCCGACATGCCGAAGATCGACCTGCCGCTGATTCCCAGTCCTGGCGGGATGCTGGTCGGCGTGCTGATGGCGATCAACCTGCTGGCCGCCCATGCCTGGCGATTCAAAATCCAGTCGTCCGGCACCCGGCTGCTGGTCGGTCTGGCGGTGATTGCCCTGGGCATCCTGCTCACGGTGCTGGTCATTCTTTCGGGCCACAACGATGCCGGGTTTCAGTCCCGGCCGCCGTTTTCGTATCCGCAGCTTTGGATCGGCCTCGTCTGGCTCACGCTCGCCTCGGTCCTGTGCGGCTGCGTGGCACTCTATCAATACGGCATTCGCCCAGCGACCGAACAAGCGTCGCTCACCTGGGTGCGAATTCTCGTCCTCGCCGCGCAAGGAGGCTTGCTCGTCCTCGTCGGCGGGGTGCTCCTCGCCGCCCTCAAGAACGGCTGGTATCCCGGTGACGAAGCGCTCCGCGTCCTCTGGCAAATGGTCCAAGGGGGCCTGGCCGGCATTGTCCTGCTCGTCGGCTGCATCCTGGTCTTTCGCAAGCGCGGCGGCATCGTGCTGTTGCATGCCGGCATCGGCCTGATGATGGTCAACGAACTGCTTGTCGCCCGGCAGGCGGTGGAGTGGCAGATTACGCTCGACGAAGGGCAAACCCGCAACTACCTGCAAGACATTCGGACCACGGAGCTGGCGATCATCGACCGGTCGGGGAAGGAAACCGACGAGCACGTTGTCATTCCGCGCGATGTGCTGATCGCCAATTACAACGAGAACCAAAAGCTCGCGAAGAACAACAAGCCGCCGGTCAGCATCCAGAGTGACCTGTTGCCGTTCGACGTCGCGGTCCTCACGTACTATCGCAACGCCGACGTAAAGCCGCGGAAAAGCAATGACAAAACGCCGGCCGACAAGCAGCGCGGCCTCACCGAGATGCTTGTCGATTTGCCGATCGCCAAGGGGACCGACATGGGCGGCGGTGTGGACATCGCCGGCGCCTACGTGAAGCTCACGGCAAAGGATGGCCGCGATCTGGGAACGTACATGCTCTCGCAGTTCGCGACGATTCAGAAGAACCCGGACAAGTTTGCGGAAACGGTCGAAGCGGGGGACAAGAAGTACGACCTCTTCCTGCGGTTCAAGCGGTCGTACCGGCCGTACACGGTAACGCTGAAGGACGTGCGGAAGGATGACTACGTCGCTTCCGACACGCCCCGCAATTACTCCTCCGACATCGCCCTGGTGGACAAGGCAGCCGGCGTCGATCAGCCGGTGCATATCAAGATGAACGATCCGCTCCGCTACCGGGGCGAAACGTTCTATCAAAGCGGATACACGCCGCCGAATCTGAACGGGGGTGTCGAGGGGACGACGCTACAGGTCGTTCGCAACCGGATCTGGATGATCCCCTATGTCTCGTGCATGATCGTCGTGATCGGCCTCGTCGCGCAGTTTCTCACGACGGCCGTCCGCTTTATCGGTCGCCGCGAAAGCGAGGAACTGGCTTCCGGTGACGTGATTCGGGCCGGCCTGGCTGACGACTTTGCCCCGCGCAAGGCAAGCAAGAAAGCCATGTCGTCCGGCGGTTTCAACTGGTCGTTCGTCGGCCTTCCGGTGCTCGTGGCGGGCATCTTTGTGCTGTGGGTCGGCAGTTCATTCCGCACGCCCCAGGTGAAGTCTGGCGAGATGGACATCGCCCGCTTCGGCGGCTTGCCCGTCGCCCACATGGGTCGCATCAAGCCGATCGACACGCTCGCCCGCAACAGCCTGCAAGCGATCTCCAACCGCGACTACGTGAAACTCGAAGACGGCAAGAAGCTATCCGCAACGCAGTGGCTGCTCGACCTGATCACCGGAGCCAAAGCCTCCGACAACTACCGCGTCATCCGGATCGACCATCCCGAAACGCTCAAGCTCTTCGAGCTGGAGCAGCGTCCCGGCTCGTTCCGTTATTCGGTCAACGAAATCCGCCCGCAAATGGAACGCTTCCTCCGCCAGGTGGAAGCGGCCAGCAAGCTCCGTCCCGACGAGCTCAACAACGACCAGCGGAAGCTGATCGAGCTGGAAGGTCGGCTGAAGGAATACATGATGCTCGTCGAGTCGTTCAAGCATCCGCGTTACGACCTGCCAACACAGGAAGACATCGAAAAGAATCCCGACCTGGCGAAGCAGAAGATCGAGAACTTCCGCATGGAAGTCTTTCAAACGACCGAACAAATGAAGCAGATCAAGGCCCCGCGCGTCATCCCGCTCGACATGCCGGAAGGGATGTCGGACGAGGAACATTGGGTCGCTTACCCGAACGCCGCCACGATGAACTTCATGAAGATGACCGTGATGGGGGAGGAAGGGGAGCCGATCACGCTCGCCTTCAACGGCATTCTCGCCGGCTACGCCCGCAGCAACGCGACCGAGTTCAACAGCGAGTTGGCCCGCTACGAAGCCCTGCTGAATAAGGCCAAGCCGCCGCTATTGAATCGCGACAAGGTCGCGTTCGAGGAAGACTTTAACCGGGCTGCGCCATTCCGCCTCGGCATGTATGCCTATTTCCTGGCGTTCCTGATCGCCATCTTCGGCTGGCTCACCCGCTGGCAGCCGCTGAACTGGACCGCTTTCACGCTGATCGTGCTGACGCTCCTTTTGCACACAGCCGCCCTGTGGGCCCGCATTTACATCTCCGGTCGCCCACCGGTGACGAATTTGTACTCGACAGCCATATTTATCGGTTGGGGGGCAGTGATATTTGGTGTCGTTGTTGAAGCCATCTTCCGATTCGGCTTAGGCAATATCATTGCTTCCGTGGCCGGGTACGCAACCCTGCTCATTTCCGTGTTGCTTGCACTCGACGGTGACACAATCACCGTGATGCAGGCCGTCCTTGATACACAGTTCTGGTTAGCCACTCACGTGGTGTGCATCACCCTCGGCTACTCCGCGACGTTTGTCGCCGGCTTACTGGGCCTGTTGTATCTCATCCTGGGCATCAGCACGCCGAATTTGGATGAAGCGGCACGCAAGGACATTGGCCGCATGATTTACGGGGTGCTCTGCTTTGCTCTGCTATTAAGCTTCTTCGGCACGGTGCTCGGCGGCTTGTGGGCCGATGATTCGTGGGGGCGCTTCTGGGGCTGGGATCCCAAGGAAAACGGCGCCCTCATCATCGTCCTCTGGAACGCCCTGGTGCTGCACGCTCGCTGGGACAAGATGATCGCCGACCGGGGCCTTGCGGTGCTCTCGCTCGGCGGCAACATCGTCACTGCCTGGTCGTGGTTCGGCGTCAATGCGCTAGGAATCGGATTGCACTCGTACGGCTTCAAGGAGGGCATGTTGCTGGCCTTGTTCACGTTCTTTGCCTACATGGCGGTTTGCGTTTTGTTTGGCTCGTTATTGCCTCGTCGGCTCTGGTGGAGCAGTACGGCGACAGGCAGCGATACAACGGTTCCCTTCAGCGTCGGCATGACGTTCCTGGCGACCAATGTGGCGTTCGTCCTGTCGCTCGGCTGGCTGGCGTACGTTGTACTCGTCTAGTTGCGGCGTGCCGACGCGGCTGTGGTCGAGTTTCAGCGCGGAGCGAAGTCCCGCTGCATCGTAGGAAACCGCGTCGTAAGAACGGGCGTAGAGAATCGCTGCGCGGGTGGCCCTATCCGCAGCTTGAGTGCGCTAGCGACTGCGAAGAAACACGCGTCGTCAGATGGATGCTCGGCAGCTCGATCCCGAACCGCCGGCCGAAGCGCCGCGAGCGGTGCTGGGCGTACCACCGCCGCCGGGCCTGATTGGGGCTGAAACGCCGCCTGCGCGTGCCGTCGGGCATGTGCTGTCTCCCTCCCGCTGGATCAGTCATCGCCTAAGGGAAAATTCGGCTGGGCGATGGCGAAACGTGAGACTTGGCGAAATATGAGACGAGTGCCGGCAAGGTTAATAGGGGTTAACCATGCGGACGGGGCGGGCGAGCCACAGCACGGGGACAACGATCATGGCGTAGGCAACGACAAGCATGGCGAGGTTGAAGAGATTGGCGAGCACGGCGAGGTTCCTTTCCTGGCGGGGCGAGCGATGGGTCACTTTCGCCAGAAACTAAAGGCACGTGCGGTGCCAATTCGCCTGAGTCATTTCCGCGAGCTCTCGTAACTGCCGTCCCGCGGGCGAGTTACGCGTTTCTCGGACATTCGGCTCGCCAAGTTCCCGCTGGGCGAGCCGCTGCCGTTGTCGTCAAACCGATCTTGCTAGCGACGCGATATTGATTCGCTAGCAAACGAATCCGAGTTAGCATCCAGCAGCCGTGGTCTCGTACCTCGACCACAGCCACCCCAACTAGCCACTAGCCACTGACAACTGACCTCCGCACTACCACGGTCCCCGTACGGGATACACGCCGAACTGGTCGGTGTGGCTCGGCCAGTAGGGCGTGGGCAGGAAGCCCTGTCCGCCGCCGGCTGCTGGGCCGGGATAGTCGCGATAGAACTGGTGATAGAGCGGCACCATCTCCGACTGCGAGACGCCCCAGGCATAGCTGGTGTGCATCTTCGCATTCGGCGGCACCACGAGGGCCGTCGCTGTGCCATAGGGCGTGTAGGCCCACTGCCCATGCCACGGCCGCTGAGCGGCGTAGTAGCGGCCGAGGCGGTCGGCCCGATAGGCGTGATAGCCGTGATGCGGATGAACGGCGAAGGCGGGCACGGCAGCGAACAGCGTCGCGCCGAGCGTGGCCAGTACGAGCAAGGTGCGGAGGGATTTCACGACGCGATCTCCGAAGATTCCGGGGGATATTGCCTGTGCGAGCGATTACTTGTGGAACAGCGACGCCCGATAGTGCACGCTGGTCCGGTTCAGCCCCTGCCCGCCGTTGTAGTAGCGGTGGTACGTCCGGTGGTGCGTGTAGAGGAACTCGTGCGGCATCAGCGGCTGGTAGGTGATGAACGTGTGACCCACGTGCGGCGGAATCGGCCGCGGCGAGACATACAGTTCCGCCCCGACACCGCTGCACGCCGGCCAGGCGTAATAGTTGTAGAACAGGTCCGGCTGGCTGTAGTAGCGATATTGGCAATTGCCGCCCGGGCACGTGCGGCAGCCGCCGTCGCCGGCGAACTCGCGCGAGTTCTGGTCGTAGCCGTAGTTGGTAATGTTGTTCGGATAGAAGCCGACATTGCCACCGCGGCCGTGGTGGCCATGAATGCCGTGTCCGTGAGCCTGTCCGCCGGGGCAGTTGGGGCAGTCTTCCTGGGCGAAGACCGCGCTCGTGCCGGCCAGCGTCAGCACGGCGAGCGTCAGAGCAGCAAGGAACGAGCGAGCGGGCGAGCGGGTCATGCGAGGTGCTCCTGCAAAGGCAGCCGACGGCCGCACCACAAGTGGAGCGAGCCGGTTTGGATCGAGCCTGGAAGAAGGGCTGCGGGGATTGCGCCGCGCGAGCCCGTAGCAGCAATGTTCGGAATCTAACGCGGCTGCGGGTGAATCATTATGCGCCTCGCAAAACAGTTGCTCGCAGCGTGCCGTCAGCGCCGGTAGCACCGTTAAACCCGCCTGGGACCGCGCCGGCAAAATCGCTACAATCGCTACAGTTTCACACGCAAGACGTTGCCTAATTTTGGGGTGGCTGTGGGTCGCGCAGCGAACCACGGCGCAAGTCGCATCGAAGGCAGAAGGTAAAGGAGTGCCGTGGTGAGTGCCGTGAAGTCTGCTCGTTCCTCTCCCGAACAGAAGTCTCTCCCTTTGGACACGCACGCGCGGAACGGCGCCAACGGCCATGCTGCCGCCGGCAGCAACGGCCATCCGCACGACGAAACAGCCGATGATGATGTGGCAAAGTCCAATGGCCACGCTGACGAAGCCGCCGAATCCGACCACGTCGATCACGGCCGCAGCAAGCGCCGGGCCACGGCCGAGTCGATGGCCGCCAAGCAGCGCGACATCTCCGTCAGCGAGTTCTTCGCCAAAAACCGCCACCTCCTCGGCTTCGACAACCCTCGCAAGGCCCTGCTAACGACCGTCAAGGAAGCGGTCGATAACTCGCTCGATGCCTGCGAAGAGGCGGGCATCGTCCCCGAAATCTGGGTGACCATCGAAGCCACGGGCAACAACCGCTTCAAGGTCAGCGTCCAGGACAACGGCCCCGGTATCGTCAAAAAGCAGATTCCGCTGATCTTCGGCAAACTGCTCTACGGCAGCAAATTCCATCGCCTCCGCATGAGCCGCGGCCAGCAGGGGATCGGCATCTCCGCTGCCGGAATGTACGGCATGCTCACGACCGGCAAGCCGGTGAGGATCATCAGCAAGCTCTCGCCGAAGAAGCCGGCTCACTATTTCGAGTTGCAGATCGACACCAAGCGGAATATGCCGGAGATCATCAACGGCAAAGGGGAAGGGATCGACATTCCCGCCGGCGACAAAGGCCACAAGCTGATGGCCGACCAGGGGATCGACTGGGCCTCGCATTATCCGGCCCCCGAGGGCAAAGACCCGCAGGAAGTCAAAAGCGGCACCCGCGTGACCATCGAGCTTGAAGGGCGGTTTTTCCGCGGCCGTGGCAGCGTGGACGAATACCTCGAGCAGACCGCCATCGCCAACCCGCACGTCACGCTCCACTACAAGGACGCCGACGGCAACGAAACAACGTACAACCGCTCGACGACCGACATGCCGCCGGAGCCAAAGGAGATCAAGCCGCATCCGTATGGCGTGGAGCTCGGCCGCCTCGTCACGATGCTCAAAGACACGCACGCGGGGACAATCTCGGCGTTTCTGACCGAATCGTTTTCGCGGGTCAGCTCGGGCGTCGCCCGCAAGGTGTGCGAAGAGGCGAAAATCAGCACGCGGATGAACCCGACGAAGGTCGGCCGCCAGGAAGCCGACTCGCTCTACCAGGCGATTCAGAACACGCGGATCAGCGCTCCCGCGACCGACTGCCTCGTGCCGATTGGCGAGCAACTCATCCTCAAGGGGTTGCATCAGGTCGTCCCCGGCGAGTTCTACTGTGCCGCCACCCGCCCGCCGGCCGTTTATCGGGGCAATCCGTTCCTCATCGAGGTCGGCCTCGCCTATGGCGGCATCTCGCAGGCGCAAAAGGTCTCGCTCGAAGCCTTGACGGAATTGCTCGGCGAAAGCGACGCCCGCACGCTTCGCCAGTTCCTCATGAATACGTTCGACGGTATCGGGAGCGAGGCGAGCGACAAGATTCTGACCGAAGCCAAGATGGGAACGCGGCAAAGCCCGGCCAAGCTGAAGAAGGACGAAATCGCTCAGCTTCACGCGGCGATGCGGAACGTGAATCTGAGCGAAGGGCAGTCGATGCAGGTGCTCCGCTACGCTAACCGCGTCCCGCTCCAGTTCCAGCCGGCGGCCTGCGCGATCACGCAGTCGGTCATCGGCAACAACTGGCGGTCCTACGGCCTGTCGCAGTCGCGCGGCAACCTGCCGCAAGGGCCGGTCACCGTCATGGTCCACATGGCGAGCGTCTGGGTTCCGTTCACCAGCGAATCGAAAGAAGCGATCGCCGGCTATCCCGAAATTCAGAAAGAGCTGCGCCTCGGCCTGCAAGCCGTCGGCCGCAAGCTCGGGATGTACCTCAACCGCAAGGTGAAAGTGAAGCAGGAAGGGGAACGCCGCTCGATCTTCCTCCGCTACCTGGGCGAAGTCGCCGAAGCAGTGGGCGTCATCGAAGAATACGACGAGAAGAAGAAGAAAGCCCTCTACGACAGGCTCTTGCACGTCGCCAAACGCAAAACCTCCGAAGCCGACGTGAAGCTCGACAACCGCGGCAAGAAGATCGAGCAGACCGAGGAGGAGGAAGATTTCGGCGACAACGTGCTGATTGTGGAGCCAGCAGAAGCTGATTGAACTCTCCCTGAATTCACTCAGGAAATCTCGAACTCAGCGCAGCCATCAGCTAGGCTAGCAGTATGGTCAGAAGCCAAGCGATCATCGCTCAAAAACCTTCAGTCGCCGACTTCGTCCCCTTCGAACGTCGGCTAGATGCAGATTTGGAGTGGGCCATGAGTGAAGGCAGTCTGTTTTTCGAGGATCGCGGAAAGGTCCAGGAGTCCCTCGCTCGAGTAACTCGCCGGTTGAATGAGCTAGGCATCCCTTACGCAGTAGCTGGGGGAATGGCTTTGTACCGTCATGGATTCCGCCGGTTTACCGAGGACGTTGATATTTTGGTGACGAGAGATGGATTGAAGAAAATCCACGAGGCGCTAGATGGCCGAGGGTTTGTGCGGCCTTTTGAAAAAAGCAAGAATCTTCGAGATGCAGATACTGGCGTGAAGATCGAGTTTCTGTTGACAGGTGACTATCCTGGCGATGGAAAGCCCAAGGAAGTGGCATTTCCAGATCCTGCTGACGTCGCAGTCGATTCCGGCGAAGTAAAGATCCTCGGTTTACCTAGCCTGATAACACTCAAGCTGGCTTCAGGCATTTCCGGAGCGGATCGAAAAAAAGATCTGGTGGATGTCGAGGAACTCGTCAAGACATTAGGCCTCGACGAAAGTTTTGCGGCCAATTTGCCTGCATCAGTGCAGTCTGCCTATCAGGAAATCTGTCAGCGCTTGGCGTCCGTAAAGAAGCGATACATTTCGCTTTGGCGTAACAAGTGGCTCACGTCGAACGCGACCACAATCGAAGACATGATTCAGTTGATGAATTCCGCTGTCGATGAGCTTGAGGCGATGCGGAAGGATGGTGTTTTGCTTGACCCCGAAGGCGGCACATCAGATGACTATGCGTATCTCTATACTCAAGACCCCGCTGTTGCGAAAAAGTACGGAATGGAACCGGAAGATGAGTACTTTGACGCAGACTGAATGAGTTGGCACGAAATCGCATGACTGGAATACAACCATCACGAAATTAACGGATTTTTGTAATGGCCAAGAAGGCAACTAAAACTCCTGCTCCCCCCGCCAAGCTCACCGACAAGGACAAAAAAACGCTCAAAAGCCTGCGCGAGCTGGCGGGCGAAGTTGCCGGCTTTGCCGAGCGGAGCCGGGCACCGCATCTGGATGTCCCCAGCCGGAGCTTGTCGAACGTCAAGTTCAACCAATCCCAGAAGATCATCGAGATGGGTTCCGGCACCAACCGCCGGGAACTCTTCAACCTGTCGCAGGCTAAGGCCTACATGCAGACGCTCCTCGTCGGCAGCGGGGCCAAGCGACTCATCGAGCAGGGGAAAACGACGAGCCTCCGAGGTTTGTACTACATGCTCAAGCACACGATCGAAGGGACCAAGGAGGAAACCTTCGACGAGCAGAGCGAAACCGATGGCATGATCGAGGATGTCGAGGTGCTGCTCAATGCGATGCGCGAGGAGCTGCACCTCTATGCCAAGAACGCCGGCTCGATGGTCGGCCCCATCACGCTCGTCGATAGCGGCGACGAAATCGACTGCACCCGCATGGGAAGCGGCGGCTACACGATCCCCTCGATCGTCGAGCCGGAGGTCGTCCAGTTCAAGAACTGCAAAGCAAAATTCATCCTGCACGTCGAAAAGGACACGGTCTGGCGGCGGTTCAACGAGGACAAGTTCTGGGTCAAGCACAACTGCATCCTCACGCACGGCGGCGGCCAGCCCCCGCGCGGCGTCCGCCGCCTGCTCAACCGCCTGCACCACGAAGAGGGGCTGCCGATCTACTGCGTGCTCGATAACGACCCCTGGGGCTACTACATCTACAGCGTGCTCAAGCAGGGCTCGATCAACCTGGCCTACGAATCCCGCCGGATGGCAATTCCTGCCGTCCGCTACCTCGGCCTGCGAAGCATCGACTACGAACGCTGCGAACTGACTCCCAGCGTGCAAATCAAGCTGAACGAGCAGGACATCAAGCGGGCCAAGCAGATCGCCAGCTACCCCTGGTTCGAGAAAAAGAAGGCTTGGCAGAAAGAGATCGAAAAGATGCTGGCCAACGGCTTCAAGCTCGAAGTCGAATCGCTCATCAGCAAGGACATCAGCTACGTCACCGAGGAGTACGTCCCACAGCGGCTGGAAGAACAGGATTTTCTGGACTGACTCCGTGCTCCGTAACGGCTGGAGCCGGCGTGTCCCTCCGCCCTTGTCGCTTATGGCGCAAGGGTTTATGATTCCCGATTGGTTTCGACCGACCGAATCGACTGGGCAAACGGGGAGGCTGCCAGGCAGCAACTGCATTGACTGAAATGTCCGAGCTTGGCTGGTCCTTTCAGGGACCGCTTCCCGTGCTTTTGGCCCAGGCTGGCGAGGGTGCCGGCAAGGCGGTCGCGCCCGCGCCTGCCGGTGGCAAGGCGGGGAAGGCCGGCGAAGGGGGCGGGGGAATCTTCGACGCGCTCTTCGGCTCGCCGATGTTCCCCATCATGCTCACACTGATGCTCCTCTACTTCCTATTCTTGCGGCCCGACCCCAAGAAGAAGAAGGAAGCCGAGCAGATGCTTGCCAACCTGAAAGCCAACGACCACGTAGTAACGATCGGGGGCATCTGCGGCGTGGTGGTCAGCGCTCCGGCCGATTCGAGCACGATCACGATCCGCGTGGACGACAAGACGGGCACGAAAATGCGGATCCTCCGCACGGCGATTTCCAAGATCGGCTCGCCCGACGAAGCCGCCGCCGAAGAAGCCAAAGAATCGAAGTAGCCAGACTGCAAGCTGGACTGCTCGCCAACCTACACGACAGCAATTCCGGGTTAGGGACTTCCTGCCATGTTCGCTCTCCCCTCGTGGCTGCTTCTGGCGGCCGACAACCGCATCCTCAAGCTCGACCTGCCGAAAATCGGCACCGACAGCGTTAACATCACGGGCCTTGCCGCGGTCATCCTCGCCCTGATCGTGCTGTCGATCGGCGTCGGCTACTGGATCGCTTACGCCTCGCGGATGAAGGATTACGGCTGGAAAGCGGCCCTGATCCTGGCGACGACCGCCGTCTCGCTCGCTCTCGTGCTCTTCGGCCAGTATAAGCTGGGGGTCGATCTGCAGGGGGGCGTGATCCTCGTCTATGAAGTTGATGAAGAATCGACCGGCGCACTCGCGGCCAATTCGACAGGCGAACAGTGGAGCATGTCGCGCCTGGTGCAAGTCATCAGCGAGCGGCTCAACGAGACGGGCCTGAAGGAAATCGTCGTTCGCCCGTTCGGACCGAAGCAAATCGAAATCGTCGTTCCCGAAGTCGATCCGATCGAGATCGAAAAGCTCAAAGAGCGAGTGACGACCGGCGGCACGTTGCAGTTCATGATCGTCGCTACCGACATCAAGGACGCGCAGCTCTTCGAAATCGCCCGCGAGCAAGCCCTGCGGCCCGACCGCAAGCTCCGCCGTGATGTTCGCAACGAGGACGGGGATCAGGTCGGCTTCTGGGCTCGCGTTGGCCGCGAGACGGTTGGCGGGCGGGAAGAGGAAGACGCCGATTTCCGCGACCCGACCGTCGTGACTGGCCTCTTGCGCGACGCGCGGACCGGCGAGATTCTCGACCTCACGCGCGAGCAGAAACTGGAGTTCGCCAACAATCCCCGCTCGTTTGTCGCTTACCTCAAACAGCGCGGAATCAAGCGGATCGACGCGCTCATGGTCTTCGATCCCGATTTGCACGTGCAAGGCTCCGACCTTGCCTCCGCCACCACCGGCCGCGACCGCAACCTTCGCCCCTGCATCTTCTTCTCGATGCAAGGGGAAGGGATCTGGAAGATGAGCAATCTGACCGGCGCCAACGTTGAGCGAAAGCTGGCGATCATCTTCGACAACGAGCTCAAGACCGCGCCAAACATCAACGAAAAGATCAGCGAGCGGGGGGAAATCACAGGCAGCTTCACACAGGAAGAGGTCCAGTTCATCGTCGATATCCTCAAGTCGGGCAGCTTGCCCGTCATGCTGCACGAGAAGCCGATCAGCGAAAACACGATCGGCGCGATCCTGGGGATGGACACGATCAAGAAAGGGAGCTGGTCGATCGTTGTCGCTCTCGGCGTCGTCCTGCTTTTCCTGGCGAGCTACTACCGCTTTGCGGGCCTCGTCGCCTGCTTCGCTCTGACACTCAACCTGCTCGTGACAGTCGCCTTCATGGTGCTCTTCCAGGCCCCGTTCACGCTGCCGGGCCTGGCGGGCCTCGTGCTTACGGTGGCTATGTCGGTCGATGCAAACATCCTCATTTCCGAACGCATGCGAGAGGAGCTCGACCGCGGTGCGACCCTCCGCATGGCGATTCGCAACGGTTTCGACAAGGCTCTCTCGGCGATTATCGACGGCAACCTGACGACGTTCCTCACGGCGTTCGTGCTCTACATGATCGGCACCGACCAGATCAAAGGGTTCGGCATGACGCTGATGCTCGGCAACGTGACGAGCATGTTCACGGCCATCTTCTGTGCTCGCGTCATCTTCGATATCGCCGAGCGGACCCAGTTCATTCGCACCCTCAGCATGGCCAACTTCCTGACCAAGCCGAACGTCGATTGGGTGCAATACTTCCTGCCGGCGCTCGCCCTGTCGGGGCTGCTGTTCGTTGTCGGTGGCATCGCCACGGTCGCCCGCGGCAAGGGGCTGTTCGATACGGACCTCGCCGGCGGCACGTCGGTCACGGGCATTCTCAAGGGGCCGATGCCGATCGAAGAGGTCCGCAAGCGGGTGGATGGCGTGCTCGATACGTTCATCGACCCGACGACCAATTCGCGCGTCACACACGACGTGTACGAGATCACGGTCGAGTCGGAGCCGGACGATTCGGTCTATAAGATCGACAGCTCGCTGGAAGACGTCGATCTCCTCAAGCAGAAGGTTCGCGAGGCCCTGCGTGCCGCCGACGGCAGCGACGGCTTGCGGACATTCCAGGTGTCGTTCGGTGAGCTGTCGGAGAAGAAGCTCGAGGGTGGCGCAGCAACGACGCCGTCGATCGGCCCAGTCACGACTCCTTCGGCAACAACTCCCGCTCCGACAACTCCGCCCACCACGCCTGCTTCGGGCGCGGAGCCGGGTGCTGCGAAGCCCGCTGATGCCAAGCCAGCCGGTGAGAAGCCGGCAGACGTGAAACCAGCCGAACCTGCCGCCGATCCGGCGGGTAGTGGTTCCGAAGACGGCTCCGAGGATGGCTCGGAAGATTCTGAAGACCAAGAACCAGTCGCAGCGGACGAGCAAGCAACCGCTGCCGAAGCAGGAAAGGCTGAGCCGGCTGCTGCAACAGAGACAAAGGCGGACCCGGCTGCAGCAACGAAGACCGAGCCTGCAGCGACGACTCCGGCTGCTCCAGAAACCCCTGCTGCCACGGCCACTCCAGCTACCACACCGCCAGCAGCCCCGGTAGCTCCCGCAGCCACCGCTCCGGCCGTGACGGAGCCAGCCATTCCGACAACACCGTCAACCAGCCTCCCCCCGGTGGCTGCCGAATACGAAACGACGGTCGCCCTCGACTTCCCCGGCAGCGCCATCACTGCCGAAGCCCTTCGCGAGCGGCTCAAGGCGAGCGCCAACAAGGCCCTGAACAGCGATCCGGCAATCTCGCTCGACAACCCTGCCTGGGACCAGCTCGACAACTCGGCATTCGAAAAGTGGACGGTGAAGATCGGCCTCCCGAAGGCTCTCGCCCAGAAGGTGCTCGATCAAATGCAGGCCGACCTGCAGAGCGACGTGGTCTGGCAAACGTCGAGCAAGATCGGCGGGCAAGTCTCCGTCGATACCCGCTGGAAGGCGGTCACCGCGCTGGCCGTCAGCCTGATCGGCATTGTGGCCTACGTCTGGTTCCGGTTTCAGAAGATCGCTTGGGGCCTGGCGGCCGTCGCTGCCCTCGCGCACGACGCCCTGTCGATGCTCACCGCGATCGCCGCCAGCTACTGGCTCGCTCCGTATCTCGGCTTCCTCGGCGTCGAGGAGTTCAAGATCAGCTTGCCGGTGGTCGCCGCGTTCCTTACGATCCTCGGTTACTCGGTGAACGACACGATCGTCATCTTCGACCGCCTCCGCGAAATTCGGGGCAAGAGCCCGGACATCACGCGGCAGATGCTCAACGATGCCGTCAATCAGACGCTGGGCCGCACGATCATCCTCGCCGGCCTGACGCTCGTCGTCGTGCTCATTCTTTACTTCTTCGGCGGCCCAGGCATTCACGCCTTCGCGTTCGCCCTGGTGATCGGCGTGATCTCTGGCCTCTATACGACGCTGGTGATCGCCGCACCGCTCCTCTGGTGGCTGCTGGGCAAGCAGGAAGCCGTGGCGGCCCGCACTGCGGTGCGTGAAATGGCGAAGTCGGTGTAACTTGACGACGTGCGAAAGCTCTTGAGGCAAGATTCCACTCGATGAATCTTGCCGATGCTGGCGCTATGCCAGCAGCTTCGTCAGCACTTTCCCCTTCGAGAGCACCATCGGGCGGCCGATCGGGGTCATGATTTCCTGGGCAAAGTCGATGCCCAGGGCGTGCAAGATTGTGGCGTGGATGTCCTCGACGTAGCAGTGGTCGGCCAGGTCTTGCAGCCGGTCGGTTTCGCTTAGCTTGGGTTCGGGCGAGGTCTCGCCCAGCACGCGTCCCCCCTGAAGGCCGCCGCCGGCCAACGCGACGGTGAATCCGTGCGGCCAATGGTCGCGTCCATCGACCGGATTGATCGCGGGCGTGCGGCCGAACTCGCCCCCCCAGAGAACGATCGTTGAATCGAGCAGGCCGCGCTCCTCGAGCAGACGGATCGTTGCGGCCATGGCCGGGTCGAGCACTTCGCACCGCCCCTTCACGAGCGATTCGTTCTCGGCATGCGTGTCCCAGCCATTAAGCGTCACCTCAACGCAGCGAACGCCGACTTCGATGAGCTGCACGGCGGCGAGGCACGAGCGGCCGAACGGCGTATCGCCGAATTGCTTCTTCAAGTCGTCCGATGCCTCGCGCACATCGAACGCTTTGAGCTGCTCGGACGACATCATCTTGCGGGCGGCAGCGATGCTGGTGGAATGGAGCGTCTTCTGGTCGAGCGACTTGATCCGACGGCGAGCGAACTGAGCCTCGACGACGTTTTCCAGGTCGTCGAGCCGTTTTTGCGCTCGCACGTCGGAAACGCGGGCCTTCACATCGGGAATCGGGCCGACGGGATCAAACGTCTTGAAGGCGTCGAATTGGTCGCCGAGGAACCCGCCGCGCGCGGCCCAAGGGCTCGGCAGGATCGAGACGTGCCGCGGGATCTCGACGTTGTCCTTCGTCTGATGGCAGACGATCGCGCCGAGCGACGGGTGAATCAGCGTCGGATCGGGGCGGAATCCGGTCTTGATGTTGTACGCGGCCCGTTCGTGATCTCCTTCCTTGCTCATGACCGCCCGCACGAGGGACACGTGGTTCATCACCTCGGCGGTTTGCGGCAGCCAATTCGAAATCTGGATGTCCGGCGCTGCCGTTTTGATCGCTTGGATCGACTTGTGCGAGATCGCCTTGCCGGGATGCGGATCGAACGTTTCGAGTTGGCTGGGGCCCCCTTCCATGTAAAGCACGATCACGCTTTTTGCTGTTGCGCCACGCGGCGCTTGCTCCTCGGCCCGCGCAAGGCGCTCAGCCAACGGGGTCAGCCAGGCCAAACCCGAGAGGCCGGCCGCCTTGAGGATTGTCCGGCGGGCATAGTGATCAGCAGTGTGGCAGGAGGGGTCGAAGTTGGTCATGGCACTCTCCACGTCAGCGATCAGTGGTTCCAAGTGAATTCCGTGCTGTTAATCAGCGTCCAGTAAAGGTCTTCGAGCGATTCCTGCCGAGTTCGCTGGTCACCGCCGCCCCCCTCGGTGTCTTTCAGCCGGGCGACGAAGTGGGCCAGTTCCTCGTCGCTCGGTCGGCGGGTGAGCGTCGCCAGGTACGCAACTTCGACCTGCTTTTCCGGCTTACCGGTGAGCATGGCAATACGGCTGGTGGCGTTCATCACCGGGTTTTCGCCGCGGGTTTGTTCCTGCACGAGCTCGCCGTTCATCATCAGCAGCCGCTGGGGGATGGTGCCGCCGCGGGTGGTAAATTCGTCGTCCCCCATGTCGCCGTAGCGCTCGACGAAGTTGTTCGTCTGGCCGAACATCGTGACCTGCTGGACCACGTGGGAGTCGCTGTTGATTGTCGTGAGCGAGGAAGCCTGAATGAGGGCCCCGGCCATCTGCTCGGGCCGCAATCGCGTGAGCGGGAACGCCGCCCAGTGCTGCTCGTGCTTGGCGGTAATCTCGAAGTCGGCCTGGCTACCGACCAGCATCGGCTCGCAGGCGGCAATCAGGCGGATGAGGCGGCGAACGTCGTAGTTATGAGCGACGAAGTCGTCGGCGAGCAGCTCCAGACCGGGCGGATACTTCTCCCCTTCCGGCATTTCGAGCGGGATGTCGTCGATCGGCTCGACGAGCGGCCGGCCGAACATCATCGCCCAGAAACGATTGACCGTGGCCCGGGCGAACGCCTTGTTCTTGGGGTGCGTCACCCAGCGGGCAAGCTGCTCGCGCTGGCCGCTTTCTGCTTTACTGTCGCCGCTTGTGGCAAACAGCTCGCCAGCAAACGGCACCTTGGGCGAAACGGCCTCTTCCTTCTCGGCGTCAAGATATTTCGTCTTGTAGGGCTTGCCGCCGTCGCGAACGCCGACGAGCGTCACTTCGGTCGGGCCAAAGAACGCTGCGAGCTGATGGAAATCGGCCTGCGTGCCGCTGTGCGAGTCGGCCCCGGTGCCGAGCGTGACGTTGCCGAGCTTGTCGTCGTGACACTGGAGACAGTCGATCCGCATCCCGAGGAACGCCCGCGCCGTGCGTCCGGCGAGTCGGACTTCGTCAGGCTGGTTGTCCATGTTCGGATCGGACGTGGCCGTAACGAAGTTCGTCGCCGGCTTACCGGTCCAAATCCCATTGGCCGAGATCAACGTCCGGACGATCTCGTCGTAGGGGGTATTCTCGTAAAGCTGCTCAGCAAGCCAGAGGCGAAAGCGGCGGCGGCGATAGACAATGAACGGACCGTTCTCGCTGCCGACGTAGGCCCGCGCCAGCCGTTCGGAGAGGTACTCACTATGGCGGCGGTCCTCTAGCAAGTGCGAGATCCACCATTCGATCCGATCGTCCGGAGACACCATTTCCAGGGCGCGAATCTCCTCGAGCGACGGCACGGTTCCAGTGAGCGCGAGCGACAGGCGGCGGGCGACGGCGAGCGAGTCGGCGGGCGGCGCGGGAGTGAGCCCCTTCTCCTTCCACACCTGGACAAACTCGCCGTTCAGCTTGGCGAGCGTTTGGCTCCAGTCGGGAGCGGGCTCGTTGCTGGGCCAAGCCTTATCGAGTTTGGGTGTTGCGGACACCGGGGTGACGGGGGCGGCAAAGCGACGCGGCTGAAACTCCGCCGGCTGCTCGACCCGCGTGCGGCGGAGCAGTTGGTCGCTAATGGCCAACAGGCCCACGAGACAGATCGCGGCAAAGAGGAGGTTTTTGCGCCACATAAGCAGCTCGATGGATCGGGGTGGCTGTGGGTTGCGCAGCAAACCACGGTGCGAAGCGACCAACCTGCCGTGGGCGGCTACGCCGACCACAGCCACTCTTTGGAGGCCAACTACTTACTTTTCTTGAAACGCCGGCCGGCAGCGGGTAGGTATAACGAGTCGTTCCGGCCGCCTGCTCCATTTTACCCGGCGGAGGGGCGGCCGGTTTCGCGGGGGATTTACGCGGGTTCATGGCGACCGACCTCAAGATTTCTGGCGAGTCAACCGACGAGATCGCTCTGGATGCGCTCGTCTTTAGTGCGCCAGTGGTCCGGCCGCCGGAACTCCTGATCGTGTCCGACGATCCGGCAGATCCGGATGCGGCTATCGAGGCCCCCCTCGTCATCGGGGACGACATTCTCGATGAACCCTTCCCACCCCCGTTAGCCAAGGGAACACTCGAGCAGCCGATTCAGGCCTATATCGACGCCAAAGATCAGCCGCTGGAGGCTCACGTCGAGCCAACGATTCCGTGGCCGAAGAGCCGGCCAATGCAGGTGTGGTACGGCCTCTCCTGGACGCTGGAATGGCTGTTCGGGCTGGCGAGCGTCATTGGCACGCTGGCGGTGCTGGCGGCGATTCCGATTGTCAACTTCGTGACGCTCGGCTACCTGCTCGAATCGAGCGGCCGCGTCGCCCGGAGCGGCCGCCTCCGCGACGGTTTCATCGACATGCCGAAGTTCGCCCGCATCGGCAGCCTCGTTGCCGGCACGTGGCTGTGGCTTTGGGTACCGCGGCTGCTTTCGGCTTTTGCGACTGACGCGTGGCTCATCGATCCAGGGAGCCCGTCCGCTCGCGGCTGGCGCATCGCTCAGTTCGTCATCACCGCGCTGGTCATCGGACACATCCTGCTGGCGTGGTACAGCGGCGGCCGACTGCGACATTTCTTCTGGCCGCTGCTTGCGCCGTTTCAGCTCGGAGCAAAGGTGCTCTTCGGCGGCATCATCGGCCCGATCCTGCGGCCGCTGGTAACGTCGCTCTCGCCGAAGCTGGCCGAGGATCTGTACGTCGCGCGGCCGCTTTCAACGTGGTTCCCACCGGCGATTCTGTGGGCCGGCCTATGGCGCGGACACATGTTCGCCGAGGCTCGCGATGCCGTTTGGGACTTCACTGTCTCGCTCCGACTGCCGCACTATTTTTGGCTTGGCCTCCGCGGCTTTGCGGGGGCGATCGCTTGGCTCATCGTGCCGAGCGTGATGATGATGGCGGGGACCTCCGGCGGCGGCCCGGGGACCGTGCTGATTGGTTATCTCGGCACACTCGGTCTCGCTTTCGTGCTCCTCTATCTGCCATTTTTGCAGACGCACTTCGCCGCGGAGAATCGTCTCGCGGCAATGTTCGAGCTGCGCACGATCCGTCAGCAGTTCCGCCGCGCGCCGCTGGCCTGGTGGCTCGCGCTCACGGTGACGCTCGCGTTCGCCTTGCCGCTGTATCTTCTGAAGATCGAGCCGCCACCGCGCGAGCTGTGGTGGACGCTCACGCTCTTCTTCATCGTCTTCATCTACCCGGCGAAGCTGCTCATCGGCTGGGCCGTCGGCCGGGCCCGCAAACACGAGAAGCCACGCTTCTTCCTCTCGCGGTGGCTGGCGAGAATCCTCTCGATTCCCGTGATCCTGTTCTACCTGCTGATCTTGTTCTTCACGCAGTACACGTCATTCCTCGGGCCGGCGAGCCTGCTCGAACAGCACGCTTTCTTGCTGCCGGTGCCGTTCGTGGGGATGTAGCGGAAAGAATGACCAATGTGGATTCGCCTCCTTGGTCATTGGGATTTGGTCATTGGTCTTTTGGAGCTACCCCATCGCGACCGTCGCTCCCGCAGCCATCGGTCGCAGACCGTCGTGCAGATAGACGCTGCCGGGGCCTCCCTGGCAGGCTGCATCGAGTGCCAGCCAGGCCCGCCGCAGGACGCGCTGGGCATCGTTCCCTTCGATCACCTCGGCTACGCCCGCATGGAACGCGAGCGACATCGGCCCGGCAGCCGCTGGCATTTCGTACCGCTCGATGGCGTTTCGCAACCGGCTGGCGACGCCGGCCGCATCAGTCACCAGCGACCCCGGCAGCAGAATGGCCAGGCCATCCTCTTGCCAGCGCGTGAGCAGGTCCATGTCGCGGAGCGAGGCCCGCGCGAACTG
Source organism: uncultured Pirellulaceae bacterium (assembly GCA_964384375.1). GTDB lineage: Bacteria > Planctomycetota > Planctomycetia > Pirellulales > Pirellulaceae > CAYLLN01. The sequence continues at coordinate 85,934 of CAYLLN010000016.1, forward strand.
CTGCACGATTCGCAGGGCCGTGCGGCGCGATTCTTCGGCCAGCGGCGGCTGCCCGTCGCCCGACGGAAATTCGACGCGAGCCAGCAGGACCGAGAACGTCGCTCCGCCACGCTTCCACTCGGCGATGCGGCGCGTGATCTGGCCGATGAACGTGGCGTCAGCGAATTGCTCGGCAGCCAACTCGACCGACTCGGCGCGTGCCAATGCCGGATCGGGATTGAGAAGCGGATCGCCTGGTGTCACCGGTCCGCCAATCCGCTGCAGCTTGTCGCTCGCGTACCAGTAGCCGCAATCGCGACCGTCGAGCTTGGCGGCATAGAGGGCTTCGTCGGCTCGCTTGATCAGTGACTCTGGATCGTCGCCGGTCTGAATTTCGGTCAGGCCGCTCGAAGCCGTGATGCGGAGGGCGCTGTGCTCAATCGGAATGGGCGACTGGCCGATGGCGTTCCGCATGTTCTCGGCCCGCTGGCAGACAGACGCCGCCTTCGCCCCACGGAAGATGACGGCGAATTCCTCGCCGCCGTACCGTGTGACGATGTCCGACTCGCGCGAGTGGGCCAAGAGCACGTCGGCCAGCAGCTTGAGTGCCTGATCGCCGGCTGGGTGGCCGTGCGTGTCGTTGAATCGCTTGAAATGATCGACATCGAGGAGCAGCAGCGTTGCCGGACGGCCTTGCTGCTCAAACTCCGTCAGGATTTTTCGCAGCTCTTCATCGAGCGCCCGCCGGTTCATGAGGCCCGTGAGCGCGTCGGTCTTGGCGGCCACAGTGACGTCGGCCAGTTGCCGCTGCTGGGCTTGCAGTCGCAATTCGGCCTGCGCGAGGCGCTGCTGCGTCTGCTGATTCATCACGAGGAGCTTGCCGACGACGGCAGCGACCGCGGATACGTCCCCCTGTGGAATGACGGTCAACTCGTCGTTCACCGACTGGATATTGCCGCTGTGATGCCGCACTTCGGCGTTGACGGCAGCAGTGATCTCGGCGAGGCGATTGAACAGCTCGACCGCGGTGCCCAAATCCTTGGGCGAAAACGGGTCGCCACGGCCGGGCGTGGCACTGCCGCCTCCGGATTGTGCGTACAGACCCAGCCAATCGGCGACGGCGCGGGGAAACGTGCGAAGCATAGCAAGCTCAGGGGGAAGCGGAGCAATCAGGCCGCCCGGAACGGGAAAATCTAGGTTGCTCCTAGCAAGGCGGCGCGATACCGAGGGCTCAGCCGAAAGCCGGTTGGGGGCGAGCGATGTGCCGAGCGTGCCGATTGTGCGGGAACTATCGCCGCGACTGATGCACGTCGTAGAGGGCGAAGAGCATCTCGCGAAGATTCCCGCTGCTGGCCTTGTAAGCCGCTGTCACCTCGGCCGGTCTTACGGGAGAGGGATGGTCCGCGATGAGTTGGGCGACAATCTGCTGGGCGAGGGGCTCGCTCGGCTGCGTGCGGAACAAGAGCGGCAGGTCGAGCGGCTCGTGCGTCGTGACGAGCAGCCCCGCGCCACGGCGGCGGCATTCTGCCCGGACACGCCGTCGCCACCACCACGAAAGCTGCTCGATGCCGTCGAGGACCAGCAGCGTGGTATTGTCCCACTTCTTCGAACCGGCCATTACTGCCGCGTACTTTGGCGGCACGACCTCAATGCCGCCGGCCTCTTGCTTGCCATCAGCATCCTTCCGAATCACACGGCGGACGAGCTTGCGCCCGGCGCGCTCCAGTTCTGGCAGGAGCGCCGCGACGAGCGTGGACTTGCCGCTGCCGTGCGGACCGACGATCTCACCCCGCCAACCATGCTCTCCGAGCGTTTCGACGAGTGATGCGGCGGATTGACCAGGCGGGAAGAGGTACTCGATCGCTCCGGGACGCGTGAAGCGGGTTGCGAAGGGGTTGGCGTCGCGCATGGGCCTCATCCCACCACTACCGGCTTCACGACGGCCGATGGCACTCCGCCGAGCGTGAACGGATATTCCATCGAGAATTCGCGCCCCCGTCGCAGGAAGAGTCGCAACCGCACGCACCAGCGAATCGTCAGAATCGCTCCGGTATAGCTAAGCGGGCTGTTGGGGAGGCGCGTCCGCAGCCGCCGCATGGGTCGCAGGTCGCCATCCTCGGCATCGGCGGGGAGGCGGCGCTCGAAGTAATGCACCCCCATGTCCTCTTCGCCTTTCCCCTCGGTGTACCAGATGACCGACGCCTCAACCGCCTGAATATCGGCCGGATCGACCGCATCGATCTGATATTCGCAGACGAGCTCGTCGCTGGCCGAATATGCCCGCTTGGAGCCGGCCAGGCAAATGCTGAGGAGCGGTTCCCCGGCCGCGGGTTCCAAAGCACCGCTCGTCATGCGTGGGCTCCCGCGCCGGTTTCGACCGTCGTCAGCGGCGGACGGCGGGCCTGCCGGGCAATGCTCGCCCCCAGTTCAATTTGCTGCGTCGCTTCGCCCGGATAGACGACGATCGGAAAGCCCCGCTCAAACGGCGGCCAATGGGCAACCTCGCCGCGCACGACCAGCTTCCAATTGAGCGAGTTGTGCGGCGAATGAAACGAGTGCATCGCTCCGACCGGAATTGGCACGGCAATAGCCGCCCGGAACGGCTCGACGGGGTCGATCTTGAATTCGCCGTGCGACCAGAGCCGCTGCTCGAGGACGCGGCGAGTCTCGGTGCGAATGTCCGTCCCCTGGCGATAAGTCGATTCCTCTTCGCACACGAGCCACAGCTCGAGCGACTTTACCGTGATGTGCCCTTGCTGACCGAGGACGACCTGATACTCGTGCCCCGGATGCAGCGGGCAGTCGCTGATTTCGAGCGTTGTCAGGCCCATCCCCGTGTCGATCCAGATTTGCCGCAACCAGTAGCGAATCGACCAGACGCCGACTGCCACAAACGGCAGAAGAAACGCGGTGAGAAACCATTCGGGGTTGCGGGCGAGGTGGCTGCTGATGGCCCACACGACGAGTACGCCGCCAACCGCGAGCCACGACCAGGCGAAGATCGTCGTCGCCAGAAGTCGCCACGCGGGAGACTGCGCCGGCGGCAGGCGGAAGGCTAGCTCGATGCCGGGGCTGTTCGTCAGACCGTCGAACGGCGGCACCGTGGGATAATGCTTGGGACGCGGAATCGTCTCGTGAACGATGTCCAGGTCGGCGGCCTGCCGGGCCATCGCACCGCGGCGCTCGGCCGACGTTCCCATGCGGAGCACCGTCCAGATCAAACCGCCGCCGCCGGTGATCACAAACGACGCCATCACCAGAATGCCGAGCCAGCGACCGACGCCGAGGGCGAACGAACCGGGATCGGGGCTAAGCACCTGATTGACGATCAGGGCCGAGAGGAGCATCACGCCGATGAGGAACAGGGCGCCGCAAAAGAGCGATTCCCCCACGCTGCCGGCGAGGTTCGAGCCGGTGCGGCGCTGGCCGCGTTTTTTCTCCAGAAATCGAAACGAGCGTGCCACGCTTGCCTCACGACGGACAAATCCCTCTTGTCCGGCCTCTCCCCTCGTCAGATTCTTTGGCGGAAACCTCTCTGCAATGGTCTCCTCCGCTCAACTGTAGGCGGCCTGCTAGAACCTACCCTACTTCAATATGATAGGGAAAATCGACACTCCGTTCTAGAACTCTGAAAGTACTGCGTTTTTAGGAGGAAAACCGTCGTTTCCTTGGCATGCAGACCAAGTCGTTAGCACGGTGTCTGCCGATGGAAGACGAACGTCGCTAGCTGAATGCGATGGGCCGATTCCCGCTGGCACAGTGTTGAGATTTCTGGCTACTACGACTGCTGTTGGAAGTACTTCCAGCTATCCAATTGCATCCTGCTGCCTTGCGGGTCGGGAGTGGGCGGCAGGTAGGCGCCGCCGGCCGAAGGGGGCGAATTGGCAGCCGAAGCCATGATCGCTTCGGGGCTCGCGCCAGAATACTGCGACAGTTCTTCTTCGTCTTCAATCACGTGCGCGCCACCGACAAGACCGATGAGGACGCATGAATCGAAGATTGTCTCGGCGGTGAATCGCCCCGGTCCGAGAATCATGTGAGCCTTCCACAGCATCCGGTTGATGTTGTCCGAATACTGCGTGGGGTCGTTCGACGAGCCGCCGAACCAACCCATGTTGTCGCCGTTCGCCTCTGGACGAATGAAGAACGCGATCGCCGTGTAGAGGAGCATCGCCGCCGTAATGCCGATGCACCCTTTCCACAGGGGCAGATGCGGCGCGTGCTCCTTGAGCGTCGGCACCGCGATCGCAAAGCCGACGGCAACCATCGCCGCGACTCCGAGAATTTTCAGGCACACGATCCATGCCGGCCGGCGGCGGCGGCACAGGCTCGTGCAAATTTCCACGCTGCCGTGCTTGTCGAGCGACGATTGTCCGCTGAATTCCGTAAACGAGAACATAGGGCACCCCTCTACGGGAAGCCTAGCACGCGGCATTCTGGCGAGCGGTGGGCGTGAGCCCACTCTGTCGATCGAGTCTGCCATGTTGCCTTTTGGCAACATGGCGATCATCTTGAATCCATGCGATGCTTTCCACTCGTTCCGATAATCCTCCTCCTCGCCGGCTGCGGCAGTTCCGGCCAGCCGGCCCGTGAGATCGCCACGGCAGTACCCGAACCGGGCCAAGTCGCTCCGGCGTCATTCGTTTCCGCGGATTCGCCGGCTGCGAGTTCCTCCACTCCGCCGCGGCCCATCTTTGACTACACGGCTTCTTCCGCCGAGTACAACCTGAAGCCGCTCGATAAGTGGACCGAGCAAGAAGCGGCGGCCGACGCCTTGGGCCGCATCGGCACGGCCGCGGTGCCACAACTCATCGCCGCCCTGCGCAGCAACGATGTCGAAGCCCGCCTGCAAGCGACACAGGTCCTGGCTCGCATGGGATCGGACGCCAAAGAAGCCGTTCCCGACCTGATTCGCCTGCTCGACGATCCCGACGAGCGAATCCGCAAGGCGGCCACACGCACGCTCGGTCGTATTGGCCCCGATGCGGCAGAAGCGGTTCCCGCCCTGATGAAGTCGCTGCTGGAGAAATAGACGCCCAGCGCGACGCTATTCTTTCCGCCCAAAGCAGACGAGGCACATGTCGTCGTTTTGCGGTGCTTTGCCCAGAAACTTGCGAACGTCGTCGATGATGGTCTGACCGAGCTTTTCCACAGGGCCGGGAATGCGCTTCGTGTGGCCTCGAAGGCGGTCGATCGTGTAGAACGCGCCGAGAGCGTCGATCGACTCGTTCACGCCGTCGGTGAAGAGCGTCAGCGTTTCACCCGGCGCGATCTCGATATCACACTGTTCGTAGCCGAGTGCGTCGGTGATCCCCAGCGGCAAGCCGGCGATCGATTCACCCGGCTCGTCAATATCGCCCGATTTGCGGCGGTGGAGGGGGGCCATGTGCCCAGCATTGACGATCGTCGCCCGGTTCTCGCGTGGATCGACGACAACGAGGATCAGCGTCACAAACCGCTGAATGTTGAGCGCGGAGATCCGCTCGTTCAGCCTCGTCACCGCCGCGGAGGGCCTGGGTTCCGCGTAGAGCGAAAACCGCACTTCGGCTGAGAGCTTGGCCATCAGCAAAGCTGCGGCTACTCCGTGCCCAACGACATCGGCCACGACGACCGCCAGGCGACCATCAGGGAGCGGAATGTAGTCGAAGTAGTCGCCGCCGATCTGCTCCGCCGGCTGATAGTAGTCGTAGAATTCGTAACCCGCCAAATCCGGCCGCTTTTCTGGCAAAAAGCCGTGCTGCACCTCGGTTGCCAGGGCCATGTCCCGATCGTGCTCGCGCTGCTTCAGGGCCGCCTCGTGCATCTGGGCGTTCTGAATGGCGATCGCCGCCTGAGACGCCGTGCTCACCAGAATCTCAAGGTCTTCCTTCGTGAAGCGATGCCGCTGGTCGAGCGTATCGATCTGCAACGCGCCGAAGGCGTTCCCCTCACTGTCGAGCAGCGGGGCGCACATCATTGAACGGATGCGGAAATCGGCGATGCTCTGGCTCATCTCGAACCGCTCGTCCGATGCCGCGTCGGCCGACAGGATCGCCTCTTTCGAGTCCATCACGTGGCGGATGATCGTGCGGCTGATGCGGAGCGTGTCGCTGGCGTCCTCGCGACGCACGCGAACCCACCGCGGCACGAGCTTTTTGTCGGGCGTCTCCAGCACGATAAACCCGCGATCGGCCTGTACGAAAATCTTGAACAGGGCCTTGAGTACCTGCGGCAGTACTTCATCGAGCGCGAGGACGCGACCCAAGCTCTGCGTGATTTCCACGAGCGCGGCCAGCTTCACTTCGGCGCTGGCGGTGATGTGAATTCCGCCGCGGCTGGAGCTGGAAACGTCGAGCTTCGACATGATCGTCGAGCTCGGCTGGTGCGTTTCGTCATCGGCCAGGAACGCTCCCAGGCCTGCCCCGTCCACGATTTTCGGGATCGAGTCGGTGCTGGGTGGACCGCTGCCGGCCACCTGGTCGCCGGTGAATTTGAAAGTGACTTCGCACACCCGCAGCTCGTCACCGAGCTTCAGCAGCCGCCGTCCTTCGAGCTTGTTCGGCTCGTCGTTCACGAACGTGCCGTTGCGGCTGCCGAGATCTTCCAGGAAGTAGTTGCTCCCCTCGCGAACAATCTGACAGTGATTGCGGCTGACGGCTCCCACCTCGATCACGATATAGCAATCGGGGTGCCGCCCAAGGATGAACTTGTCCCCTTTAAGCTCGTAGTGCTTGCCGGCTTGGGGGCCGTTGATCGCCTTCAAATAAAACATGGCAATCTATGTGATTCCGCAGTCGCAGGGAGATCAGTCGCCACTTTGGCGGCCAGCCGCACGGGTTCGATTGTAGGTTCTGTATCGCTGAATCGTCAACAACGACGGCCGCAACGGGAATCCTTTTCAAAGTTGTCGGCAGGCGATAGCAGTCGCTGTGGTGCCGCGTCAAACCAGCCAAAGCCGAACGACGCTGACGTTCAGCTAGTATCGCGTCCCTGTCAGCGTCCCGTCGCGGTGGGAAAGGGCCGCACATTCGCTACGACCGTGACCGTCGCGCGCCGATGTCACTCCTCTCCTCCATGCTCATCCCGTTGCGGTTTGCCCAGCCCGCGGAGCCGTTCTAGGTTTGCCTTAGGAACTGACCTTGCCGCGCGGCGCGTGTGGCCGGGTGTCAGTATTGGCGCACAGCGCGGACGAAGCGCGAGCACGTCCGATTACCCCGAGCATGTCCAGCGAGACCTCGACCGTCGAATCTCCGGCCGCCTTGGCGCCGCCGGCCGATCCGTCGCGCGCCGCCGATGAGCGGCTCGTGGCGGTCTCGACGATGCTCGCCGGGCTCGACGCACCGGTCGTCGCCGGAGCAGCCAGCGTCGGCGCACTTTCCGATTCTTCCGAACTGGTCACGTTCGAAAATCAACTGGTTCAGGTCCGCCTGGGCCTCGCCAGCAGCTTGTTCGCCGCCTTGCGGGCCAAGCACGCTCCGACGGCCGCCCACAGCGTACGTGTTGCTCTAAGCTGCTCGGCCTGGGGAGCGATGCTCGGCCGGAGCGAATGCGAGCGGGACGAGATCGAGATCGCCGCCCTGTTGCACGACGTGGGCAAGATCGGCGTCCCCGATGAAATCCTGCACAAGCCAACGAAGCTCACCGGTGATGAGTTCGCGCTGGTCGAACGGCACCGCCACACGGGCTGCGACATCCTGCGGGCCTGCTGCTCGTCGGACGAAGTGCTCCGGATCGTCGAGCACAGCGGCGCCTGGTTCGACGGCAGCCGCGACGGCGCTTCCCTCGCCGGTGAATCGCTCCCGCTCGGCGCGCGGATGATCTCGATCGTCGATGCATTCGACGCGATGACCAGCGACCACGTTTATCGCCGGGCCATGTCGCGCGAGCGGGCCTTGGCCGAACTGTTCGAGTTTGCCGGCACGCAGTTCGATCCGCGGATGGTGCAGGAATTCTGCAACTTCGTCAGCGCCGACCAGGTCAAACTGCAAGCCGTCGTGGCTCGCCGCTGGCTCAAGGATTTGGCGCCGGCCGTGAGCGGCATGTGGCAGCTCTCGCAAGGGCCGCTCGCCTCGAGTGTCGGCACCGTCGAAATGCTCTTCCACCGCAAGTTGCTGGAAAGCATGCACGACGCGGTGATCTTCGTCGATGGCTCGCTCCGCGTCGTCCTGTGGAACCGGGCCGCCGAGCGCCTGACGGGCATTCCGACCGGCAGCATCGAGCACAAGCTCTGGTCCCCCACGCTCGTGAATCTCCGCGATGAGCAGCAGAAACTGATGCTCGAAGCGGACTGCCCCGTCATCCAGACGATTAAGAGCGGCGTGCAGACGCTCCGCCGACTCAGTGTTACTGGCCGCGGCGGCCAACGGGTCGAAGTCGATGCCCACCTCGTCCCTGTGCATGCGAAGACGGGCGTTTCGCACGGGGCGGCGCTGCTCATGCACGATGCTTCGTCGCAAATCACGCTCGAACAGCGCGTGCAGACGCTGCACGAGAAAGCGACCCGCGATCCGCTCACGCAAGTCGCCAACCGGGCCGAATTCGACCGGATTCATGCGAGCTGCGTCGAGTCGCACCTCGAACGGCAGTTGCCTTGTAGCCTGGTCATCTGCGACATCGACCATTTCAAGCGAATCAACGACAGCTACGGTCATCAGGCGGGGGACGAAGTGCTCATCGCCTTTGCGGCCCTGTTGCGGCGGCACTGCCGGTCGGGCGATCTGGTCGCTCGCTACGGCGGCGAAGAGTTCGTCATGCTTTGCTCCGATTGCGACAATAGCACGGCGACGCACCGGGCCGAGGAACTGCGTGCCGAGCTGGCGGAATTCCCGATGCAGGCCCTGGAAGGGAAGTCGATCACGTCGAGCTTCGGCGTCACCGAATTGCAGCCGGGCGATACGCCGGAAACCATGCTCCGCCGTGCCGACCGGGCCCTGTATCAAGCCAAGGAAGCGGGCCGCAACACCGTCGTGCAACTCGGCAGCGGTATCGGCGGCGAGGAACCGCCACCCAAGCCGGTCGGCTGGTTGGCATGGCTTCGCGGCGCGGTCCCCGAGCACGTGCTGCAGCGGACGCTGGCGACCAGCATGCCGCTCAATGTCGTGATCGAGAAAATGCGGGGCTTCGTGGCCGACCACTTCGCCCAGATCGACGCGATCGACGAGCATCATGTGGCCCTGCGGATCGAAGGGGAAACGACGTCTCTCCAGCGACGCAGCACCGACCGCCCGGTTCCGTTCGTCCTCGACGTGCAGTTCGAGGAGTTCAAGGCCCCCGAAGACAATCGAGCGGCAGCCCGTTTCCGCACGCTGGCTCACGTCACGATTCGTCCACAGAAGAGCCGCGATCGCCGACGTCGCGACGTGCTCGAACGGGCTCAGCGCCTGCTGGCCAGCTTGCGGTCGTACCTGGTTGCTCAAGATTTCAAGCGAGCCAAGTAGGTCCCGACGGCTCGGCAAGTAGTAGGCACAATCCGTGTGCCGTTGCTCCTCTTGTTTCTATCGTTCCCACGCTCTGCGTGGGAACACACGCTTTGCCGCTCCGCGGCACGAGAAGCAGGCCTGCCTTAGAGCCGCACAAATCTCCCATGGCGGCAGAGCGGCGATTCTTGCGTGCCCACGCGGAGCGTGGGCACGAGAACTACGCTACGTTTCGCCACTCAGCACCTGCCGCACGATGCGAAGCATCATGAGGAGGCCCAGCATCAGGAGCAGGCAGACGGCAAGAATGCCCAGCACGAACGCTCCGAGCGCAAAGATGCCGGAGGCGAAGCCCCACACCTCGGTCCAGCGGACGAGCAGGATGACCGTGGCGAGACAGAGGTAAGGTCCGAACGCAATGTCGCGGCGGCCAGTAATCACCCACTGCGCCAGGGCGATGAAGACCGCGGCAAACGGCGAGAGGAAGAAGATCATCAGGGCCGCCTGCCAGCCGAGGAACGCGCCGATCATCGCCATCAGCGTCACGTCGCCAAAGCCCATCGCCTCTTCGCGCAGTGCCATTGTCCCAACGATCCGCACGGCCCAGATGAGCGCTCCGCCAAAGACAAGGCCGACGACCGACGTAAAGAGTGCTTCCCATCTTGCTCCGCCGGCCAGCCATACGCCCCAGATCGCGCCGCTCACGACGAAGGCGAGCACCGCCATGAACCGCCAGTGCGGCGCACGGGCAATGCTGGCGACGTAGAACGCAAACGCCTTGCTCCATCCCTTGCGGAGCGTCGCGGTCGCGGGCACGAGGGCCGCACTCCACGCGAAGATGCCGAGCGTGGCCAAGGCTGGTCCTTGCCACGTATGTGCCCAGGCGGGGAAATCGTCGGGTGTCGAAAACAGCAAAGGCCCTAGTCCAGCCGGGGCAGGTACCACGACCGGCAGGAGCGATTGCGGCAGGCCAGCCGCAAGCGCCAGGCCCATGAGCGTGCCGGGAATCGTGATCGAGTCGGGAATCGTCTTCTCGTCGAAGTCGATAAACGTGGCCGCCGTCATCAGCACAATGAGGACCGCGTGCGAGAGAAACTGCCAGTGGGCCAGTTCCTTCAGCAGTGCCGGCAGCATCGGCGGCGCGGGACGGGGCATGAGCGCGAGCTGCTCGACTTCCCACCAATAGAGCGCTGCGAGTCCGGCAGCGAGCGCGACCTCGAGCAGCGCCGGCCGCACCCAGAACAACCGGCCGTGCAGCCCGCTCTCGCGCGCCAGACCCAGCCAGCCAATCACCGGCAGCCGATCGGACCATTGTCGGGGCGGCGCCTTGGCATGCGGACCCGACCAGGGGCTGATCGGCCGGGCGAACCAGGCGAGCGAGTAGATGGCCCAATTGACCGCGCCTCCCGCGACGAGTCCAAGCACGAAGACCCCCGCCATTCGCACTTCTGGCGGCAGGTTCAATAGTCCATTCACGCGGGCGTTTTCTGCTGAAGGTGAGCGACGATCTGGCGAGCAATCTCGTCCGGAGCCAGGCGGTCGGCATCGACCGTCATGCCGGCACAGAGACGATACAGGGGCGTCCGCTGTTCCAGAAGCTCGCGAATTTCGGCGACGCCCCCCTGGGCTGTCAAGTTGGGTCGCCGCTCGCCGGTCGTCGGGTCCGCGATAATTCGTGCGTGCAGCGTCTCGGGAGATGCCTTCAGCCAGACGATGAGTCCACCGGCGGCCAGCAATGCCAGACGGTTCTTCTCGCGCAGCACCGCGCCGCCGCCGAGCGCGACGACTTGCCCCTCGCCGCGCGCCAGGTCCGCAACCACGGCCGACTCCAGGTCACGAAACGCCCGCTCGCCGGAGTCGGCAAAAATCTGCTTGATCGTCTTCCCCGCCCGCGACTCGACGACCTCATCCGCTTCGACCCATTTCGAACCGAGCGCTTCGCCGACGAGCCGAGCGACCGTCGTCTTGCCGCAGCCGCGATAACCGATGAGGAAGACGTTCATGGCAAGTCATCCCAGCGGCCCGCCGTCGTCCGAGGTGGGCGAAGCGGGGCAGAGCGCGGGAGAGGTATCGCCATTGTGACTTGCAGTACGTGTAAGCGGAAGGGAATGGCCCCGCCCCTTTCACCTCCCAAACCCCAGCCGCCGCATCACCACCTCCCGGTTTTCGGGCGAAACCTTGAGCAGCTTTCCCGGATACTGCCGTCCCGCGAGCATGTCGTTGTAGATGTCGGTTTCGCTGTGCTCGTTCACACCCAGGCCGGCGAGATACTGCAATCGCAAGTTCCGATCGCGATTGATCTCGGCCCCCGCGAGCCACTTCTGCATGTCCTCCGGCTGGCCAGCATAAGTGGCGAGCAGGTCGAGGGCCGAGCTGAATCCCGCATCGGCGAGCGAATAGGCGGCAAGCGTGTGATCGAGCCGGTCCAGCCGCTCGTGCAGCGCGTCCACGTCGATCTCGGTCGGCTCCGCTGATCCGAGAAGCACGAGGTCGTAGCCGAAGCCCCCAATGTCGTTGCCCCACACGGTGGCATGGGGAAAGACGCGGAAGAACGTCGCCAACTCGCTCTTCACGGCCGCGGGGTTGCTTTCATACAGCGGCACCCACTGTGTCACGATGCCGCCCGGCTTGAGCCGCCGCTTGCACAGCTCGAAGTACTCCTCGGTGTACAGCGTGGCCGCCCCTTTGACCCACGGGTTGATCGGGTCGGATGTGATGATGTCGAACTTTTCGTTGGTCGTGAGGATGAAGCGGCGGGCATCGTCGTACACGATCTCGACCTGGCCGCGCTCGCGCATCTTCTCGCTCGCCACGTCGTGGTTTTCGTGGCTGAAGTGTTTGGCGACGACCTGCGGAATAAGCGGCTCGATTTCGCAGATCACAATCCGCTCGACGCTCGGATAAGTAACGAACGAACCGGCGGTCACTCCAGCGCCGCAACCGACGACGAGGACCGACTTCGGCTCGGGATGCACGAGTGCCGGAATGTGCCCGAGCATCCGCTGCAGCCGCATGTCTTGCGGCTCGCTCGACGCTTCAATCTTGCCGCTGACGTGAAAGTTTCGGATGCCGCTGTCGAGCTGCGTGACGGCAACGGTCGAATTCATCCCCTCTCCCTGAAAGAGCACCTTCTTGCTCTGGCCGACTTCCGACGCGGCATAGCGGCCGTAGGCGATGAGATCGCTCGACGTTGGCGGCAGCGAATAGGCCAGCCACCCGGCGGCAATCGTGGCTACAACCAACATAGCCGCGACCATTGGTCGCGCCGGAGCCAAAGCCGCGACCAGTGGTCGCGTGGCCCCCAAAGCTCCGACCAGTGGTCGGGGTTCTCGGTTCCCCCACCACGCGCTTGCCACCGCCAACAAACCCGCCACTCCCGCCAGCACCACCAGCAGCCGCTGCGAATCCTGCGTCCCGATCCAGCCGACGAAGAAAATGGAAAAGCCGATCGCCCCCGCAATCGCGCCGAGCGTGTTGGCCGCGTAGACGCCGCCGACCAGCTTGCCGGCGTCTTCGCCGGGAGCGGCAGCCGAGGCGAGCGCGAGCGGAAAGCTGGCTCCCCAAAGTGCGGCTGCCGGCAGGAGCACCCACGCAATACGGAGAATGTCGAGCTGCAGCACATGCCACGGATTCTTGGCCAGCCCCGGATCGATCGGCCAATACGGCAGCGACACGGCCAATTGCCATGCCGACCAGGCGATCGCCGCCGTCAGCAAAAGCTGGCACATGCCCAGAGCCATCCGCGGCGAGCGAGAACTGCGAGCGATCATTGATCCCGCGCTGCTGCCGATTCCCAGACCGACGAGGAACACCGACAGGATCAGCGAAAACGTATAGACCGTGCCGCCAAGCAGAAGCGACAACAGCCGTGTCCAGACGACTTCGGCACCGAGTGCGCAGAATCCCGACAAAGCGATGACGACGTAGGGGGACCACGCACCGCGGACTTGCGTTGATTCGGTGGCCGCAGTCGTGTTCGCTGGGGAATACTCCGTTCGTGCTGCCAGACCCAGCGCCAAAAGCCCAATCACTCCGTTGATCGCCGCCGCCACATACGTCGCCACGTGCATGTCATGCACGCGCAAGAGATAGAAGCCGGCAAGCAGGCAACCGATGACCGCTCCGGCGATGTTGCCGCCGTAAAAAAAGCCGAGCCACGACACGCCGCGCGGCGTCGCCTCAATCCACCGCGCCACCGCCGGCAGCGTCGCTCCCATCAGCAGCGTCGGCGGTAAGAGGCAGACCGCCGCCACCGCCCCGCGCAATACCAATGCCATCGCCCCATGTGTCGCGCTGGCGGCATAGACCCAGCTTACCATCGGCACGAGCCAGAGGACCGCAATGCCGATGATCCCGATCCCCAGCTCCAGCCATGCGTAAACCCGCAGAGGATGATGTCTCGCGGAAACCACTCGCGGCAGGAGTAAGCTTCCCAGACACATCCCTCCCATGAACGTTCCCAGAAGCACGCCGAGCGACACGGCCGACGAACCAACCACCAGGGCCAAGAGCTGAAACCAAACGATCTCGTAAATGAGTGCCGCACAGCCGCTGCCGACGAATAGCACGAGCATCCACGGCAGCACGCGATCGGCGGGTGCGGCAAGTTCAGCGTTCTTGGGCATCGTGGAGCTCGTCATGGTGCAAATACTATCGAAAATTCCTGGGCGACTTCGCGCGCATTCTCCATTGAACCCCGCCAGCGGCCGTTGCGACCGGCCTAGTCCCCGCAATTTCGCCTACGCCTTCCGAATGAAGTCCGCCGCGTAGGACCGCACCTGATGCCCGTTCAGCACGTGGACCATCCGGAGTTGCTGAATCGTCTGATCGCTGAATTGTCCGAGCGGCAGATGGACCCACTTCTTCCGGTACTTCGCTGCGAGCTTTCGCCAGCCGGCGCCCGGCGGAGCGGCACTGAGGAGCGCGACATGCGGGCAGGTCGAATATCGGCATGCCGCGGCAAGCAGCCGCTCTTCGAGCGTCTCGGTGAAGTCGAGTTCGCGATCGCTCCAGATGTCGGGAATGTGGACCGGCGGAAAGAGGAACATCGCTCCGCCGTACGTTGCCAGGGCGATTCCCGGTCCGACCAATTCCTGACCGAAATCGGTCGCGAAGAACGCCAGCGTCGATTCCTCCTCGTGCTCGGCATACCACGTCGTCCGCCACGGGTAGTCGCGCGGATCGGCCGGCGACTCGAACAGCATCACCACGCAATCGAGCTTGCCGCGGCTGGGAGGGAACACTTTCACGTAGATCTGCTCTTCGTACCAATGCCGCAGCGTGTCGCGGATGTCGATGCCGTCCATCACGCTCGTGGTGAACTTTTCGGTTCGGGCGAGGTCGGCCCCCATCACGGCTCGGGCCCGATCGAAGAGATGCGCCCGAAAATCCTCGATCTGCTGATCTTCCGGCGGCCAACTGCACTGCGAGTACGGATTCCACTTCATCCGCCACTCTTCTCGCTCGCGGCGCTCAGGCCGGCGTTGCAACTGGCAGCTCCGCCACGAAACGGGCGGCCCCGGCAGGCGGCTTTTCAGGCGGACCGTTGTGCCGTCGGGCAATCGGCCCCGGTCAATGCCGAGAGTGATCAAGTCGTGGCCGGTGAAGTTCGTGTAGGGATACTCCCGCGACGTCTCCGCCACGTGCAGCGCGAACTGATCGCCGGCCGTCTGCTTCGCTCCGATGACGAGCGTGTACAAGTCCGGCGTGAACCGCCGCTCGAAGAGCGACAGATTCCGCACGTACTTGAGACACTGCCGTAAGAGGTGCGGCGTGATCTTGCGGGCCCGCGCCTTCAAATCGGCGCGATACCGCTCGCGTGCCATTAGCAGGAGTTCCTTGACACCGTCGATCGACAGGTTTTCGTCGTCTTCCAGTTCGGCCCGCGCCCGCTCATAGAGTCCCGTGATGAACGGTAACTCGCCGAGCATGAAGAGCAGGGTCTTCGCGTCCGGCTGATAGATTTCCGTCGGCTCGACAGCGTCGTCCTCGGCGGTGGATTGAATCTGCTCGACACACGCCTCGCGAATCCACGGCCAATCGAGCAGCGAACAGACCAGCAGAATCGACTTGTGCCGTCGTTCCAGCTCTCGCAGCCGCGCGGCCATATGCACGATCCGCTCGCGATGCTGCGTCTCCTTCGGCCGTTCGATCACCGGCAAGACGGCTGCCGCGAATCGCTCGATGGCGACTTGCTTCAGAGCGTACGCATCGGGCAAGACGGCGCTGCTGGGGATGAAGCGGGCGGTTTCGAGATCAATGAACGCCCGCGGAATGTGCTCGGCCATCGCCGACCGGAGTGCCGCGATCACCGGCTGGCAAGGGTCGATCGACACATAGCTGTGAGCAAGATCGTCGTCGAAGTTTTCCGCGAGGTCGTCGTCGGTTAGTTCAATTGCTTCGTCGGAATCCTCCTCTGCATCTCGCTCGGGCGACCACTCGGTGACGAATCGTGGCGACTCCGACTGGGTGACCATCGTTGGCACGGGCAAGTGCTCGATCGCCCGTTCGACATCTGCCTGAAACGACGGCGGCAGTGGCACGGCAACACAATCAAACGACTGTTCGAGCATCACTCGCCGCACCGCGAGCGCGAACTCGCCGCTGCCGTGAATCACCGGCAGGCAAGTAATCCGCTCGCCAAGCTTGAGCACGTCCGACTGCATCATTTTCGCACACTCCGATGTGCCTACCCGTTGGGCAGCCGAGTCGTCGGCCCGAAAACATAGCCGCGACCAGTGGTCGCGCCATCAGGTCGGACTTACTCCGGCCTGCACCCAGCATTCATACAAAAGCATGTTTTCCAGCGCGACGCGCCGAATCATATCGCCGTAATTAGCGCCCTATCAATCACTTGCGTCAACTGGCCAATTCGAGCAGTTATGAATCTTATGACTCGCCGTGACACAGAACTCAACGTGCTCGTCAGATAGCCACCCCACGCATCACTGCCAAAACGACAGCGTCCGACGCAATCAGAACAAGTGTGCAAATATTGTTCCATTTTGTTCACATACTGGCCCATTCCTTGGATCACAAACCCTTTCACCTGCTCCCCTTGCGCTCTTGTGACTTCCCTGTGGCATTTGTCCGTCTCCGCGCCTTTGACAAACCCCACCTGCGACCTAGGGTTTCTGTGAGCCACTCGGCTCGCAAGTCTGCATCGCAACTTGTCACTGCATCGCAACTTGTCACTGCACTGCAACCCTGTCACTGCACCTTGTCGTACTGGAGTCGGGTCATGTCCAACAGCCTCGCGCGCCGCGTCCTGTGGTTTGAGGGCCTGGAATCGAGGCGCGTGCTCGCCGCGGGCGTGACCTTCACTGGCGGCATCGTCACCGTCGAAGGGACCGCCAAGCACGACCGAATCGTCGTTAGCCTGGCGGGCGAACTGTCGGATCAACTGAGCGTCGTCTTCAACAAGACGCAGCACCTCTTCTCGCTGGCCGACGTCACCGAGCTGAACATCAACGCCGGTGCGGGGAACGACCACGTCGTCATCGCCGATACGGTTACGCTCCTGGCCATTGTCTATGGCGGCCAGGGAAACGATCACCTCAAGGGAGGCGGCGGCCGGAACGAGATGTTCGGCGAGGGAGGGAACGACCACCTCGTCGGCAACGCAGGTGACGATGTACTCGTCG
This sequence comes from uncultured Pirellulaceae bacterium, assembly GCA_964384375.1. Lineage (GTDB taxonomy): Bacteria > Planctomycetota > Planctomycetia > Pirellulales > Pirellulaceae > CAYLLN01. The sequence continues at coordinate 102,951 of CAYLLN010000016.1, forward strand.
GCGGCTTGGGGAACGATCGGCTGCTCGGCCTCGCGGGACAGGACCAGCTCGAAGGGAACGCGGGGAATGATGTCCTTGCGGGCGGTGAAGGGGACGACCTCCTCATCGGCGATGCGGGGAACGACAAGATCGCCGGCGGTCTGGGGAACGACGAAATCTGGGGTGGCGCGGGACACGACGCGATTCATGCGGGCGATGGCGACGACCTTGTTCACGGCGAAGGAGGGAACGACACGATCCATGCCGGTTTCGGCGACGACACCGTCTATGGCGAAGACGGCCACGACAACGTCTTTGGCGGCGACGGTAACGACTGGCTCGACGGCGGCAACGGCAAGGACAATCTGCACGGCGGCTTCGGCGACGACAGCCTGAAGGGCGGAGCCGGTAACGACAACTTGAACGGTGGCCAGGGGAACAACCTCCTCGACGGCGACGAGGGGAGGAACAACCTGAAGAACGGCACCGAAACCGACCTCGACCAGCCGCAGCCACCAGATCAACCGGAAGTTGTCGAGTACGTCACGTACATCCAAAGCGAGGGTGGCGTGCAGGCCCAGCTCGTCTATACGAGCACGCCGCTGGGCGATGGAAACGAGGAGGTGCTGGTCGTGTGCATCAACAACGCCGGACACTATTCCTCGCTCTCGATCGAGATCGGCGGCGTCGTGATCGGCACGGTCGCAATCGATCCAAACTCCGGAGCCGGCGTGGTCACGTTCTCGACGATCGCTGACCAGTCGCACGAGCACCCCTTCCCGACCGGGTTCAACCTGGTCGATGGCGCGGCCGTCAACATCGGGCCAGAGCTGCACGGGTTTTTGAACCTGACGCAGGTGTAGTCACTTCACCCGCACGACCATGTCCGGTTCGGTAGGGCCGTTCTTGTCGCTGCCACCGTCATCCACACGATTGCGGCCGATGCTGTAGAAGATGAGCTCGTCGCCGACCTGCTTCATTCGCAGCGGCTGGCCGTCGAACGTATCGATCGG
>CAYLLN010000017.1:0-102931 GCA_964384375.1 uncultured Pirellulaceae bacterium
CAAGTTGGCCTTGGACACGGGCATTTCATCAGCCACGGTAAGCAACGAGTCAATCTCGTCTTTGGCGTACTCGTTGCGACGAAGCCACTTCACGATCTGCTGTTCACTGGCACAACGTGGGCCTACCCAAGTGTGAGCGCGAAAGCCGAGGGTCTTCCCGTTGTAATGAAGTCGAGTCAGCAGCACGTTGGGCCGAGCATCAACAGCCACGGTATCGGCGAGAAGCACTTCGATCTCTCGGGGCTTGAATCGTCGGGACTTCAGAAATCTGCGGATGAATCGAACCGGTTCAAGTTCCCATCCGAGGAAGCCTTCGTGCTGCCAAAAGGCATAGCCACGGTAACGGATTTTTCGGATGCGGTCAGTTGTCATGTTGCAACCTCTTGATGGTGTGGGGCAATTTCTTGTTGCGTGGCTCGGCCACTTCGATCAGCTTGCGAAAGGTGGCTTCCCGCACTAAGGCGAACAACCCATCACGCGATACGCCAAGCGATTTCTTGGACAAGGCGAGCACTTCAGTTTTCGGGGCCGGTTCGGTGGGGATGGTGTCGAGAAATGCGGCGAGCGTGACAGCCGGCTTCTTGTTGACGACGGCGACATTCTCGGGGTTCTTCTCGGGGGCCAGCCGCCAAACCGGATATTCAAACTTCAGGCAGACGGGTTCCACTGGTTCTTGCGAACGAACAATCGCCTGCAACACCACGGTGTCTTTGTCTTCGTGTTCGCGCAGCACGATATGCACGTCGGCCGAGCGTGACTGAGCGCCAGCACCCGCGCCCATATCCGAAACCGCCTTCCCGTGCTGAGCGCCCTTGCTGGTGTGATGCACCACGGCGGTGGCGCAGTTTTGCTTCTCGGCCGACTCGTCAAGCATCACGTAGCATTGCGTCATGTTGGAATTCGAGTTTTCATCGGTCCCGTTCGGCAGCGCCTTGTAAAAAGCATCGACGATGACGAGCGAGTAGGTGTCTGGCGGAAGGCCGCACAATTCATCCCGAATTGTGTTCAGATCGGCGAGCTTTCCACGAAGGGGCATGATGTCGATGTACTCGGCAACGTCTTCCCATCGCAGCCCCATCGCCTTGGCCATCGCCGTGATGCGTCGGGCCAGATCGTCGGCGCGAAGCTCGTTGTCGATCAGTAGCACACGGCCTTGGATTGTCTTCCATCCGAGGAAGGCCCTTCCGCTGGCGATGCAAAGCGCCAGCAGCATGACGAGAAATGACTTCCTCGCTTTGGGGCCGCCGATGATGTTCACAACATCGCCCCGCCGAATCAAATTCACTACCACGTCGATGCGGGGCTTCAGGAACTTGGCTACAAGCTCGGCTGCATTCACCCGAGTCAGGCTCGGGCGACGTAAGAGCGCCAGCCAATCCTGGAAAGTGAAGTCAGCGCAGCCCGATTTCTCGCGGAAGCACTTGATATGCGGTACACCATCCTGCCGCCAAGCGGCCGGGTTTCCCTCGGCTTTGCCACAGCGGGGGCAAGTGGCGAGATTGTACTTAATCCCGCCATCGAATCGAGCGCTCTTGGCGATTTCGTACTCGATACCGTGGATATCGAGCAAATCGCGTAGCTTGGCGTCGGTCCAAAGCTCGGGATGAAATTCAGGGCGGTCAAAGAATTCTTCGTTGGCCGTTAATACGGCTGTTAGGTCAGTCATAGAAGTCGGGTTGCAATTCTTGATCCGTCGATAACCGACTTGTTCAGCGTGCCAATCACGCGCGTAAGCCGGCCTGCGCCGAAGACGGAAGTATCGGTGCAAGTGAAGCGAGCTTTCAGTCGATGCAGGAATGCCCGCACTTGCTGCTTAGCTCGCTCGTCATTTGGAAGCTGGCAGGTGTAAATCAGACCGAAGCCGTTTCCGCTATCGGTCTCGATAAGCGGCTCGCCAAGCTCGGCTTTGATGGCGTCTTTCTGTTGTCGGGCGATGTCTTTGGGGACATCGTGGCCGTCCACGTCGATCAGCACCCGAGTACGGGCGGCAATCATGTTGTCCCGCACGCTGAAGGCGTCCACCGGTACGCCTGCCAGGGCAGGGGCGACAAGCGGATTCAAGTTGCAGTAGGTGGCGTGGTACTGGCTGCTGAGCCAGCACGCTTGGTCCACTACGTCAACTTGTTCGGCTGGCCAGATCACCAGCGACTTCGGAGCGCGATCGACGGGCTTGCGCCCGATCAGCGCCACCGGATGGCCGAGGCGGCGCAGGAATTCGGCGATGGTCTCGGGGCAGGATGTCATTCGTCGTACCCGAGTGCCTCGGCCCTACGCCGGATTCGTTTGACGGCCTCGGCCACTTCATACTTCGTGCGGCTGAGCGTGGCAGCAATCCGAAGCTGACTGTAGCCCTGCGATAGCAACTGCATCACGTCGGCCTCGAATTCGTCGCTTGCCAGGTCTTCCACTAGCTCGAACATGGTTGGTATTACCTCTTCTCGGCCGCCACGATCATGCAGGATGTCGTCAACGATGCCTTTGCTTGGGTCCACTGGTGGGACCGGAACTTGTTTGATGGTCTTGTGCTCGGCTTGGCCTTTCTTGCGCCTACGGCAATTCGTGGAATCGTCGGCGCGGATGTCACCCGACTCTTCTTGCCGCCGCTTGACTTCAGCACGCCACAAGGCGGCCTTGATGAATTCCACCGGCTGCGCCGAATTGCCGAGGAGCTTTTCGAGCGCCTTCAGGTAAGCTCCGTACCGATGGCCGAACGTGCCATCGTTGCCTACCTGGAAAATGAGATAGCGAAGTGCTTCGTCAAGCCGCTTGACGGCTTCAGGATCGCCGGTACGTGCTCGGGCGAGAGTCGCCGCAAGCTCCTCGGGCGGCAGCCGATCTGCCTCGGCTGCATTGACCAGTTCAGTCAGACCCGCCGCTCGACCGGACGGGCCAACACGTTTTTCCTTCCCCACTTTGATACCTTGACTTTGCTCGGCTTTGGCCGAACATTCTGCGGAATTCCCGAAAGAATTCCTTCGGATGCTGCTGTCCACCGTCGCGGCAGATTGGCAGACGCCAGGGCAGGCGGTCGCCTAGTCCCTTGCGGTTTGATGGCCACTCGGGGGAACCCGAGGGCGCGGGGTGCGAGCAAGAAAGCGGCTCGCAAAGATGTACCGAAGTACGACCCCAGAAGGACGGCCTGCACGCGCAGTACGCCCCTCTATTACATTATACCCCGCAAACGGCTGAATGTCTAGTTATTTCATGGCTTTTAGGCCCGGATTCCGCCAGATCGCTGTCAAAGATGACGATTTTGCCGTCTTTACTGCCATTTTGCTCCAACTTCGGCAAAGCGTAAGCACGCAGAAGAGGGGCTGAGTTCACGAAGCCCCCTCTGCCGTGCTCGTCGTTCGCCTTCCGGTTTCCTATAAGGGCGGGACGACGAACGAAAGGCGAAAGAACGCGGCGTGCAAAGGCAATCCCTCGTCTTTCCACGCGCGGTTAGAGCGCGCACGCATCAACAATGGTTAATGCGTTCTGAGGGACGCGGCCGACTCGCCCTACAACCGGTACAACCGTCAAATTCGGCGCAGTCCGGCCTCGGGGTCGATCTGCCAGGGCGGCCGAGGGCCTCGGGTCGATCTGCCAGTGCCTCGGGCCTGCGCCGGATTAGCGGCCGAGAAGACGATAGACCATCGTCGGGTGAAACTCGCCGCCTGCCGTGGTGCGATGGCCGGCTTGGTTCAGCCGATCTGCGATGGCCCCAAGGGACAGCCCACCATCACGCCACTGGCGGATGTCAGACATAAGAAAGCCGTAGGCGTCTGCGGCTGTCGCAGATCGTTTGACGCTCGCCGCTTCCACGGCCTTGGCCAGCCCGTTACGCATCCCCTTGCGGTAGTCGATGACGTGGCCCCGCCGATGCGTGCCGAGCTTGACGCCACGCCGCTTGGCGGCTGCCAGGGCCTTCACCGTTCGATCTGAAATGGCCCGAGCTTCGTCTTCGGCCACGGCTGCCAGGATATGGATTGTCAGCTTCGTGGCAGTCGGGTTATCGACTGCGACGAATTCCGCGCCGGATTCCATAAGCGTGGCAGTGAAGGCCACGTTGCGGGCCAGCCGGTCAAGTTTGGCTATGACGAGCACGGCCCCCTTTCCTCGGGCATGGCTAAGGGCTGCCTGAAGTTGCGGCCGATTCGTGACTCGTTTTCCCGACTCGACTTCCACGTACTCGCCGATGATCTTCCCACCAGCCGAGGCGACGTAGCGGGCCACGTCAGCTTTCTGTGCTTCAAGTCCAAGCCCCGAGCGGCCTTGCTTGCGTGACGAAACCCGGTAATACGCAATGAATTTCTTCATAACTTGCCTCGCTTACCCAACTTTACATCACGGCTTGTTGTTCGTCAAGCCGTAGTGTAATGGCCCTTTTCGCGCTCTTATCCGCAGATTGCGGACATCCGCGCCGTTCGGAACTCGGGCCTCGGGAAGATCGCACGCCAGCCCCGAGGCGTTCACGTCGGCCTCGGCCACGCCTGCCAGGTTTCCGACGCGGCCGAGTGGCCCGAGCCGTGGAAGCCCCGCAGATCGTTCGGCAGATCGTTCGATGACTTCCGAGTGGTCAACCGATCTGCGAAGCCCGTAGCGGGGCTGCTATTGCGTCTGGATTGAAGCCGTGGCCTTCACGATGACGAAGTGGAAGATCGTTCGATGATCGTGGACGCGGCACGATTGCAGATCGTCAGCCGAACCACCCCCACCGGTCAAACGGGACCACCCCAACAAGCCTTGTCACCGTCGCCAGACCGAGCGGTTCGGGCGCGCGCGGCGCGTCGGCTATGGACAATGCCGCGTCAGTCCCTCGGATTGCTGCCCCTTCCCAGATTTGGGAAGATCAGGGATTACCCGAACGTCGTTAGGATTTGCCCGTGACCAGCATTTCGCCAAGCATGGGAAAGGATTGTCCTATGCCCTTCCACCTGCGGAACACCGTTTCGCCGTTCGATGAAATGACCGCCTACGAAACGATTTGGCGGTGGAAACGTGGCAGCCTGAAGGATGTCGCCGAACTCTTCGGCAAGTACGACTTGCTGCCATCAAAGCTGATTGCCGCCCTTCAGGCCGAGTTACTGCTTGACGACATTAGCCGCACGCTCGCCGAAGTCGCCAGCTTCGTGGCCACGCTCCGTGGTTTTTCCGTCTGCTTGCATCGTGACTTCATGTACCCCGTGCGGATGCGTGACGCTCGATACCCGTTGGAATTGTTCTACTATCGTGGCGACATCGACTTAACCAATTCTCGTTGCGTTTCTGTCGTTGGGGCGCGGAAGTGTTCGGACGAAGGTGGAAGGCGAGCGGCCAAGCTGGCGAGCGGCCTTGTAGCCGCCGGGTTCACTGTTGTCTCGGGGTTGGCGCAAGGTATCGACACTGCGGCGATGACGGCTGCGATTGCAGCTAACGGCCGTACCATCGGGGTCATTGGTACACCTATCAACGAATCGTATCCCAAGAGCAATCGAGACTTGCAAGCCCGCGTGGCGTGCGACCACTTGCTAGTCAGCCAAGTGCCATTCTTTCATTACGGAAGAGAGCCTTTCAACCTGAAGAAACGCTACTTCCCTGAGCGGAACGAAACGATGTCTGCGCTGTCCGAAGCGACGATCATCGTGGAAGCATCCGACACTAGCGGGTCACTGACCCAAGCCAGGGCTTGCCTTCAGCAAGGCCGCAAGCTGTTCATTCTGAATTCGTGTTTTGAGAATCCCGACATTACTTGGCCCGAGACTTACGAAAAACGGGGAGCCATCCGAGTGCGCGACTTCGACGACATTTTTGCGGCTCTAGGGGACAAGGCGGATGACGACAACGATGCTGTGGAAAAAATTTGATTGCCTGACCGATAGCCGCGTGTTTCTCGAATGCGATGACGAGTGCTTCTACGCTCGGGACTACATTTCGCATGGCGGCTACAGCGCCTCGGAAGGCAACCACCTAATCAAGAATTTGCAGAAGCATCCGAGCAAGCGCGGCACGCCCGAATGGCCGCACAAAGTTCGCGCGATTGACCAGTTTGCGAGAGAGCTTACGACGGTGCTACCCGCCGATGCCGTTGTGGCGTCTATACCGTCGTCAAAGGTGCGGACTGACCCCGAGTTCGATTCACGCCTTGAAGATACGCTGGCCCGTCTGGTCGAGCTTGTCCCCTCTATCGGTATTGAAACGCCGATTGCTCGGGCAGTCACGGCACAGGCACTTCACCACGGTGGAACCCGCCGGGTCAATCACGTTGTTCAGTCGCTTCAGTGGCTCGGGTTCAGCGACCCCGATGATCTGCCAAACTACATCGTCTTGATTGACGACGTGATTACCACGGGTTCCACTTTCAAGGCGTGCCAGCGATTGATTCATCAGCAATACCCAACGCTGAAGGTGTACGGGGTATTCTGGGCGCGAACAGTCTGGCCGGAAGCAACGTGCTAACAAATCGTGGTGGACAATGAGCGATGACGCCCAACGTGCGCAAGCTCGCTTTGACCGGACTCTCGTCTTTCCTGAGTACGTCGGGCCGTCAATTGCCGGCTGTACGACGATGCTGCTTTGGCTCGACAAGCTCGCAGTGTCGATGCCTTCATATTTGCTTTCGGACCGGGAAGAGCCATTTAAGTCCTTTGCCACCGTAGGTAATCGAGCACACGAAACAGGCAATCCGTTGGAGAAATTATTCGCGGCAGTGGACCACCACTATGGGCTTGCACAACAGCAAGCGATTGCCGAAATAAAGGCCCTCAAGCCACTTGGGGATCGAATTCAGACGGTGGCAACGGTTCAGCCAGGGACACCCGAGGCGTATTCGACACTAGATGCATTTCTTCCAGTAACAATGCCCCATGCCGTGGCGTCGATGTCAAATCCGCAGTTCGTGAACATCGGGGCGATGCAATTTCTTTGGCGAGTCTTTGAGGCGTGGCTACTCGTTGAAGATGCAGACAAAGTGCTCGACATCCTTGAAGTGCGGGCCGAGCGACTTGGCGGCCCCGAGTTGTTAATTGCTGATGGAATTATTCTCCAACACTCGCTCGGACGAATCCCCGATCTGTCAATTGCGATTCGCAGCCCGCACAGCCTGGGGATTCTCGCAGAATACGGGCGAACGATGGAAACGACGCCCGCCGAAGTGGCCGAGGAAATGGTCGAACAGTTGGCGTTTTCGATCTTCGATGAGGTTACTAGGGACCACGTTCCTTTCTTGTTCCCCGAGAATCTCGACAAGGTTATCCATACGTTTGAAGCAAGCGGAGATAACCTTGATGCCGCCCGAAGAAAATGCCGCAACGTCGCCAGAGAATTGCACGCTCGGGCGCAGGCGAATCAGTCCGCGCAGCAGGCACTACGTGACACGCTGCCCGACTTAAAGAAAGAAGCGCAATCCCTGCTTTCCATCGACTCAAAAACGCTCGCCGATGTCTTCACTCGACTTCCCGAGTCCGCCGGACTTTGGGCTTTATTTGGTGCAATAGCGGGCACAGCCACCGGGGCAATTCCGCCGATTGCTGCCGCCAGCGCAGCCGTCGCCGCATTCTCGTTGCTCGGATCATCAGCATTGAAGGCAAGCCGTGAACGACGTGAGGCGCTGCAAAAATCGCCGTGGTCGTTTCTTTACTACCTAAATCGTTGACGCTGAAGCTCGGCTTCGTAGCGTTTTCGCTCTTCAGCGTCACGCTCGTCACGGTCCCGCTTGCCATCGGCGTAGCCTTCGTTCCAAATGGCGTCCAAGTTCAAGTCTTCGTAGTACGGAATCGAGTCGGGACTCGCTTCCCTTCCCGCTCGCCGCCCGTCTTCGTAGGCTTGTCGTTCCCGCTCGTTGACTTCGATCATGGCGTTCCCTCCTGCCGCCAGATTATACCCGAGCGCCGGCTACCTGCCCCGCAGACCCGATCAAGTTCACTGTCCCCTTTCACTTGGGGATTTATTCACCGCTGGCAGCCATACGTGCCGATGAAGGCGATACGCAACTTCATCGACCAATGGCAATAGCCCACAGCACAATCGACGATCACCTTCAGGCGGCCTGCGCCGAATTCTGGCAGACGTACCATGCGTCGATGATGGAACTGCACGAACGGCAGGGGCGAGCGATTACCCAACCGATCAAAGATCGCAACCTCGGGACAACGGACGCCAAGCATATTGGAGCTTTTGAGCGTTTCTGGCGCGTCCAGCTTGCCGCCGCCCTCGGGGTTAGTCCCGCCGAAGTTGGGCCGAGGCGGATTCAGTTTCGCCCGTACCGGTCTAAGAACTTCGATGTCTGCTGGCCGCTTACGGGCGAGCCGAAGATTCTTATTTCGATCAAGAGTATGCAGAACGCATACCGCAACTTCACCAATCGAATTGAGGAAGCGTTCGGTGACTCGGCCGTGCTTCGTCTCTACCGCGTGCCCGCAGCGTTCGGCTTTTTCTTTTTCATGCTTGACGGGAACGTGCCCCGAGGGCTGGCCGAGCAAGGAAAGGCGGGACCGGGCCACGCGACCACCGGGAAGGGCAAGGGTATTGCGCCCTTTCTGGAATTGATCGAAGAGGGCGGAGATTTTTTCCAGTTGTCGAACGTGGCCGAGTACCGCAAAGAGGCAGTCGGCAAGTCTCGGGGGCGGCAAGATGTCCTAGAGCAAGCCGAGCAATCGTTGCTTGATCTGTACACGCCAGACCCGACGCCCGAGGGCGGCATTCACTATGACGCCATCGCCTTCGTGCCGACGCGGGTCAAGCGGCTGAAGCCGAAGCCATCGAAGCCGAACCATTGGTCGTTTGCATTCTCGCCCGTTGACGAGCGACTAGACTTCCATCCGTTCGTGCATCGTCTGGTGGAAGTCGCCAAGTTTCGCAATCTTATCTGAGGCGCGGAGCCGCGATTCCCCGCACAAGTTCCATATCTGCCTCGGATAACCCGTAAAGCTCGGCCGCTACCGAATCGAGCTTGTCTTGATCGTTGGACCGATCTGCGGCAATTAGCTTTGCGATGGCTGGCCTCTTCACCTTCACCCGACTTGGAACGCAAATCCGGCGCAGGTATTGGGCCTGAAAGCGTAGAAAGTCGCTTCGCATCTTTACGCCGTACATCCACACAAAGAACTTGCCGATTGACGAGCGCAAGATCGTCCGCAGCGCCCGCAAGTCCCAAGCCTCGGAAGCGACATAGTACAGATTGTGGTGCGGGTACAGTTCGCCGTTATCCAGCACGATCAGATTCTCGGCCTTGATGTCGGGAATCAGCAGCTTGTGCTGACGCTGCAATCCGGGGTAAATGCGGTCGATGGTCCGATACCATCTATCCAAGTCACGCTTGGCGACGTTGCGGCCGACAAGTCGGCTCTTGTGCCGCATGAAGTGCGCCCGCGCCCTCGGGAATCTCTTCAGGTCGATCAGTTCTGTCGTATCGCCGACGAAAGGATTGATGACGCATCGGCCCCGCCACTTGACCGAACCCGTCACGATGTCTTTCGTGGTGACGAGCGGCATGAGCAGTTCGGGTTCGATGTCAAAGTCTTGATCGACGATGAAAATATCGTCGGCCCCCGTGGCAACCCCGATGCCAACTTTGCAGCCCGAGGATTCATCCCCGAGGGCAACGCATTCCGCTTCTAGTCTGCGGAGCAGATCAAGGTGGGCCGGGGATTCAATCGACCATTTTTGCTCGCCCTCAAACCAGCCGTCGTACCGGTGGTAAGTAACGACGCCGTTCGATTTCTTGCGGCGAACGAACTCGCACTCTTTCGGCGTGGCTTCGGTCAACCGGAAGTAGTCAACGTGCTTGCCTCGGGGCCGGCGCGAGATAACGAAGATGCCGGGGTAGCAAGTCACGTCGGGCTGGAAGGGGGAAGCCTGCGCCAAGTCGAGCACGTACTCGACTGAATACCGATCAGCAATCAGGGCGCGGAGCTTGCGCCCGTAGTTGTTCTTTGCAAACCGATCTGGGCAGATTAGGGCGAGCTTGCCCTCGGGGCCGAGTAGCTTCAGCGATTTCTCGAAAAATGCGACGTACAAATCGGCGCGGTCGTAGAAGCAATCGAAGTCGGCTCGATATTGCACTAGCTTTGGCTTGGGGATGGCCTCTTGCCGCACGTAGGGCGGATTGCCTACCACGAAGTCAAAGTCGCCGCCGAACTCGGCTTCCAAAAAATCGCCCGTGATAATCCACCGCTCGGCCAGCCGTTTGGCGACTGGCCGCATGACGCCTTCCGCAGTAAGCGTATCGACCAGCCGGGACCGGCAGACGGCTGCCGCCTCGGGGTCTTTCTCGACAGCAACAATGCAATCCGCCAGATCATCGAACGATCTGCCCTTGCCAGATCGCACAAGCCGAACGGCCGCAGCCACCGTGAACGCCCCTTCGCCGCAGCCAGGGTCAAGTAACCGCTTGGACCGGTCCCCGTGGTACTCGGCCAAATCGAGCATTAACTCGACAATATGCGGCTTCGTGGCCACTTGACCGTGGATTGCCACGTCTGGCGTATTCTCGATCTTGCGGTAAACGCTGAAATTCTTGTTCATTGCCCAGCAATCTATCGCCTCGATTGAAGTTCGGCCATCCGCCCTTGCAGACGGAATAATCGGCGCACGACTAGCTAGCCCCGCGGCGCGAACTAGATTTGGAATACCGGTTCAGCGCGATTACCAAAGGGGCCAACGATGACGACTGCCGCATACATCCGGGTTAGTTCGGACAAGCAAGACGTGACCCGCCAGCGAACGAATATCTCGGCCGCCGCTGGCCGCCTCGGGCAGCCCATCGGCCAATGGTTTGAAGACTCGGAAGGCAAGAATCCACGGCACAAGGCCGAGCAACGGAAGGAATTCCAACGGCTGCTAAAGGCCGTGAAAGCCAGGGCCGTGGATACGATCTTCGTGGATAGCCAAGATCGCTTCGGCACGAAGGATGCTTTTGAGTGGGGCGAGTTTATTTCGATCTTGCGAAAGCACGGCTGCCAGTTGATCGACTCGACTGGCCGCAAGTTGTCGGCCGACGATGACGGGGCCGTACTGACTGGCGTTGTCGGCGCGTTGACGAGCAAGCGCGAACAGAAAGAGAAAGCCCACCGAAGCATCGGCGGGAAGGTGACGAATGCGAAGAAAGGCGAGTACCAAGGCGGGTACGCGCCGTATGGCCTAGATGTCGTCTGCTTTGGGCCAGACGGGAAGGAAAAATGGCGAACCGTCTATATCGCCCACTTTGACCGTTGGAAGGTGTACCCGAACGGCAAGCGTGAACGGTTCACCGGGAAGAATGTCACGCCTGCCAAAGATTCGACCGATACGCTTCGGCTTCGGCCTTCAATCGAGAAAGAGCGGCTGAAGTTCGTCAAGCAAGTCTTCAAGTGGTTCACGGCCGAAGACATCACCCCGCAACAGATCGCAAACCGGTTGAACGATCTTCAGGTGAAGCCCGTCTTCGGTGAAGCGTGGTACAAGCACACGATACGGGCCATGCTGGCGAACCCGGTCTATCTCGGGCGGCCGACGTGGAACAAGCGCGGGGCCAGCGAATTTATCGAGTACGTTGGCGGCCAGCTACGGGAAGTGAACGGGGCCAAGCGTGGCCGCCATCGTGACGCCTCGGATTTTGTTCAGCCCGAGAAGCCGGAATTCCCGCCCGTCATCGACGATAAGACTTGGGAAGCCGCACAAGCCAAGCTGAAGCCCAAGGGGAAGAAACACAAACGCCCCCCGCACAATGCCGAACTTTGGCTTCGTGGCTTCCTTCACTGCGGCCATTGCGGCAAGCCGATGCACGGCTCGGCCGGGAACTCGACTCCCTATCTGAAGCCGTCCTATCTCTGCGGCACGTACAACAAGTACGGCGCAAAGAACTCCCAAGGGTGTCGATGTCATCGGGTCCAGCATTCCTACCTTGAACCCCTTGTGCTTCGGTACGTGGAAGAAACGGCCCCCAAGCTCGCCAAGCTCTTGAAGGCGACTGAAGGGGGCGACTTGGAAGAGATACGGCCCATCTTGGCGGCCGTGAACGGCTCGGCCGGGGCGTTTTCGCAGGTGGCGTGCGACGTGCTCGCATTCATTGGTGAAAACGCCGATGACGCCGAAGTGGCCAAGCTCCTGAAGCAAGGGCGAGACTTCGCCGAAGTGTACGGGGTAGTTTTTGAGCGGCTTCGGCCGAAGTTGGAAGGGCAGATAGCCGGGAAGGAAGCCGAGCTTGACAAGCTCTTGGACCAGTACGCCACGCTCCCCGAGAAGCTCCGCCAGCGGGCCATTGACCGGATGGAACCCGTACAAGCCGAGCTTGACGATCTGAAGGGGCGTTTGATCGACTGGCGGGGACCATACCAACGGCTGAGGGCCGAGCTAGACGCCCGCCGGGAAGGGCTGGCCAAAGCCAGGGCCACAATAGGGAAGGCCGGGGCCGAGCGGCAGAAAGCCGATGCCTTGCGGGGCGTGGTCGATAAGATCGTCTGCCACTTCCGCTATGAGCAAAAGAAAGGGTCCAACTACGCCAAGAGCTACTTGGACCGCGTGGAATTTGTGGCGGTATCGGGCGAGTCGCTATCCTTCAGCGCCGAAGCCTCGCCGGCGCCAAGTTGATAACGACGCGGTCCTTCGGGCGAATGAAACCGGAGTTCGCCATGGCCCGTTCGACCCGGTGCGTGCTTTCCTTGACCGCCGCTTCGGGGAGGCCGACAAGTGTCGTCTTGGGGAGCGCCCCCGCCGAGACATCGACCTCCACCTCGACGGGCACGGCTTCGATGCCCGAGAGGGCGAAGGTGAAGAGCTTGGCGAGCATGGACCCCTGCGCGTGAGATGACGTTGCGGATGGTCGGACGGGCTGACATCCCCTGCTCGCCCTGCCAGATTGTGGCGCACGGAACGGCGCGTCGCAAGTTTCCGCACCCGGTGATTGATTATCCAAGCGTCTTGCCCCGCCGCGTAGCCGATAGTTACACTGATAAAGCCCTCCTGATACGTTCCCACCTGAATCTATGTCCTACCCTCACTCGCTACTCGCGATTTGCGCGGCCGTTTTGTGCTGGCAACCGCTCGTGCTGGCAGCGGATGGGCCGGTCAGCTTCGAGCTCGACGTGCAGCCGATTCTGACCGCACGCGGCTGCAATCAGGGAGCGTGCCACGGGAAGGCTCGCGGGCAGAACGGCTTTCAGCTTTCGCTCCTGGCGTTTGATTCGGACTTTGATTTCGCAGCACTTACGCAGCAGGCTCGTGGCCGGCGGGTCTTTCCGGCAGCACCCGAGCGGAGCTTGTTATTGCAAAAGGCGACCGCGGCCCTGCCGCACGGCGGAGGCTTGCGGATCGAACCCGGTGGCGACGACTATCAAACGCTGCTCCGCTGGATCGAGCAAGGAACGCCGCGGCGCATCGACAACGAGCCGACGCTGACGGCGGTCGCAGTCACATGGGAGGGCGAGGCTGCGGCCTTTGATATTCGCGCCGAGCCGAACGGCCCCCGACCAATGGTCGGGGCTTTGAATGCGTTCCTGAAGCCCAATGAGTGCGTGCAACTCCGCGTCACGGCCACGTATTCCGACGGCACGACGCGTGATGTCACGGGCCGATCGCGATATCAATCGAGCGAGATGGGGCTGGTCGGCGTCGATGCGGCCGGCCTTGTGAAGGCGGGGCCGATTCCAGGCGAAGCGACGATCATGGCCCGCTACATGAACCTGATCGCCACGGCCAGCGTTGCGATTCCGCTGCCGGGCGAGGTGCCAGATGATTTCTACGCTGGCCTGCCGCGACGGAACGTCATCGACGATCTGGTCTGGACGAAGCTCAAGTCGCTCGGCATCACGCCCTCCGCCCCAGCCGACGATGCCAAGTTTCTCCGCCGCGTCCATTTGGACATCATCGGCCGCCTCCCAACGCCGGATGAAACACGGGCGTTCCTGGCCGACGGTGATTCCCAGAAGCGCGAGCGAGTCGTCGATCAACTCCTGCAGCGACCAGAGTATGCCGACCATTGGGCAGCGAAGTGGGCCGACTTGTTGCGGCCCAACCCCTACCGCGTCGGCATCAAGGCGGTGGTCAACTACGACGCCTGGATCAAGCAAAACTTCCGCGAGAATAAGCCTTACGATCAGTTCGTCCGCGAACTCATCACCGCGAAGGGGAGCACGTGGGAAAACGGAGCGACGGTCCTCTTCCGCGACCGCCGCGAGCCGGCGGAAATCACGACGCTTGTCAGCCAGTTGTTCCTGGGGATTCGGCTGGAATGTGCGAAGTGCCATCACCATCCATTCGAGAAATGGAGCCAAGACGACTTCTACAGCTTCGCAGCGAACTTCGCCCGTGTGGGGCACAAAGGGGCGGGCCTTTCGCCGCCGATCTCGGGCGGCGAAGAGTATGTCCTCGTCAAGAAAACCGGCTCCGTCGAGCATCCGCTCACCGGAAAGTCGCTCGCTCCGCGGCCACTCTTCGGCGAACTGGCTCAAGCTCCCGCTGATGCCGATCCTCGCGAGGCGCTGGCCGCTTGGATGACGGCCGATGACAACCCGTACTTTGCTCAGGTCATCGCCAACCGCATCTGGGCCGATCTGATGGGTCGCGGCATCGTGGAACCAATCGACGATCTGCGTGCCACGAATCCGCCGACGAACGCAGCTCTGCTCGACTCTTTGGCGGGTGAATTGCGGAACCACAAGTTCGACTTAAAGCAGCTGATCCGGTCGATCTGCACGTCGCACGTCTATTCGCTCAGCTCTCTCCCAGGTGAGCGAAACGCCGGGGATCGGCAGAATTACTCGAGGCACTATCGCACTCGGCTGCGGGCGGAAGTGCTCGCTGATGCGATGACCGACATCACCGGCGTGGCCGAGCCGCTGCGAGGAACGCCCGGCGGTTCGCGGGCCAACGAGATATGGACGACGCGGGTCGAGTCAGTGTTTCTCGACACATTCGGCCGGCCGAATCCGAATCAAGACCCGCCCTGCGAGCGGACGAGCGACACGACCGTGACGCAGACCCTGCACCTAATGAACGCCCCGCAACTGCACAGCCGCGTCACGTCCGATGAGGGACGAGCCGCGAAACTGGCCAAGAGCGACTTGCCCGTCGATGCGCTCGTCGAGGAACTGTACCTGCTGGTCTATTCCCGCCTGCCAGACGAAGCCGAGCGGGAGATCGGCCGACAACTCTTCGCCGAAACCGAAATGACCCGCCGCCGAGCGACGGAAGACCTGCTGTGGGCCTTGCTGAACACGCCGGAATTCATGTTCAAGGACTAACAAAGCCGAGACCATTGGTCGCGGTGCATTGATCCGGGAAGGAATCACCATGACCATCACCCGCAACTGCGAAGGACTCACACGCCGCGATAGCTTGAAGCTTGGCCTTGCCGGCCTCGTCTCCGGCGGTCTGGTCGGCGCTCTCCGCGCGACGTCTTCGGCAGCGACCGCGCCGACGCGGAAGGCGAAGGCGTGCATCCTGATCTGGATGGACGGCGGCCCATCGCACTACGAGACGTTCGACCCCAAGCCGGATGCTCCGCAGGAGTTTCGCGGCCAGTTCGATGCGATTTCCACCAAGACCGCCGGCGTCCGCTTCTCGCAGCACATGCAGCGGCTGGCGTCGATCAGCGACAAGTTCGCGGTGATCCGCTCGATCCGACATGACCAGGGAAATCATGGCGCCGGCAATCACTATATGATGACCGGCGCGCCGCCGCGGATTCCCGTCGGCTGTGGGGCGTTTGTCAGCTACCATCCGAGCCTGGGCTCCGTGGCGGCTCGCGAATGCGGTGCTCCGCCGGGACTGCCGGCCTATTTCTCGATGCCGGAGATGTCGCGTTCGGGAGGGCCGAACTTCCTCGGAGCCCGCTATGCTCCGTTCGTCGTCGAAGAGAACCCGGACAATCCGAACTTCCGCGTCCGCGATGTGGCGATTCCGCGCGAACTGACCGAGGGGCGGTTCCAAGGTCGAAAAGACCTGCGAAAGCTCGTCGATCGGTTGACCCGCATTCAGGACGACGCAGCAGCCGATCCGGTGCGCGACGTCGATCAATTTTACGAGCAGGGGTACTCGCTCGTCCTCTCGAAGGACGCCCAGAAGGCATTCGACATTCATAGCGAGCCGGCCGCAACGCGCGAGCGATACGGCCGCAACGGCTTCGGCCAGCGGGCCTTGCTCGCTCGCCGGCTGGTCGAGGCGGGTGTGCCGTTCGTCACCCTCTACGATGGCGGCTGGGACCATCACACCGATCTGTTCAACGCCTACACGAAGCGGATGCCGGCGTGGGATAACACCCTGGCGACGCTCATCGAGGACCTGTCGGAGCGCGGCCTCTTGGACACGACGATGGTCATCGCCCTCGGCGAGTTCGGCCGCACGCCGCAGATCAACAAAGACGCCGGCCGCGACCACTGGTCGAACGCCATGAGCGTCCTCTTCGCTGGCGGCGGTACTCCGGGAGGGCAAGTGATCGGAGCGACCGACGCAAAAGGCTTCGCCGCGATCGAGCGAGTCCTCTCGCCTGAGAACTTCGTTTCGACGATCTACACGAAGCTCGGCATCGACCCGGACAAGATGTACTACACGCACGAAGGGCGGCCCGTGCATTTGGTGAGCGATCCGGCGCCGATTCGGGAGCTGATGGGCTGAGGGAGAGGGTAGAGGGCAGAGGGTAGGAAGGCGAGTGGTGGGCGTGATCCCGTCTAGGAGAGAGGGAACAGAGTGCAGAGAATAGTGAGCAAAAGCGTTGTGATGTTGCGACTCGGTACTGTGTACATGGCACTTCGTGCCTTCCCCTTCCGCCGCGCCGCGGTTTGTCTCGCCCTTTTCCTTTGCTTCGCTTCACCGCTTCACGCCGCGCCACCCAAAGTCAACTTTTTCTTCCCCGCCGGCGGACAGCGCGGTCAGTCAGTTAGCGTCTTCGCGGCTGGCGAGTTTTCGAGCTGGCCCGTGCAAATCTGGTCTGATCGACCGGGACTCACCGTGGCATGCAAAAGCGATAAAGGAAAACTGAAGATCGAGATCGCCGCGGATGCGGTTCCCGGCACGTACTGGCTGCGCCTGCATGATGGCGAAGGGGCGGCGTCGCTCCGACCGTTCGTCGTCGGTACACTGCCAGAGGTTGCCGAAGCGGAAACGAATGACCTCCCCGCAAAGCCGCAAGCAGTCGAGCCGCGCGTCGTCGTGAACGGCAAACTGGCCAAGAACGGCGACGTGGATGGGTACGCGATGGACCTGAAACAAGGCCAGACGCTGGTGGCTGCCGTGCAGGCGAACTCGGTGCTCGGCTCTCCTTTTGACAGCGTGCTGCAGATCTGCGAACTGATCGAGCGGCCGCAATCGGTCAGTCGCGAGCGCCATGTGGAGGCGTTCATCCTCGCTCAGAACCACGATTCAGTCGGCCTTGACCCGCTGCTCGTTTACACCGCTCCCCGCGACAGCAAATATCTCGTCCGCTTGTTCGCGTTTCCGTCGGAGCCCAACAGCACCATTGGCTTTGCGGGGGGCGACAACTACGTCTATCGCCTGACGCTGACGACCGGCGGCTATGTCGATCACGCGCTGCCGCTTGTGACCACGCGCGAAGCGACCCAGATGAAGCTTGCCGGCTGGAATCTGCCGGACGGACTGACCGTCGATGCTCCAGCCAGCGACTCGCCTGTGTCTTGGCTGTTTCATCCCGAGGCGGCGGGCACATGGTCGCTTTCGCGTGTGGGGCTAGTGGGGCAGGCTTCCAGGCTGTCGATCATTGGCAAGAGAGACGCTTCCCCTACGATCACACTTCCCAGCACGATCAGCGGCTGCTTGCAAACGGCAAACGAAACGCATTCGTTCACCTTCGCCGGCACCAAGGGACAGCAGATTCGGCTTCGAACCGCATCGCGCAGCCTCGGTTTTCCGACGGATCTGAACCTCACAGTGGCCGACTCGGCTAGAAACATCGTCGCCGAACAGGACGATGCTGAACGCGACCAGCGCGATCCGGTCCTGAACGTCACACTGCCGGCCGATGGCGAATATCGTGCGACGATTCTTGACCTGGCCGGCCGCGGGGGTTTGCGGATGACATATCAACTGACAATCGAAACGCCGGAGCCCGATTTTGAATTGTCACTGGCCGCCGATTCATTTGTCCTTGCCACGGATAAGCCGCTGGAGATTCCGCTCACGGTCAGCGGTCGCGATGGCTTCAGCGGCGACGTGGAGATTCTCGTCCACGGACTTCCTGCTGGAGTGACGGCCGAACCGCTGAGCGTGAAGGCGGCAGGCGCGAGTGGCGACGGAGGAAATCGAGGCCGGCGCGGTCGTCGTGGCGGCAATCAGCCCGCGGCGCAGGCCAACGCCAAGCTGATCCTTAAGGCCGATCCCGCGGCGATTCAGCCCGGCGGCGGGCCGATTCGCATTGAAGGGAAGTACAAGGACGACGACGGCGAGCTCGTTCGCAGGGCGACTTTCCCGCTCGGCCTGCCGCTGACGGGGAAGCACGATGCGGCGTGGCTGACGGTGCGGAAGTAAGTACCGTTCGCGTAAGGTTGTCCACGGGATTACTGTGGAACGCTCAGCGACTTGCCATTGTCCTTGGCCGACAAGCTGAGCAGAAACGGTACTGCTTTTTTCGCCCACCGTTCCGGTGCGGGATAGTCACCCGCTCCGCTGCCGAACGCTTGCTGCAGCATGTCGGTGTTAATGATGCCCGGATTAAGCGGCACGGCGCACATCGTGTCGGGGAGTTCCTGCGCGAGGGCGAGCGTCAGCCCTTCGATCGCGTATTTCGTCGCACAGTACGGGGCAACATCGGGCGAGGTCGATCGTCCCCAGCCCGAACTGAAATTGACGATCACCCCCTCCTCCCGTTCAACCATGGCCGGCAGGAAGTGCCGCAGAACGTGAAAGACCCCCTTGATGTTCACGTCGATGACCCACGCGAACTCGTCGGCGGGAACATCCCACAGTCGCGAGGTTTTGTTGATGACGGCGGCGTTGTTCAGGAGCAAATCTGGCGGGCCGTCGGCCAGGACCGACTTGGCCCAGGCTGCGACCTTCGTCTCATTGGTCACGTCAACAACATCGAACCGGTGCGGAGCGCCAAATCTCTTCGACAACTCAGCGACGCGCTCGGGCGATTGACTGCAGCCACAAACGATGTGGCCACGGTCGGCGAATTCCTTGGTCATCGACTGGCCCAATCCGCGGCCAGCGCCGGTGAGCACAATGCGTCGGGAATCGGCCATGTCGTCCTCGGATAGAATGAGTGAAGTGCTCTGGCTCGAATTGCGATGATCCACCGCAGTCTATGAGCCGCCAGCCGAAGACCGCAACCCGCCATGCACGACGAGCCAACCATTCCGCGATATACGACTCACCCCCTACCCAATTACAGCTACGTGCCCGGCATGTGGCCGCATCCACTGAGCGACCCAGCAGGACACAGCTATGGCCAAACTGACGATCGTCCCGCGGCACTATTGCCAAAAAGCTGGCAGACGAACGACGCGTGGCTCTGGGCCATCGACCTCTTCAACCACGGCTACTACTGGGAAGCTCACGAGGCGTGGGAAAGCCTGTGGCACGCAGCGGGGCGTCGCGGCACGACCGCTGATTTTCTCAAAGGGCTCATCAAACTCGCCGCTGCCGGCGTGAAGTCCCGCGAAGGAAACGCCGCCGGCGTGCGGCATCATGCAAAGCGGGCAGACGAGCTACTCGCTCCATTTCGTGGAACCGTTCAGTTCGGTTTGTACGTCGACGACCTGCTTTCCGCTGCCGAAGCAATTGGCCGCGAGGCGGATTCGCTACTAAATACAACGCGGACGGAAGTCGTCCGCGTTCTCCCCCTCACGATCCGACTGTAGGCCAACTAGCACGCCGCTTACGACTCGTCCGTCGCATCGTCCTTCGCCTCGACCGGCGTCAGGGCATCGTCGCTCTTCGGCTTGTCAGCGGGCTGCTCGGTCGTGGGCGTCACGGGAGCGGGGGCTTCCGGCTGCGGTTCCGATTTGGTCGCGGTCGCGGCGAGCGCTTGCACCTCCGCAGAAATGGCCGTCTTGATCTCCGGCATCAGCGAGTCCTTCAGCTTCTGCTGCTCGGCGACGAGCGACTCACGGGCCTTGCCGATCTCGGTCGAAACAAGCTGGCTCGTCTCCTCGCGAACCTTCGCGACTTCGGCCTTGATCTGATCCTGCAGCTTGGCCAGTTCCGCGGCCATTGTCTGCTCGGCAGCGGTCTTCAGCGCAGCGACTTTGGCGGCCGTCTCCTCCTCCAGCCGCTTCGCTTCGGTAGCGACGGCATCAGCGGCAGCCTTGCGAAGATTGGCCAGTTCGCCGGCCACTTGCTCGTTCAGCTTGGCCGCCTCGGCCTCAATCTGCGTTTTGCTCGCCGCGGCCAGGCGCTCTTCCGCACCCGCGACCTGCTGATTCACTTGCCCGGATAGCGAAGCATTCAGCGATCCATAAAGCTCCGCCCGACGGCGTTCCCACCGGCGTCCAAACACGCCCGCCGATGCAACATCGACGACCAGGACAGTGACAATGAGCGCCACGAGCGCGACAGCAAAACGACTCTTCACATCAAGTCTCCACAAGTAATTTGGCAACAACGTTGTTTTGGGCAGGGCGACAGGTAGGCGCGTCGCCCGAGTGCGGCAGGGGGTGCAATCAAGCCGCGAGGTTGGACTTATCACAATAAAAGCCGCTGTCATCGCAGTCCAGGGGTTGGTGCGGACATTTCTCTTGCTTGCTGCCGCAGTCTGCACACCCTCCGCCCCAGGACGGCAACGCGACTCGCCAACCCCCAGGAGCGGAGCTATCATGAACCCACTCTCCTTCCGCCCATACTCTCCCTGGCGGCTTGGCTCCGCCCCAGTCCGTAACGCCCTGCTTGTCCGCATGGAAATCGCCACGCTCGTCAGTGTTCTGGATCATCCGCATCTCGCTGCCGGACCATTGCACGCCTGGGGCCTGGCCGACGTGCATCGCGGGCAGCAGACGCTCCTGGAACTTGCCGAAAGTGGGCTGACGCTCGACCTGCTGGCGGAACTCTGCGATCAACTCGGCGAGCACCTGCCGTCGCAGCCCGATCCCGACGCCTCTCTGGGCGCCTTCCGTGCGTTCCTGTTTGCCAATCGAAGTCCGCTTGCCTTCGCGGCGCTCGCCGAGCGCGACCGCACCGTCGTGCCCATGCTGCTTGCCGCGCTCGGCCTGGGTGAGCGTTGGCGGCGTTTGCTCGCGAGTGATCCGGAGGCGTTCGACCTCTTGCGGCAGACCGACGGCGGGCCCCTCTCGCGCTCGGAACTGCTCGCCGAGGCACTCTCGGAAATCGCCGCCGCGGCTGACGAGCGGGCAATCGCGGCCGCGCTCGTCCGCGTGAAGGACCGGCATACGCTGCGAATCGCTTACGGCGAAGTGGCCGCGCGCCACAAGCTGGAACTCGTCATGGAGCAGCTCACCTGGCTGGCCGAGGCGATCGTCGAGGCGGCCCTGCGAGCAGCAACGCGAAAGGTCACCGACACGGCGCCCAAGGTCGCCGGCAAGCCGATCGTGCCGCCACCGATGGCGGTCGTTGCACTCGGGCGACTGGGCGCGGCGGAAATGGACTACGGCGATCGTCTGGAACTGCTGCTCGTTCAGCAGCCCGAGCCGCTGCCGACCGATGCCGCCCGCCGGGCCGCGGACGAGCAAGCCGAGCGGGTCGCCAGACAGATGCTGCGATACCTCGCGGGAACGGACGAGCCCCTGTACGAACTCGAACTCGCCACCTTGCCCGACAGCACGTCGGCATCGCTGGTGCATACCGTTGATGACACGGTGCTCGGTTTCGATAGCTTCGGCCGGACGTGGCACCGGCAGGCGATGCTGCGGGCGCGGCCGATCGCCGGTGAGTTTGATCTGGCGACAGCCGTCCTCGCTCGCCTGGAACCGTGGGTCTTTCGCCGCTATCTCAATCGGGCCGACGAAACGGGAATCAAGGCCTTGCGGCGGCGCATCCTGCGGAAAATGGCGCCCGGAGACGAAGCGACGGAGGACTCGCCCCAGTCCCGTGGCGGCCTGGCCGACATCGAAGCCGTCGTGCAATACCAGCAGCTTCTCTTCGGCGGCGACAAGCCCACCGCCCGCGCTTCGAGCACGCTCGCTGCCATCGCGGGCCTCGAAATGGCCGGTGTGCTCGCCGTCGAGGAGCGTTCGCTGCTCGAAGACAACTACGTCTGGCTCAGGCAGTCGCTGCATCGCGAGCAGATCGCCGGGTCCGCTGCTGAGGACCGCACACAAAAGCAGCAGCGTCAGGCCCGCGTCTGGGAATCGCTCTCGCGAATCCTCGACGCCGCCAGCGACACTGATCCACCTCCCGCACCGGTCGATTTGCTGCTCGATCCGGCCCCTTCCGTCGAGGAAGCGACCGCGGCCCTCTCCGGCTACGGCTTTGCCGATCCGCTTGCCGCCGCGGTGAATCTGCACGCCTTGGCCCAGGAAAAGACGGCGTTTCTTTCCACCCGCCGCTGCCGCCACTTTCTGGCGCTCATCGCCCAGCGACTGCTCGGGGAGATCGCCGCCACCCCCGATCCCGATCGAACGCTCGACAACCTCCTCGCAGTGAGCCAGTCGCTCGGTGCGAAGGGGGTCCTCTGGGAGCTGTTCCATTTTCATCCGCCGTCGCTCCTACTCTACGTGCAGCTGTGCGGCGCGAGCCCCTACTTGTCGAGCATCCTAACGACGAGCCCCGGCATGCTCGACGATCTGGTCGATTCGCTGCAGCTCGATCGTCTTCCCGATCTGGCAGAGCTTGAGCGCAAGCTGGCCGAACTCCGCCGCGGCTCGGCCGACGTTTTACCGGTCCTGCACGATCTTAAAAACGCGAGCCACCTCCGGATCGGCGTGGGCGACATTCTCGGTCAGGAGTCGATCGACCGGACGCATCGTTCGCTGGCCGATGTAGCCGAGTTCTGCCTCGCCCAGGTCGTAGAGCGCGAGTTCGCGGCGCTCGTCACTAAATTCGGCCAGCCGACGCTCGGCCCCGGACCGTTCGAAGGGGACGCCTGCCGCCTCGCGATTCTCGGCCTCGGCAAACTCGGCGGCCGCGAGCCGAATTATCACAGCAACGTCGAGATCGCCTTTCTCTACGAAGCTGAAGGGACGACGAAGCCCGCTCCCCGAACGCGCCAAGAGCGGACGAATAACAGCCATTTCTTCACGCAGCTCGCTCAGCGCACTGTCAAAACGCTCTCGCAACTCACGCCGCAAGGACGGCTCTACAACGTCGAAGTCGTCCTCCGGCCCATCGGCATCGGTGGAGCGATGGCGTTGCCACAAGCCGACTTCGCGAATCATTTTCTCAGCGGCGCCGCGCCTCTCTGGCAGTGGCAGGCGCTTTGCCAGGCGCGCCCCGTCTTTGGCGAAACGGCGACGCGTGAAGGGGCGGCCAACCTCGTTCGCCAACTGCTGACCGCCCGGCCGTGGACCGGCAGTGAACCCGCCGAGCTCTTGGCGTCGCGCGTGGCACTCGAAAAAGGGGCGTCGGAACTGAATCTGAAACGCGGCCGCGGCGGCACGCTCGATATCGAGTGGCTCGTGCAACTGTTGCAGCTTCGCAACGCTGGCCAGCATCCGCAGGTACTCGTTCCCGGCACACAGCCCGCACTTGCCGCACTCGCCTCGGTCGGCTTCCTAGCACGCGACGATGCGGAGTATCTGGCCGAGAGCTACCGCCTCTTGCGACGGATCGAATCCGGCCTGCGGCTGCTCAATACCTCGGCCCGGCACGACCTGCCGGAGAGTCCTCTGGAGCTTTCCAAACTCGCCCTTCTCCTGGGTCAGCCCAGTGGCGACACGCTCCGCGACCGAACGATTATGACCCTTGCCGAAAATCGCCGGCGATTCGAGCGGATTGTGAGTGAAATCCAGTAGCGGCTCGCTATACTGCGCGTCAGCGCTCCTCCCTTCTCTTGAGAGCTGACATCCATGCAGAGCAAAGCCACTACCGCCGCCCAGTATCTGGCCGAGCTTCCCGCCGATCGCCGTCAGGAGATCCAGCGCGTTCGCGCCGTGATTATGGAGAACCTCGATCCGCGTTACGAAGAGGGAATGCAATACGGCATGATCAGTTTTCACGTGCCACACTCGATCTACCCGGCGGGCTACCACTGCGATCCAAAGCAGCCGCTCCCCTTTGCGGGCCTCGCCTCGCAGAAGAACTACATGTCGCTGTATTGCATGTCGATGTACGACGACGGCGGCGATCTCTCGTGGTTCCAAAAGGAGTGGAAGAAGACGGGGAAAAAACTCGACATGGGGAAGTGCTGCATTCGCTTCAAGCGGGCCGACGACCTCGCCTTAGGCCTGATCGGCGAAGCGATCAAGCGAATGCCCGTCGAGCGGTGGATAGAGTTCTACGAATCGGAGATTCGCGATTCGCGCAAGCGCACGACCAAAGGGACAAAGAAGGCAGCCAAGCCCAAGGCGCTGGTGAACCAAGCCAAGAGAAAGACTAAGCGGAGTTAGCCTACGTCCCACTTGCCAAGGCCGAAGCTAGGCACGCTGGCCATGCAACTCGTGACTTCCAATAGTTGAGTTCTATTGACGACGGCCCCATCCTGCCGACTTGCCGCCATACTCGAACCTTCCCGCTTTGGCAGCGGCTTACTACAATGGCCGTTTCCGCGCAGTTGCCGCGGCATCACTCGTGACGCAACCTGCGACCAGCAAACGCTTTACGCCGGAGTCCTCTGTGCTGCGAACTCACACCTGCGGGCAAATACGCGCCGAACAGATTGGCCAGGAGGTCACTTTGTGCGGCTGGGTTGATACAAGCCGCGACCACGGCGGGACGCTGTTCATCGATCTCCGCGACCGGTACGGCAAGACTCAGGTGGTCTTCGCGCCCGAGGCGGGGCAGGCCGTGCTCGACGAATCTCGCAAGCTGCGTACCGAAGACGTGGTCCGCGTGACGGGCAAAGTCGCCCATCGCCCAGAAGGGACGACGAACACCAAGATTGGCACCGGCGAAATTGAACTCCGCGCGAAGTCCTTGGAAGTTCTTAACAAGTGCAACAACGCTCCGTTTTTTCCGACGGCGATGGAGTTGCCCGGCGAAGATTTGCGACTGCAGTACCGCTATCTGGACCTCCGTCGTCCGGAGATGCAAAACACGCTGAAGCTCCGCAACGACATCATCCTGGAGATGCGGAACTATTTCGGCGAGCACGACTTTCTCGATGTCGAGACGCCGATTCTCGGCCGCAGCACGCCAGAGGGGGCGCGCGATTATCTGGTCCCTAGCCGCGTTCACAACGGTCTGTTCTATGCCCTGCCGCAATCGCCGCAACTTTACAAGCAGATTCTGATGGTCGCCGGTTACGACCGCTACGTGCAGGTCGCCCGCTGCTTTCGCGATGAGGACCTGCGGGCCGACCGGCAGCCGGAATTCACGCAGCTCGACCTGGAGATGTCGTTCGTCACGGCCGACGACGTGATCGGCATGATCGACGGCCTGATGCAGCGGCTCGCCAAGAAGATGCTTGGTATCGAACTGAAGCTGCCGCTGCCGCGAATGACGTGGGACGAGGCGATGGAGCGTTTCGGGCACGACGCACCGGATCTGCGCTTCGGTTGCGAGCTGATCGACATCACTGACATTGCGAAGGCGGTCGATTTCCGCGTCTTCCGCGAGACGGCCGACGCAGGGAAGAAGGTTCGTGGCCTGGTCGCGCCGGGCGGAGCCGCCCACTACAGCCGCAAGCTGATCGACGAGCTGACCGAGTTCGTCAAGCAGTTCGGGGCCAAGGGGTTGGCGTGGTTCCGCGTCGAGCCAGACGGCAAGCTCTGGTCGCCAACGAGCAAAAACTTTACAGAGGAGCAGCTCGCGAAGATCTCGGCGGAGATGAACGCGAAACCCGGCGACATGCTGTTCTTCGTGGCCGACACGTGGGCCGTGACGTGCAAGGCGCTACACAACGTGCGGAAGCGAGTCGGCGTGGACCTCAAGCTGTACGACCCCAAAGCGATGAACTTCTCGTGGATCGTCGAGTTCCCGATGTTCGAATTCGATGCCGAGGAGCAGCGTTGGGCAGCGATGCATCACCCGTTCACCGCGCCCCGGCCGCAGGACGTGCCGCTGCTCGACAGCGACCCAGCCAAGGCCCGCGCCGTCGCTTACGACCTCGTGATCAACGGCTACGAAGCCGGCGGCGGCACGATCCGCATTCACGACGGAGCGACGCAGAGCAAAGTATTCGGCCTCTTGGGCATCGACCCGGAAACGGCCAAGAACCGCTTCGGCTTCTTGCTCGACGCCCTGCAAATGGGCGCACCCCCGCACGGTGGCATTGCCCTGGGCATCGACCGCGTGGTGATGCTCTTCGGCGGCCTGGAGAACATTCGCGAAGTAATCGCCTTCCCCAAGACGCAAAAGGCGACCGACCTGATGACCGGTGCACCGAATGTCGTAGAAGTCAAACAGCTAAAGGAGTTAGGAATCAAGACGGCGACGGCAGCGGATCAGAAGTAACAGTTTTCAGAGCGAGCATGACGTCATGACCAATCCCTATCAGTCGCCACTGTCGGAGCAATACTACAATCAGCCCCGCGAATCGTTGGCCGACGACCGCGAGCGGGCGCGAGCGGCCATGCAGGGGCCGGCGATCGGGCTGCTCGTGGTGTCGATCATCAGTGTCGTTTCTCTGATGCTGACGTTACCAATTGATGTGTTGTTGCTCTGGGTCGGTACGAACGAAGGCAGACTTGGCGGTCTGGAGATCGACTCGACCAAGGCGATGCAAATCGTCATCCGCATGATATGGAGCGTTGCGATTCTCGCCGCGAGTGGCTACTGCATCTATGGCGCGTGGCAGATGAAGTCGCTCAAGAGGTTTACACATGCTCGCAACGCAGCCATCGTCGCCGTGATTCCCTGCCTTGGCCCATGCTGTCTTTTGGGCATTCCCTTCGGAGCTTGGGCCCTGGGGATCATGGCGCGCCCGGAGGTCCAGTCACGGTTTGAGAGTTGAGCTGCGCAGTGCTGGGTGAATGATGCTTACGATGGAATGACACACGGAGGACCGCGCGATGCAATTCAACATTCGCTTTCTGCTCGGTTTGATGGTTGCTGTCTCGCTCCTTTGCGGCGTGATCTTTGCCGCACCGCCGATTGTCGCCACGCCCGTCCTCATTGGCTTGTTGTGGATCAGCCCGGCGCTGTGGATCAACGGCATCGTGTATGGCCGCGGGGCGTGGCGGCCGTTCTTTATCGGCGGAACGATTGCGGGCATCGTGCCACATCTGGTCTCGCTGTATATGAGTGTGATGGGCGCTGTCGCAGTGTTTGAAGGGGATGAGTGGGGAGAGTTGTTTGAAGCCGCCGATGGACAATGGCCGAATCTCTACGTCGCCCTAACTTTCCTTGCCCCCGGTCCGTTTTCGATCTGCGGCGGTCTGCTCGGCATGTGGACTTGGTGGATGTTTCAGCCGGGGAAATCTGCCAGTCCGCGCAATGAATCACCAATCTCTTCGCCCTCTGCTCACGAGTACGTGATCGTCTCCGGCCGGCTAACGGCGCTCGCCCCTCAGGATGGGCAGTCCGCCGGAAACGGCTCGGCTGCAGCAACCGAAGCGGCCAACTTCACGAGTCGTTAACCCTGACTTAACGATCCTTCATCCGGCCGGGAATTACCATGTGGGCGAGTTTGCTCCGGCGGACGGATGTTTCCGCGCGCAGGATGCCTCCGCGGAGCTGTGGTTCGGGCGAGGCCGCTCATGATCGAAATCCGCAGTTGCGACGCGCGCACGACGCTGCTCACCGTGCCGGCTGATTCGCTGGTGGGGCGCAAGTTTCGCGGGATGAAACTGCCACAAGCTGACTTCGCCAACATGCTGCTTTCGGGCTGCGACTTTTGCCACGCGACACTGCAGGCGGCCGATTTTCATACGTCCATGCTGGAAGACTCGCTGTTCTGCAGCGCCCTCTTGACGAATGTGAAGTTCAACCAGTCGTCACTCGCGGGGGCCGACTTCAGCGAAGCAGTGCTGATGAACGTCTCGTTCGAGAAGGCCGATCTGCAGCGGGCCAGCTTTCGCTATGCTCGCCTCACCGACGCCGACTTCTCGCATGCCGACCTCCGCGGCGCGAACCTGAGCATGGCGGTGATCAGCGGCAAGTTCGACCGCGCGAACCTCGCCGGGGCCGATCTTCGCGGAGCGGACATTCGCGATGCCGATCTCTCGAACGCGGTGCTCGACGGCGTCAAGCTCGCCAACGCGAAGGTTGTCGGTGCGACGCTCACGCCTCTTTCGCGGCAACTCGTACAAATGAGCAAGGAGGGCTCGGCTGCTGCTGCCGGGCCGGGGAAGAAACCGAATAGCGACCGCGCCTGGTGGCAATTTTGGAGCAAGTAGCCATGCCCAACGTTTTGATTGTCGATGACTCGCCGATCGATCGCGTCCTTGTCGATGGCGTTTTGCGAAAAGACCCGCGGATGAAGACCCGTCAGGCCGCCAGCGGCACTGACGCCCTGGCCCGATTGGGCGAGAGCGAGCCAGACCTCGTGGTCACCGATCTGCAAATGCCCGAGATGGACGGCCTGCAGCTCGTCACCGCGATTCGCATCCACTATCCGCGCGTGCCGGTCGTGCTAATCACGGCCCACGGCAGCGAGGAACTTGCGGTGCGGGCGCTCGAACAAGGGGCGGCGTCCTACGTTCCTAAGTCGCAGCTCGCCCACAACCTGCTCGCGATTTGCGACCAGGTGCTGGAACTGGCCCGCGACGACCGCGGATACGAGGCCCTGGCCCAGGCTATGGAATACGCCGAGTTCCGCTTCAGTGCCGAGAACGATTTCGCGGCCACCGATCGGCTGGTCGAACTGGTGCAGCAGCTTGTCGAGAGCATCGGCGTGTGCGACACCGGCGGGCAGGTGCGGCTGGGGATGGCCTTGGAGGAGGCGTTCCGCGTCGCCGTCCTCCGCGGCAATCTGGAACTAACGCCCGAAATGCTCATGGCTATGAACAGCCATCACGACAAGTCGAGCGACTGGTTTGACGAGCGACGAAAAGCATCGCCGTATGCTTCGCGGCGCGTCAAAGTGCATGTGCGGATCACTCCTAACGACGCACGCTTCGAAGTGGCCCATCAAGGGCCGCCGTTCACACTCGCCGAATCCCGCGAAGCGACGAGTCCCGCGCTCGAAGACCCCACCGATCGGAGCCTGATCCTGATGCGGGCGTTCATGGACGAAATCCTCTTCGGCAGCGACGGCCGCTCGATCACACTCGTCAAGCGAAAGGCGAGAGATTAGGGAGCCAGGGTGCAGCAGTCAGGAATCAGAGGACAGACGACAGAAGACAGCATTTCACAACCCAATACTCACCAATTCCGCAATCTGTACTCCGAACTCCGCACTTCCCCCCCGTGCTCTACCCCGTCCTCGAAGACCTGCGACCGGAATCGACGCTGGCCGACCTGCCGGCGCACGACTTTCGTGTCACGGCCGATACGTGGGGGAACCGCGTCACTGCCGAATTCGATCGACATCCGGAATTGCCTGGCGTACTGATTTTCCGCGACGAAGAGCTTTTGGGGGTCATCTCCCGCGAGAAGTTCCTCGAACACCTCAGTAAGCCGTTCGCCCTCGAAGTCTATATGAAGCGGCCGATCGAGGTGATGCTCACCCAGATTGAACTTACTCCGCTCGAACTTGCATCATCGCTCGGCATCGACGAAGCTGCCACGATCGCCCTCAATCGCCAGCGGAAAATGGTTTATGAGCCGATCGTGGTTCGCCATCCCGACGGCAATGTGCGGCTGCTCGGCACGGAAATCCTGCTGCTGGCGCAATCGCGGCTCCTATCGCTGGCCAACGACACGATCCAGAGGCAAAAAGAAGCAGCCGATGCCGCCAACTTCGCCAAAAGCCGGTTTTTGGCGAACATGAGCCACGAAATCCGCACGCCGATGAATGGCATCATCGGCATGACGGAAATCCTGCTCGATACGAGCATGTCGCCCCAGCAGCGAGAGTATCTGGAGCTTGTGCGCAGCTCGGCCGATTGGCTGCTGGCGGTGATCAACGACATCCTCGACTTCTCCAAAATCGAAGCGGGCAAGCTCGACCTAGAGGAGATCGACTTCAGCGTGCGCGACTCGGTGGGGGACCTGCTCCGGCCGCTCGCGTTCCGGGCTCATGGAAAGGGACTGGAGCTGATCGCCCGTGTTGCCCCGAACGTCCCGGAGCGGCTCGTCGGCGATCCGACCCGCCTGCGGCAGATCGTGACCAATCTCGTCGGCAATGCGATCAAGTTCACTGACGAGGGGGAAATCGTCGTTTCGGCCGAGGTTGGCCAGATTCGCGGCAGCACGCTCCGCCTCGATTGCTCGGTCCGCGACACGGGGATCGGCATTCCTGCCGACCGCGTGGACAAAATCTTTGAAGCCTTCGAGCAGGTCGATGGTTCCACCACGCGGAAGTACGGCGGCACCGGCCTGGGCCTCTCCATTTCGCACCGGCTCGTCGAGATGATGGGGGGCCGCATTTGGGCCGAAAGCGAACTGGGGAAAGGATCGACGTTCAAGTTTCAGATTCTCCTCGATCGCTCGTCCGCCGAGGCCCCTGCTGAGCCAATCGTTTCCCCTTCGCTTGCCGAGGTGCCGATCCTCGTCGTCGATGACAGCGCGACCTGCCGCGGCGTGATCGCCGAAATGCTCGGCAATTGGCGTCTCAAGGCGGTACTGGCCGAGGATGGCGCGCGGGCCTTCGGGATGCTGCTCGTGGCGGCTCAAAAGGGGCATCCCTATCGCGTTGCGATCATTGACGACCGAATGCCGGAGATGGACGGGGACGAGCTCGTGCAGCGCATCGCGGAGGATCCTCGTCTGGCCTCGACTACGGTCGTCATGCTCCGCTCCACAGCGAGGCCACCCAATGCGGCCGAGGAGAGCGGCGTTGTGCGGGCGACGATTGCCAAGCCGATCAAACAATCGGAACTGCTCGACGCGCTGATGACGGCACACGGCCTGGAGCCGCAGCGCCGGCGGGTCGAAACGTCCCAGTTGAGCGAAGGGGCATCGCCCGTTCGGCCCCTTCGCATCCTGCTGGCCGAAGACAACCTCGTGAACCAAAAGCTTGCAGTGCTTTTGCTCGAAAAGCATGGGCATGATGTGACCGTTGTTGATGACGGGCGCAAAGCTGTGGAGGCTTGGGAACATGTCGGCGAGCAAGTCCAGCCGTTCGACCTGATCCTGATGGACGTACAGATGCCGATCATGGACGGTTTCGCCGCGGTGGCCGAAATCCGCAGCCGCGAAGAATCGACGGGAAAACATCAGCCGATCGTGGCGATGACGGCCCACGCGATGAAGGGGGACCGCGAACGCTGTTTAGATGCGGGAATGGACGGCTATGTCAGCAAGCCGATTCACGCCGAGCAACTATTCTCCGAAATCGAGCGATTCACCCCCTCGCAGCCGCCGCCTACAACTTCGGTTGTTGCGACGCCGGTTCGCCACGATCCGCAGCAGACGGCCATACCACCACCAACTGGCAGCAATGGCGACATGTTGCAGATCGACTGGTCGGCAGCTCTGGAGCATACGGCGGGCGACAAGAATCTGATGCACGCGATGATCGACGTGTTCCTGGCGGAAAGCCCGAAGATGTTGGCGGAGGTCCATGCTGCCCTGGCTGCCGCCGACGCGCCGCGCCTCCGCCGGGCCGGGCATTCGCTCAAGGGTTCGTGCGGCTATTTCGCGGCGCAGCCAGCCTATGAAGCGGCCTTCGCGGTCGAGCGCCTTGGCCAAAGCGGCGACTTCGCTTTGGCCGCCGTAGCAGTGAGCGAACTTTCGCAGCAACTCGAGCGCCTGCGCCCCGCGCTCATGGCGTTTCGCGGTGAGTCAGTTCACTAAACGCGCTGAGGGTCTAGCGCTGAATGATTATTAGCTGATTATATTTGCACTTTTGCAACCAATAGGGTTCAATACCTCTTCATAAGCGGGACAGAGCAGCTGCAAGTGTGATTTCTCATTGGCATGTGCAAGGAGAACAACCATGCTGCCCTGTTGGAATCGGAAGTGTGCTTTTGGCTTGGCTTTCGCTGCGTTGGCGGCATTGCACCTATCTTCTTCAGCACGGGCCGAGGAGTATCCCGGCGCGAAAGTTGTAGCCCTTGCAGGTGGACGGATCACGTTCGAGCACGGCGGCAAGACCAATCGCGTGCAGGTGGATTTGGCCCTCAAGATCATTGATGACAAAGGGAAGGCCCACGATCCGATCAGCGGCAAGCGGTTCCTGCAGTCGGGGAACATCGTCGATATTACGACGAAGTCGGTTCGCGTCACGCCGTCCAAAGACGAACCGCGGATCGTGGAGATCAAGTTCGTTTCCGGTAAGGTGGCAGACCTTCCAACGCCTACGCCCAAACCCGCAGGAGAAGTGAATCTCGCGCCCGATCCGAATTTCAAAGGTCAGGTGTTCGGCGGCGATGGCTGGACGCGAGAAGAACGCTGGCAAGCCTACATTCCTACGGCCAAAGTGGGCGACTTCGTTGAATATGAAAAAAACGGCAAGCCCGGCCGGCTGGAAGTCGTCGAAGTCGGCAAAGAACACGACTACGTCATTTACGCCCAAGTGTCCTACGCGCTTGATCAACGGGACGAGATGCGAATCAAGAAGCGGCTCCCTACAGCGGAGGAGCAACCGCCGTCAGCCGCCAAGGCAAAGGCTAAGCCCGTTGCCAAATCCGCGGCCAAGTCAAGCAAAAAGAAGAGCAAAACGGGCACGAAAAAAGACACTCAAGTTCCTAAGGCCCGACCTACGAATGAAACAATCGAAGTCATGGGGCGGAAACTGGAGTGCGAGATCCACTACGTGGACGGCGACCCCTTTAGCTGGCATTCCGATGAAGTGCCATTGGACGGTCTCGTGAAGGAAGACGCTCGCAACTCAAAGTACATGCTGACCAGCTTCGGACGTGGAGAATAGGCGAATCGTAGTCGGAATCGGTGACGACCTGCAGTAATCCCGGCGTTTCGCTTACATGACACGTGCGGCACAATGGCCCGCGTGAACGAACTTGTCATTCTCGGTGCGAGCGTCCGGGCAGCGGCACAATCGGCCGCCCGTGCGGGCTTTGCGCCGTATGCGATCGACTGTTTCGCGGACCGCGATCTCGTGGAGATATGTCCTGCGACGCGCATCGACAACTATCCGCAAGGGTTCTGGCGAGCAATGGCCGCCGCGCCCGATGCGCCGTGGATGTACACGGGAGGACTCGAAAACTACCCGCGTCTCGTCGAACGGCTGGCGAGATGGAGGCCGCTGTGGGGAAATTCGGCCGACGTGCTGCGCCAGGTTCGGAACCCATGGCAAGTCCATCAATCGATAGCGACGGCTGGTCTGTCGATGCCTGGACCCAATCAGATTGCCGATCGTGATCGAGTGCTCATCAAACCGCTTTGCGGCAGCGCGGGCCTTGGCATCCGCTGGGCAGACGCGCGCTATCGAGCGCTTCAGCCGCCGCGCGGAACCTACTATCAGCGATACATCAAAGGCCTACCTGCCAGTGCCGCATTCGTCGCTGCCAATGGCAAAGCGGCACTGCTCGGCGCAACGCGACAGATTCTCGGCCGCGGCTGGAATCATGATCCTCCGTTCCTCTACGTCGGTTCGATCGGCCCGCTGCCGCTACCGGACGTTCATCGCGAGCAAATCGTGCGGATTGGCGAGGTGATCGCCGAGCAGTTTCGGCTGGTCGGCTTGTTCGGCGTCGATCTCGTCATGGATGGCGAGACCGTCTGGACGATCGAAGTCAACCCACGTTACACGGCGTCGATGGAGATCTTGGAGCGAGTTACGGGCGAATCGTTCATCGCCATGCATGCCGCCGCGTGTCAGTCGGGTCAATTGCCCCACCCTCCGCGGCAGCTATCTGACGCAAACTTCCGCGGCAAGGCCGTCGTCTATGCTCGCCAGGAACTCACGATTGGCGACCACATGCCGTGGGACGACAGGGCCGCGAGAGTCCAATTCGCCGACCTGCCGCATGCCGGCCAGACGATTCAGGCCGGCCATCCAATCGTCACGGTCTTCGCCGAGGGGGATTCGCCAGAAGTGGTCGAGAGCCTACTACACGCGAAGGCGAATTCGGTGCGGGCCATCAGTACTTGATCAAGCTGAACGCTGGATACGGCTTGATTGCTGCCGCACCGCCCAGGGCGAGCAGTTCAACTGCAAACGCGCAACCGACGATGTTCGCCCCGGTTTTCTTCAGCAGTTCACAGCAGGCCAGCACTGTCCCGCCGGTCGCCAGCAGGTCATCGACCACCAGCACGTTCTGTCCGTGACGAGTCCCATCGACGTGCATTTCCAGCGTGTCGGTGCCGTATTCCAGGGCGTAATGGTACGACAGCCGCTCGTACGGCAACTTGCCCGGTTTGCGGACCGGAACGAAGCCCGTACCAAGCTCGACGGCCAGCGGCGCGGCGAAGATGAATCCGCGGGCCTCGGCAGCGACGATCGAATCGATCTTCTGGCCGCGATACGGCTCGGCCAGTCGGCGGATCGCTTCGCGAAATGCAGCCGCATCGGCCAGAAGGGGCGTGATGTCACGGAACAGGATGCCGGGCTTGGGAAAATCGGGAATGTCGCGGATGAATCGTTTCAGATCGACGGACGCGCTGCTCGACATGAATGGCTCCGGCACAAGGGGGACGCTCTCGCCTCTGGGGCAGAATATACCGCTTAGCCCCGTTGTCCACGACGGGCCGTTCTTTATCTCGGCGAGGGTAACGCCGCGTGACGTGGCGGCTAAGCGTTCCACTCGTCGCGGCGGTAGCGCTCCTCCGCAAGCCAAGCGGCTCGTTCTGCCGGCCATCGGGTGAGCGTTTCATTCGCGGCAAACGATTGGGCAAGGGCGCGGCGGAGGTCGTCGCCACTGACGGGCAGGTTTGCGACAAACGCATCGTGCGATCGGCTCTGGCGATACTCCGGCTGACGCGGCGGCGTACCGAGCAGTTTGCCAACGAGCGGCAAGTCGAATTTGTAAAGGAGCGTGCCGTGATACAGCAGATGGTCCCGCTTGCACCGCAGGCTGTTCCCCGAGACTTTGCGACCGTTCCAGACGAGGTCACTCGTCCCTTGCTGTCGTACGTCGATTCCCAGCGACGCAAGCCCGGAAGCCACTCGCGTCAAAACATGCGCATGAGCCTGATCCAGCATACGCAGAGCCGGGTGTCGCTCGTAACTGAGGATAACACCGTACATGAGGCAGCCTGGCCCGGCCACGATCGCCGCGCCGCCGCTCGATCGTCGCAGCACGGGGACGTTCGCCGTGCTGCACGCGACCAAATTGGCTTCGATTGCTGCTTGCGATGATCGACCTAGAACGACGAAATGGCCGGTCTCCGGTTCCCACAACCGTAGCAAGTCGTCCTGAATCTCGCCCGCCTCGGCCGTATCGAGCAATGCCTCGTCCAGGGCCAGATTCTCGGCGGGCGTCGGGAGTGTCAGATCGAGCAGCAACATACCGCAAACCAACGAGGAGGGTCGGGAGTGATGGTAACTAATCGGCCCAAGAGATGTTACCGCTGGGGACTCGCATTTGGGGCGAAACCTCTCGGGGATAACCGGCTCACTTTCCAGCCGAGTAGCGGCGACACGTATCAGCCCACGGTGTCAACGCGTCAACCGTGGGTACGGAAGCACCAAACCGAATCGAAGCCGCGGAGCGGCTACACCGCCTCCAAAGATGCCGCCGCACCGCGGCTAGCGCAGGGTGAATCCATCATCGCATCAGAACGATCCCGTTCTCCAACTTAGAACACACGTTGGGCAGCCCGCGCGTAAGCGAGGGTCCCGCGGCCTGAAAGGCCGACCTGCCACAGCCCAGCAGCCAGCGCAGCGCCGTCCTGGGTGCCGGGTTCTCCCAAGCGATCTCCAGCTCTGAAAGGGCGGAACATCGCTCGCCCCTGGCAATATTTTCCACTGGTTTCATGTTGACATTGCACCCACTGACATATTCTGCCACAACTTGTGAACAGCCATGCTGCGACGCCCATCCAGGAATACTTTTCGCCGTTTCCAGCGGTGTCGTCGTCGAAAAAATTCCACAAGCATCTCCAATAAAACAATTTGCGATTATTCCCCATCCGTCGCCAGTATGACTTTTAGGTAATGGCTTTTTTAGGCCCTGAACCGCACCAGTCCAATCCGGGGTGGCGCTATTTGCCCACTTCTTTGCCGTGAACCTTGGCCGCAAAGGTCTGGCCGGCTGGGAAAATCGAAGTCAGGATCACTACTATAAAGAGACCCGGCCAGGATTTGACTCGTGACCGGGCCAGTCCAGTTCGCAGGAGGACTCGGTGACGCACCGGCTCTTTTCGAGCCGGGCGCACCTCGACTGCAAGGCTATGCGGACTTTAAGCCAGCAAGCACGAGCAGAACCCGAATTGCCTCGTCGGCACTTTGTGTACCGGTTTGACGCATCAGGCTTTGCATGAAATTATCCATGCGACACCTCCTTATTGAATAGAACCGGAGGTCAGGATAAGGCGTTGCAAATGCCGGAACAACAGCCCCAGGCGGTTAGCCCGCCGTGGGGCTGTTTCGTTTAACGCTTTCGAGTGCTTTTGCGTTCCTTGAACTTGCGGATCGCCTCGGCGCACTGCTGGGCAAGAATCTCGGCAAAGTCGCAAGGTAGGGCGTTGCCGATGATGTTGCAGGCATACTCCATGAAATTCGTGTCGAACACGTAGTCAGGCGGAAATGTTTGGAGAAGTGCCGCCTCGTAAACCGAGATTGTCCGGTTCTGTGTGGGGTGGCCGAACCTTCCTTTGCTGAATGTGGTGCAGCCCCCGGTGATTGTGGGCGACACCTTTCCCCATTTCATTCGCCCGTACACATTGCTGAAACCGGCTTCTTTGGTTTCGTGACAATCTGGCCGCAAATGCTTGGGAATCCCGTTCCACCAAGCCTTGCCGGGTTTCGCCTGCTTGATCCGCTTGCTGTTCTCGGCAGATAGGCAGCGAACTACGTGCCATTTGAGAGCAGCCGGACTACCTTGCTCACGGGCCTTGTCGAGCGGGGTGGGTCGAGGCAACCCTTTCAACACACCGTCAATCGAAACCCACTTTTCCAAACCGTCCTCACCGTTCCACGAATGCGTAGGCTTCGGCAACTCGATCTTGAAACCACGGCCCGCCAGTAAAACGAAGCGCCTCCTGCTTTGGGGAATTCCAAAGTCAGCCACTTGAAGAACATCGTGCGTGACCTCGTACTTGTCATCCAAAACCGCAAGCAGTTCTTCAAGGAGCGGCTTCCCTTTGAGCGCAAGGCCAGGGACATTCTCCATCATGACCGCGAGAGGCTTAACTTCCTCAATCATCCGGCCCATCTCACGCACAAGGGCATTGCGAGGATCGTCGCGCCGGTACTTGGAGGTCAGGCTGGAAAAGCCCTGACAGGGAGGACAGCCAGCCAACAGGTCAATGCTGTCGCCCAGGCTTGCGCCATCAACGGTGCGGATGTCCTGTCGGTAAGCGGTGACGTCGGCGTGGTTAGCCTTGTAGGTCGCAAAGGCATGGGGTTCGATCTCGACAGCCGAGACGACACGAAAGCCCGCGCGCTTGAGGCCCACGGTCAGCCCTCCGCCGCCAGCGAATAAATCGCTCGCAGTCAGAACCGGTTGTTTAGTCTTCTTTGGCCGCATCCTTGCGTTGCCTTTCTGCCTCATTGAGGAACTCTTCGTGCATCTTGCGTGTGCGGAGCAGGAACACCTTCCAAGTGATGTGTTCAAGCAGGCCATCCCTGACCAGCCCCGCGAAGCCTTTCTTGTGAATTCCCGTTAGGCCAAGTTCGTCGCACACAAGCGTGACGTGATATTTGGGAAACGCGGCCTTAAAGTCCGCGTGTCCTGGCTTGTTAAGAAACTCGTCCATGAGGTCGACGTAACGGTTTAGCCGATCCATTTCGTCGTTCGTGAAGGAATAGTGCGGCTTCTTGATCTCGATGATTTCGAGAACCTGATCCTGATTTGAGAGAACGAAATCAGCCCGCTTTGCGCCGTCCGAGAATGAGTCCAGGTTTAGCGACTTCCCCGTTTTTTCTTTGTAGAATTTCTGAAATTCTTTTTTAAGAGTGGTGAATGTCTGGTTGCTTGTGATCGGCGACCACTGGGGATTTATGAGCCAGGGGGCTTTGCTGATTAGGTCTTGAAAGGCCGCTTCAAGCGTCGATTTCGTATCTTTCAGTTTCTCGATGCGCTTGATGACCTTCACTCTGTCATCTGCGATCCGCCCGAACGAAGCCAGTTCGGCAATTCTCGCCGTCCCCAGAATGCTATTCATGACCGAAAGCGGATCGTCTTTGTCCTCGGCGGCTTCGCGGAGTTTCTGATTGAGCGTGAGGTGCGGCCCAAGCATGATGCTCAGGTCGATGATCGTTTTGATGTGTTCCTGGTTGTGCAGTTCCTCATCTCGACTACTCTGCGCCATTGTCCTTGCGATCTCCAAAGCATTGTCGCGGATCGCTTCTTGTGCCTCCCCAGGAAATGCCTTTTTGACTTTCGCCTCGCAATTCGAGGTCTCCTTGAACTCGTCCCAGGCTTTCTTCTGCTTTGGCTTTCGCGCAATTGAGCCGATGTGCTTAACGACCGCCTGACCCCACTTCTCGAACGCCTGTCCAAGGTCGTGTGACCAAAGAATGTCCTGCCGATCTGTGCGAATCAAGTCTTCCCGTTCGTCCAACCAATCCGCATTCAGTTGCCCGACGAGGTAAGAACGGATGTCGTATTCGCCCGTGAAGCCAGCCTTCATGTTGAAGATGTGCGTCTGGGCCGCGATCTTACCGCGACAGTAAATGCGCACACCCGCCATTAAGTCGTCTTTGTATGGGTGCTTTGCGTAGCCGATCCAGCCAGTCACCGGATAGCGCGTACCGTCGAGGTCGAACCCTGCTTCAACGGTGGATAGTTCGTTCCCATCCGGCCCAATGGCCTGATGATCGCCATCCTCATCTTCCTCGAACTTAATGACGGTCTTTTCCATTGTGTCGATGGCAAATTCGCCGACGACACACGTTGAGCCTTTTGAGTCGATTGTTTTTGTCGAGTCTCGAAGTTTGATTTGCCAATCGGAAGAACTGACGCCAAACCGCTGAGCCAGTTGCCGTTGCAGAGACTCCATCGACGGAACGAGGCGATGATCGAAGATTTTCAGCCGGATCGTAGTGCCATGTTTGGGTCGCACTATTCCGTCCAGTTCCTCGACATCGGGATTGTACTCCTTGTCTGTATCCGAAAGAATCTTTCCTCTTTGCAGGTTCAGGTGAGAAGTGAGATAACCCTGGGCCGACTTGTTATTCTCATCGCGTCCTGCTGTTTTCTTGCCACCGGACGAAATGATCTCGATGTGCTGACAAACGCCGAATGGGGCTAACTTTCCAACGCCTTTCCGACCCATCACCTTTCGTTGGAACTTTTTGGATACGTCGCCACGCCGAGGGTCATTTCGGCGCTCTTTTCCAACGACGAGGTAGAAGTCATTCATTTGGTCGGGCGTCATGCCGCAGCCGTTGTCGATGACTTCGATCACGAATCCCTTGTCAGTGATCGAGTTGCCGCTCTTAGTCGCCAGGAACTCGTTCATCGGCGCGCTGACTTCGACGCGCGTGGCGTCCGCGTCGTAACTATTGGCGATCAGTTCGGCGATGACGGCAGATACGCGGTCGTAGAGTTTGACGCCGAGTTTATCGACGGTCAGCCGGGAGATGGTCATCTTGTAGCGATGCTTGCCCACAGCGATGACCTTCGGTAAACATGTAGCGGCTGAGTCCCCCGCGACGGGGCAGTTTTGCGGAGATTCTAATCGCCGCTTGTAAAGTTTACAAGTTTCAGGCGCACCCCTGAAATGATGATCGGCAAGAACGGCTACATTTCTGATGCCGCAACCTCGACCAGGATGCGGCAAGTGGCGTCGTCGAACACGTCCATCGAGCAACAAATTGGCCGGATGCTGGATCGACTGCGGTTTCGCTACGACACCCACAGACGCGATTTGCCCGGCTGCCCTGATTTCGTGTTTGTTCGCCGCCGCAAGATCGTACTGATCCACGGATGCTTTTGGCATCGCCATCGCTGCCGTAGAGCGACGATGCCACGGCGGAACGTTGAACGCTGGCGGGAGAAGTTCCAAGCCACAGTGCGTCGAGACCGTCGCAACCTTCGGCTGCTGCGTGAAGCAGGCTGGACGGTTCTCGTTCTCTGGGAATGTGAAATCCGAGTTGAGGACGACCTGAAAGCAGCATTAAGTGCCTTCCTGTCCGCGAAGGCTCGTTCGCGCACTTGAAACGCCCACGCTGGTGAACTCCTGCCCCCGGTCAATCGGCTGTCGAACCTTTTCAGGCAACTCAAAATCAACGGTAAAGTTCGCGGAATCGCAGATCACGCACCGGTTCAGCCTCGCGTGCGTGATTAGGTGGCGAATCAGGGGGCGTCTGGTCTTGCATTGCTCTCCGCAAGATGGGCATCGCCACTCGTTGAGTTCGATGGTGGTGGAAGCGCTGCAATGCTCGCACCTGACTGCGAGGATCGCGACGGTATCTGGAAATACTGCTTTTGTCATGGCTGTTTCTCCGACCA
Source organism: uncultured Pirellulaceae bacterium (assembly GCA_964384375.1). Taxonomy (GTDB): domain Bacteria; phylum Planctomycetota; class Planctomycetia; order Pirellulales; family Pirellulaceae; genus CAYLLN01. The sequence continues at coordinate 40,503 of CAYLLN010000017.1, forward strand.
GTTAGGCGGCGTTGGGTTCGTCCGCAGCCTCCCAGGCCGGGATCGTGTGTTCGAGAACCAAGTCGTAGAACTCTTCGAGATCGTATCGCCTGGGCGCGAGACCAGCCCAATGGGCCGGACTTGTTTTCATTTTTCTATCGTTGCCAAGTCGATACTCGTGCTTCCAGCAGTAGTTGTAGTGCGCCACAAACACGTTGGCGGCTGCCTGTAAGTTTTCAAGTTTCTTTGCAAATGTGATCGACTTTTTCCGCATCATCGCCATGAAGGTTCGGATCGACAGATTGCACCGCTCGACCAAGGAAGTAGAGATTTCGTCCAACACAGCCTCATTACCTTGAACCACGTTGTACGAAATGTCCCATTCCGCTCGTCCTCTCGTAGTCCTAATGCGATCCTTAACTATCTGGCCATAATCGGCATATGGACCGAAGGTACACTTGATCGGATTCTCGTAGCCTCGGAAGCCATCGCTGCTAATCAAGATGACTGGTTTGATCGGACCGTTGCTGTCTGAATTGGGCCGATGAATTCTTACGGTCTTGTGCAGGTCTCGAATGAACTGGTAGGTTGACTGCGGACCTAACTTACCAATCCGATGTGCTGGGATCAGTTTTGAGTCCTCATCATAGGCTACGTAAAACGCCATTTCTCCCTTATCCATCCAACGAGGGTCATCGTCCTTCACGTTGTATTCGTGGCGCTCTACGAAGCCATACAGTTCGTCTATCTGTACATGACGCATCGTGAGGTCGCGGACTTCCTGATGAAGGAATTGTCCGCATCGCTGGCCAAACTCACAGATGATGCGAGAAATGGTATTCCTTTCTAATCCAGTAATGTGCGCCATACGGCGCAGCGAGTTACCTGCGAGTTGCAACGTAAGGACGGTCAAGCGTTCTTGTTTCGATGTAACATTCATTAAGGTTTCTCCGTAGAGTAAGTTGAGGATCGTAATCAGTCGTCGGTCAAGCGGCGTCGATTGTCTCGCGCCTTGGGACTGCTGCCCGCCACGCACTGCGCCAAGATGTAAATGCACTTGTCACGCGGCACGCAGGTAAGGCGCGAGATCGCGTAGACGGAGTAACCTTGGCGAAACAGCATAATGATGGCAAGTCGTTGTTGTTCGGATGTGGTGTTCATGGAAATGGGTGTGGTAAACGAAAGACCCGCCCGTGCTCAATGAGCACGGGCGGGCCGGGTTAGTTAGGGGCAGTCCAGCCAACTGCCACGGTGGTGGCGCTCGGGCGCTATACACGATCTCACTCCTTATGCGGCTCTGGTGGGGTCGATGAAGCCCATCTGGGCCGCACAGTCGGCGCAGAGACGGACATCGTTTTTTAAGTACGCGATGGCGGCGTCCCGGTCCTGATTCCATTTCAGGTAGAACAGTTCGCCGTCACCGTTTTTAGCACCGACGCCGAGAAACTTGGCGAGGTTGTCCAGACTGATGAAGTCTTTGTAGCCGCCGCAGCGCCACGCGATCATCAGGTCCACAACGGTGTCGGGCCAATACTTGCCACCCGACAGAACGACTCGCGGCACATCTACTCCGTGATGCCACGAACGCCGGATCAAGAAGGGGAGGTCGAAGCCCTGAGTGTTAAAGCCCAGCAGTTTCGCCCCCGCGCCGTGGAGAGACAGGAACGCTCCCCAGAACTGGCGCAACATGGCCGCTTCATCGAGATCGTAGGCTATGAGGTAGACATCTCTGGCGACCTCGTAGTATCCAATTGCGACGACGCGCGCTTCCGTAGGATCGAGCAATGATCCTTCGCCTTTTCCAGCAGGTCCGGTTTCGATGTCGAACGCGGTGTCGCTGGTGGGGCGGTAGTCGTCCTGACCGGACATTATCACGGCTGCAGTCGGCTGTCCTGCTTCCGTCTTGGGTTTGGGGTTGGGTGCGATCATTGGTGCAAAACTCACTGGGGCGAGGACAAAGATCAGAAGGAACAACAGAGGGAACTTCCGAGGATGGTGGGGAACGCATGGCGGCAACTCCTGGGCGTGGGACACGGGACGGACAAAAACCGTTTGAACGTTACGTGCGTCTAAATGTCCAGTCCAGGGGTCGACTATCGAATTTTCAGAATTTAGGGTTCTCATAGGTCGTTGACTCTTCTACTTTTCTGTGGATACTGAGAGGCGTTGAGTGGAAAAACAAAGCGACCGGGCCGACCTCAAAGGCGGTTTTGATTTTTTTGGATTTCCGACAAGCCTCAGCAACCGGCCAGTTCCAGAACTACTAATTCTGGGCTGGCCATCTTTTTGCGCTTATGAGACGCAGCCGGTTGCTACGACCCACAGTACGGATTTCGCGATCTTTGTCTAGCGCGAGCCGTCAGTTTTCCTGGGGCGGGTTTTATAAGAGAATCCAGGTACGGACTGGACACTCAAACTTCGGCCACATTTGGGATCATCACATAGCAATGATGAGAGATCAGATCAGGGTGTTGTGCAATAATGTGGCGACAGTAGTGTAGTGATATTAAATGGCGACAGTAGTTTAGAATGTCACCAGCAATAGTTGCTTCCTGGGCTCGCTGATCGCCATTCCGGCTTGATTCTGCCATTCCGGCCCGATACCCTTTGATGTCCGAAATACTACCAGGAGACTGCATGATCCGTGGCTGACACAGCCACTTCACAATTCACGAGCAATCGACTTGCTCTGCTTCCTTCCAAACGACCAACCTGGGCCGCAAGGCCCTTGAAAGCACAAGAAGCAGTGTGGGCCGAACGCTCCCCGTGAGAACGGGGGGCGTCGGCCATGCGCTGTTCTTGTGCGCCCCTTGGTCGGGGTGGAGGGAGCAGCCGTGGTGCGGACGCCCCCTCTTCGTTGCGTCTCATCGCTGCTGCTCCCTGGAAGCCTTCACCACCAGAGAGCCGCACATGATCCGCACCACTTGTCCGCATTGTGAAAGAAAAATCAAAGTTAACCCCGAACTGGCAGGCCGGACGGTCCTGTGTCCGAAGTGTCGAGGCCAGTTTCAGATTCCAGTCGAGACTGTTGAGGCCGTGGCGGTCGATGTGCCCGCCGCCCCTCCGGTCCAGCCCACAGGCTTGCCGATCATCCAGACGGCGAACCGAGTTACACAACCGGCTCGGCCCTCGATCAAGCCCGTCACGATTGTGGCGCTCGGCATTGTGGCGGTCCTGGTCGGCCTGCCTTGTCTCTGCGCCGGGCTCGTGGTGATCGGTGGTGGCGGCAAGGTTCAGCAAGATGGAGGCGGTGGCTTTCAGTTTGGCGGCAGTAGCGAAGTGCCGTTAACCGAGAGACTACTTGAACCGATGACCGACGAAGGTTCTTACGCGGAAGGCTGGAATGAGTTGTTGTCTGTGGCCCAGCAGCATGTCGCCAAGATGGAAAACCAAGAGCCGGGCAGCCCAGTCTGGCACGCCCTCATTGACGCACACCATGAGATCATCCGCGTCACTACCCTTCGGTATGCGACTGGCATCGACACCGACATGGATCGGCATCAGGGGAGGATGGATGTGTTGATGAACAGTCTGGCCAATGGGCAGATGCAGCACTTTCGCGGTGAACGCCTACGAGCCGGTTTGACTTCACTCAAGCGCCACGGCGAGTTGGAGGAGTGGCTGGCTCTTAACCCCGGATACGCGGACATGGCTCGTGAATGGGGGCTGATTAAGTAACGATGGAGCGTCACGATGGCCGGAGAAAATCACCCGAACCGGCCCTATATACAAAAATGGCAGCGCAGTGTGACGTCAACTCTTGGTTGCTGCGCACGACACTTTGGGTAGAATTAGAGTGGAGGCGAATCAATGGCACGAAACGAGTTTATTCAGCATCTACGCACGGCATATCGCCTGCTTCAACCGCCAAAAGTTCAGACGGACCACGGCTCAGGTGACAATGAGCGACTCAGTAAAGCACTGGACAGCGCAGACCTGTGGCTATCGAGAAGGGCTGTTTCAGGCTTCAACGAAGCAGATTTTGCTGATTTGCCAAACAACCAGGGCAAGGTACTTGCGAATGAGGTAGCCGCATTTCTTGGGATCGCCGAAAAAGTACCGCCGAACAAACCAGCGAGACCCGATCAAAGCGCCGAGGCCCGAAAACATTTGGAAGCGATCATCGGGATAGTTCGTGAGCCAATCTTGAAGCACTGGTTGGTCGCCCAGGAAAACCTGATCGACGAGGCAAAGAAGGCAGCGAAGTCGAAGGGCTGGGGTGTTCGTGAAGAGAAAAAAGAGGTGGCCGAGAGTCTTCTTGGTAAGTATTTTGCGCCACGGCTTCACATTCGAGACAACGACAAGGAAGTTGTGCTTGATCCTGTCGCATACTTTGGAAGCGGACATCAAGGTGTTGTTGATCTGGCAGTAATGCCCACTTTTGAGGCAGCGAACATCCTGTCATACAAAGACGGCCAGTGGCAAATCGTCACTCGGAACAATCGCCTGCCTCTCACTCAGAGTACGCTTGTCAATACGATAACGGATGTCTTTCGGTCATAATGCGCAAGTACGAATGGCATGAAAGACTGAAAGAGGTTCTGCGCAATTATGAAACTGCGCTTCGGACGGTGGAAGTGTTCCGCCGCCTTGCTGCTTCCAATCCTGACCTGCTCTTCGACAATGATTTGTCGCTTCGTGAAATTGACGATGTACTTCATCAATTGGGAGTATTGTATTTTACCCGTCTGTATGCATGTTTTGAGTCAGCGCTTCGGCACTTTTGGCGTTGTGAAGTTCGGAATACGAGACCTTCAACCGAGGTGCTGATTGATTCAATAGCCGCACGACGAGGTGTGTCACAGGATGCTTTGGACGATGTGCATGACGTGCGAGAGTTTCGTAACTACCTGATCCACGAAGATTACTCGCCCAGTAGGCAGTTTACTATTCAGGAAGCAAGCAAGTGCTTGCATATGTTTATCAGTCGACTACCTGAGACGTGGAGTGATACGTTTAAGCCTTAAATGCAGAGCGTTTATTTTCCCCAGCATTACGGTCTGCACTCAGAACCTCGATTTGGTGGCGTCGAGTGAGTGAGGGTGAGGTGCGCCATCATGGTGATGAGTGCGAATCGTTGTTTACGATCTTCGCAGAGTAGGAGAGCAGGCCATCGTGCATCACTTCGCCATCGCGCGCGAGGCCAATACCGTTCCGAATCCACAGAAAAACAGGATCGTTGCGTTCCTGTTGAAGTTCGCAACTGATGACGGGGAATGAAATGTCTTGCTTGGCTCGATACCCGCCGTCGCCGTCGTATTCCAGGTCGAGCATCGGCTTGTCATCCCATGTGGTGACGCGCAACCTCGTGGTGGTCGGAAGTTGCCGGATGAGCGAGATCATCTCGCCGCGCCACAGTTCAAGCCCGAACGCAATGCGTGGATTGTTGTCGCCAACGTAGACGCGGTAGGGATGCAAGAGCACCTTTTCGTCGGTGAAGAACTTTGCCTTGCCTGTAAGGTGGTTGCGTATAAGTTGGCCGCTGAATCGCTGTTCGATTTGCCTACCACCTGCCTTTACCCGGACGGCCAACTCACCATTTATGTTTTGCTGGTGCGTGATGCCGTGGCAGTTTCGGCAAAGCAACACGCACTTGTCAACTTCGTCAAGTTGCTCGGTTGAAATCGTTCTACGAATCAAGTTGTCGTAATCGGGGTGCTTTTTCCTCGGATCAACGTGGTTCAACTCGAAGATGCGGCGAAAGTCCCCGGTCTGCTCAATCATGGCCTGAACGGACAGACCGCAATTTGCGCACTGATCCCCTTTGTACTCGTATAACTGTCGTCGATTTGCCGACATCGCTACCCGCCTTCCCTTGGACTTGGATTTTCGACAGTTTGGCGATTTCCACTCAGCGCAGCCACCAGTTGCTCATGAGCATCGTGCAGGAAGTGGACCGGCCCGCTTGGCGGCGATCCTGCTGCCTTCCAGAGTTCAGTGGCCAACTCCTTCGTCTTTTCGCCAAGCACCCGCTCCTCCTTGTCCGCCTGTTTCTCAATCGTCCCGATCCCCGGATGTTCGTGCAGCAGTGAGTTCAGAATGTCAGGAGTCAGTTTGTTGTGCTTGCAATAACGGGCGAACCACGCCGCGATGATTTTGCCAGCGTTGTGAATTTGACGACCAGCGAAATGTAATTCAGAAAGAAATAGCCATGTCAGGTGATTTTTGTTTCCACCGACTTCCTTCAAGCACTCGGCGAACTGACGCTCCCGCTGCTGGTCGGGTTTCTTGTTCGCGTCATCGGGCTGGTGTGCGTATTGCGTGTACACAAAGATTTCCAGCAGTCGCTTACGCGAGAACGAAACGGCGGCAAATGGCCCAAAGTCTGTGAAGGTTGGAGTGCTATCAAGTTTCGACTCGAACGACTTTGCCTCGCCCAAGACCCACTTCGCCAACGGGTGATCATTTAAGGCTTTGGCAAATACCTTTGCCGCCTTGGCGAAGTTGCCCGCTTCCTGCGTAAGTGCCAGCCGCCGAAAGGTCATAACGAACGAGTCAATCTCTTCGTCATTGGCAGCAGTCTCGATCTTCTGCTCGCCTGCGGGCAGATCGCCGCCACCTCGCAGCCGGGCTGGACGCTCTTCCTTGAAGAAGGTTGAACCAGCGAGTTTCCGCACATCTCGGCAGAAGTAACCCAGGGATTTAAGTTGCTGGTCATCAAGCACGACCGACTCGACCGGAATCGGTGGGGCGTCCGAGTTCCTGAGTTCCAGATCGTGCTGTTCGAGTGGGAAGGGAAGCAATTCGTTGTCTGGATCGCCGGTCAGAATCTCGCCCATGTCCCGTCCCGACAACTCTTTTCCGTTCTCATCCTCGAAATAGTGGGTCAGGGCAAAGCCCTCCATACTGTCCTGGCCCTCCATCAACGATTCCAACGACTCGCCATTTCCCTCAGTGAACAGGTGACGAAACTTAAAAATCTCCCGTTCATTTCGGCCCGTTCGCGTCTCCATGAACAGTTCAACCACCCCTTTCGTGGGCGGATCAAGTTTCAAGGTGTCGAGAAAGAGGTCTCGATCCTTCCATTTCTGATCAGACCGATCCAGGTAGCGAATGCGCCAAAAAATCAACATGCGAGCCTCCGTGGGATTCCTTAATTTAGGGGTGGCGAGCGTTTTTTTCACAACCCTGCGAGTAAATAAACGAGAGATGATTCGTACAGAAGGTTCAGAAATTCGGCTCGCGACCGACCACGATGGCATCCGGCGATACAGAAACGACCAGCGCCAACTACACCGGCCAGATGGCCCAGCGGTCGAGTGGCCGGACGGAACGTGCTTCTGGTATCTGGACGGCCAACCGCACAGAGACGATGGGCCTGCCGTTGAGTGGGCGGACGGAGGCCAGGAATGGTGGCGTCACAGCGAACGCCATCGAGTCGGTGGCCCAGCCAACATCCGGCCAGATGGCCGTCGATGGTGGTATCTGGACGGCCAGCCAGTCACCGAAGAAGAGGCTGTGGCCGGGAAGCGACTGGATCGGGAAACGACCGGCCCGATCAGGAGAACGGCGACAAGGCTATGGTAGAATGGCCGATCCTGGCCGGCTGGGGGCTTTTTCCAAATAGCGCCACCCCGGATTGGACTGGTGCGGTTCAGGGCCTAAAAAAGCCATTACCGACTTTTATTCGTCGCAACCAGCCATCGCACGATTTGTGCCTGCACCACCCCAGCGAGCGAGATGATCCTGCGAACCACAAAATAACCAAGTTGTGAAAAAGCAGCTCGCGAAACTCCAGTCAGCGCGCACCTCTGTCACTTTGGCAGATCTTCTAGGCGGTGTACAAACGCTGCAAATCTTGCGCCAGCCATGCCTCAGGACGACTCCCTAATTAAGCCTCGTTCCCAAGCTCCGCTTGGGAACCACCCGCCTGGAAGCCCGACGCGTCAGCGAGGGTCCTGTGGCCCGAAAGGCCACGCACCTGCAGCCGCTCATGCGGCGGTCGGGGTGGGTAAAAGATGGGTGGTAAAAAATCAGCCAGCGAAATGCCATTTTTGAATTTGCAACTGCATCATCTTTTACCCAGTATTTTTTACCCACGCTCCTCCTCCACTGGTCTGGAAACCCGACGCGTCAGCGAGGGGCCCGCAGCCTGAAAGGCCGACCTGCCACAACCCAGCGGCAAACGCAGCGCCGTCCTGGGTGACGGGTTTCCCAAGCGATCTGGAGCCCTGAACGGGCGAAACATCGGGCGACGGCTGACGCCGCGCCAGCGCTGGAAGCATCGCTCGCCATGACCGCCTGCGCGTTGACGGGCCACTCGCGGCCTTCCAGAATAACTCGCGTGTTGCGAGCCAATCAGTAGTTCGCGAAGAGAGGAAGCGGAGTTGAGCGAGTCGGAGTGGTTCCACTGCCAGTCGCCGCATGAGATGCTCCATCACCTCAACGGCAAAATCGACGACGAGGCGTTCATGCCGTTCTCGGTCGCATGCTGCTACCGCATTTGGCCGCTCATCACTGACGCCCGCAGCCGGGCGGTGGTCGAAGCCACAAAGGCGTACCTCGCCGACCGAATGACCGTGGAACAGGCAAGGCCGATCTGTGCGGAATGGGTCCGTGCCTATGAAGCGAATGAGGTGAAGGATCGGGCCGGTGGGTCCACCAACGAGGCGATTGAGGCAGTTTACGGACTCGGCCAAGGACATGCCGTCCAGGTGTCGATGGCGTGCTCCGAGTCAGTAGGTTACGCGGCGGCAGAGTCGTTGCGAGCGGCCGGTGTGCCGGACTCCGAGATAAAGACGGCTTGGCTCGCGGCCGAGGCAGCGGAGCAAGAGGCACAATGTAATATTCTGCGGGAGCTATTCCCGTACCAGTCCAAATAGGGAGCGGAAATCGCGAATCAGCTGCTCCACCTGAATCCCGGCAGCGTTACCCGTTATCCTGGTCCCACCTGCACTTGCCGCCGCTGCTGAGCTTGTAGTTAAGCGGACCCTCAACTCATGACCACTTCCCAACCAAGCACCCAGTCCGCGGTGGAGCGACGAGCGGCGGAAGCCGAGTTGCGCAGACTGATCGCCAAATTCGCGACCGGCCAGGAGCGCCTTCTGGCCGCAGTGCGACGGTCGTTGCGCAAGCGTCTCCCCACCGCGCATGAGGTGGTGTATGAGTACAAGGACTCCTTCGTCATCAGCTTTTCACCGAGCGAGCGCGGGTACGAGGGGGTGTTCGCGATCCGCGGGAGCGCGGACGGCGTGCGGCTCTACTTCAATCGTGGGAAGGGATTGCCGGACCCTGCGAAATTGTTGCGGGGGTCCAGCCAGACGCGCTGGATGCACGTGGAGAAGGCGTCCACCCTCTCGCGCGCGGAGGTCGCCAGCCTGATCGACGCAGCCCTCGCTCGCAACCGCGTCCCGTTCGCGCCCGTCGGTCGCGGCCCGATCGTCATTCGTTCGACATCGGCCAATAAGCCTCGGAAGCGTCGCTCCTCCTAGTATCACCGTTTTGCAAGTTCCCAGGCTCCGCTTGGGAACGCACTTCCGAAAGCTCAGCTTTCCTCCCTGCGGCCTGAAAGGCCGACCTATTACAGCCCAGGGCAAGCGCAGCGCCGCCCTGGGTTACCGGCCCCCAAGCGATCTCCAGCCCTGAAAGGGCGAAAGATAGTGCGACGGCAGACGACGCGCCAGCGTCTCGGCATGCACGTTGCGCATTGACGGGCCTTGCGCTACCACCCAGAATAGCGCGCGTGTTTTCAAGATAGTCACAGGTTGGTTGGCGGAGGGCTTGACGTGGCGAGTGGGTTTAATCTGCCACAGGGGCTGACTCGTCTGATCACGGAGGGCGTTTGGCCGTCCGTCGCCGGGCCGTCGATGACCGAGCAGCAACTTCGGCCGACCATCCCGGTAAAGCAGGTACAGCGGTTCGCCGAGGACGAGAGGTGCATTTGTCTCCAACCGCCGCCGTTTCCGACGCTCGCCGAAGTTTGCGCCGCCGGTGGGGCAGCCGACTTTTGGGAGCGGTTCGGGGCGCTCGACCAGATCGACCCGGCGCTTGCGGTTGTTATCGCCGACTTCGGTATCGGGGCGGATTCGGTCGTGGTGCTGGACTATGCCCGTGATGCTGCCAACCCCCCGGTGCTGCGCCTCAGGTGGGCAGAGCGGGGAGTGGGCAACCGGTGGGTGCAGGGCGCTCGGGATTTCGACGAATTCGCCATCATGCTAGGCCTCGGGTAATGGAACGCTGAACCAGAACCTCCACCTGACTCGGCGACACCGGCATCCAAAGTGCCGCCGCTCCGCGGCTAAGATCGCAAGGGAAATAGCGCCCATCGCCCCACAGCTCACGCTGGGGGCTCAAACGTAGCGCCGCTTCGCGGCTGGTGTTGCAGCCGGGCTCCTGTCAATCATCGTTTTTCAACGGAGATCAACGACGCGGTGGGCAGAGCCCACCCTACCCGGAAAGTTCCGATTAGAATCAAACCACGCATGATCAAGGTTCGCTCCATCCCGTCGATCTATCGGAACGTCAAGCGCTGGACCGAGATTCTCTCGGTGCTGAGCAAGTACGGCCTGGCCGACTGGCTGGCGCAGACGAACATCGAGTTCGTGAAAGACCGCCTCAAAGCGCCCGACGGCGAGGCGCTCGCCCGGCTGACGCGGGAAGCGCGGATTCGGCACACGCTGGCGGAACTGGGGCCAACGTTCATCAAGCTCGGGCAACTGCTCAGTACGAGACCGGACGTTGTCGGCAAGGAGCTGGCCGACGAGCTGAAGCAACTGCAATCGTCAGCCCCGGCTGATCCGCCGGAGGTCGTACAGAAGATCGTCGAAACGGAACTCGGCGAGCCGTTGGACGAACTGTTCGCCGAGTTTGACACGACGCCGATTGCTTCTGCGTCGATTGGACAGGTGCATCGCGCCCGCCTCAAGACCGGCGAGCGGGTCGTCGTGAAGGTGCAGCACGCGGGGATCGAGTCGAAGGTCGATGAAGACTTGGAGGTGCTCGGCGGCCTGGCACAGCTCGCCGAGGGGATCTCCGAATTCAAGCCGTACCGGCCGATGGCGACGGTGGCCGAGATGGGGCGGACGCTCAGGCGGGAGCTCGACTTCGGCCGCGAGGAGCGGAACTTGCACCAGTTTGCGGCTCTGTTTCACGACGACGGGACGATCTGCATCCCCAAGGCGTACACGGAGCTTTCGACGCCGCGCGTGCTGACGATGGACATGATCGACGGCATTCCCGTGGCCGAGACGGGGCTGCTCGTGTCCGCCGGCATCGACCGGGACGAAGTCGCTCGCCGCGGGGCGACGCTCTACATGCAGATGATTTTTGCCCACGGCTATTTCCATGCCGATCCGCACCCCGGCAACATTGTGATTCTGCCGGGGAATGTGATCGGCCTCTTGGACTTTGGCATGGTGGGCCGCATCGACGAGCGGATGCGGGAAGACATCGAAGACATGCTGATGGCGATCGTGCAGCACGACGTGCCGCTGCTCGTGAAGATCATCAAGCGGATCGGGCAGACGCCGCCGCAGCTCGACGAAAGCCTGCTCAACAACGACGTGGCCGATTTCGTCGGGCATTACGCAACGCAGGCCCTCGACCAGTTCGACGTCGGCGGGGCCCTGACCGACATGACGCAGATCATGCGGCGGCATCGAATTCTCTTGCCGGCGCAGGTGGCGATGCTGATCAAGGCGCTCGTCACGCTGGAAGGGACGAGCCAACTGCTTAACCCGCATTTCAGCCTGATGGAGGTGATGCAGCCGTTTCACCGGAAGATGCTGCTCAGGCGGTTTTCACCGGCGCGGCAGGCCCGCAAGCTGCGGCGGCTGTTCATGGAGTTGGAGCAGCTGGCCGAGGTGCTGCCGCAGCGGATCATCCAGATTCTGGAGCAGGTGCAGTCGGGGAAGTTCGACGTGCATCTGGACCACCGCGGCCTGGGGCCGAGCGTGAATCGGCTCGTGCTGGGGATGCTGGCGAGTGCCCTCTTTATGGGCTCGTCGCTCATGCTCAGCTACAAAGTGCCGCCAGTGCTGTTCGCCCAGAAAGAGCCGCTCTGGTTTGGACTGCACCACATTTCGGTCCTGGGCCTCGTCGGCTGCGTGACGAGTGTCATGGTGGGTCTGCGGCTGTTGTGGGCGATCGGGAAGAGCGGACATTTGGATCAGAAGGTGTCGAAGTAGGCGAGCGGGGTGCGTCAGCTCCCCGATGGCATTGTTTCGCGGAGGCGTAAAATCATTGGGAGGCTTACGCCTCACGCTCGCCGAGGTAAAAGATGTCCACGATTCGCTGCCCGATTTGCGAGAAGCAGTTCGACCCGGCCCAGAGCCGAGCGATGCCGTTCTGCTCGGACCGCTGCCGGCAAATTGACCTCGGGCGGTGGCTGCGGGAGTCGTATTCGGTGCCGGTAGAGCGCGATCCAGAGGAGGAGAAAGCGGAGGGGAAGTGAGCTACAGATGAAACACTGATTGGCACGGATGAAGCCCAGTTGTTGGGACGACTAAACTTTTAACGCAAAGGCGCAGAGATCGCGAAGGCCGCAAAGGGACGGGTCTTTTCTCTCTTCGCGTCTTTGCTAACTTTGCGCTCTTTGCGTTGAAAAGATAGGACGATGCGCCGGCGAGCGAATTCCACCACGAGCAACTTCGTCGCGCGCGAGAAATCCCTGGTGATGGATTGGGAGACATCGGCATCTCGCTATAATCCAGCCTGATTCCGCACCACGCCTGGAAAGCTCGCATGACCGATGACCGCAGTGTAATTCGTTCGATCTCGTGGCGCGACCTGTTCCCCTGGCTCATTCTGCTCCGGACGTTTCGGATTGCCGTTTCGCCACAGCTCTTGGCGGCCGCGACCGCCGCGACGCTCCTCACGTCGCTCGGCTGGTGGATTTCCGGTTGGGTGTTTCTGCACCATTATGACGAGGCGGCCAAGGAGTGGGTCGTGCGCGGGCCGGCGGTGATGGAGACCTCGCTCGAGCGGCAGCTGCCGGCCGCGGTGCAGGAGTATTTGCCCGGCGCGGCGACCGGTCTCTTCGAGCCGTTCTATCGCCTGGCCGAGCCGGTGCGGCAGCTGTTCTCGTGGCGGCTCTCGTTTGTGGAAACGGCGTATTACGTATTCGGTTCGCTCTGGGCGCTGGCCGCCTGGTCGCTGGCGGGGGGATACATCACGCGGCATGCCGTCGTGGAGCTGGCGACCGAATCCTCACCGGGACTCAAGGGACCAGCGTCGTTCGCGCTGCGGCGCTACCTCTGGTATTTGCTCACGCCCCTCTATCCGCTCCTCGGGATTGTGCTGATCGGGGCGGTGATCGCGCTTCTCGGCCTGCCGATCCGCTTCGCACCGGGCCTGGGAACGATCCTCGCCGGCCTCCTCTGGATCTTCGTCGTCCTGGGCAGCCTCGCCGCCGTCTGGCTCATCGTGGGCTTGCTCTTCGGCTGGCCGCTGATGTGGCCGGCGGTCAGTGCCGAGCGCGACGGCGACCCGTTCGAGGCCTTCAGCCGCTCGTTCTCGTATGTCTATGGCGCGCCGCTGCACTACCTGTTCTACGTCGTCGTGGCGGCCCTCTTCGGCGCGGTCTGCCTCGCGGTCGTCGTCGGCGTGGGAACGCTGGTAACGGAGTTCGGCTTCTGGGCCCTAGCGTGGGGTGGCGGCAGCGAGAACGTCGAGCGGACGCGGACGCTCGTGGAGCTGGTGCTCGCCAACCAGGATCGCGAGCTCTCCTCGGAGGCAAACAAGACGTGGGTCTTTGGGGCGACGATCATGGCCCTCGTCGTCGGCCTCGTCCGGGCGGTCGTTCGCGGCTACACGTTCAGCTTCTTCTGGTGCGTGGCGTCGGCGATTTACCTGCTTCTGCGGCGCGACGTGGACGAGCAGGAGATGGACGAGGTGTACCAGGAGCCGCGGCCGGTGACGCCGACTGCAGCAACCACTGCCTCCCCCGCTCCGAAAGAAGCAGAACCGCCCGCCACGGATGCGCCTCCGCCGACGGAAGAACTGGGCTCAGGAGGCTGACGCATGGTAGACCCTGCCGGGCGGGACGGAACTGCGTACGCCAAGGCCGAATATGGCTTGCCGGTTCTGTTTGACAAGCGGGATCCAGGTTTCCAAAATATCGAGAGTACCAGCGGGATAATTGTTCATTTGGCGGCAATTGCCGGTCCGTTGGCCCCGATGCTTCTCATGGAACTCACTTTCGGTATCCCAGACTGGCCAAGCGGCGTCCGGGTTTCTGCCGAAGAGCTTGTCGAGCGTCTCCACCGCCGCTTTCCGGCGATGGTGGTGGATCGCGCAAAAGGAAATGCCTTCCTCCAGCAGCAACTTGACATGTTGATTGCGATGCGTGTTCCAGAGGCGATCGTTCAGTCACACCAGGGATGCTTCGGCCAGACGATCCATGTGTCAATTTCAGATTCCCAATGGCTGGGTGGAATGGCATCATCGTACGTGAGCTCCATCGTGAATCCTGCACTGCAAGGCGTCGATTTTGAAATAACCGGCGTCGCCGATGAGACCACGAAGAACAGGATCGCCCGGGAACTCGCAGACGCGCTGGACATGGCTTTGTGCGAAGAGATCAACTGGGAGTCTGGCGGGCTTTTGAAAGGAAAGCGGGCAGTAAGGGGTCAGGCAAAGAATGAAGCCTGACGCCTGCCCCCTTTTAACTTGTCAAATGCGTGGTTTCGGTTCATTGCGTGCTCAAGCGAGACAATCAATCGTGCGGCGATGGGGAGCAACAGGATGGGAGCTTGGGGCGAGGGAGTTTTCGAAAACGACACGGCTGGGGATTGGGCGGATCAGTTCGAAGAATCCGCTCCCCCATCGATCGTGACTGCCGCGATCGATCGATACTGCGCTTGCCAAGATCCAGCCGCCGACGATTGTTCGATCGCGCTGGTCGCTGCCGAAATCGTCGCCGCATCGCGGGGGCATGCCGTGCGCGGGCTGCCCGATGAAATTAAGAACTGGCTGGCGATTACGAAGTTTCGGGCCAACGACGACTTGTGCCGGCAGGCAAGCGAGGCTGTCGTTCGAATTGCCGAAGGTTCTGAATTGCGGGAGCTTTTCGAGAACGCCTCCACTTGGCGGCGCGGTTTAGAGAATCTGAGTAATCGGCTGCAGTTGCCCGCCAAGCCAATCCGTTACCGCGCTTCCAAGGTCAGCCGCAACACGGGCATTCGCGCCGCGCGAAAGGCCCTTTCCGAGATGCGCGGATATCTTTCGGTCGAGCGATCGGGTTACGTACGCCTCTTTTTTCCGGATGACCTCCGGGATGAAGAGCTGCTGAGTTTTTTGCGGCAACATGCGGAGGCGCTAGCGGGATTGCGGGAGCTGGTAGTTAGGAGCGGAAACATCACGGACCAGGCGCTCGAGGAATTCTATCGATTGCCGCAGTTGGTAAGGCTTTACCTGGATCACACGAAAATCACGAACGCCGGAGTGCCGCACCTCCGGCAGATGACCGGCCTGCGGGATCTGTCGCTCGCCAGAACCGGCGTCTCCGACGAAGGACTCCTCGCACTGGTCGGAACCCAGCTTCGCTGTGTCTCCGTTTATGAATCGAGGATCACGCCTGCCGGAATCGAACAGTTTCAGAAGGTGATGCCTGACTGCTTTGTCGGTCCATGTTGGGAATGGAAATATGACCTGTAGTCGCCGGATACCGCTGCTGGTTTTCCCAGCAGTCCCCTTGGGGACGATGTCTTGGCCAAAGGTTGATTGCAGATCGGGCAAGACCCTACGATGGTCCCCAGGGAAGTCCGTCCCGGCCAGCGAAAACTGGTCAAGCGTCGGGTGGCACCAGTGCCACCCGCCACCAGCCGGCTCCCCGTTAGCCACCGCCTTCAGTCGGTGGTAGGCGTGCTAAAGAGTTCGTTGTCCCTTCTCTCCGCTCGTCGTCGTAGGCGGCAAGCGGAGAGTGGAAAAAAAGCGAGTGGCGTACGCTCGTCACCCACCAGCTAAAGCATGTGGAAAACAAGCGCCGGCGAAAGCCGGCGGAGTCATCTCTAAACCTGCATCCCGCGACCGATCAGCGGAGTATTGGTTAGGCAGTAGCACTTCGGCTGTATTTGGCCGGCTGTCGGGTTGCTGGGTAGAATCGGAGGCTATGACAGAAAACCAGTTCAGCTTGCGATCCCTGTTTATTCTGGTCTCGGTAGCGGCCGTGCTTCTGTGGATTGGCCGCGGACTATTGACCAGCAGTGAGGCTGTCCGAGCCTTTTTGTTTCTGGCCATAATTGGAACGCTATCGGGCGGTCTGTGCTGCGAATCGATCCGCCGGTCGTTGATCCGCCAGTCCGTGATCCACAACTCAAGGCAAGCGCCAAAGCAGCAGTCGAGTATGAACTGGGTGTGGGGCTGTCCGAAGAGCAAACGGACCTGGCCGCAGTGGAGTTTGCCCGGTGGCGGCGGCTCGCTCCATCGCAGCGTGCCAGCGACTAATCATCGGGTCAGCAAGCGGCGCTGGCCCGATGGGAAGCACTGCGACAAGCGGAGCGGGCAGGGTGCGGACTCGGAAACTGGACGCTGGTGGGCGAAGGGCCGCGCCGACCTGCTTTGAAGTGCGGTCCTGCCGCAACCGCGGCTGCTCTTGCAACGCGGCCTACCGACAATACAATCGGAGGTAGAGCGAACGACGGCGCACAGCACACTGAACATTCTTAGGTCGGCCCGCCGCAGCGCCGTGCGACACTGGGCCAGCCGTGCGATAAGGCCAGGAGGTTTCCCCTTGCTTACCGAAGCCGAGGTTCAACGCAGCTTTCGTAACCTGTTCAAGAGCAAGGACGTGCCGCCGGATACATTCGACAAGGCGGAGACATTGCTCGACGAGCTGCGCCCCGAAAGCCCGCTGCGGCATCGTTTGAGCATCGAGCTGGAAGAGATCCGCAAGCTGCACACTGCCAAGGTCTAGGCGACGATTGTCGGCAAAGTCTAGACAGCGAATGCCAACAGCGGATTTCTGATTTGCGGCCCATCGCGGCCGGAAGCTTTCGTATTGCGCACATTGCTCGCTTGTTTATTGCGGGCGACGCAGCTATTACTGGCGACGCAACGGACAAGGCCGCTGGTCTGCGAGGCATTCAGCGTGCCCGGCAAACCAACGGCCTTGTTGGCTCGTTTCTCTGTCTGATTCTACCGATTGACCGTGACGCCGAAGGTCACACCGGCCACCTGCACGTCTTCGTTGTTGTCGCGGACGCTGTCGCTGCGGCCGATCCCCTGACCGAGGTCGAGGAAGACCATGCCAAACCGCAAGTTGATGTCGCGGGTCAGCTCGTAGGAGGCTTCCGCCCGCACTTCGCCGCCCCAGACAAATTCGTTGCCGTTGTCGAAGCTCTTCAAGCGAGTGAAAGTTTCCAGATCGACCGTGTCTCCGAGCGGCCCGTCGTATCGTGTGAGGGTGGTGTTGAGCGTATTCGTGAGATGTTGAAAGTTCGCCATCGCGAAGAACCGCACATCGCACGAGAGGAGCCAATGACCACGCTGATGGAAGAGGCGTCCGCCGAGCTGACCGCCCACCATGTAGTTCTCGAAGACCGCGAACTCTTCGGTGAACTGCTCGTAGGGACCTTCGATCTGCGGATCGGCCGGAACCGGATTGCCGTCGGCATCTTCGTTGAAGCGATCATAATCGCTGCGGCGCTGGAAGTTACGGTAGTTCATGTACCGGAAGCCGACCAGCGGTTCGAGGATCGAGCCGTTGTGGAACTGCTTCCGCCGCCAGGTCTTGTTGAACTCGAACGACGACATCGAGGCGACGTTGATGCTCTGCCGCACGTTGTAGATGCGCGGGTTGCGATCTTGAATGATCGGATCCGGAGTGTCGTTGACGGGGATATCGTCGTCGTTGATCCGGTTGATCCGCTCTTGGTAGTCGTTGATATAGACGTTCGGGCCGCTGAGGTGCCAGAGCACCCCCTGCCAACCGGTGTGGTCGTCGGTCATGTAGCCGATTTCCCACCGATTGCCCCAGGTGAAGTCGCCGTCGTAGCCGGAGAAGAACGAGGCTTCCCCGTCCGGCCGCGTCATGTTCACGTAGGTCCGGTCGTAGTCGAAATAGACGCCGGTATTCGGCGGCTCTCCGTCCCCGAAGTCGCCCACTTCGGCGGGCGCAAAGAACTGGAAATCCGGCTCGAAGTAGCCTGGATCAATGAACGGCTGGTATTGTTGGGCACTGGCAGTGCCCGCCAAGCCCAGGAGCGCTGCAATGGCGGCCAGCCAGACGAACGGTCGAATCGACATGGTACGGTCACCTCAGGGCGTCTTCGATTGGCCCCGTCAGCCTCCGGGGGAGGGGACGGCGTGCGGAGATTCCGCTCGTGACGGTAGTATCGGATGCGCCTGTCGTGGAAGTTGAGTAAGAAAGGCAAGCGATTCCGGGAAATCCGATTGTACGGAGCCTAAACTGGCTCCCGACGGCCGATTTCCTGTCGATGGCCAATTGCGGGGCCTTGTTTTGCAGCCGGCGGGCAAATCGTTGCCGTAAGCCTCGGCGGCCCGTATATTTGCGTATGCAGTGCAGGCCGGCGCTCGGCCTGCCAATCGACCGTTTCTTCCTTCCAGAGGCACGTATGAGACGCCCCTCGTGGCTAGCTCTGCTAGCGGCGGCGTGGTTGGTTTGGACCGGCTGGGCTCGCGGTGACGAGCCAGTGACAAAACCGGCCGCGGAATCCGCCAAGGAAGGTGACGCGAGCCAGGAGAAGACCGACGGAAAGGCCGATGAGCCCAAGTTCATCCGCATTCGTCGCAACGACAAGAAAGACGTCGTGGCGATGGATACCGCCGTCGTCCGCTACGTGCCTGTCGGAGCGGATCGGGAAGGGGTGAGCGTCGATCTGGTCGGCGCGGTGCATATCGGCGACAAGTCCTACTACGACGACCTAAACAAGCTCTTTGCCGACTACGAAGTGGTGCTCTATGAGCTTGTCGCGCCGGAAGGGACGCGCATTCCGAAGGAAGGCCGACAAGGAGGGAGCGCGCATCCGATCGGCGCGATGCAAAACGGCATGAGTTCGATGCTGGAGCTAGCACATCAGCTCGATTGCGTCGATTACACGAAGGAAAACTTCGTCCATGCCGACATGTCGCCCGAGGAGTTCAACAAGTCGATGACGGACCGTGGCGAGAGCTTCATGCAGATGTTCCTCCGGCTGATGGGGCAAGGGATGGCCCAGCAGGCGAAGGCACAGCAGGAAGGGGGCAGCGGCGGAAGCAGCGACCTGAACCTGCTCGTGGCCATGTTCTCGCGTGATCGAGCCACGAAGCTCAAGAAGCTGATGGCCGAGCAGTTCGAGAACATGGAGTCGCAAATGCTCATGTTCGACGGCCCGGGCGGATCGACGATCATCACCGAACGAAACAAAAAGGCGTTCGAGGTGCTCGATAAGCAACTTAAGGGAGGAAAAAAGAAGATTGCCGTCTTCTATGGCGCCGGGCATTTGCCGGACATGGAGAAGCGGCTGCTTGCCGATTTCAGTCTTAAGCGCGACAGCGAGCAGTGGCTTACGGCGTGGACGCTCGATAAGAAAGCCGGCCAGAAGCAGCCTGAAAAGCCGGCAGAAGGCGAGAAGAAGGACGAAACCAAAAAGGACGACGCCGAAAACAAAGAGGCCAAGTAGGCGACGTTTTAGGTCGCCGCGGCCACTTCCACGGCGTCGATCAGTCGTTCGATGCCCGCGAGGACGCGGCAAGTCTGGATCGCCAGCTGTTTCTCATAGAAGCTGGCAACATTACCGCGAAGCGTGACGCTGCCGTCGGCCACCTTGACCGCCAGCCGCCGCAAACCGGGACGGTTCGTTTCGGCGAGCTGGCTGGCTATACGGTGTTCAAGCTGGCGGTCCGCAGTACGGGGAGCCTCGAGAACGGGCATCGTGCAAATCCTTTTGGTGCAAGCGTCTATGCTACGGCGCTGACTACAGCGCCGCGGCATCCGTTTCACCGGTGCGGATGCGAATGGTCTTGGAAATCTCGGAAACGAAGATCTTGCCATCGCCAATCTGCCCCGTCTGAGCCGACTTGATGATCGCGTTGATCACCTTATCACCTGCATCGGAGGGAACGACGATTTCGAGCTTGATCTTCGGCACAAAGTCGATCTTGTATTCGGCCCCGCGGTACGTTTCCTTCTGTCCTTTTTGCCGGCCAAAGCCGCGGACTTCGGTCACGGTCATGCCGTGGTAGCCAAGGCCCACGAGGGCGTCTTTGATGGCATCCACTTTGTGGTGTCGAACGATCGCTTCAATCTTCAGCATGGGGTAGCTCCGGAGAGAGAAATGCCAGGGCACTCTCCCCGGCCGCCTTCAGTCGGGTTGGGGGAGAGCAACGATTGTGCCAAGAGGCGACCGCGCCTCACAAAGCGTCGTAACCGCCTGCAAACACGGTACTTATTGAGGCTAGTGGACCGATTGCGGCAGGGAAGTGGTTCCGAATAGCCCACTGGTCGGGCGGTGCTTGCTGAAAAGTCGCGCACGGGGGTTCAGTTACTATTTTGTGGTTGCCTCAATTGCTCGCAGGGCTTCCAGCACGTGCGTAACGACGGTGTGCATTTGTGCTGAGTCAGCGAACGGGGAAAGGACATAGGACTTCAGGGCCGAGATCGGTTCGCCGTAGTCCGACAGCCGGTAGTTGTCCGTAAAGCCGATGGCGACGCCACGCCCGGCAAAGGCTTCGGCGGAAACTCGCTCGAAGATTCGCCGGTTCAGCTCGTTGTGCTTGCGCAATTGGTCCCGATAGGCCGGTTCCGACTGCTCTCGCTCTTTGACGACAAACGTATCGATGCCGGCCGGATAAGCCCGAAAGAGTGTGACGGGGCCAAAGTTGTCTTCGTTGACCACCGAAAGTTCGGGTCGGGCGATGATCTCCTCGCGGAGAATTTCGGCCATTTCGACGGCGTGGCCAATGAGTGTGCGAAAGCCCGACTTGCCCAGGAGCAGCAGGTTCGCCAGCGCCGCCATCACGCCGGTCGCGCTTCGTGACGTTTCGAGCGAGAACATGCCGGGGTGGTACTCGCCAGTGTGATACAGGTACGGCATTTGACGGCGATCTCGCACCAGCGTGGCGAATTGCGAACGGTCCTTAAGAAGGAAGAGCGACGAGATGTACGGGGCGAAGCCGGTCTTATGGAAATCGACGCCGAGCGAATCGGCCCAGTGCAAGTGTGCGATGCGACTAGCCGCCGAAGCGAGTGCCCGCACCGTGCGCCCGCGAAAGCCGAGCGGATTGGCCGCGAAATCGTAATCGCGAAAGACTGACCAGGCCCAGCCGATCACCGCGTCGGCGTGAATGTGCGGCACATAGTCGAGCGAGAATTCGGCGACGAGGCGATTGCGCAGGGTGTGAATCGCGGCCAGGTCGTCGATCCCGAACGCATCAGTCGTTCCCATGGTCGCGATGATCGCGGCGATGCGGTTTCCGCCGATAATCGCCTCGCGGGCGGCCGCTTCGAGGGCGGCGACGTCGATCGAATTGTCCCGATGTGTCGGCACTCGAACGACATTCGCCTGACCGATGCCAAGCCAGTTTGCCACGCTGAGCGACGCGTAGTGGCTGTGCTCCGAGGCCAGAATTATTGCCCCGCCGCGGCAGCCATGCTCGCGCGTGCCGGGAATGGCCTTTTCCAGCCCGACCTTCACGCCGTAGAGCAGCGTCCCCGTGCCACCGAACGTGAAGAGTCCGCCGGCCGATTGCGGATCGTAGCCGACGAGATGAGCGAGGAGCGACGCGACGCGAACCTCCGCCTCCGAGAATCCGCGGCCGCTTTCGTCGCTGCAGAGGTTCGGGTTGTACATCGACGGCAGGACAACGCCGATGACGCTGGCGATCGAAGGATGGGCGACGACGTTGACCTGGCTCCGTGGATGGCCGGCGATGAGCATGCCATCGAGGCAATGCACAAGTTGTGGAATGACCTGTTCGAGTGTGCTGGGCTCCGCCGGCAATTCGCTTGCGGCCGCCGCCGCATAGTCGGGCTCGCGCGGCATGCCGAGGATTGGCGCCTGCGACTTGAGCGCATCGACCCGGTCAAGAGCCCGGAGCAGGGAAAACACGACGTAGCCGTCATGCACCGGATCAGAAACCGGTGCAGGAAACGCCTGCCGAAGCGTCGCCAGTTGTTCGAGATACCGCGGCGTCATAGCCGCACGCCGCCTCTAGTTTGTCGGAGTTTTACCGTTAACGCCCGCCGCCTCGTCCGCGCCGCCCGCCTCCGCGATGCGGCCGATCGGGCGAGTTCGCACGAGCCGCCATGTTGGCATCCACGAGCACGCCAATGGCCTCTTGCCACGTTGGAATTTTTTTGTGAACGGGATGACCTCCTTCGCGCTCGGAACCGTGATCGTCATCGTGCTCATCCATTTCGACCGGCGACGCCGAACGAGCAGCTGGCGATGGGGGATAGTCGCGGTCGGCGAACACATCGTCGTCGAGATCGTCGTTCATGGCCGGCGCGGGCTGCCGCGGCGCGGGCGGACGGTTCCCTCGCGACTCGCCACGACCTTCACCACGGCTCTCGCCGCGCGATTCGCCTCGGCCTTCCTCAGAACGACCTCGTCCGCGACCGCGGCGGCGGCGACGGCCGCCCCCTTCGCGATCGTCGTGAGTACTAGAGCCGCGAGCACCGGCGTCTCGCGATCCAGCGTCTCGGGCTCCTTCGTCGCGCGCCGGTGGCGCCGAGCGCGGCGGCGGAGCGTCGAGGACATCCAGGTCAGAATCGTCGTTGAAGATGTCGTCCAATTCGTCGATCGGCGGGAGCGGTTCCGAAGCCGGACGATCGCGCGGCGGCTCGTAGTCGGCGCTGCGGGCGGATGGTGCTGGGCGACCCTCCTCCCGCCGCAACTCTTCGCGAGCGCCTTCGTCGCGGCGACCGCCACGACCGCGGCCCCGTCGGCGACGACGACGGCCCCCCTCTTCTCGCTCACCGCCGCGATCCGCTTCACCCCGTTCCGTGCCGACACGTTCACTTCCACCGCGCGGCTCGCGACCTCGTTCTTCGCGGTCGCTTCGACCACGTTCACCTCGACTACGATCATCACGACCACGACTATCGTGAGCGCGCTCCTCACGAGGGCGCTCTTCGCGCCGCGGCGCAGGCGGAACCTCGGCATCGTCCAAGTCTTCGTCGAGCGTCAGATCGAGATCACTATCGACGTCGTAGTCGAGAATCGGTCCCTCGTCCTCTTCGTCATCGTCCAGCATGGCCGGCTTGGGAGCCGGCGGAGGAGGCGAGAATGGAGGACGGCGCTCGCTGCGCGGCTCTTGCTTTGGCTCGGTAATTTCAAACACGTCCAGGTCCAGTTCCGGCTCGCCGAACATGTCGTCCAGCGGAGTTCGCGGCGGCGACGCTGCCGGAGCGGGACGATGCGATTCAGCCCGCGGCGGTGCTTCCACGCGGGGAGGGGGCGGTGGGGCGACAGGCTCCGGCGGCACCTCCAAACCGAGGCTGCCGGCGACCGAACCCCAGTGACCGGCAGGCTTGCTGGCCGGTTTGGACTTGGCGGCGGGCTTCGCTCGCTCGGCCGGACGAGGTGGAGGAGCCGGTCGGTCAGCAGCGGGCTCCGTGGGCGGGGGAGGTGCGGCGGGCTCGCTGGGAGTCACCCCCAACATTTCCAGGACGGAGTTCCAGCGACTGGGCTTGGGAGAGTCGGTCATAGGGCCGGCGTGCTAGGATGAGGTGGAAACAGGCAATATAACGCTTTCTCGCCACGCGGCAAAGTTGGGCATGACAACTACGAATGCACCTTCCCTCGGAATTTGCCTGGCGACGCTGTTGTTCGCCGCAGCGCTGGTGCTGCCGGCACTGGCAAATGCCGCCGATTTACAGCAATTCCGCAAGTCGGAACTGCACATGGGGGTCGAGTTCGAGATCGTCCTATACGCTGCCGATTCCGCTGCCGCCGAGGCTGCTTGGGCGAAGGGATTTGCCCGTGTTGCCGCCCTCGACAAGGGGATGAGTGACTACAACCCGGAAAGCGAACTGTCGAAGCTGAGCGAAACCTCGACTGTGCCGCCGGGCACGACATCGACCGACCCGCCACCGACCGCCAAACCAATACCGCTGAGCAACGACCTCTGGAACGTACTCACCTATTCGCAGGAACTCAGCCGACAATCGGACGGCGCCTTCGACCCGACAATCGGGCCGCTTACGAAACTCTGGCGTCGCGCCCGCCGACAGAACGAACTTCCCACTGCCGAGCGATTGGCGGAGGCTCGTGCATCGGTCGGCTACAAGTTCCTCAAGCTCGATCCGGATCAACGCACCGCACAGCTCCTGCGGGCGAACATGCGGCTCGACCTCGGAGGCGTCGCTAAAGGGCTTGCTGCCCAGGAGGCGCTGGCCGAAATCAAGCGAGCCGGTATTGGGCAAGCACTCGTTCGAGCCAGCGGTGACATTGCCGCCGGCGACCCGCCTCCCGGCGAAACCGGCTGGCGCATCGGCATTGCCCCGATCAACCCCGATGACCCGCCAACTCGCTTTGTGCGCCTGGCGAATCTGGCAATTTCCACTTCCGGCGACTCCCGGCAACATCTCGTCGTCGGTGGGAAGCGTTACTCGCACATCATCGACCCGCGAACAGGCAACGGTGTTTCCGGCCGTTCAAGCGTGAGCGTCGTCGCCCCGCGCGGAATGCAGGCCGACGCGCTTGCCACGGCAGTGTCGGTTCTCGGCCCGGAGAAGGGGCTGGAACTGATTCGCCAGACGAAGGGCGTCGTGTTGCTGATGGTTGTGGAAGATGGGCAGGGCCAGCAGCGCGAGGTGTCGTCGCCGGGATTTGCGAAGCTGCTGGAAAGATGACCTGGCAGCGTGGACTTGGGAAGCAGAGCTTCCATCCGTGCGTTCCCAAGCAGAGCTTGGGAACGAGATGCACTTCCCGCCGGATCGGCGGGACGTACCTACGCCAGATCCCGGTCCTCAAACAGCGTTAGAGCCAGGAGCATTGCCACCGAGCTATAGAGCGTGCAATAGACGAGTGCCCATGCCAGATAGTCGAGTGGAACGGTCACGCCCGCGGCAACGCTCGCCTGCACGTTGAAGTGGTCGAGCACGGGAAGCACCGTGGCGATCAGCTTGCCGAAGAAGACCACTGGTGGCAGCTGTTCAGCAACCACTTGCGATTGCACCATGAGCGGCGTTAGGTGCCCGAGCACGTAGATCGACGCGCTGATGAGCAGATTCGCCAATGCCGGCAGACGGGTAGAAATGGCGACGCTCAAAGCCGCCATCACCACCGTTTCGAGGAACACCAGCACGAGCCCTGGAATGACCTGCACCATCTCGCCGAAGCAGTTCTGCCACGTCGGATCGCTCTGGCCGAACGACGCTTGCTGAATCGTGTACGTTCCTTCGCGGCCGTCGTAGATCGGCTTGTAGGCCACGGTCAGCAATAGCACGATACCGAGCATCACGATCATAAGCCCCGCGGCCCAGCTGATGCCCGCGAACTTGCCCAGGATGAAGTCGCGACGACTGACGGGCTTGGAGAGCACCGTGAGTGCCGTTTTCCCTTCGACTTCGTCGGCCACTGAGGTGCTAGCGGCCCAGACTGCCTGAATGATGCTCAGAATCAAAATCAAGCTCAGGCCCGAGTCCTTGAGCATCTTGATATCGCTGGTGAGCGTAAAGTACGGAATGAAGATGAAGATGACGAGCGCGAAAATGCCCAACGCCATGATGATCGCAAACAGCGGCTGGGCGATCGTCGATTTCGCGGTCGAAAGGGCGACGGCGGAAAGTTTTGGCAGGGCGGCGCGCTGGAACAAATAGGCGAAGAAGACGAACGCCATCGAGACCGCGATCCACGGCACGAGCATCATCTGCGGGAATGCCATCAGGCTCATCGTCGTGACGGTCACGGTCGCCGGCTTTGTCGAGTAGTTCTTCACATAGAGCTTGGTGATGACGTCGTCGCGGAACGGATTCGTGCCGCCGGGCTCTCGAATCCAGGTCTTCGCCTCTCCCGCAGGAATGTCAAAGGTGATAGCAACGGGCGATTCCTGGCTGAATGACTCGGTGCGGACTTTCACCCGCTCATTCGAGCTAACGTCCAGGCGGCGGATTTCCGTGCGAAAGAATGAAACGGGGATTTCTTTCACCGCGGGTTCGTCAAATTGATTGGGGGCTGCGTCGATCGTGTGCGGTGTGGTAACGACGCCATGGCGAGCCAACTCCGGGACGCGCGCGAGGCTGGCGAGCAAGTCACCAGGCTTCCGCACAATGAAGAGGCCGAGCACCGCCAAAGCCGTCATGACGAGGCCGGTGATGAACAGTGGCCAGAGGACTCCCTCACGAATCGCGATCCACGTTTCCGCTAGGCCGTTTCCTCCAATGAGAACAACCAAGGCCGTCGCCAGAAGCCACGAAGCGACGAGCGTGCCGGCGAGAGGCCAGACTGCATCGAGCGACTTCGCAATGCCACCACCCTGGGCTGCCGGGGCAGGCTGGCCGTCGGCGGCGGGAGCGGCTGCGGCGGGCTGAGGTCGAACGAGCGTTGGAACGGAGTAGATCGTCAGGCCAAAAAACACGGCGGTCAGCACGCCGATAGCGATGTACTTGGGTTCGCGCTTCAGCCCGATCGTATTGAGCCCGGGTACGAGCGACAGGCCTTTCAGAACGGCCCACAAGGCGACGCAGAGGGCCAGACCGGCGGCGGCGCCAACGCAGAGAATCCAGATCGGCGTCAGCCAGTTGACGATCCCTTCCGGCAGTTGCAGGCGGAAGCGGTCGAGAAACTGGCCCAGTAAGAGAGCATCGAAGGATTGCATAAATTCAGACGGGACAATGACTTATGGCAGCAGGCTAACTTGGATACCGGGATTGCTACCGACGATAGCACCGATACGCGGCAGCAGCAGACGCGGTTCGCTGCTCAACCCCTGACGGCGACAAGATTTATGGCGACAACGCCGCGATCCGCACCTTGGGCCAAACCCTCCATCGTAATTGGCCGACTGGGGGTTGGCCTAGTGGACGGATGGGATCGACGCAAGTTCCTTACTGGTAATGAGTTGAGCGCCGCTGGTCCGCATGACCGCAAGGGCAGCCTCGCTGTCACCCGGTCGCAGATTAACCCCACGGCAGCCGTCCACGATCAGAGTCACCTGAAAGCCAAACTCGACGGCGTCGAGTGCCGTCCATTTCACGCAGTAGTCGGTCGCGAGCCCCATCACATAGACATCCGTGACCACTCGACCCTTCAGGAAGTTGCCCAATCCCGTCGAACGCCTGCGGCCGTTGTCGAACAGCCCGCTGTAACTATCGACTGCCGGATCGGTCCCTTTCTGAAACACAGCGGTCCAGCGCGAGCGATCAAGGTTCGGCGCAAAGTCCGCTCCGGGCGTTCCTTGCACGCAATGGACTGGCCACAGGATTTGCGGCAGGCCAGCGAGGTCGATCACTTCGCCCGGCTGTTTACCAAGGTGATTCGTCGCGAAGCTGCCGTGATTGGGCGGATGCCAGTCCTGCGTGGCGACGATCAGATCGAACTTTCGCTGCACTTCGTTGGCGATCGGAATCACCTCGCGGCCGTTGGGAACGGCGAGCGCTCCGCCGGGAAGGAAGTCGTTCTGCAGGTCGATGAGGAGGAGGGCAGCGGGCATGGTTCAGTCGATTCCTACCTCGTGATCCCGCAGGCCTTCTGCACGCGGCCGAGCACCTCCCCCGCCTTCTTCCTCGCTCGGCTGGCACCGTCGGCCAGAATCTCGTCAACCCGTTTTGGATGAGCAGCCAACTCCGCTCGTTTGGTTCGCGCCTCGGCAAAGTACAACTCCGCAACATCCGCCAGCGCCGTTTTCACCTGACCATAACCAAAGCCACCGCGGCGATAGAGCGCGGCCATCTCGTCGCGCTGGGCGTCGCTCGCGAAGAGCGAATAGAGCTGGTACAAGTGATCGCTGTCCGGATCCTTCGGCTGCTCCATCGGCCGCGAGTCAGTGGCGATCCGCATGATCTTCTTCCGCAGCGGCTTGGGCTCCTCGAAGATCTCGATCGTGTTGTTGTAGCTCTTGCTCATCTTTTCGCCGTCGGTGCCGGGCACCTTGGCGGAAGCAACGAGCACCTTGGCTTGCGGCAGGACGAACGTCTCGCCGAAGTGATGGTTGAAGCTGCCGGCCAGATCGCGCGTCACCTCGATGTGCTGCACCTGATCCTGCCCGACGGGGACGAGGTTGGCGTCATAGGCGAGAATGTCGGCCGCCATGAGCACCGGGTAAGTGAACAGCCCCGCATCAGCCGCGATGCCGCGGTCTTTCTTGTCTTTGTAGGCGTGGCACCGTTCGAGCAGCCCCATCGAAGTGCCGGTCATCAGCAGCCAGCAGAGTTCGCTCACTTCGGGCACATCGGACTGGACGAAGAGCGTCGCCTTCTCGGGATTGAGGCCAAGTGCGAGCAGATCGAGCGCCGCATCGAGCGTGTTTTGCCGCAGTACCGCCGGATCGCGCACCGTGGTGAGCGCGTGCAAGTTTGCAATGAAGTAGTACGCTTCGTTGCCGTGCTGGAGGTCGATGTATTGGCGGATCGCGCCGAAGTAGTTGCCCCAATGGAAGCGGCCGGTAGGCTGAATGCCGGAAAGGACACGCATGGCGGAGGGTTCAGGGTTCGGGGTTCAGAATATTCTGGGTTCAGGTAGGCAAGGCTTGGGAGGGCGAGGCTCCCGCCGAGCCGTTTTTTAGTTCGTCCCAGTCTTCAGCGTTCCCACAATCTCTCGCACGCTCGTCACGCCTGCTGCGGCGAGTGCTCCTGGTAACGCATCGACCAGCTTCATCGTCACGGTGGGATCATAATAGTTCGCGGTGCCAATCTGCACGGCGCTCGCGCCAGCGACGAGGAACTCCATCACATCGTCGATCGTGGCGATGCCGCCAATACCGACGAGGGGCGTCTTCACCGCCTGGGCGACCTGGTACACGCAGCGGAGTGCAATCGGCTTGATCGCGGGACCGGAGAGACCGCCGACGACGTTTCCCAACATCGGCCGGCGTTTGCGCCAGTCGATCGCCATCCCCAGCACCGTGTTGATGAGCGAGATGGCGTCGGCGCCGCCGTCAGCTGCCGCTTTGGCGATGTCGGTGATCCGCGTGACATTAGGAGTGAGTTTTGCCAGGATCGGCAGCGACGACGACTTTCGCACGTCGCTCACGAGTCGATGGCACATGCCCGCGTCAGCGCCAAAATCGACGCCGTGCGCCACGTTCGGACACGAGATATTCAGTTCGATTGCCGCCACGCCGCGCTGACCATCCAGTTGCCGGGCCATCGCCACGAATTCGTCGTGGGTGCGGCCCGCAATACTGACAATCACGGCCGTCGGAAGTTCGGCGAGGTATGGAAGATGGTGGGCGATGAAGGCGCCCAAGCCGTCGTTATCCAGACCGATCGAATTCAAGAGCCCCGCCGCCGTTTCCACGGTTCGCCACGGCTTGTTTCCCGGCCGCGGCTCGGCGGTCACGGTCTTGGGCAAAATGCCGCCGAGGCGACGAAAATCGACCAGGCTTTCGACCTCACGCGCGTAACCGAACGTGCCCGAAGCCGTGAGAATGGGGTTACGCAGCGCGAGGCGACCAAGCTGAACCGAAAGATCAACGGCAGAAGCGGGCGCAGCGGAACTCATGCGCCCGAATGTATCCCGGCAGTCTTCATGCGGCAATTGGCAGGCGACTGCGGAGCGAGTTTGAAATGCTGCCTAACAAGCGGCAGCATCGAGACTTGCGCCCGGCCGCGACCTACATCACGCCGCCGTGCACGCGATACAGCGACATGTGGCTCGGCTGGTCTCGGAACCAGATCCGCCGCCATTCTTCCAGGATGTTGCGGAAGTCTTCCGACGTGAAGATCAATTCCTGCGTTCGCACGGCCGGATCGCCGCTATAGATCGGCAGGAAGCAGCCGACGTTGGCCGAAAGCATCAAACCCAAAGCTGCTGCCAGGAGAAGCCGACGCATCGATCTTTCCTCCGTGAAAGAATCGCCCGTGGTGAATTGTCGTACGCGGCTCATCGCCGCGGTGTAAGTTGCTTGTCTGCCTGGATTTGCAGTCTGCCAGGATTTGCGGTGAACGTGACTTGCAGTCGCTAGGCTGAGGCTTGCACCGATCCATCCGACCCTGCGGCTGCCGCGGCTGCTGCCTGGCGAGCCTTGCGGGCCGCTTCGAGCTGCCGGACACGTTCTTCCATCTCTTTGCCGGGCTTGAAAGTGACCACCGATTTTTCAGGGACATCGACCCGTTCGCCAGTGCGTGGGTTGCGGGCCTTCCGGGCCGCTCGCACCTTCACCTCGAACACGCCAAAGTTCCTCAGCTCGATCCGTCGCTCCTCCACCAGGGCCTCAACAATCGCATCAAACGTCTTCTGCACGATCTCCTTGGTCTTCAATTGGGTCAGCCCAATCTCCTCGGAAATCGTTTTGACGATCTCTTTCTTAGTCACGACTGTGCTCTCCTCCGGCTCGGTGGCCACCCGCACCACGGGAAATCGCCGCAAGGTTCCGGCGATTCGCTCCAAGTGTAGATGCCATAACGACTAGAGTCAAGCTCGTCGCTCGTTTGCTTCGACGTAAGTCCAATTCTTGCGTAGCGGCCAAGTGAGTACATTCGCACGGCACTCGGCCCACAACACGGCATTTAAGTCGAATCCAGCAAACACCTTAGGTGCGAATCATTCGGCCTTTTAGCCGATAGGAGTCGCTAAGTCATTTGCTGCCATGCACTAAGGTCGATTCCGCCGCGCGCGGTGGGCGCGCTTGAAAACCGAGTTCTTCGTGCTGCACCATACATCGGCGGCACAATCAGAAAACTCCAGAGAATCGTCAATCTTTGCCTAGATTGTAAGTGCTGGGACGAGGAAACCGCTCATTCGGGGAGGGCCTGAATCGTAAGGCAGGACTTGTCCACCAATTGTCTGAGTGTGAGCAGCGACATGAAAAATCGCTCCATAGACGGTCATCGCTGGCTGTCTGGCAGTCCAACCGGCTTGCGTAGCACCATTCCGTAGTGATACGGAGGCAGGTCTATAACTCCGAGCTCGACCAATTGGAACCCAGCTTCCATTGCCCAGTCTCGACACTGCTCCGGCCGAGGGCGAATTTCGATGCTGGGACCGCGCGGCGTGGCCGGGTCGTAATTCCAGTGCATGATCCCAAGCGTTCCGCCCGGCGCAAGCACCCGCAAAGCCTCGTCCAACAGCACTTCAGGGCGCTCAGCATGAAGCAGGTTGAAGAGCATGGCATATTCCACGCTGCCATCCGCAAGGCCTGTTCCGTTCGCGACGAAATCCCTCACTGCGGCCCGAACATTGGCCGCTCTCGCTTCCCCCGCTTTCTGCCTGGTCAACTCGACCATTTCCGGCTCGATGTCGAGGGCGTAGAGCAGCCCCTGCGTCCGTTTCGCAGCCGGAATCGTAAATGTTCCGTAGCCGCAGCCGAACTCGACCGCATTGCCTTGCACTACCTCCGGCATCAACCGTGCGAGCACGCCCGGCGGGTCGAAGAAGGTCTCCCAGGCGGCCTCCTCGGGCATACCGCTTTCGCGAGTTTTCACCGCACCGCCCTTTCCACAACTACACCTTCACCACCTTCCGCTGATCCTCAATCTCGCTGAGCTGGTACAGCTTCCCCTTCCCGCTGCCGGGGCATACCTCGCAGGTGTGCTTCCAATCCTCGGGGGTTTTCAGGTTCGAGTCCCAGAATGGCCAGGTCCGGCACTGCCGGGGCCGTGATTCATAGACCGTGCATTTGCGAGTCTGGGCATCGAGCAGCACGCAGTCGCCGCCGTCGCGCTCGCGCAAGCACTTGCGGGCGCCAACTTTGCGGACGAATTGCTCCTCGAAGGCTGCCGCGTCCTGATCAACCTCTTCCGCGATCGCCGCGATCTCGTCGTTCGTCACCCAGACATGCCCCGGCGCCCCGCTGCAGCAATCACCGCACTGCGTACACGTAAAGCGGAGGCCATCCTTGTACCAGGGAAGTTCGTTGGGCATTCGGCGATCACTCGTGCGGAGTATGTCCGGCCGGCCCGGCCGGACTTGTACGTGGGCAATTCCCACATCTTACCCGCGAATCGAAAACTCGATCATCCCCTCGCCAAACTTCCGCCCCTGATACTCACCTGTGGCCTTCAGATCCTCGATCGTCAACTCCAGCCGATACCGCCCTGGCCCGATGCCATCGGGCATATAGATCGGATAGGCCAGGAAGTAGTCTCGCCGGTAGTTGCGGCATACTTCGCGATCGAGCGGCAGCTTCCGCTCGGCCACGATGTTGCCGCGGCCGTCGAAGATCGAATAGTGCCCCTGCAATTCCGTTTCGAACGACTGCGGGCTCTTCTCGACGGCAGCGAAGTTATCGACCTCGACGTACAAAATCACCTGCTGCTTGGGCTGAAACTCGTTCCGCACGAACTCCTTGACCCAGCCAAAGCTCTGCACTTCCTCGCAAAACGCCAGGTTCCGCAGATCGAGCTTGCTGGCTGCCGAAAGCTCGGTGCTTGCCTCGCGAAGCGACCGCAAAACGCGGGCATTTCGCAGCGGTGCGCGGCGGGCTTCTTCGGTTGTCAGCCACGTGCTCACCGCAAACATCAGGTTTTTGTACGCTTCCCGCTCTGCCTCGCTCAGCGATTCCACCGCCTTTGCCGCGTCATCGACCCGCTCCGCCCCGGCATACAGAAGCCGCAACTCTTGCTCCAGTCGGCCAAGCTGCGGATCGGGCGAACCCGACGCTTTCCGCTGCCGGATGTCCTCTTCCAACATGGCAATGAGCACGTCCCGCTGGCTCATGATCGCGTGCCAGCGTTCTTCGGACGACTGAACGGGAGGCAAGGCTTGGGAGGGCGAGGCTCCCGCCGAGCCGAATGCGGGCGACCCAGTGATTTGGGAGGGCGAGGCTCCTGCCGAGCCGGCTGCCGCTGGAAATGCAGCCACCACCAGCGGCGATTCCACCGGCGGCCGCGCTGCCACGACCTCAGCTGCCGAAACAACGGGGGCTAGCGTGGGCGATGCTGCTGACACAGGCTCTGCTTGCGCAACCGCTGCTTGCACTGCCGGCGATGGTGCCGCAGCTTGTTCATCGTTCGCCGGTGCGTTGGAGGCCGCGGGCTGTGCTGGGTTCGCTTTCGCGGAAGCTTGCACTTTTCCCGCGGGAACCTCGACCGGAATCGGGTCTGGCGCTCGATTCATCCGCAGCGGCGATGGCACGAATGCCATCGGCGGCTGCAGCGGCGTTTTGATCGGAATGGTCTGGGGCTTCGGCTTCGTAGCAGCTTTTTCCGAAGGTTGTGTATTCCGCGTGGGTCGCGGTAAATCAGGCTCCTCCGCGCCCTCGCCAGAGTCCCCCTCCGGCGATTGTGCCACCGCCGTCGGATACGGCGTCGGCACATGCTCCACCGGCAACTCGTCGTCGCTGATGCTTGCCATCCAGCCGCTCGACGCGCACCCCCCGGCCGAAAATGCGACCATCGCACAAGCGAGCCACAGGAGTTGCACGAAGGGGTGCTTCCGCATATTCCACCGCGAAGGACGACATCGCGAGCCGGGTAGAGCGAATCGGGCCGCGGATGGTACGGCAAATCGCCGGCCCGCCGCAAGTGCAAGCGTTCGCGAAACCGTCTCGCCCCCGGCTGCGTAGAAATCGAACCAAGTGCAATCCCGAACGCATGTTGCGACGCGGGGACGAAAGGGCTAGATTGCCAAAAGTCCGTGTTTCAGCTCAGCTTTCCGCCTCGCCGCCATTCCGCTCAGGACCAAAGCCGATGACCCACTCGCGGATTTTGATGGTTGCCTTCGTGCTGGCATCCGCCGGCATCGCCTCCGCTCAATCGACCAAACTCGGCGACTTGGTTCAGCCGTTCGACCCGCCCACGCTTGAGGAACTGAACAAGACGGCCAAGTGGGAAGACCGCCCTGTTCTGGACTCGATGAAGCTCCTCCGCGAAAAACAAGCCAAGGAGAAGCCCGTCGGCACGCTCGCTCAGGCCTTGGCTGCCCGCAACACGTCGCCCCAGATCAACCGGGCCATCCTCAGCGTTCTAGGCCGCCTGCCCGCCAAAGACGCCGATGTGAACTGGGATGGCGAATGGAAGCGGCACATCAATTTCGACGTCAAGAGCACCAACCCGCTCCTGTTTAGCTCCGTCTCCGAAGCCGATGTTAACGGTCTCACCGGCTTTGGCCTGTTTTCGTTCGACTGGCTTTTCAATCCGTTTGCCTCCAGCGATGCCGTCACCTCGTGGCAGTCGAGTTCCGACCATCTCTATGACAAAGTCGTCCTTCGCGACGATCTCGTTTGGTCCGATGGCACGCCGATCACCGCCCACGATGTCGAATTCAGTTTCAAACTGATCATGACCGAGTCGGTTCCCGTCCCCGCCATGCGGAGCGGCACTGACAAGCTGAAATACGTCAAAGCCTACGACGATCGCACGGTCGTGTTCTTCCATAAGGAATCGCTGGCAACGAACGACTGGAATCTCAATTTCGCCGTCATTCCGAAGCACATCTACGAGAACTCGTGGGCCGAGGACACGTCGCTCGCTACCAGTGCCCATCACATCAAGTATGAGAAAGCGCCGATTTCAGGCGGCCCTTATGAGTTCACCAGTCGCACGATCGGCAACGAGATCGTCCTGACGCGTCGCGAAGCCTATTACATGCACAAGGGGAAGCAGGTCCGCGACAAGCCATACTTCAAAACGATCCGCTTCAAGGTCATCCAAGAGCCCGGCGTCGCGTTCCTGGCGCTCAAAGGGGGAGATATCGACGACCTGATTCTTACGCCGCAGCAATGGCGGACGCAAACGACCGACGAAGACTTCTATAAGAACTGCACCAAGGTCTATGACACCGAGTGGGTCAGCTTCCACTTCCTCTGGAACTGCAAGAACCCGATGTTCGCCGACCCGCGGACCCGCTGGGCGATGACCTACGCCTTCGACCATGAAGAGATGCTCCGCAAGTTGCGGTACAGCCTCGATCCACCGGCCAATGGGATCTTCCACCCCGCTTCGCCGTGGGCGCCGCCGAAGCAGTCCGCCTACATCAAGCGCGACCTCGAAAAGGCCGAGGAACTGCTCGATGCTTCCGGCTGGAAGGACACCGACGGCGACGGCATTCGCGACAAGACGGTCGATGGCAAGAAGATCAAGTTCGATTTCGGCATCCTCGTCGCCAACCGGCAGGACCGCATCGACATCTGCAACCTGCTAAAGCAGAACCTGAAGGAAGTCGGCATCGAATTGACCGTCCGGCCACTCGATTTTGCCGTGCTGCAGCAAAAGCTGCTCGAGCACAGCTTCGAAGCCGCCTTCGGCGGTTGGGGAACAGGAACCGATCCGGACACCAGCGAGAACATTTGGGGAACCGACAAGGACCGCAACTACGGCTTTTACTCGAACCCCGAAGTCGATCGCTTGTTCGAGGCCGGCCGCAAAGAATTTGACAAGGAGAAGCGGCGGGCCATCTATCAGAAAATCCACACGCTGATTGCCGAAGACCAGCCTTATACGTGGCTCTTCTATCAGAACGCTTATTACGGATTCAACAAGCAGATGCGCGGATATATGTTCAGCCCCCGCGGACCGTATCACTACAGCCCCGGCAGCGGCAGCTTATGGAAGCCGGCTATGCAATAGTTTGACGTTCGACGTCCATCGGCCCAGGAGCAGGCGCGCCGCCCGACATGGTTAGTTATCTGATTCGCCGGCTGTTGCTCGCGGCGCTGACGCTGCTCTTGGTCACGTTCGCCGTCTATGCGCTCATTCGCAACATGCCGGGAACGCCGCTGACGATCAACATGGCCGAGTCCGACCCCAGCAAACAAATCAGCAAGGAAGAGCAACAGCGACTCGAACGGACCTACGGCCTCGATTCGCCTTGGCCAATTGGATACGCGAAATGGATGAAAAAAGTGTTTTGGGATTGGAACCTCGGATTCTCGATGTTTCAGAAGGAGCCTGTCGCTCGTAGTATCGGAAAACGGATCGGTCCCACGCTGCTGCTCTCCGGCACGTCGCTCTTCCTCGCCTATGTGCTGTCGGTCCCGCTCGGCCTCTACTTCTCCGGCCGGAGCGGCAAGTTCGACGAGCGGGCGATCAGCCTCGGCATGTACATGCTCTATTCGCTGCCGAGCTTCGTGGCCGCCCTCATGCTGCTCACGATTTTCTATCAAAAGCTCCGCGGCACCATGTGGGAGTTGCCGCTGCAGGGGATGATCAGCAGCAACTACTCCGAAATGTCCCCGTTCGGCAAGCTGATCGACCTTGGCCGCCACCTCATCCTGCCGCTCGCCTGTCTCACCTACGGCGGCCTCGCCTACGACAGCCGCTTCATCAAAGCCAATATGGAAGAGGCTCTGCGGCAGGACTACGTTCGCACCGCGCGGGCCAAAGGGGCCGGCTATTGGCGAATGCTCGTCGTCCACGCCTTCCGCAATACGCTCATTCCGTTCGTCACGCTCCTGGGTCTCTCGCTGCCGGCGCTCCTCAGCGGCGCGGTCATCCTCGAAGGGATTTTCGGCTGGCCGGGAATGGGTCAATTGTTCTTTCAGTCGGTCGGCAATCGCGACTACGACGAAATCATGGGCCTGACGCTCATGTTCACCACGCTCACGCTCGCCGGGCAACTGCTGGCCGACATCCTGTACGCCTTCGTCGATCCCCGCGTCGCTTATCGCTAGTGAGTCCCGCCATTTCATGAGTCTCGCTCCCGGACCAACGCCGACCGCTGCCGCACCCAAGGGGAAGGCGCGCTCGGCCCCTGGTTTTTGGGGCGATGCCTGGCGGCGTTTTCGCAAAAAGCCCGTCGCAATGATCGCACTGGGCTATGTGCTCTTCCTTGGCATCATCGCGATCAGCGCGCCAGCGATCGTCGGCACCAAGCCGATCATCTGTAAGTACAAAGGGCACATCTACTTCCCCAGCCTCGGCTACCTGCATCCGCGGCTGGAAAACCCGATCTTCCGCCGGGACAAGTTCCGCAACCCGTTCTACAAGTCGTTGCAGGAAAAAGATCCGAACAGCTGGGCCGTTTATCCGCTCATCTACCAAGACCCCGAACGCCGCGTCGGCAAGGACGAGGTCGATGGCCTGCGTCCTCCCAAGACCGCTCCTGCCAATGCCGGTCCAAACAAGGCCAAACCTGTCGATCCGCCTGCCGAGCCTGGCTTTGGTGAACCGATGTCTGCGGAACCCGGCTTTGGCGAACCGATGTCGGCAGAACCCAGTTTCGGCGAACCGATGTCCGGCGAGGCGAGCTTCGGAGATCCCTTCGGTCCCGACGCAGCCGCATCTGCTGAGCCGGCAAAGGAAATCGACGACGGCCCGCCCAACTCCTATCACTGGATGGGCGTCACCAACGCCAGCCGCGTTGATGTCCTCGCAGTCATCGTCCACGGCACCAAAATCGCCATGCTCATCGGCTTTGTCACCGTGGGCATCGCTGCGGCCATCGGCATCACGCTCGGCGCCATCGCCGGCTATGTCGGCGGCTGGGTTGATATCCTCATCAGCCGGTTGACCGAATTCATCATGTCGATTCCGGTGCTGATCCTCATCATCGCCCTGCTCGCCGTCATCGACAAACCGAGCATCTGGCAAATCATGCTCGTCCTCGGCCTCACCGGCTGGACCAGCATCTGCCGTCTGACACGAGCCGAGTTCATGAAGCTCCGCACGCTCGAGTATGTCACCGCCGCCCGCGCGCTCGGCGCCAGCGTCCCGCGCATCCTGTTCCGACACATCCTGCCCAACGCCATGGCTCCGGTCCTCGTGCCGATCACCTTCGGCATTGCCGGGGCGATTCTCACCGAAAGTGGCCTGAGTCTGCTGGGCCTCGGCTCGCCACCCGACACGCCCAGTTGGGGCAGCCTCCTCAACCGCGGCCGTGAAAATTTCGAAACCATGTGGTGGCTCATCGTCTTTCCTGGCCTCGCGATCTTCTCGACCGTCCTCGCCTACAACCTGATCGGCGAAGGCCTGCAAGAAGCTACCGACCCACGCCTTCGCGAAGGGACCAAGTAGCTCACCGACTTCTGACCTCCGATCTCCGACTTCCCGCCTCTACCCTCTACCCTCTGGCTGCATGCCCGCCCTCCTCGACATCCAGAACCTCGCCACTTACTTCCACACCGACGACGGTGAAGTGAAGGCGGTCGACGATGTCTCCCTCTCCGTCGAAGAGGGAAAGACGCTCGGCATCGTCGGAGAATCCGGGTCGGGTAAAAGCGTTACGTCGTTTTCGGTCATGCGGCTCCTCTCGGGCAACGGCCGCATCGTCAAAGGAACGATCTCGCTCCTGGGGCGCGATCTCGTCCGCCTCCCCGAACCGCAGATGCGCGAAATCCGCGGCAAAGAGATCAGCATGATCTTCCAGGAGCCGATGACCTCGCTGAACCCCGTGTTCACGGTCGGCTGGCAGGTGATGGAAGCGATCATGCTGCACCAGCGCGTGAGCAAGGCCGAGGCCCGGGCGAAAACGATCGACCTCTTCCGCGAGGTCGGCATCCCCGACCCCGAAACGCGGATCGACTCGTACCCGCACCAGATGTCCGGCGGCCAGAAGCAGCGCGTGATGATCGCGATGGCCCTCTCGTGCAACCCCAAGCTCCTCATCGCGGACGAGCCGACCACCGCCCTCGACGTCACCATCCAGGCCCAAATCCTCGAAATCCTTCGCCGCCTCCGCGACACCCGCGGCATGAGCGTCCTGTTCATCACGCACGACCTGGGCGTCATCGCCGAAATCGCCGACGACGTCGCCGTCATGTTCCAGGGTAAAGTCGTCGAGTACGGCAAAGTGCAGGGCATCTTCGAGCGGCCAAAGCACCCATACACCAAAGGCCTTCTCGCCTGCAAGCCGCGCCTCGGCACGCAGTACAAGATCCTGCCGACGGTCGCCGACTTCATGGAGGTCGATCGCTCGGTCGATCCGCCGAAGATCATCGAGAAGACGATCACGCCCGAGCGCC
Organism: uncultured Pirellulaceae bacterium; assembly: GCA_964384375.1. Taxonomy (GTDB): domain Bacteria; phylum Planctomycetota; class Planctomycetia; order Pirellulales; family Pirellulaceae; genus CAYLLN01. Next base: position 79,362 of record CAYLLN010000017.1, read on the forward strand.
TGACCCAGCTGACGACGACCGGCCGCGGCCGCCTCTTGCACCCACGGAGCGAACTGGCCGCCATGTCGCATCCGTGGGAGGAAGGGAAGCACGCGTCGGACACGACGACCGTCCCCGAGGGGCAAGCGCCGCTCCTTTCGGTTCGCGATTTGAAGGTCCATTTTCCGATTCGCAAGGGAGTGTTCCTCCGCACCGTCGGCCACGTGAAGGCGGTCGATGGGATCAGCTTCGATGTCTTTCGCGGCCAAACGCTCGGCCTCGTCGGCGAGTCGGGTTGCGGCAAGACGACTGCCGGCCGGGCCATCCTCCGCCTGATCGAGCCCGATGCCGGCCGCGTGGTGTACGAGGGGATCGACTTGGCAAAGCTCGGCGGCAGCGAGCTTCGCCGGATGCGCCGCAAGCTGCAAATCATCTTTCAAGACCCCTACGGCAGCATGAACCCGCGGATGACGATCGAGTCGGCCCTGACCGAGCCGATGGTCATCCAGAAGCTCGGCACATCCGCGTCCGACCGCCGCGACCGGGCCGTGGCCCTGCTCGAGGAAGTCGGCCTGCAAGCGGTCCACCTCCGTCGCTACCCGCACGAGTTCTCCGGCGGCCAGCGGCAACGCATCTGCATCGCCCGGGCTCTGGCGGTCGAGCCGGAGTTCATCATCTGCGACGAATCGGTCTCCGCTCTCGACGTCTCCGTGCAGGCCCAGGTCCTCAACCTGCTCAAGCGGCTGCAAGAGCAGCGCGGTCTCACGTACATCTTCATCAGCCACGACCTGTCGGTGGTCAAGTTCATGGCCGACATGATGGCCGTGATGCAGGGGGGCAAAATCGTCGAGTTCGGTCCGTCCGAAACGATCTACAAGCTGCCGAAGCAGCAATACACTCGCGAGCTGATCAACGCCGCGCCGAAAGACGATCTCGACAACATCCGCCGCCGCCAAAAGGACCGCGAAGCAGCACTGGCGAAACGGGTGGCCGAGGCTTAGGTAGGTTGTGGATCAGTCGAATAGGCTACTTTTTGAAGCCCTGTGGAATTGACGCAAGTTGTTTCATAGAAATGCTTTGTGAACTCCTCGCGTCGGCAGAGCAATTATCGCCTTGACTTTCAAGGACTACTCCGATATGCTTTGCTTGCAAAGCATATCGGAGTAGTCCTTGAAGCAACTTGAGCGACTTTTTCAATTCTTTGTTGACAAAGCCGCCACTGTGTGATACGCTTTTGCTTGCAAAAGCGTATCACACAGTGGCGGAAACATGGCCACCTCAGCTCCCGATGGCACACGAGACGCATTTATCGCTTGTCTCGCAAAGCACTTGTCAGCAGAGCCGACCACGGCACTTAACCCGCGGTGCCTTTCTGAGCACACGCTGTATCGCCTGCTGAACGAGGTTTTCAAGGCTGGCTTTCAGCCCTGGGAAACTAAAAAGCGAACGGTCCAGTGGCTCCAAGAGATAGGGATCTTGTCGCCTATAGTGGTCGAAGGTCGGGCCGAAAAGTTGATGCGTCGCACAACTTTCTACAGGCTGGACGTTCTCTCGAAAACACCAACAAAGCCAAGTCCTCTAGAGCTACTTCAGGCATTCAATGCAGACGGCATTATTTGCTATTTCACCTCGTTAGCATTTCATGGATTAACTACGCAGGTTGCGCCACACCATCATATTGCAATTCCAGTAGAAGCAGAAACTGCGACGCCAATACTCCCAGAGTACGATACGACCCCGGAACCATACTTCAAGGTAAATCGAACGCGAGTCGTCGATCCACTCGGAACGCGGATATTTACATACGCCAGCACTCCCTATTACAAAACGTCACGACAATCGCGATTGATCCCCGGCGTGCAAATGCGATTTCTAGGAGAGACGTCAGTTGTCCGCATCACAACGATCGAACAATCGCTCTTGGACACGCTACACCGGCCGATCAGCTGCGGTGGACAGGCAGTCGTGATGGAGGCGTGGGAACATGGCTTAGCCCGTATCAATGAGGAAAAACTGGCGAAGAACATACAAAAGATGGATTACTTGCCGATTGCACAACGCGTCGGGTACATGCTTGACCAGTTCAAGCATGTGCCTGGAGCGGAGTTGAAACGTACGCTTGCTGACACGCTTAGTAAACTGGATCCAACCAACCCAACTATGTATCAGCAGTTATTTCCCGGCATGCAGTTCCATGTCCTCATCGAACCTTGGCTAGTCTATGGACGCAACTAGTTCCCCAATGGCAACGGACCGATGGGGGTCGGAAGTGCTCGATGATGTGTTCCGAGCACTTGCTTCGACCCCTGAATTGTCAAACCGCCTAATCTACAAAGGCGCCCGCGTATTGCGACGTAGACTGGGTGAAAACCTCCGAGCATCTTTCGACATCGATGCGAATCTAGCTTCGATTGCTGCGAATGCGAATATTGCAGCAAGCGAAGATAGTCGCCAAGAGCTGCGTGAAGTGATACACCGCACAGTTGTAAACTACTTTGAATCGCAGAGCATCGTCAGGTACGAATTAAAGAAGTCAGAAATCTCGCCGCGACGCAAGAGTGGGCCACATCCACGAGGTTGGGACATCTATTGGTTAGACCTCGATGTTCGGGATCTGCGATCGGCAAGTAGCCCGTTGCTGGCTCCGCTGAGAATTGATATCGCTGCACCAGAAAAAATGTCATCGAATTCGGTTGCGCCACTTGAAATAGACGGACATGAGGTTAGTGCAATTAGCCTGGAGAGAATCGCTGGCGAAAAGCTACGAGCGTTTCTTACGAGTTTACCAGCATACTGTCGAAAAATTGGAGAATCGACTGGAGTCGCTCGTCGAGTAAAGGATCTATACGACTTGGCTTGGATCGTACGAAAACGCCCCACAATTGTTGACGAGTTCTGGGTTATCGTGGGGCAAGAGTTTCATCTGGCGTGCGAGTCCCGATTTGTCGATTGCCACGGCTTTTCAGACTTCATCGAAGATTGGGAAAACACGTCGCAGGTATTCGAAAGCGACAAAACTTTACCTTTGGATGTTTCGCTTAAAGAATGTCGCTTGGCGCTGGAGCATATCGTTGGCACATTGGAACGGAATAAGAGCATTCCAATCGAATTTGTTTTACCGCCGATACCGGCGAACTCGACATAGCGACTTTCCATGATCGCGAAGTATGCATGAAATGACCTTTCGTCGGCGTCGAACAATCACGTGGTTGTGGATCGCGCAGCGACCCCTGGCCAATGGAGGCCGCAATCCCGTGGACGGCTGCGACGACCACAGGCACCCTGGCTCGTCACCTTACGGCTCGGACCGCTGCGGCTTTTTCAGCCTTGCTGCCGCAGAGCGATGAATCATCCGCTCGCCAGCGAGCTCATCGACCTCGGCGGGATCGAGCTTCCACTCGCGGCCATACTCGTCGCGGGGGACGCGAATGAGCTTCAACTCCCGCGTCGTTGATGGCAGGTTACCACTGATTCCGACCCTTCCTGGCCTATTTCACGTTCGAAACCCAGGCCACGCAACCAGTTAGGTATGGTTACCACGGTTTCTCATTTCGCGGTAACCTGCGCCGCATCCGGGCGAAAACTGAGTCGCCGCAAGTCTCGCCTCCTTCACCACTTACGACAAACGGTCTGCGGCGCTGGCCTGTTTCAGGTTTCCAAAATCGCCGAAAACGGCCTTTCCCGGTAACCACGGTAATGATGTTGTCTGAATTCTAGCCTTGCGGGTCGCGAACCTCGGAGGTCGCGTAAGTTGGCTGGCCGCAAGTCAAAGCGTCACAAAAACGCAAGTCTTGCGGCAGTCTGTGGCACTTTCCGCACTCATCTCGGCAATAAAATCAGAAGCAGCAAAGTGGGGATAAGTCAGACCTACTACATCTTGTAGGTCGGGTTGCGACGACCTACTACCGGTAGTAGGTCAGCCTCGTGGCATCCGCGGATACACGTGAAGACAAACCCTCGCGCCAGGCTTATCGCAGCCTGGGCGGTGGAAACGAAGAGAAAGTCACCAACAGCCTTGGAGTCCGATAAGGCCGGCTCTACACCAATTCCTTCATCGGCCGGAAGTGCTCGGTCAGGTACTGTGGTCGGCCGGCGGGGTCGATGAGTTGGGCCGTTTCGACATTGATGCCCAGGTTGTGATAGAGAGTGGCGAACACCTCGCGAAGTTCGACCGGGCGGTCCTTGGCCTCTTCCGCATTGGCGGTGGAGGTGCCGATTGCCTGGCCGAGCCGCATACCGCCGCCCGCGAGGAAGCCCATTGCCACTCGCGACCAGTGATCGCGTCCCGCACCGCTGTTCACTCGTGGCGTGCGGCCAAATTCGCCCCACATCACCACCGTCACGTCCTTCTCTAGGCCGCGGTCGGACAGATCCTGCAAGAGGGCGCTCATCGCCTTGTCGAGTTGCGGTAATTGGCGGCGGAGGTGATTGAAGTTGTCGCCGTGCGTGTCCCAGCCGCCCCAGTCAAACGTGACGACGCGGACGCCGGCCTCCACCAGCCGGCGAGCGGTGAGGAACATGCGGCCGTCGTCGCGGCCATAGCGCTCGCGAACCTCTTTGTCCTCTTTTTCCAGATCGAGCGCATCGGCCACTTTGCCACTCGTCACCACGCCGACAGCCCGCTGCGTGAACGAATCCAGAGCGTTCATCTTGCCAGAGGCGTCGGTGTCGCGGCGAATTTTGTCGAGCGACGTAAGCAGGTTTGTGCGGTTGCTAAGACGATTCTCGTCCATGCCGCCGACCAACCGCAGATCGCCCCCCTGCGGGCGATAGGGCTTATAGACCGGGCCGAGGAACCCCTCGTGCCCCTCGTTGTAGGCGATATAGGCTGGCGCCCCGCTGCCCGTCGGTCCCAGCAGGCGGCTGGCAACGCTGCCGATGCTCGGCCGGCCGCCGATGTTTCGCAGGTCGTTCCGGCCAAAGCCCGTCTGCGTGTGGAAGTTGCTGTGGTCGTCGAACATGCCGACGAGCGAGCGAATGACCGCGTACTTGTCGGCCATTTGCGCGAGCAACGGCATGTGCTCGCAGATGTCGATGCCGGGAACGTTCGTCTTGATCGGATTGAACTCGCCGCGGAACTCGCGGGGAGCGTCCGGCTTCAGGTCGAACATGTCCTGGTGGCTCGGCCCGCCCCCCAGGTGAATGTTGATGACTGCCTTGTGCGACGAGCCGACACCGGCGGCCGCTTCGGCCCGAAAAAGCTGAGCCAGCGTCAGGCCGCCGAGCGTGCAAGCTCCGAGCTTGAGCATGCTCCGCCGCGAAACGCCATCGCAGTAACGTGACTTCATGCCAAGGTTAATGTCGAGCATGGGCAGGCTCCTGAAGGGTGGGCAAACGACTGGCAGGCTTTGCGTCAGGTAGGTTTCGATTCACTATGACCCGGATGGGCCGCGGCGTTACGCCGGGTAGGGCCATTTTTCGGCAGGCGAACAATCGCGGCAGCGGGAAAACGAGGAGCTAAGCCCCATTCCCGCCGCCAGTTGCGATTATCGCTCCCCCCTCGCAGACAAATCAATAGAAGCTGATGGTTTCTGTTTGGCTAATTTTTCCTCGCGAGTTTGAGATTGCCGCCGTCGCGTGCAACAATCGGGGGGCCATCCCTCTTTCCCTCCGGCCTTCGCCCCTCCCGCCATGTCGAAAAGCAAGTCCAAAGGTTCCACGGCCACTGCCGTCGCCGCGCGGCCACGTCCGAAGAAGCGCGTTGTCGCCAAGGTAACGGCTGCACGCCGGCCGACGATTGTTGCTCCCGTTTCGATCTACAGCGTTCATCCCGGCATCGCGCGGATGCAAAAGTGGATCGCCGAGCTTCAGGACAAGACTGGCTGCACGCTGGAGCAGTGGATCGCTCACATTCAGGTTCGTGGTCCCAAGAATCCCAAGGACTGCCGGGCCTGGCTCAAAGCCAAGCACAAGCTCGGAACGAACTCGGCGTGGTGGCTGACCGAGAAGGCCCTCGGTCACCCGCTCGGCATGGCGGACGACAATCCCAAGTCTTACCTCGCTGCGTGCCCGGTCTATGTCGAGAACATGTATGCGGGCGTGCGGTCGGTCCTGCGGCCGCTGCACGACGAGCTCGTCCGACTGGCTCAGCAACTTGGCGACGACGTGCGCATCTGCCCCTGCCAAACGATCGTGCCGCTCTACCGCCGGCATGTTTTTGCGGAGATCAAGCCCGGGACCAACAAGCGGATCGATCTCGGTTTCGCGCTCGAAGACGAGCCCTTCACGAACCGGTTGCTCGACACCGGCGGCCTTGCCAAAAAGAACCGGATCACGCACCGCGTGGCGATCACTTCGCTGGCCGACATCGACCTGCAGGTGAAGCGCTGGCTCAAACAGGCGTATGAGAGGGATCGGTAAAGCGGCTCACCCTTCCCGCGCCGCGTACAGCTCCGCATACTCCAGCACCCACGCATCGACGAGCTGGCGGAACTTCTCTTCGTCCGCTTCGGAAAGCGGTTCGTAGAAGTTGCGATTGAAAACTTCCTTGTTGCGAATCGTTCCCTTGGCCGCGAGATCGAGCACGTGCAGCGAGCTATACGGCCGCACGGTCACTTCGAGCCGGCTGTATTCGGTGGACCGCGCCCCGCGCGTGAATCGCAGGTCTTCCCGCGAGCATGCTCCGCCCCAGCCCCGGTCGCCGTACATCGTCTCGTACTGAAAGCCGGGAAAGAAGTTCGGCAGCTTCTTCACGCACGACTCGATGTGGTCCGACAGCGCCAGCCGCACTTGCGAATGCAGCCGGCGAAAATCCTCCTCGCTCATCGCCCGCGCGGCGGCATCCTGAGCGGCGACATCTCCCCGCCGCTGCCCCCGCTCGACCGCCGCCTTTAGTCGCTGCTCAAAGTCCATGCCGGAGTTGTACCACAGCGGCTGCCGGCTTGCATGTCAGACTCTGCAAATAGCCACCTTGCCTGGAGGCGACGATACCAGTGCCGGGAATTGCAGTTGTCGCCCTGTTGGATGACAATAGAAGTATCGTTAGCTCACAGAGTTTCTGCTGCTCGCTAGCCCAAGGGAGTTGGGCCATGAACGATCGCGACGAGAAGTTTGTCTATGTCGATCACTTGATTGCTGAGCACCGCCGACTCGATCAGTTGCTGCGACGGGCGATGAGTTTGGCGCTGCCATTCGACGCGGATACCGAAGAGTGGCTGCCGCGACTGACGGCTGGCCTGGCCGCCATTCGGTGCGAGCTGGCACAGCACTTTGGCGAGGAAGACCGCGGCGGCTGCCTGGAAGAAGCGGTTGCTCGCTGCCCGGCGATCGCACCGGAGGTTCGGCGGCTCATGGCCGAGCACGAGGAACTGATCGAGCGGCTCGACGATCTGGTCGCTCGCTGCCAAACGGCGTCGTGCCCGACCGAGTGCCAGGTGCAGGCGATCGAGCTGGAGTTGCGGCTTGTCGTCGGCGAGCTGCGCCGGCACGAAGCGCTCGAAAGCCGCGTGGTGCAGCGCGGCTTTGCCGTGAGCCTGGAAGACGCCGACGAAGCCGCCAGCGATGAACTGGCGGCGGTCGTTCGCCTTTGAACGCTGAGGCGTTCGACTAAAACACGTCCAGGATGAAGTGGTGTCCCTGGTGGTAGCGGCGCCCTTCCGGGTAGTAGTTGTGCCACTGCTTGTTGTACACCGGCACGCGCATTTCCGGCGGATAGCGGAAATAGAGGTCTTCGCTGGAGCGATAGTACTCGTTGCCCCAGAAGTTTTGCGGATACCAGACGTAGGGATAATGGTAGAACCGCTCCCAGTCGGTCCGGCCGTATTGCCCGCCCCAGACGCGGCTGTACGCTCGCTCCTGGGCCTGAGCATCCGACGATCCAAAGGCGACATAGGCGGCCAGGGCCAGGCCGAGCGCCAAAACCAGACGACGAATCATTGCTGTCCCCCTTGATTCAAACCCGCATGCGGGCAAGTTTCCTGGCCCGATGACGGGCAGTGATGGCACGGGCGATGCGCGGCAGCGATTTGCGGAGTCGCTGCGGCCGCTCCCTGAAACTATCGGCCAGCGGGACGACCGGCATGGAGAGAATATCCGCTAAACCCGGCACAATGAGCATGTTGCGCGGCCTGGGGACTGCGGCGAACTGAGGAAGACGGGCGGAGTTTGCGGGGTAGATCGGTCACTGTCCGGGTGGCTGGGTGTTGGCGACAGCCAACCCCGGCAGTCAGGTATCTGATGACCTACGGCGTATAATCGTGGTGCCAGCCGCGGAGCCATTGCATGAAACCCATCGCCATCGCACTATTCGCCGCCGCTCTTGCCGCGCCGTTGACAAACGCCACTGCTGCCGAGCCGCGGATCGAGATTGAAGTTTGCACCGAGCCGGGCTTTCCGATCACCGGCGCTCGCGACTGGTCCGAGATGCTCGGCGAAATCGGCTTTGCCAACGTCCGCATTCGCGGCGCGAAACCGGCCGATGAACCGGCGATTCACGAATCGGGCACGGAAGCGTCGCGGAGCATTCGCGTCGTCGGCATTCTGACCGCTGACGGCAAGCTGATCTTGCCGAAGGCCCGCTTTACGCTCAGCGACAAGGGGAAGCTCGCCCAATGGTTTGCCAAGCTGAAGGCGGGTGGCGAAGAAGCCGTGACCGTAAAGCCGGTGGCGTTTGGCCTCTTGCCAACCGACCTGGTCAAGGTCCACGAGGCCCTCGCGGTCAAAGTGAAGTCGGCGACGAAGGGCCGCCTCCCGCGTGAGGCTGCCAAGGAGATCGCCGATTCGCTCTCGCTCTCGTTCACTTCCGACACGGCCAGCCAGCGGGCGCTCGCGACCGAAGAGAAGGTCGCCGATGAATTGCAGGGGCTTACCGCGGGAACAGCGCTGGCCGCGATCCTGCGACCGCTCGGCCTCGTGCTTGTGCCGGAAAAGAGCGGTCAGACATTGCGGCTGCGAATCGCCAGCAGCAAAGCCGCCGCGGAGCACTGGCCGGTCGGCTGGCCGAGCAAAGAGAATCCCGGTACGGCGCTACCCGAGCTGTTCAAGTTCCTCAATGTCGAAGTGAGCGACACGTCGCTCAGCGAAACCCTTGCGGCTATCGGCGGTCGCGTCAAAGCGCCAATGGTCATCGACTACAACGCCCTGGCTCGGCTCGATGTGGACCTCGCGACGAAAAAGGTCGAACTTCCTAAGACGAACACGTTCTATGCCAAGGCTCTCGACCGCGTCCTCTTTCAGGCGAACCTGAAATACGAAGTCCGGGTCGATGAGGCCGACAAGCCGTTTCTGTGGATCAGCTCGATCCGGCAGTAGATCCCGCCTGCCGGGCGGGATCTCGTCTCTAGCCAGGTCCGGCTCGGCAAGCCGGACCTACATGAGTCGCACATGCTGCACGCCGTGGACTAAGAGCCACTGCAAGAACGCTTCATGATATTCGGTTAGTTCAATCTCCGCCTGCGACTGGGCATCGAGCGGCGACACGATCCGAACGACGAATTCGTCCAGCCAAACACGGGCTTCGTCGAGGTCGATCCAGTAGTCCCCATCCGGCAGCGTTGCCGGCGCGCCGCGCTCGCCCGGCGGCGTCATGAAAAAGACGATCTCGGTGCGAAAACGATCTGGCACGGTGAGCGACGGAACTTGCGGCTGATCGACGGCGTGAACGTGCATTCCGTCATTGTACCCGCATGTTGGGGCACGGTTGTTAGCCGCTAACGTGCGGCGACCTTCCGGCTGCCGATTGCGGCCAAGAGAAGGCACGCCAGAGCACACAAGCTCGCCGGCCAATCGCCAAGCTTGTGATAGAGGGGCGTGCGGCCGTCCGCCTGCACGTCGGCCATGAGAACTGCCGGAGCGTGGCGCGGCCCAACGGAGCGAATCCGGCCGTTCCCATCGATCCAAGTAGAGAAACCGGTGTTCGCGGCGACGATCATCGGCCGACGGTTCTCGATCGCCCGAAACACAGCACAGCGAAAATGATGGTCCAGGATCGACGAGCCGAAGAACCAGCCGTCGTTCGTCACGTTCACTAGCACGTCCGGCGGCGTCCCTTGCCGGGTCAACTCGACGACGTGACGGCGAATGAGGTGCGGGACCGTGCTCTCGAAGCAGATGCTTGGTGCAAGCGTGAATGAACCGACGCGAAAGGCTCGCGGCCCGTCCCCGACCGCCATGCCGGAGATCGGCACAAAGTTATAAATGAACGGGAAAACGTCGGCGAAGGGGATGTATTCGCCGAACATGACGGCATGTTCCTTGTAATAGCGGCCGACGACGCTCCCCCCCGGATCGGCCAGAATCGCGGCGTTGTAGCTCCGCTGCTCATCGCCTGGGCCGATCACCCACGAATTGCCGCCGACGAGCAGCATTACGGGCGTTGCCTGCCGTGTCCCATCGGCGAGTGTATTGGCGCGCGCCGCTTCACCGGCGAGGACGTCGGCAAAGAGTTCGGCGGCGATATCCTGACGAACGTCATCGCGATGCAATCCATCCGCACGTAGCACTTCCGGGATGACGAACATCGACTCAGGCCAGATGACCAAGTCTAGCCGCGTGTTGTCGCGGCGCGCATGATCGACGAGCGACTGGTACTGCGAAAACGTGTCACGGAAATACAAGCCGGCTCGTTCGGGATCGCTTTCAAGCTGAGTATCGCGCGAGCCTTGGATCAAAGCAACGCGCAGCGTGGGAGCATCGGGGTCGAGCGGCGGCTGATTCAGTCGCCAGTAACCGAAAAATAGCGTGGCGCAAAGTATGACAAGGGAGTAGCTGACGGATGCGATCGCGCGATACGTAGGACGCTTCAATTGGGCTGTCTCACCTTGAGGCTCACGCCTCCCGCTCGCCAGGAAAGCACTTGCGAGCGACATCAGTGCCGCGGTCACCGTCATCATCACGAAACTTACCGCATATGCCCCAAAGATATCTGAAATCTGCAGCAACATCGGCCACTCGATCTGCGTGTGGGCGAGCAGTCCCAGTGAAAAGCCCGTGACAAGATGCCCTCGCAAAAGTTCGAGTCCAACCCAAACCACCGGCGCGGCAATGACGAGTGGAACCTTCAGCCGCCAGACCGCCACGCGCGACAGGCCGACAAAAACGGGCAGATAGACCGCCAGATATGCCGAGAGCGTGGACCAGCCGGCATAGAGAGCTGGATGGGCCAAGCGAATCCCTTGCAGCATGAGGAGCCAATGGACGAGCCCCGCCAGCCACAGGGCGATATACGGTCGCTTTCCGGATAGCTCGGGCCGCATCACGAGCCAGAGCCACGGCAGCGGCGCGATCCACGCCAGCGGCCAAAGATTCGCCGGCGGAAATGAGAACCAGAGCAGCAAGCTACCTGCCAGGCCCAGCCACAGCGTGCTCGATCGCCAGAAGCGCGCGGGGGCGCTGGCGAGCGACACGGGCTGGGGCTTTGGAGCGTGGCGGAGCATTGTAGTAGGCACAGTCCCTGTGCCGTGAATTGGACGGCACACGGAGTGTGCCTACTACTTGGTTGTCGCCGCTGACGCGGCGGGTCACAATGCAAGGGAACACTTTAGCTTAGCGAACTTGAGCCAGGCCATGCCAAAACGTCCCGGTCGTATCACCGTCCCCGAATTCGTCGCCATGAAAGTGGCCGGGCACAAGATTGCCATGCTGACGGCATACGACTATCCGATGGCGGCTCTGCTCGACGCAGCAGGCATCGAGGCAATTCTCGTCGGCGACAGCATGTCGATGGTGATTCAGGGGCACGAGACGACGCTCCCGGTCACGCTCGACGAGATGATCTATCACGCCGAGATGGTCGGCCGGGCCGTCGAGCACGCGCTGGTCGTCGTCGATCTGCCGTTTCCGACGTACCACCTGGGCGTTCACAAGGCGATCGAAAATGCGGGAAGAATCCTCAAGGAAACCCGCTGCCAGGCCGTGAAGCTCGAAGGGGGGGCCGATCAGGCCGACGTGATTTCCGGCCTCGTCGCGGCAGGCATCCCCGTCATGGCCCACGTTGGACTGCGGCCGCAAAGTGTCCACCAGATGGGCGGTTATCGCGTCCAACGCGATGCCCAGCGACTGCATGCCGATGCGCTTGCGGCACAGTCGGCAGGAGCGTTTGCGATCGTGCTCGAGTGCATTCCCTCGGCCATCGCGGCAGAAATTACCGGCGAATTGAAAATTCCGACCATCGGCATCGGGGCGGGAAACCAATGCGACGGGCAGGTGCTGGTGTCGAGCGATCTGCTCGGATTGACGAGCGGTTATGTACCACGCTTCGTCAAGCAGTATGCCGACCTGAGGAGTGTCATCACCTCGGCGGCAACCAAATACCGCGACGAGGTGCAAAACGGCACGTTTCCCAGCAGCGAGCAGGAATTCAAGTAGCCGCGCTGCGGTCCGCTTCGCGACCTAGCGACAATCCAGCGGCATCGGAGCGACCATTGTCCTCCCCCGCCTGCGAAGTTAAACTGACTGATATTATCCGTATCCTTTATCTCGCCCCGAAACTTGCGACAGGACTGCCGCTTCGCTGCATGCACGCAGTCGTCGCGGCACAGGCTTTGCGGCGACAGCAGTCGCCCTCTCCCCGAACACGTACCTGACGGCAATTACTGACTGGCGGCACCACGGTTGGTGGCCTTTGGGCCGGAGCGAGCGATGGCACTTAATGCGAGACTCGTCGTGGTTGGCGGCGAGGTCAAACAGGCCGAGATCAAACTGCGGCTTCCTTCGACGATCGGCCGCGGCCGCGGGGCGACGATCATGCTGCCGCATCCGCTGGTGAGCCGGCAGCACTGCGAACTGTACGAAACCGACGGCCGGCTGATGGTCCGGGATCTCGGCTCGCTCAATGGCACGTTCATCAACAACGAACGGATCAGCGACTCAGCCTTGCCCTCGGGCGAGCTGCTCACCGTCGGCGCGGTGACCTTTCGCGCAGTCTATGAGACTCCGGAAAAGAGCGGTCCTCCCGCCACGGGGGGCGCGGCCGCCAAGGGGAAGTCCCGCGACACCGATCCGAATAGTCCCCTTCGTTCCGCCGGCACGACGCCAGTTGGTGGCAAGGCTGCCGCGGTCGCCGCGCCCGAGGAACCGGCGGAAGTCGATTTCAACTTCGACGAACCGCTGACACCGGTCGATGAAGGGGCCCGCGTATCCGCCACGGCGACGGTCCGCGAGCCGAAGGGGGGACCGAAGACCGAACCCAAGGTCGGCGCCATTTCGGCAGCCGAGAAGGCACAACTCGCGAAGACCGAACCGGTCAAGGGAAAAGCCACTCCCAGTCCCGGCAAACCCGCTCCCGCCAAACCGGCCGCAGCGCCCGCTAAGCCGACCACCGACGCTGCCGCGCCTTCCGCCGACAAGGACAACAAAACCGTCAACTTCGCCTCCTGGGATCTCGACGAAAAGCCCGATCCCAAAGGGGAAAGCGACGACGATTTTGGAGACTTCTTAAAGAGTCTGGAGAAGTAGCTTCGGGTTCTGGCATTGGCGTTGGCCGCTTATGGTGGCCCGGTCTAAATTGGCGGTCCAGCAAGGAGGACCGCCATGCAACGCCTGGCCGTGATCGGATTGGATGCCGTCGAGCCGCAGTTTGCCGAGCAGCTCATCGCCGCGGGGCGGCTGCCGACGCTAGCACGCCTGCGGGCCTCCAGTGCCCGATGCGATCTGCATAGCGAGGCCACCTGGCGCTCCGGCCGCGTTTGGGAAACGCTCCTTACCGGCACGGCCGACTTTCCCAGCGCCAACCTCTTCGACACGAAGGAATACCGAAGTTGGCAACTTGGCGCGCGGAAGAAGACGCCATTCTATGCCGACCTTCCCGGCGTCAATATGCTCGCGATTGACGTGCCGTACATGTCGCTCTGGTACGACGTGCCTGGAGCGCAGATCGTCTGGGGCGGGCACGACGCGGGTTATCCACGAGCTTCGCGGCCGGCCGGTCTGCTTACCGAAATCGACGCGAAGTTCGGAGTGCATCCCGCGTTCCACAACGACTTTACCTGTCCGTGGTGGGACGCACAAGCAATCGACACACTCGCGGGCGCGCTCGTCGTCGGCTCGCGGCGGCGGGTCGAGATCATTGCCTGGCTCCAGCAGCAATTCCCCAATTGGAACCTGCTGATCACCGTCCTCTCCGAGGCCCACAGTGCCGGCGAGATCTTCTGGCACGGTGTAGCCGAAGGTCATCCGCTGTCGCGCGTTCCCACCGCTCCTTTGGCTCGCCAGCGGCTCATCGAGATTTATGAAGAAGTCGATCGGGCTGTTGCCGGCATCATCGCCTCGCTTCCCCAAGGAACACGCGTGCTGGTGACCAGCGTTCACGGCATGGAGACCAACGACTACGACATCCCGTCGATGGCGATTTTGCCGGAGCTGTTGTACCGCGCCTCGTTCGGCAAGCCGCTGATCGCTTCGCCCAGTGCTGCGGGTTGGAAACGGAGCGGTTCGCCGGCGATCACCCCCGCAAGCGATGAGAAATGGAGCGACTACATGCGCGAACGCTTCGGGCGAGGTTCGCTTTCTCGCGGCTGGCATCGTCTGAAACGGCAGCTACGAATAGGGCCCAGGCGGCTGCCGGTGCATGAGCTGTCGGTTCCGATCAAGCCCGAAGTCGCCGTCCCCCCCGAACAAATCGCTGAGCCGCGGTATTCGCTGGAATGGCAGGTGACGAGTTGGTATCGCCAGCACTGGCCGCGGATGCGGGCCTTTGCCATACCGGTGTTCTACGACGGCCGCGTCCGGATCAACCTGCAAGGGCGAGAGCAGTACGGGCTCGTCGATCCGCGCGACTATGCCGCCACGTGCGACTGGGTCGAAGCGTTGCTCGCCGAGTGCCGGGATATCCGCACCGGCCGGCCGGTCGTACAGCAGATCGAACGGCGGCGCACGGGGGATCCGCTTAGTTTGGAAGGGGCCGACGCGGACCTCGTCATCGGCTGGAATCCCGAGATCGATGGCATCGAGCACCCGCGGCTCGGAACCATTGGTCCCTTCCCGTATCGCCGCACGGGCGGACACACCGACCACGGCTTTGCGTGGCTCAGCGGGCCAGGCATCGCCGCCGGCGACTTTGGCAATCAGGAAGCGCTGAACCTGACCGACACGATTCGCGGATTGCTGGGAGATCGCCGCGTTAGTCGGTCGGTGTTTAAATGTAAAGCCGCTGCCTGATCCTCGCGGGTCGCTTATTTCGATTGCAATTCAAGCTTCAGATCCTCTGCGCCAGCACTGGGGATCTCTAATTGTAAGCCTGACGTCTCAGCCCCTGTGTACTTGGCGGGAACCGCCATGTCGTAGCGGACCGGGTCGCCGCCATCGAGATCGGCAACCCCCTCCAGCTTGGTCATGATGGTTTTGCTGACCTGTGCTTTATACTTTCCTGGCACGGCGCCGTCTTTCTCTTCAAACGCCCGCAGCGAAAACTTCCCTTGCGCGTCCGTCGAGCCGTACGCCCCAGTGCTCGATCCGTCCGCTGGCACCAGGATAACCTGCGCGCCATCCAGGGGTTTGCCGTCGAACAACACGATCCCCTTCGCGGGCACCGTGGCTGGCAGATGGCTCGTATCGGGGCCGCAGCCCGCTGCCATACAAATTACCGAAAGACTGATGCTGCAAATCCAGCGTGCGTCCAATGTCGTCTCCTCCCCCAAGTCGATCGCCCCATCGCGCGAATGCCGATCATCCGCGCATCTGTGCTTACACTGCGAACTGGAAACCTGTCAATTCGGTTGCAAGCTCTCGGAACCGGCCTTCGTTCCCATGGCTCCCCAAACTCCGTAGGGACTAGGTGCGGTCGAGTTGGCCGGCGGTGCGACCACGCTCAGATTGCCCGTGTTGATCGTGTCGGGAATAAATCGGACGCTGGCATCGCACATGGCTACGTTGACTCCGCCCGGATGGTCGCTCGTAGCCGACCAGATTCCCGGCCACCAGTGAGCCGAAATCGCCCCCGAGTTCCCCACGATACAGACAGCCGAATTCGGCGGCAGGATCGTCGTCATCCCGGCAAAGAACGTATTGCCCGCCGCCCAGCGAAAGCCGGGAAATGTGTCGCTGTTAAAGATGGTTGCCGTCGGAATGTACGTGCGACCCTGCATGAGAGCCCTGCAACTCAGCGGGACATACGTCGTCATATTGCCGGTCACGTCCACAGCCGCGGCCCCTTTGTCGTTCAACTTTCCGGCCCGGCTACGCTCGCCGATTGCGATCGTATTGCTCGTTCCATCGATAATCTCTGCCAGGCGTGTGTAGTCGTGGCGACCGAAGACGCCGCGATGGCGTATCGGCAGCATCTGAGCGGCCAGCGTGGCATTATTCCGCTCGTCGGGCATGATGTGCGACGCGGAATAGTCGTCTCCGGTGCAAAATGCATAGCTGGTGATCCCGCGAGTACGTCCAGCATTGCCTGGATCGACCCTTCCTTCGTCGCTTGGGCAGTTGAGGTATGGAACCAGCGCAGTGGTCCACACGTTGTTCGCCCACGGCTCGACGACGATCGTGTTAACCTGTTCATACAGCGGCTTTTGTTCGCAAAATGGCAAGAGTGGAACCCAGCCTGCCAGGGCCAAACGGTGAAAGCCCGTGTCCACGCGACCGGTGCCCGATTGGCGGGCGGGAAAAGTGCCATAGGTCGATTCGTAGTTGTGCAACCCCAACGCCTGCTGGCGGAGATTGTTGTTGCAGCTCGAACGCCGGGCTGCTTCGCGAGCTGCCTGCACGGCCGGCAATAACAACGCCACCAGGACGCCAATAATAGCAATGACCACGAGGAGTTCGACGAGCGTAAAACCTCGCGCGCGATCACGAACCCGCTGGGAGAGAAGCATGTGCGATCCCTTAGAACGAGGAATAAGAAAAGTGCTGGACTAGCCAATTGTAAGTGTAAAACGGCGAATCCACCACAAATTATCCTAGATCACTCCACCCCCACGTTTCTTGGCGTTTTGGGCAATTCTGTTGGCGGATCGGGCAATTCTGTCTGCCGCAGTCTCATCTTCGCGTTTTGCCGAACGGGAGCGGCTTGCCTGTCGATCGCGCCAGTCCCCCGGCGAGCGTCCCGTTTGACGCTTGAACGCTCGATAGAAGCTGGAGAGATCCTCGTAACCACACTCAAAGGCGATCGCCACAATGCTGCGGCTAGTCTCGCTTAACAGTTTGCACGCATACTCGATCCGCAGCTGCGCCAGATATTCCCCCCAGGTTTGCCCTGTGACCTGCCAGAATAGCGTTGTGAACCGACGGCGACTCATCCCCAGCGATATAGCGGCTGCATCCAAACTCGTGCGCTCAAAAAAACGGGATGACAATTCTGCTACGTACCGTTCAACGGCTGCGAGGCGGACCTTGACGGTCGCTTGCTCGTCGGCGTCAGCAGAGTTGGAAACTGCGGATGCGTGAAACCGGCCGAGAGCCGCCAGCAACTGTTGGCAGAGGCCTGTGATGACCAGTGGACCAAACGGCTGCGGGTGAGTTTGTTCAAACAAGAGCTGCCGGAAAATCGCGCGCGATTGGTCGGCCAGGGAGCTGCCAACGCGAACCGCGCCGACTGGAAGGTGCATGAAGAGGTCCGGCTCATGGCGAATGACAAGCCGATCGACACAAACGGCATAGAGAGCCAGCGGGCTCGATGGATGATCTTCGATCGTATGCCTGGCGCCCGGAGGGACGACGACCAGACTGGACGGACCACAGGGGTGAGAACGACCATCGATCCAAAAGCGACCGCTCCCGCCAAGCACAAAGAACAATTCCAGAAACTCGTGCGTCTCCGGCGTCATCCGAAAGCCAGGAGCATGGTGGCTCTCGAATAGATAGACGCCGTAGCTCGGCAAGCGCACGTCGATCGGAGTTTGACGTTTGGCAAGCGACATGACGGATTTCCCAAGGCAGTCGCCATGAGAATCGCTGTCGCCTGTCCCGTCAAGCAAATCCTCCTGTCGCTCCGTTCCATGATGGAGCCAGAGCCGCGCGATACCCCTCGCCAGCGGCGACTTACAGCAGTGCCGTCGTCTCGGCAAACCCGTACATCAAGTTGAAATTCTGCACCGCCGCGCCTGCCGCACCCTTGATCATGTTGTCTTCGGCGCTGATCGTGAGAACTCGGCCGCGGACGATGCGGGCCGTGATATCGACGAAGTTTGTGTGGGCCGTATCCTTCGTCCCTGGCAGGTGATTGACGACGCGGACAAAGGGCTCGCCGGCATACGCTTCGCGCAGGCAGGCGAGCACGTCCGCTTCAGTGAGCTTTCGCGTGGGCTTGGAGTACGTGACCGTCAGTATGCCGCGGTCCATTGGGACGAGGTGCGGTGTGAAGATTACTTCCACCGTCTGGCCCGTCACCCGGCCGAGGATTTGCTCGATTTCCGGCTGATGGCGGTGCTTGCCGACGCCGTAGGCCGAGATGCTCTCGTTACATTCGGGAAAGTGCGTATTGAGCTTCGGCGTCCGCCCCGCGCCGGACACGCCACTCTTGCTATCGACGATAATGTCGGTCGGCTCGCTGAGGCCCGCTTTGAGCAACGGGGCCAGCGGCAAAATGGCCGACGTGGGATAGCAGCCCGGATTGGCAACCAGCTGCGCTTGAGGAATCTGCGAGCGGAACAGTTCGGGCAGCCCATAGGGTGTTTTGCCGAGTCGCTCGGCATCGGGATGGTCGTGTTCGTACCACTGGCGATAGCTGACGGGATCGTTCAGGCGATAGTCGGCTGAGAAGTCGATGACGCGGACGCCGCGGGCCAGCAGTTCCTTCGCCGCCTCCGCCGATGCCGCATGTGGCAGGCACAGGAAGGCACAATCGGCTCGCTGGGCGACAACCTCGGGACCGACATCCTCCAGGCACAGTTCGAGCCGTCCGGTTAACGACGGATGAATCGACGCGATGCTCGGTCGCCCCTCCTGCCGGCTGGTCAGCAGCGTGATCTGAGCGTGCGGATGGCGCAAGAGGAGCTTGATCGACTCCAAAGCCGTGTAGCCGGTGGCGCCGAGGATGGCAATGCGGACCATGCAGGCAATTCCGAGTTGGGGATCGAGCCAAGGCGGTCGTAAGACGCTGTAGCCTAGGGTGAGGTTCACCGCGAAAGGTCAATATAAGAAAGCTGTGCCAAATGCAGTAGGCGGAGGCTACGAGCAACATAGCAACTCGGCAAACTCGGCCAGAATCAGGCTCGTTGCGCCCCAGATTTGGCGTCCAGCGATCTCGAAGCAAGGCGCTCGAAACGCAAGCTCACCGCGGCGAATGATGAGGCTGGATCGGCAGGCCGGATCGACAAGGCTCGCCAGCGGGACCGGAAGCACTTCGGCGACTTCGTCGGCGCTGGGCCTTAGAGTGAACGATCGCGGGCTGATGGCGACGACCGGCGACACGACAAAATTGCTGATGAAAACAAAGATCGGGGCGAGCGTGCCCAGGACTTGAAGTGCTGCCGGATTAGCGCCGAGTTCTTCCTGAAACTCGCGCAGTGCCGTTTCGATTGCCGTTTCGCCGCTCTCGACCATGCCGCCGGGAAGGGAAATCTGGCCAGCATGAGCTTTCATCGTGGCCGGTCGCACGATCGCAGGAAGCGACCAGCCTTGCGCCGTCGGCTCGACAACGATCAGCACCGCCGCCTTGCGAGCATCTGCGGGAACCGGACCATGATGCCGGCCATAGGCCATATCGGGGGCCATCGCACGCGAGGCCGATCGACCGGGGATTCCGCGCGCCAGCGCCTGCTTCAGTGCGGCAGCCAGCTCGGGCGGCGAGTATTCGTCGAAAGCAATCATGGGGATTGGCGAGCGGCCAGCGTGAGCTGGCCGATGATGACGAGATGCTTATTGAGGATCATCGGGAGGCTGATGCCTCCCGCTCGCCAGCGTCATGTGGAACATCCGGCACGCGAAACACCTCAAACGCTGGGTTCTCTTCGCGGAATAGCGGATAGACGCTCGGCAGGCCAATCCTGCGCGAAGAACGGGTCCGGTCAATCACGATGTATTGGCAATCGTGCTTGCGGGCCAGTGCGACCAGCTCGGCATCGCTGAACGCGGCTAGATCCTGCTCCCAATGGTCCTCCGTCGGCGGATACAGTTCGGCCAGCGTCTGCCGCCAGGCGACGATGCTCGCCGCGTCTTGCGGAATGTCTTTCCAACTGGCAACTTCCGGCCGGCCGGCATACCATTTGAACGTCTGCTGGCGGCGGGGCGTGAGGAACTTCGCGTCCGCCGGCGTATTCCGCTCGATCCAGCGGCAGCAGTCGCGCCAATGGCCGAGCCACTCCTCGGCGGTGAGCAATTTGTCGCTGCCGGGCAACGGACGGAACATGCGGCTGATCGGCCGCGGCTCGTCGAGCCACCAATGCGGACGCGAGTCCGCCGTCGGCCGCTGCTGGATGACGGAAGTCGGCACGCGGACTTTCGCCCGCCAGTAACACACATCGGCGAGGTTCGCACCGGTGAGCAACATCGCGGCGATGAGTAGCGCGTTGCCGGCGAGCGGCCAGCGTGAGCTGGCCGATGATTTCCTATCTTCGGACAACTGCAACTGGCTGATCCCCGTGCAACAGCTCAGTGCCGCCGCCGCCGACAGCAGCGCATCCTCCAGCCGAAACCAATACAGCCTCAGCCATGGCGCGACGGTCCACTGATAGTCGAGCGTACTCCAGCCGCGGGTTTGTCCCACCATCAGCGGGGCTAGGTCGATCGCGATTCCCGCCGCGGCAATCAGCAGCGTGCCAACAATGACGAGCTGCACGCGCCACAGGCGCTCATCGCGGCGAAGCGTCCATGCCAGACCGGCCCACACCGCGATCAGCAATGCGTGGCGGGCGTAATACCACGTGCCGAATGAATGAAACACCAAATGGTGCGGCAGCCGGTCGAAGACATAAATGCGTGCCGCTTCCCTTGAAGTTTGCGGATCGACGCCTCCCATCAGTGAGATGGTGGGAACGAGTGCCGGCATTGCCAGGACGAGTCCAGCGATTGCTGCGGGAAGCAAGTGAAGCAAATTCGGGCGGTTGCGTCCCGTCAATAGCCACGCCAGTCCGAGCGCAATCGCCATCCACCCGCCAACCAGCACGTGAAACGCACCGGCCACTCCCGTCCAGAGGAGTGCAGTCCGCCAGCGGCCCCGAGCGACCCCTTCCAAAGCCAGAAACACGAAGGCATACGCGACCGTCTTCGCTTCAAAGCCGCCAATCGCTAATTCTCGGGCCAGGTTCAGATTCCGCGAGAACAAAATGAGCAGCCCGGCCCCCAAGAGCGACCAGAGGGGCCGCGGCACAATCGCCCACGACAGTCGCCGCCAGCCAACGGCGAGTAAGGTCCAGGTCACCAGTCGCCCGATCCAGGCACTCGCTTCGAGCGAGAAGAACCGCGTCAGCCAGCCGAACGTCCAGTAGTACGTGAGGTGGGCATCGCGTGATTCGACGAACAGATCACCAGCACACCAAGTGGGATCCCAGTAGTGCTTCGCCTTGACCAGATAGTGCGACTCGCCCGCATCGGGGGGCGGTGAGCCGACGAACAGAAAGATGAGCAGCACGAGCCAGACAATCTCAAAGGCGGCGCAGCGCATTGAATCACCGTCCGCGGCTGCGGTTCTGGTGCGTCTCGGATTCTCCTCGGAGTTGTCGATGGCTGGATTCGCAGTGGCAACCGGGAAGGCAAACTTTCAGACTACTACCGAGGCGGCGATTGGAATAGGTCGGCGAGCAGCAGCCGCGAAGGCAAAAAAGTTGTGGTCGGCTGTCGCAGCCACAGCCACTCCCGCCGGGCTCAAGCACGTAGGTTCGTTCATTGGTGCTTGGTCATTGTTCAAACCATCGACTTTGCAGGCAAAACGCCAACGCTTACCTGCTGGGGAGGTTCAGGTGGAAGTAGAGAAAACGGGTAACGCCTCCGAGGTCGGATTTAACGGTTGGTTATGTGCCGCGTTTGCCGTACCACGCTTCCAGCGACTCGGTTTGACTGTCCACGCGATTGCTGAAGAAGCATTTCCTCGAGGTCCGGTTCGGCAACGAAAAGACTTTGTCCTCATGGACAATTGTAACAACTTGCCAGATGGGTGCAATATTTCTGTCCAGTAGTGCGTCTATAATGTTACACGGCAGTCGCGCGCGAGCGGGCTGGGAATCCGTAAGTTCATTGACAATTTGGAAAGTCATTCTCGGTGATGCTTTGGGCAGGGTCGCCGATGCGGCGGCTTGCGTGCGGTTGAGGGCCGGCTGTTCATACGATTCATAATCGCATCCCTCGGAAGGTGGGGCCATATGAATTGTCGTAAGTGGCTACTTGGTAATGCGATACGACGGATTGCATCGTAGGACCAGCGAGCGGAAGATCACGAAAAGTATGAATGGCGGGTGGTCACACGGCGGAAATAATCGGGAGGCTGACGCCTCCCGCTCGCCTGGTAACACGACCACTGGTCGCGGCTTCGGAAGGCAGGACGCCTACCTTACGCGGCTGCTTCCGAGATGCGCCAATCGACGAGATGGGCTTCGACGGTGTGCCGGCCGCGGTACTCGTTGATCGTCGGCTTGAAGGCGATGTCGAGCGGGGCATTGGTCGCGGCAAGTTCGTCGGCCCATTCCGCTTGTCCGAAGGCGACGGCACGCATCGTCGTGCGGTACTGCACGAGTTTGAGCGAGAGGTGTCGTTCGCTCGCGCCCATCTTCTTCGGCGGTTCGGCGAGGCGGATGCCAGTCGCACAGAGGACCGGGCGAGGATTGCCGCAGCCGAAGGGGGCGAGCGACTCAATTTGCTGGACGATCTGTGGCGTGAGCTGTGCGAGCGGACCTTCGGCATCGATGCGGACTTCTCCGACGCGGCTGCCGGCGGGCGTTTCGCTCTCGGCCGCGTCGCAGAACGCCTGGCGGAACGTGTCGATCCGCGATTCGTCGATCTTGAGACCGGCTGCTGCGGCGTGTCCGCCGAAGCCGAGCAAGTGTTCGCTGCACGTGGCCAGAGCCGAGTGCAGGTTCAGCCCGTTGGGCGAACGAGCCGAGCCGATGCCCGGCTTGATGCCTAGTTGATCGAGGGCGATGAGCACGACCGGCCGGTGATACTTCTCGGCCAGCTTGCCGGCGACGAGCCCGATCACGCCGGCGTGCCAGCCGTGACCGGCGAGCACCAAGGCCGAGTCCCCCTCGGGATCGAATTGCTCCTTGATCTGTTTCGTCGCAGCAAGCTGAATGCTTCGCTCCAGACTGTCGCGGCTGCTGTTGAGCTCGTGAATGTATTCGGCCAGTTGCTGGGCCCGCTGCGGCGAATCGGTGGTGAGCAGTTCCACGCCGAGCTGCGCCTGGCCGAAACGCCCAGCTGCATTGAGCCGCGGACCGATGGTGAAAGCAATGTCTTCGCTCCCCAGTGCCGGCTTCTCGTGCAGCTTCGCAACTTGCAGAAGGGCCGCGAGACCGAGCGGCGGCAGCGCCTTGAGGCTGTACAGGCCGTGGCGGACGAGAATGCGGTTTTCGTCGAGTAGAGGAACGATATCGGCGACCGTGCCGATTGCGGCGAGTCCGACGGCCGACAGGAGAAAGTTCCGCAGCGGCTCGGTGACGCGTTTCGCCTGGCTGGCTCGCTGACAGATGGCCCACGCGAGCTTGAGCGCCACGCCCGCGCCGCACAAGCCGCCGAATGGATAGTTGCTGCCCGGCAGGCGGGGATGAACGACTACCTGACGAAGCCCT
>CAYLLN010000018.1:0-101987 GCA_964384375.1 uncultured Pirellulaceae bacterium
CGGACGTCGCTACTAGTCCCTGTTAGTCGCAAGAGAACATTCCAGCGAGCCGGTTGGCTTGCCGGATAATCAATCAAACTCAACCGGCCGGTAGTGCGCGAGCGCTGCCGGCCGGTGGTGTTTCTTGTCGAACGATTCTCTCAATCATCCAAGCCATTTAAACAACCACCAGCCGCCGATGAACGAAAACAGGTTCGCGGCAATGATGGTGGCGAAGTCGCTGACGAGGTCGAGTCGCGTGCTTTTGTCTCTCTCTGGTTGCGGAACGTTCTGACCAACCCGTCCAAACGCCAGCCAAAACAGCAGGCACTCCGCTGCCGGAGCAAAGACCTCGGCCACGGCCACATAGGGCCAGTAGCCAGACGTTTCGCCCAGCGGTCGCCAAACCAGTTGCGGCAGAACGAGCACGACGATTGGATACGTGCAGGCCGTCAGCCAAACGCCGGCGAACAGCCTGCGACTGAGCGGATGCCACCGCGACAGACCGACGACCAGCACCGGCGTTTCCATCACGACGCTGACGAGGTAGCCCAGCGGCAGGAATCGCCAAAGTTCGGCGGGGTCGGTATTCACGTGTCGCGCTCGCGCCCCCACTACAGCAGCCGCAGCAAGAACGGCACTTCGGCCAATACGTGCAGCATCGCTACCGTGAAGTAAATGTCTCGCGTGAACGGATAATCGGCGAGAAATCCGCCCCACAGCGCGAGCATTACAACGACACCCGTCGCAACCGCGCCCCCAATCGCCCATCGCCAACCGGTCGAGCGGCGAGCGAGCGGCACATTGGCCAGATTCCACGGCGCCATCCGCACACTGACGAGCGGGATCGCCACGATCCAGACGCCGTAGTGCAGCATTTCGAGGAACGTGTGGGTCGAAACGAGCAGATGCGTTGATATTCCTTCGAGAATCCCGCCGCCGGCATGCTGCGTGATTTGCATTGTCAGCACGTCGTTGCCCGGGAGCGACGGAGAACTCCATAAGTTCCACCAGAGCGCCGCGAGACACACCGGCACAAGCAAGAGCGACGCCCGATAGGCCGCACGCCACTCCGGCCGTGACCGACCGATCTCCCGATCGAGAAACCACATCGCCACGAGCGGATGCACATAGACGAGCACCAGAGCCCACGCGATCGGCTCCAGCCAGTTCGCCGCGATCAGCAAGAATGCCGCAGGGACAATCCACGCCCAATTCCGCCGCGGGTTTTGCCGGCTGCGAAGCAAGGCGAGCGTTGCGATCCAGGCGACCAGGGCCGTGTTCCAAATCGCGTAAGCATTTCGCCACGAAGGAGCATCCCACGCTTGCCAATCGGGAATCCAGCGGACCGCGGCGATGCTCGCCGAAAGCACGAGCACGCCGCCGATGCCGAGCGTGAAGTACGCCGTCAGCGGACCCCAGCGAGCGGGCATCCGCGTCAGCATGTAGCGCGCTTCGAGCCAGTTATGCGGACCAGCAAACAGAAACACCGTCGCAATCGAAAAGCCGAGCGGCGCCCAGCCAGCCAGCGAACAGGCCGCCACGATCAAAACGACGCACGCCGCAGCAAACCAATACGCCGAGCGGGCCGACGGCAATGCCTCAGCGCGTTCGCTAACCGGATTGTTCGTCAGGACGGTTGCCATCGCGACTTTCACCACTTAACCGGGATCGTTACTTCGCCAGCGTCAGCGTCACGCTGTCTCCTTCCTCCGTCAGTTCGATCACAATCAGCACCGGCTCGCGCGGACGTTCGCGACCAGGAACAATCAAGTCAGCATTCGCTACGCCAAACGCTCCGAGCACGCCTGCTCCTGCCAGCACCGCGAGGGCCGCGGTTTTCGTACTGCGATTGCCGCGGAAGACAAACACCGCGCTGACGGCGGCCATCGACAAAGCGAGGCCCGCAATGACCGTCACCATCGGCATTCCCGCGAGTCCCTCGCCGCTATCCGGTACGATCTCGCCCCGCAGCGGCGCCGCACCGGCCGGCGGAATAATCGCTCGTCCCGCGTCGCCGTGAACGAACTTCTTCGGAATCACGATCTTCGCTCTGACCGCCTTCTCCTCCCCTTTCAGCACTTCCGTCTTGAGCACGACCGGCGCAGTCGCCCGAGTGGACTCGGGCTTCTCCGGCGGCCGTTCCGGCACCGGTGTGTTGGCCGGAGCGATCGGGTTCCAGGCGAAAATGAGCAGTGCGGTGGTCACCGTAGCCATGGCGTTCATGCAAGACTCCTTGGTCGGACGAAAATCGGCCCCTTCAAGCGGCAGTCATTGTCGGCGCGCGCCGCGACCGCCGCAAGCATTCCCCAATACGACGAACCAATTCCCACTTTAGTTCTCCTTCACATACGTCCAACCGCCCGGCACGACGCTCGCCCTCCCTATCCCAATTTGCCCTTAAGGCATACACTGGCTGAACTTACGCCGCGAGCAGCATCCCGCGGCACGTCCCAACTTCCGAGCCGAACCGATGTCGTCCGCCACCCTGACCGAGCGCGTCTTCAACTTCTCCCCCGGCCCCGCCGTCCTGCCGCTCCCCGTGCTGCAGCAGGCCCAGCGCGAGCTCGTCTGCCTTCCCGGCTACGGCATGAGCGTGCTGGAAATGAGCCACCGGGCACCGGGCTTTCTCGACATTCTCGCCTCGGCCAAGAGCCTCCTCCGCGAACTCCTCGCCATCCCCGACAACTACCAGGTCATCTTCCTGCAGGGTGGCTCGCGGCTGCAGTTCTCGATGGTGCCGATGAACCTGCTCCGCGGCCAGACTGGCGCGGCCGAATATGTCGTCAGCGGATCGTGGAGCAAGATGGCCGTTGATGAAGCCAAGCGGGAAGGGAAAGTGAACATCGCCTGGGACGGCAAGGCGACGAACTACGACCGCCTCCCCGCTGCCGGCGAACTGAAGATCGCTGCCGATGCCCCTTACGCTTACATCTGCTCGAACGAAACGATTCAGGGCGTGCAATTCGCCGCCGAACCCGATGTAGGCAACGTCCCACTCGTCTGCGACTGCTCCAGCGACTTCCTTCACCGTCCACTGCCAATCGCCAAATACGGTTTGATCTACGCCTGTGCCCAGAAAAACGCCGGCCCCGCGGGCGTCACCGCCGTCATCATTCGCGACGACCTGCTCAAGCGATCGCAAGATTCGCTCCCTGGCTATCTGAACTACAGCCACCACGTGAAAGAAGACTCGCTGTACAACACGCCGCCCACCTTTGCGATCTACCTGATGAAGCTCGTCCTCGAATGGCTGAAAGACGACATTGGCGGCCTCGCCCGCATGCACGCAATCAACCAGCAGAAAGCCCGCCTGCTCTACGACGCTATCGACAGCTCCGGCGGCTTCTACCGCGGCCATGCCCAGCCGGCCGTTCGTTCGCTGATGAACGTCACCTTCCGCCTGCCGAGCGAAGCCCTCGAAAAGGATTTCGTGAAAGAGGGCGAAGACCGCGGCCTCGACGGCCTGAAGGGGCATCGCAGCGTCGGCGGCATCCGCGCCAGCATCTACAACGCGATGCCCACCGCCGGCGTCGAAGCCTTGGCGAGTTTCATGCAGGAGTTCAAGCAGAAGCGAGGGTAGTTCGAACCGTAATGCAGATTCGCGACCATTTGCCCACTCTTCACGAGGTCTCCCTTGGCAACGAAGGTCCAAATCATCGGTATTGGCGACGACGGCCTGGAAGGGCTGACCGCGGCGGCCCGGCAGGTCGTTGAACAAGCGGAAATCCTGATCGGAGCCAAGCAATCGTTGACTGCGGTTGCGGGTAAGGCTGAGAAAGTCGAGATCGGCGGCGACCTGGGCGAGATCGTCCGCCGCATTGATGCTGCCGGAAACAAACGCGTCGTCGTGCTCGCAACTGGTGATCCGCTCTTCTACGGCACGGCCCGCTTTCTCTGTGACCGCCTCGGCAAGGACCGCTTCGAGGTGAAGCCCCACGTCAGCTCGATGCAGCTGGCGTTTGCCCGCGTCAAGGAAAGCTGGGACGACGCCTACCTCACGAACCTCGCCGCTCAGCCGCTGGAGTACGTCGTCGAGAAGGCTCGCACTGCGGCGAAGGTCGGCTTGTTCACGACCGACGCCGCACCGCCCCGTGCCGTCGCTCAGGCGCTGCTCGACCGGAAGATCGACTACTTCACCGCCTACGTCTGCGAGAATCTTGGCTCGCCTGACGAATGCGTGACGCAGGGGAATCTGGCCGAAGTCGCGACGCAGGATTTCTCGCCGCTCAACGTGCTGATCCTCGTCCGCAAGCCGGACGTTCCCGATCGGCCGGTGACGATGGTCGGCCGCAAACTGTTCGGCAATCCGGACGAGGCCTTCTTGCAGTCGCAACCGAAGCGCGGCCTGCTCACTCCGGCGGAAGTGCGGGCGGTGGCGCTGTCGCTCCTCGATATTGGTCCGACCAGCACCGTCTGGGATGTCGGCGCCGGCAGCGGCTCGGTGGCAATCGAAGCGGCACAAATCGCCGCGGGCGGGCAAGTCTATGCGATCGAAATGGACCCGGAGGACTACGGCCTGATCGCCAGCAATGCCGAGCGGTTTGCGGTCACGAACCTGATGCCGATCCTGGGTAAAGCGCCGGAAGCGTGGTCGGGACTCCCCGCGCCTGACGCAGTGTTCGTCGGCGGCACCGGCCGCCAGGTGAAGCGCATCGTCGAACTCGCTTTTGCACAGCTTCGTCCCGGCGGCCGCCTCGTCGCCAACGTCGGCAGCGTCGAAAACCTGGCCGAAGTCCGCGAGGTTCTCGTCGCCAAAGCCGCCGATACCTCGGTCCTCATGATTAACCTGGCCCGCGGCAACGACCAACTCGAACGCCTGCACTTCGAGGCGATGCACCCAACGTTCCTGATCTCGGCCCGCAAGTAAAGTCATCAGCCGCTGCTGACCGTGTAGTTCTTGAAAAGCTCCGTAGGACAGGATTTATTTTGCCGGATGAGCGCACGACGGCAGGACGAGTCCTGCCCCTACGTCTCTGGGTGCCACGTCCCACGCTTGCGTGGGCGTGCCCTCGTTGGGCGACGGGGTGGCTGTGGTCGGCGCAGAGCCGTAGGTTATGCTTTAGCATAACACTCCTAAAGTGTTTCTAAGAAAGTTATGCTGAAGCATAACCTACGTGTTACTTCGCTCGCCGCTGCCGCACCACGCGCTCCAGCACGCGCCGCGCGACGCCACTCCGCACTCGCCCGCTGGTGAGCAGACGCTCCAGACGCGTCGGAGGAACGACTAATTCCACTCGATCGCATTTTGCCGCGGTGCTGGCGCCGCGCTCGTGCGTCGCACCGCACGCTGTGAAAGGAGAGGGGGAGACTGGGAGAGGGGGCGAGGGGGAGATGAACGAAGTCACTTCGCTCCTGTCCTCTGTCATCTGTCCTCTGTTTCCTGTCTCCTGTCCCCTGCCCCCTGACTCCTCCCCTCTACCCTCTACCCTCTTCCTCCCAAACCGCCACGCCGGCTGCCCCGGGTTGTAATATCGCTCGCTCGTATCGACCTCAATCACCTCCCGCTCCGCCCCGTCGAAGTCCGCCAGGCTGTTCTCCGCCGGCAGCCAGAGATCCTCGCCGTGCGGCAGCCGCTCCTCCGGCACATGCTCGCGAACCCAGTCGGCCACGCGGACGCCGTTCATATTTTCGGCGCACTTCTCGAAGTAGCTCGGATAGACGAACCCGTCGCTCTGGCTCGCGTGAAAGTTCCTACTCTCGACGTCGGCAAGACTTGCGCGTCCTTCGCTCACACTTTTCAGCCGCATGATCGCGAACTCCTCGGCCGACGGAATATGACTTTTATGACCGCCCGGCTCCGCAGTCGGCGACGAGGGGGAGACGACAGCCGCGACCTCGTCCGCCTTTCTCCCCATCCCCCGCTCGCCCCCTCTCCCCCTCCTGACGCAAACTCCCCGCAGCTCGGCGATCCCCTCGCAGAGCCGATCCGCCTCCCGAATCGCCCGCATGTCGCCGCGCGGCGAAACGGTCTTCACCTCCTTGAGCACCCGCCCCTTGTCGTCGCGCTCGAATTCCTTCGTCGTCGTCTGCCCCTGCTCTCCCCACGCGACCCCCTTCATCGCCCGCTCGCGGAGGTGAATCTTCTGCGCGATCAGCTCGTGCCGCGCGAGGTCCGCACCTTCAGCCTTGCTCCACAACTCTTGCTCTGGCAACACGGCCAGCGCCCGATACTTCCGCACGCGCGAGCAGATCTTCGAGACCATGCTCTGCGACAGCTTCCACGATTGGGCGACCGCCTCCTGCGTCAGCCCCTGATAAACGACCAGCTCATAAATCGCCAAATCCCGCGGTAGCGGTGGACGGGGCGTCGATACTTTGCGTGTGGACATGAGATTCTCCTGGTAGGTCCCGCCGGCCCGGCGGGACGAAGTGTGAATGAGTGGTGAGTGGGGTGGCTGTGGTCGGCGCAGCCGCCCACGGCAATGGTCTCGTGCCCATCCCTCGTGCCCACGCTCTGCGTGGGTACGCACGTTCGGCCGCTCCGCGGCCCAGCAACAACTGGCAAGTGGGCCACTGCCCGAACACATGCCGCAGAGCGGCAGTCGGCTATTCCCACGCAGAGCGTGGGAACAAGAGCTTCCCCGAGCCCCGAACTCCGCGACATTGAAACAACTGACCACTAACAACTGACAAATGACCATTTCAACCTGCGCGCGTCAAGAAAGTCGCGCGCGGAATTCCGGCCCCTCGCTCACTTGCGACGACGCGACTCGCCGCAACCAATGACACCACAACCACTTATGTCTCAGCCACTCGCCCTAACTCGCGTAGAAATATTCAGCAGCCGTGACACGTCTGGTCCGTAGATTCCCGCCAGTAGATCCCGCCTGCCGGGCGAAACCTTGCTTCGCACAGCGCATCAACCACCCGCCCATCAGGTCCGTCTCGGCAAGCCGGACCTGCCTCGGCATCCGATCTGCTTGTTACAGAACTGGCGGCGATTTCGCGGCGTAGGAGGCCGCATTCGCATCGCCAGGGAGCAGGTCATGTCGGAATCTTCGCCTGACGCGCCGAGAAATCCGCCGCCCGCCGATCCGCCGCGCCGACCCCGCGGCTGGTGGCGGATCAGTCTGCGAACGCTCCTCATCGTCGCGCCCCTCCTGGCCGTGCTGCTTGGCATGGGGATTCGCTGGTATCTCCCCCGGTATCTCGAGCGGCGAGCGATCGAAGAGGTCGAGCTGCTCGGCGGCACGATCGTGCGCGACGGCGATAGCGGCTTTGCGGTCGGCGTCGAACTCCCCGGCAAAAACATCACCGACGAAAAACTGCGGCTGTTGCTGCCGCATCTGAAGAACCTGCCTCACCTCCGCGACTTGGTTCTCGTGAGCAACGACGTGAGCGACGAGGGGCTCTTGATGCTCGCCGAGCTCGAGCAACTCCAGCTGGTCTATGTCGCCGGCACGAAAGTGACGGACTCCGGCGTGGCCCGTCTGCAGTCGCAACGCAGTGGTCTGCGGATCGACCGCCTTTCGCCGCACGGCAAAGCCCGCGTGCTCGCCCGCCGCGATATTTTCCAGCACGCGATCCTGCATCTGGCGCTCACGCCCGGCGGCAGGCAGATCCTCGCCGGCAGTGGCGACGGCAAGCTCCGCGTGTGGGATCTGGAATCGCGCGAAATGCTCCGCACGGTGCAGGCCCACGACGATTGGACCTTCACCGTCGAATTTCATCCCAGCGGCAAGTGGCTTGCGACCGGCGGCGGCGATAACCTCATCAAGTTTTGGAGCTGGCCCGAACTGACGGAAATCGGCCGCCTGGAAGGGCACACCAACGATATCCATGCGATCGGCTTCAACAGCGATGGCACGCGCCTCGTGAGTGCCGGTGACGATCGGTCGGTCCGGATCTGGGACGTGGTCGGGCGGCGCGAGCTATTCGCACTCGCGGGCCACGAAGGGAGCATTCCCGGCCTGGCGATGAGCCCCGATGGCCACATCGCCGCCACTGCCAGCCGCGACGGCACCGTGCGGCTCTGGTCGGTCGAGCACGGCGAGAACGTGGGCGTGCTGCAGGGACATACCGACGACGTGATGTCGGTGGCGTTTTCGCCCGACGGGAGCGAACTGGCCAGCGTGAGTTATGACGGAACGGTGCGGGTCTGGCGAGGCGGAAGCGAGTGGGGGAGAGGGAGCGCGGGAGAGACGGAGAAGAGCAAAGCAACGCCGAGTTCCGATCTCCCCCTCGCCCACTCTCCCGCTCTCCCCCTCACTGCCAACGACGTGAGTCCTTCCGCTGTTGCCTTCCCCATCAGCCGCGACTGGCTGTTCGCCGTCGCGTGGTCGCAAAGCGGCGAGGAACTGATCGCCACCGCCGGCGACGGCGTGCGGGCGATCGACCGGCGGTCCGGCCGGGTGCTCTGGCGTTCGGACGAGCAGGCGAATGTGTCGCACGCCCTCTGGCTCAGTGGCAGCGAAGTCGCGACGGCATCGGCCGATGCGAGCGTTGCCGTGTACGATGCCGCAAGCGGTCGGCAGTTGGCCCGGCTCTGGTCGCGCGTGCGGTAGTACGTCCCGCCAGCCAATGGTGCGGGAGGGCGAAGCTCCTGCTGAGCCGAATTGCCGCGGCTCGGCGGGAGCCTCGCCCTCCCATCGCATGATTCGCACCAGTCCGTACCCTGTCGTGCAACGCTCGCCGGCGAGTACACTTCGTCCAGCGACCATCAACCTCCTGCGACAGCGGTATGCCAACGAGCGGCCGATCACGGACGATCCCTTGCGATGAAATCGTCCACGGCGACGCGCTCGCCGTGCTGCGGAAGTGGCCGGCGGAAATGGTCGATTGCCTGGTGACGAGTCCGCCCTACTGGCGGCAGCGGGACTATCGCGGCGACGGCTCGCAACTGGGGCAGGAAAAGACGCCGGAAGAATACGTCGCTCGTCTGGCCGATCTCTTCGAGGAGTGCCGCCGCGTGTTGAAATCCACCGGCACGGCATGGCTGGTGATCGGCGACAAGTACGACGGCGGCAAGCAGCTCGGTCTGCCCTGGCGTGTTGTTTTGGCCCTCATGGATCGGGGCTGGATACTGCGTGCCGATTGCATCTGGCACAAGCCAAACGCGATGCCGTCCCCCAGCCGCTCGCGACCGACGCCGGACCACGAGTACGTCTTTCTGCTCGTCAAATCGGCCGAGTACACCTACGACGCCGACGCCATCCGCGAGCCGCACGTGACGTTCTCGCCGCAGAGCAAGATGCGCGGCGGGCGGCGGCACTTCGGCATCCGCGGCGGCACACCGGAAAGCGGCAAGAACGGCGGCACGTCGAACCTGCACGACGGCCGCTGGGACCAGGCGTTTCATCCGCTCGGGCGGAACAAGCGAACGGTCTGGTCGATTCCGCTCTCGAAGTTCCGTGGGGCTCACTTCGCTGTGTTCCCCGAATCGCTCGTCGAGAATTGCATCCGTGCCGGTTGCCCGGCCGGCGGCCTGGTGCTCGATCCCTTCTCCGGCAGCGGGACGACCGCGGTCGTTGCTCGCAGACTCGGCCGGCACTTTGTTGGGATCGACTGCGTGGCTGAGTACTGCCGCATGGCGCGGAAGCGGCTGGCAAGGGCTGTTAGCGAGTTGAGCCGATAGCTCGCGCTGTGCCGGATCGCATCGAAGCGAGTCACTCGACCGCGGACGGGGGCTTAAGGACAACGAACGGTGAATCGGGCGGCGTTCGGCCCAACCCCGGCAATTCGGCAACTTGCTTGCCGTCGAGCTCCACTTTCAGCGGCCATTTCGTCTGGCGGGAGATGGCATAGCGCCATTTTCCCTCGGCCGACGCTTCCAATTGCAGCACACACTCCGGGTCGGTCCCCTGCACAAAGACGAACAGCGCCACGTCGTCTGCAAGCTCCGCGGGCGTCCGATAGACGGGCTGCGTCAGCAATCGCATTTCGGTCGATTGCTTTCCTCCCATCACGACACGAAACCGCTCGGCCTGGCGTCGCATCTGCGTGAGGCGCAAACTCCGCTGCTTGGCGGTCTTCGGCGCTTCGGGAAGGTCCTCCCACGCCACGCCCGGCTGAAAGCGATGAACGACTTTACCGTCTCGCTGGCCCACGATCGGGTCGGTGCTGAGCGAATGGAACTCATGTCGAAGGCGGTCTCGGCCAAAGGCACAGGCAATCAATTGCGGCCGGCCTTTGTCGGTCCAGAGAAACACGGCCCCCACATCGGCCCCGCGTTCCGCATTCGACCAATTGAGCAGCGACCGCGATTCCAGCGTCAGCTTGCGCGGATTGTCGGTCCCCCACAGGAATTCGTATGCCGCAATCTCCGCGTGTCGCTCGGCGAGCCACTCCTTAGGACTGGCCTGGGGCTGCGCCGGCGGATCATCCTGGGCGGCAATCCAGGCAGCACTCCCGAGCAGGGCGACCAGACCAATCACGCTGACGAAGGATTGCGACATCGGATTTGCTCCGCACCCACCGCTGCGAATCGCTTAAGACATTATGTCTATTTATGCTGGCGGCCGTCAATTCAGGGCCAACCTCTCAGGAGATTGAGAGTCGGGAAATCGGATCACGTGGTATGTTTGATGGTTGCCGTATCCAACGCCGGCGAGTGACCAATCATGCGCACAATGATGACGATCGTACTGGGCATAACGATGCTGGCGGTGCTGGCCAACCCGGCTGAGGCGGGACGCCGGCGACGCATGTTTCAAGGACAGCCGGCGGGACAACCGCATCACGGCCAAGCGATGGCCCAATTCAACGAGCGTCACCCGCCCCTCGATCCGCGCGAGGTCTATCCGAAGTACTACGGTGGCATTCACGCCCGGCAGCTGCAGAACATCGGCATCCCGACCGGCGACATCGGCATCCGGGGGAACGGCATCACAGCGACGCCGTGGTAGCAGGCGAGCGGGAGGCGTCAGCCTCCCGATGGCTTCCCACCCGGAGCGCAACAAAAAAGCGACGCGGGAAATTCCCGCGTCGCACGTCGATCGCCGTTACAGCCCGACGGTTAGCCCACTTCGAGTTCCGCCTCTTCGGCCGGCGACTCTTCCCCTTCGGTCAGAAACGCCTTCACGCGGTTGACCGGTCGCGGGGCACGGCCCGCCACATCGCGCCGCTCCTCTTTGCGGGCGCAGACGATGCACTCGGCCGCGTATGGCAGATACTTCAGCCGCAGCGGAGCGATGGGCCGCTCGCAAGTCTCGCAGCGGCCGTACTCGCCCGCGCGAACTTTCTCGATCGCCCGGTCGATCTGCACGAGCTCGCGGCTTTCAACTTCGGCCATCTGCGACTGCAGCTCGGCCTCTTGCGACGCGATCGCCTGATCGACTTCGTCGCCGCCGCTCATTTCGCCCAGCGTGCGTAAGAGCGAGGTATCTCCCGCGAGAGCGGCCCGCAGCGCATCGCGGCGAGCGAGCAATCGCTTTTCAATCTGGCGGAGGAATTGTGTCTTGGTCATGGTGTGCTCCTCTCTGCGGTGTCGAGCTTTTTTGTTGTGCGCGATCCGCAATCAAATCTCCTGGCTCTGTTTTCCTGACGTGTGTCAGTGTTCCCTGCCGTGTTGGCCGATTCTTTCGGTGTCGTGTTGGGTCATGCAACCCACGTTCCAATACGGCACGATCTGCTGAGTTGTTCTGAAAATCGGTTTCGATTTCTTCCGGCTGCTCTCTGCCGCTTTGCCGCGACAGCTGCGCCACAGTGTCGGGGCAATTTTTGCACTGCGGAGTAACGCGCTGGCCGCTTGAAGCGACCTATTTCAGGCGATTTCCGCCAGCAGCCAATACGCGGCGTGGCTACAATCACGTTCGTTCGCACCGTGGCGGGCCGAATTGCCCGCGGAAGTCGCGAATCCCGCCGATTGCGGCTTGTCGCAATCGAAATGCCAGCCACGCACCCGCCACTGCATTCACTTCATGTCCGGCCACGAACTGACCATCTGGACGATTCGTCTGGCCCTTGTCTGCTACGTCGTGTTCGTCGCCGGCAACCTTGCGACCGCCACTTGCAGTTGTACGAGGTGGGCTGCGATCTCCCGCTGGATTTGGACGGCTGGTTGCGGCCTGTTCCTCGCCCACGCGCTGGCTGCGTTTGCGTTCCACCATCACTGGAGCCACGCCTCGGCCTGGGAAACCACAGCCGCTGAAACGGACGCAATGCTGGGCGTAAGGTTCGGGGATGGGATTTACTTCAGCTACTTTTTTCTGGTGCTGTGGGTGGTGGATGTGGTGGTGATGTGGTGGCTGGCGGGAAGGGAATCGCAACCAATGACCGCGGCT
The DNA here is from genome assembly GCA_964384375.1 of uncultured Pirellulaceae bacterium. Lineage (GTDB taxonomy): Bacteria > Planctomycetota > Planctomycetia > Pirellulales > Pirellulaceae > CAYLLN01. Next base: position 12,204 of record CAYLLN010000018.1, read on the forward strand.
AAGTGGCTCCGCAGCCTGATTCACGCCTACCTGTTCTTCATTGCGTTCAACGGAGCGATCGTCTTCGAGAACGGCCCCAGCCGCTGGGGTGGGATCGTCGCGTGCGTTCTGCTCACCGCCCTGGCTGGCCGGGCGGCATACAATTGGGCAACCGAGCGCGGAACTCGGAACTCGGAGCTCAGCGGAATTCAGACTTCCGACCTCTGACCTTCGATGTCCTTCCTCGCTTCTACACGCTGCAAGCAGCGTAGCGAACTGACAGGTTGAGAACTTTGATGCCCTCTCCGCCGCTCAAAATCGCGTATCTCACTGCCGGAGCGGCTGGCATGATCTGCGGCAGTTGCCTGCACGACAATACGCTCGCCCGGGCTTTGATCGAGCTCGGCCACGATGTGCAGCTCATCCCGCTCTACACGCCGATCCGCACTGACGAGGTCGATGTCAGTTCCAGCCGCATTTTTTACGGCGGCATCAACATGTACCTCCAGCAGCGGATGCCGCTCTTCCGCAGGCTGCCAAAATGGTTGGATCGCTGGCTCGACCAGCCGTGGCTGATCAACTGGGCGTCGGGCCGGAGCGTGCAGATCGCCCCCGATCGAGTCGCCGACTTGACGCTGTCGATCCTCCGCGGACGCGAGGGCTTTCAGCGAAAGGAAGTCGAGCGGCTGGCCGAGTGGCTCACCGGCGACTTGCGGCCCGACGTGATCAACTTCAGCAACATTCTGACTGCCGGTTGCGTCCCCGAAATCAAGCGGCGGCTGGATGTGCCGGTCGTCGTGACGCTGCAAGGGGACGACATCTTCCTGAATGGCCTGCCGGAACCGCACAAATCGGAAGCCTTGGCTGAAATCCGCTCGCTGGTCGAGCAAATCGACGGCTTCATCGCCAACACGCAGTTCTATGCCGACGCGATGAGCGACCTCATGGGCATCCCGCGGGAGCGAATCGATGTGGTGCCCCTAGGAATAGACGGACGCGACTTAGCTGAGGGGGTGAGGGGGCGAGAGGGCGAGGGGGAGAAGGAACGCATTTCTACGTCTCCCCCTCTCCCTCTCTCCCCCTCTCCCTCTCCTCCGCCCACTGTCGGCTACCTCGCCCGCCTCGCTCCTGAAAAAGGGCTGCATGTGCTGGCCGACGCCTTCGTCCTGCTCCGTAGGATGCCCGGCACGGAGAACGCCCGCCTCGCGATCGGCGGCTGGATGGGGGAAGCGAACCGAAAATATGCGGAGGGAGTGTTTGCCAAGCTGCAAGCTGCCGGCCTTGGCGATGCTTTCGAGTACATCGGCGAAGTCGATCGCCGCGGCAAGATCGACCTGCTCCGCTCGATTGACGTGCTCGCGGTGCCGACGACCTACCGCGAGCCGAAAGGGCTGTTCGTACTTGAATCGCTCGCCGCCGGCGTCCCCGTCGTGCAGCCCGACCACGGCGCTTTCCCGGAAGTGCTAGCGGAACTAGGGGGTGGCGTCTTGCACCGGCCAGAAGATCCGCAGCATCTTGCCGAACGGCTGCACGAGCTGTTGCTCGACCCCGACCGTCGCCGCCAGCTCGGCCAAGCGGGCCAGACCGCCGTGCTCGCTACGCGCAATCCGCGTCAGATGGCCGAGCGAACCGCCGCAGTTCTGACTCGAATCGTGAACCAGCGGGCAGGATCGCCAAAACGGATAGGGCCGCCGGAAAGAGAGGCGGCGAAAGAAGTTAGTGCGGTCGAGAGGGTTTGAACCTCCACGCCATTGCTGGCGCCAGCCCCTCAAGCTGGTGCGTCTGCCAATTCCGCCACGACCGCAGGAAATGTGTGAATCTGTAGTCTAGGCCACCTGCCCGCCCCGTCAAGGGACGCGGCGGATCGCCTCCAGGTTCACGCCGGGACAGGACGTGCGGCCGGGTAATTCCAGTGAAATCGTCGGCAGATCGACCCAGTGCCACGGCATCTCAGACAAGGTGACAATCGGGTGGTCGGCTTCAAAGGAGCAGATGATGATTGATTCGAGATCGGGACCCTCGGACCACTCGGCCGTGATGAGATACACTCGCTGTCGAGCCATCGCTGGCTGCCGCACGACACCGGATACGAGGAGTACCAAGCCGATCGACAACGCGACAAAAAGCGCCAATCGTGTAGGGAGTCGGCTGTATCGCATGGAAGCACTCGCACGCGGGAGTCACGATGAGTTCGTGACTGGTCGCCCCACTTATTCCCGCGATCTGTGCCCCAATCCCCTCAAGGGACGCGGTTGCCCGTCATTCGGTTCGGTGCATAGCGATACGAAACGTCGGGCAACTCCACGGAGAACATGGGGAGGCCCGCCCGGTCCCAACGCACCACCACCATCGGATGAACGTCCCACACCGGCAGCGGATTTGGGCAAATGACGACCAATTCGCTGGCCGCGGCCGGAAGCTTCCATTGCTCCAGCACGTGCCTGGGCCGGAGATGACCAGCACGCTGAAGCTGCCACACACCCAAGATGGCAACCGCCAAACCAACACTCACGAGCAAGAGAATGCCCGCTCGCGCGGCCCAAGTGGAGTGACGCATCGGAATAACCTCCGGCACTAACGATGAATTGTGAAATCCACCACTCACCAGTCCGTGGTTCCCAGTCCTCCGTTGCTGCCTCCCCTCCGTTGCTACCTCCGCTTCACCACGAGCACCGTCATGTCGCTCGAAAGCTCGCTCCCGCGGTCCAGCACGTGGCGAATCCGGCTGACGAGTTGCTCAGCCGATTCGAGTTGATGCTTGGCGACGATCGCCGCGAGTGTCCCCTCGCCGATTCGCAGGCCCGCTTCATCGACGGCGTTGCGGGCCCCTTCGCTCAGCACGATCAGGATGTCCCCCGCGGCGAGCATCCGATGATCGGCCGTAAACTTCGTGTCGGGATCGGCTCCGAGCAGTGCCGCTCCGCCGGAGAGCACCTCGCGCGGCCGCTCGCCGCCGCCGAGCAGAATTGCACCCACTGGACCGGCCAGTGAGTATTCCAGCACGCCCGTCGCCGGCTCGATGAGGCCGTACAGCAAGGCTGCATGTTGGTCGCCACACGAGCCGGTCCAGAGCGTGTCGTTTGCCCGGGCGAGCAATTGCCCCGCGTCGTGCCGGTAGCCCGCATGGGCCCGAATCGCCGCCTGCAACGATGCCGCCCCCAGCCCCGCGGCTAGAAGCGTTCCCTGCGAATCGCCCACGACAAGAGCCAGCCGGCCATCCGGTAAAACAGACCAGTCATGAAAATCTCCTCCGACGCCGTCGGCCTGCGCGGTCCACCCGGCGATCTCGTAACCCTCGACGAGCGGCATCACGCTCGGCAGGCGGTCGCGCTGCCACCGCTCGGCTACGTCGAACTCGCGATCCCGCTGCTTCGCCTGGGCCCCTGCCGCGAGCAGCATTTCCCGTTCGAGATCGGCTGCCAGTCGGCCGGCGACGATCTCGATCAGATTCGTCTCTTCCGGCGAGAAATCCCGCGGCTGATCGCTGAAGATCCAGAGCGTTCCCAGCGGCACCGTTGGGCTGCTTACTGGCACGCACACGGCCGCCGGGTAATCCTCGGGGCAACGCCAGTGCGGCAGTGCGGCTGTGTCTTCCAGTACGACCGCATGGCCGACGAGTGCTTCCAGATCGGCCACCGCACCCCGTAGCGGCCGGCCCGGCGCGAGCAATTGCTCCTTGGGCAAACCAAAAGCTGCCCGCAGCTTGAGCGTTGTTGTCGTTTCATCGAGCAGGTAGAGCGCCGCCGCCGTGCAGCCGACCGCTTCGGCCCCACCCTTGAGCACCGCCTCCAGCCGCTCGGCCAGATGCGGCTCTTCATTCGGTCGCGACGACACAGGCACGCCCGCCGCCAGTTCCGCTTCGCGCTGCCAGAGCGCGTGTCGCAGACGGTTCACCTCACCGAGCAAGCCGGCAATCGCCAGAGCCAGCGGGCGGGCCTGTGCGAGGTCGAGCGGTGCCGTCGCAGGTGTTCTCTCGTTTGTGGCTTGGTCGTTCGATGGCAGCGACGGATAAAGCGCGAGTCGCCCAGCCGGCTGTCCCGCAGCACCGGGAATCGCGGCCGACCAGACTTCGCCCAGGTCGCCGGCGGCTTGCTGATAGCGAAGCTGCCAGCCAGAGGCACGCTCGAACGCCCGGCAGATCGCGGCCAGTTGCGGATGCTCGCCGTCGGCCAGTCCCGGCGCTTCCGCGGGGAGTTCTTCGACGTGCAGTTTCAGATGCGTGGAGGACTTGTTGGTCACAGCGACTCGGCGAGGTCGGGGGAACGGACGTCCTCCGTGATCGCACAACGAACCTTAGCCGGCAAAGCCTCCGTGACCGCTACAGCTTCCATCGGCCGCGGCAGGCCGCGAATCGAGCGACAACGCACACCCCTTGCGCAACCGGTAATGTTGGACTACGAGGCGAAGTGACTTCTCGATGGAATCGCTACAATCACCCCATGCGCAGGATGCCCACCCGCACGCTCACGCCTGCCCGGCTGGCAAAGGAACTTGCCGGCATCGCCCGGCAGCTAGGTGACGCGCCTGAAGTGGCGACAGCCGTTTTTGGAAGGTTCGTCGCGGGAACCGATCAGCAGGGTGATCACTTGTCGGATGGTCCCCTGTGCCAGATCGGCGAACTTTCATCCCTCGCGCGGTCCATAGACCTCTTCACCCGCATCGACGAGCGATTCCAGCCCGTCCTGCCGGAAGGCTTGCTGCTGGAACTCTACCTCCGCGAGTTGGACGGTTCGGCCCGTCGTCGCCGCGGTGCGTATTTCACGCCCCGTCCGCTCGTGCAATTCATCGTTCGCACGGTCGGCGACTTCGTTGAGCAGCATTTTCGCGACGAGCCGATCCATGTGATCGACCCGGCCTGTGGTTACGGTGCCTTCTTGTGGGAAGTGATGCACCCCACGCGACCACTGGTCGCGGCTTTGGAACCTGCGCGACCACTGGTCGCGGCTATGTGTTCGGGATTCGAAATCTGTCCCATCACGCACGCCATTGCCCAACTCCTCCTCTCCCGAACCCCGAACCCAGAATCCCGAGCCCCGACTCTCCACCACCTCAATCCACTCACTGTAGGCGACTCCCTCCATCACACGCTCCTCGGCCCGCCCAACCAGCCGCTCGTGCCGGTGATCGTCGGCAATCCCCCTTGGTCGAACTTCGGCCGGCAGAACCACTCGCCGTGGATCAGCGAGCTACTGGCCGACTATCGCACCGGCCTGGCCGAGCGGAAGTCGAACCTGACCGACGATGCGATCAAGTTCATCCGCTGGGGGCAGCACTGGATCGATCAGGCCGGCCGCGGCATCCTGGCGTTGGTCACCCCCAATACCTGGCTCGACGGTCTGACGCACCGGCGAATGCGTGAATCGCTGCTCCGGTCGTTCGACGAGCTGCTGGTTGTCGATCTGCACGGCGAAGCGGACGGGCCTCTGGGCGACGAGAACGTCTTCGGCATCCGCAGCGGCGTGGCCGTGGTGGTGATGATTCGGTTGCGCTGTGGGTCGATTCCAGATGGGAGGGCGAGGCTCCCGCCGAGCCGCCTGTCGGCCACCACCGGCAGTCCAGCGATTCGGTATGCAAGCTTGCAGGGGTCGCGGGATACGAAGTTCGCCCAGCTCGCCGCTTTCGATCGCCTGCCGCTGGAAGAACTGAAACCGAAGTTGCCCGATCGGCGGTTCTCATCAAGACCGGCGTCATCCACCACTCAGTATTGCCAATTCTGGCCCCTCGATCGCATCTTCCGTCATTACATCTCCGGCGTGCAGACCAAGAACGATGCCGTGTTTGTCGCCTTCACGCGCGACGAACTTGCTGAGCAAGTACAGCATTGGCTCAAGCAATACAACTCGCCCATCGAGTTCGAACCAGATTTGGTCCAGCCCTATCTCGTCTCCCCTTTCGATCGCCGCTGGATTTACTACGACCCGCGGCTCATCGGCCGGGCTCGCTACAGCGTCCTGCGGCACATGCTCCGGCCGAACCTGGGACTCGTCTTCATGCGCCAGAGCACCGGCCGCGGCGAGTACGACCATTTCCTCGCGGTCGATTCCCTCGTGAGCGACCGCGTCTTCTACAGCCGGCACGGCGCGCCGTTCCTCGCGCCGCTGTGGCTGGAGGTGGATTCAGGGTTCAGGGTTCAGGGTTCAGAAGAGGTGTGGGAGGGCGAGGCTCCCGCCGAGCCGGCGAGCGGGGGGCGTCAGCCCTCTGAGCCGTCAGGAGTCAGGGGACAGGAGTCAGGAGACAGGAGTCAGGAGTCAGAAGGGAATGTCAGCGCCAACCTCAACCCGGAGTTTATGAGTCCGTTTGCTGACGCTTTCCATCGCCCAGTCGAGCCAATCGAGGTCTTTCACTACCTTTACGCCATCGCCCACTCACCGACCTACCGCACCAAATTTGCGGGCGAACTTTGCCGCGGATTTCCCCGGTTTCCATTGCCGCGGGACGCCGAGTTGTTTGAGAGACTGGAGTCGCTTGGCAGGCAACTGGTGCAGTTGCACGTCGGCGGACAGCCACCGGAGGCAGGATTGCCTCCGGCTAAGAACGTGGAGGGGGAATTCCGCCTCGGCGGCTACGACGTTCTTCGCCGATGGCAAACGCCGCGCACCAAACGCGGCCTGACCACCGCCGACGAGCGCGAGCTCGCTCGCCTCGCCTGGATCGGCAGCGAAACTCGCCGGCTCATGGCACAGATCGATAAACATAGCCGCGACCAGTGGTCGCGCTGACCAAAGCCCCGACCAGTGGTCGGGGTGATCGGCAATGGCGGATCAACTTGCGGCGCACCCTGACCAATGGTCAGGGTTTTGGTCCCCAACCGCCACCCCCCGGCGTTTCCACAGTGAGCAAATCCCCCGGCTGCACGTCGATCTGCACGCAGCCGGCAAGTTCGACGATTGTCCCATCGGCGCGCTCTAGCGTGTTGCGACCGAGTTCGCCGGACTCGCCGCCGTGCATTCCATACGGCGGATACGGCCCGCGGCGCTGCGAGAGGATCGAGAGCGTCAGGGCCTTCTGAAACTCGATGCTCCGGATCACGCCATCGCCGCCGCGCTGCTGCCCCATACCGCCCGATCCGCGACGAATGGAAAATTCGACGAGTCGCACCGGAAAACGGGCCTCCAGCACTTCGGGGTCGGTCAGCCGCGTGTTCGTCATGTGCGTGTGAACGGCATCCGCACCTTTGGCATATTCCGTCGCGCCGCTGCCGCCGCAAATCGTCTCGTAGTAGCCGAACGTCGCATCGCCGAACAGGACATTGTTCATCGTCCCCTGGCTCGCTGCTGCTAGGCCGAGCGCGCCGAGCAGCACATCAACGATTCGCTGCGACGTTTCGACATTCCCCCCAACGACCGCCGGGCACTCCTCGGGCCGCTCGCGAGCCGGCGGATTCAGCAGCCCCTCGGGAATCACGAGTTTCACCGGCGACAGGACGCCCTGATTGAGCGGAATCTCCTCGCCGACAAGCAGCCGCATGACGTACATCACCGCCGCAGTGACAATTGCCCTGTTCGCATTCAGATTGCCGGCTGACAGTGGTCCGCTGCCCGTGAAGTCAATCGTTGCTTCCTCGTCGGCAATGGTGATTGCGACCTGGATCGGCGTCCCGTCGTCCAAATGATCGACGAACTCGCGGCGACCAGACGGCAACTTTGCCAGCGCCGCACGCAGCTTCCGCTCCGCCGCATCCTGCAGGTGCTGCATGTAGGCTTGGACGACCGGCAGCGAAAACCGCTCGACCAGCCGAGCCATGTCGCTTGCCCCTTGCTGATTGGCCGCCACTTGCGCCGCCAGATCGGCCAAGTTGGTCTCCGCCGAGCGGCTCGGATACGGCCCGCTCGTCAATTGTTCGCGTAGTTCGTCCCACCGCGTCCGGCCGCCGTCGAGGAGCTTAAAGTTGCGGATCAGCACCCCTTCCTCAGCCAGATTCCGCGAGAACGGCGGCATCGACCCCGGAGTGATCCCGCCGATCTCGGCGTGATGCGCGCGGTTGGCAGTGAAGAAGACGGGCTCGACTTGATCTTCATGAAACACAGGCGTCACCACCGTCACATCCGGCAAGTGCGAGCCGCCTCGGTAAGGATCGTTCGTCACGAACACATCTCCCGGCTGCATGCGAGGGTTGTCGGCGATGATCTGCTTAACCGTTTGACCCATCGCTCCGAGGTGGACCGGAATATGTGGCGCGTTGACGACGAGGTTCCCTTCCGCCGTGAAGATCGCACAACTGAAATCGAGCCGCTCCTTCACGTTGACACTGATCGCCGTATTCCGCAGCGTGATTCCCATCTGCGTGGCGATGGCGGTGAAGTGATTCGCGAGCAGTTCGAGCAGGACTGGATCGGGCGCTTCTGGGAGGGCAAAGCTCCGGCTGAGCCGCGGCTCGGCAGGAGCCTCGCCCTCCCGAGCATCCCGCGTGAGCAACAGTTCCCCGCCGCTCATCATCTCCCCCCGCCAACCTGGATCGAGAATCGTTGTCGTCAACTCCTCGACGATCACTGCCGGTCCATCGATCGTCGCACCGGGCGTGAGCCGATCGCGATGATAGACCGGAACCCCCTCCTGCCGGCCATCGAGCACGACCAACGTCTGTCCGTGTGCCAGTGGCTGCGATCGTTCGCACTTGTTCGAGTGTGGCAAGGTCAACTGTGAGGGATAAGCGGCCCGCACTCGCACCGCCACAATCTCAATCGGTCGATCCTCGTGGACATAGCCGAACAACTGCCGATGTCGGCGATGGAACTCGGCGACTGTTTCAGGCCCGAAAGGGACCGTCAAAGCAAAATCGGTTCCTGCGTACCGCAAATCGACGGAAGGGAGGGCGTGGAATTGGCCCGAGCCGGTCGTTTCCGCCACGACGTCTTTCATTGCCGCGTGCATAAGCTCGCTGCCTAAAGTGACCACGTGCTGGATTCCGTCCACATCTAACAGCCGATAAACTCCTGCCGAGCGATGCTTTACCACATCGGCCAGTCCGATGCCGAGCGCACTCAGCACGCCCGCGTCGGGATGGAGCAGGATCGTGCGGATGCCCAGTTCGTCGGCGACCGCGCAGGCGTGCTGTGGTCCGGCGGAACCAAATGGGACGAGGGCGTAGTCGCGCGGGTCGTATCCCTTGGCGAGCGAGATACTCCGAATTGCCTGGGCCATGTTGGCGTTGGCGATGCGGAGGAAGCCGGTGGCAATGTTTGCCAAAGCCCCGACCAACGGTCGGGGTGATTGGCCGATGGATATGGCAATGGCATCGCACCCTGACCAATGGTCAGGGCTTTGACTGGCCACCTCCGCCAACCGCCGCTCGACCGCCGTTCGATCGAGCGGAAACGGAAAGTGCTCGGGCAGGAGTCGGCCAACATAGAAATTGCAGTCGGTCACGGTTAGCGGCCCGCCGCGGCCATAGCATGCCGGGCCCGGATCGGCGCCGGCGCTGTCGGGACCGACGACCAGCTTCACGCCGTCCCAGCGGCAGATCGAGCCGCCACCCGCGGCGACCGTTTCGATGGCGAGCATCGGCGTCACGAGCCGCACGCCTGCCTTTTCGGTTTCGTGTTCGTACTCGAACTGGCCATCGAATCGCGAAACGTCGGTACTGGTCCCTCCCATGTCAAAGCCAATTGCCTTCGCAATGCCGGCCGCTTGAGCGACGCGCGAGAAGCCGACAACACCCCCGGCTGGGCCGGAGAGGATGCTGTCCTTGCCGGTGAAACTCTCGGCGGCGACGAGGCCGCCGGCCGACGTCATCAGCCGCAGGTCAGAGCCGGGCAGCGATTCGGCCAGCCGGGCAAGGTAAGTCCGGAGCACTGGGTTCAGGTAGGCATCGACGACGGTCGTATCGCCGCGTGGAACGAGCTTACGCAGCGGTGATACTTGGGTCGAAACACTGATCTCCGTGAATCCAACCTCGCGTGCCAGTTGCTCAAGCTGCTGCTCGTGGAGGGGATTGGCGTAAGAGTTCAGCAGGCAGATCGCGAGCGAGTCGATTCCCGCATGTCTCAGTCGAACTAGTTCTGCGCGGGCTTGCTCAATATCCAGTGGTTGCAGCACGGTGCCGTCAGCCGCGATCCGCTCGTCGATCTCGGCCACTTTTGCAAACAGCGGCTGCGGTTTCTGAATCGTCAGTTCAAACAGTTTCGGCCTGTTCTGATAGCCTATGCGGAGCACGTCGCCGTGTCCGCGCGTGGTCACGAAGCCGACTTTAGCCCCGCGCCGCGTGAGCAGCGCGTTCGTGCCGCGGGTAGTTCCCAGGCGAACGATGCACGGCGGGATCGGCTCGTCGAGCGAAAGGCCCAGGAACAGGCGGATTGCGAGGATCGGGGCTTCTTCGGGTGAATGAAGCTCAAACTGCTGTCCAATCTCCGGGACAACTCGAAGGGGAGTCTGCAATCCCAGCGCGCTATCGGAAAATAAAATCTCAGATTCGTCGGAGGACTTCCCCTCCGAATCCAACAGACGAAAGCGATAGCCGACCCAAAAGTTATCGGGCAGTGACCACAATCGTGGGTCAACGATAAAGTGGCGGTCCCGGGGTTCTTCTACCGCTCCCTTCGTCACGCCTGAGCTGAGTACCTTCTTACGCGAGAGCGTTCCATCGGGCCGCCGCGCGAGACAATCGGTGAACGTACCCCCGACGTCGATCCAGAATTGCCAGCGGTCGTCGGGCAAGAAATCACGCATGCCTACGGCTTCACGACCTCGATCCACTTCAACGGATGCTCGTCCTGCACGTTGTTGAAGAAGCCCTTCACGCGCTTGTTTACCAGATTCTTCGACACGCGGAAGTAGATCGGAATAATCGGCTGCTCCTTGAGCAGGATCGTTTCGGCTTCGTGCAGGTGACTCATCCGCTTGGCGGCATCGGGCTCGGCGGCGGCCAGGCGAATCAGCTCGTCGTAGCGGGCGTTGCTCCAGCCGGTTTGATTGTTTTCGCCGCCGGTGACGAACATGTCGAGAAACGTGTTCGGATCGGAATAGTCAGCGATCCAGCCGGCACGGGCGACCGCGAAGTCGAGCTTGTGGGTCGAATCGAGATACACGCCCCATTCCAGTCCACGGAGCTCGGTGCTGATCCCCAGGTTCTCCTTCCACATCTGCTGGATTGTCTCGGCGATCGTGCGATGGGCGTCCATGTCGTTGTACAGAATCTCGATCGTCGGTAGGCCGCGGCCTTCGGGGAACCCCGCCTCGGCAAGCAGCTTCTTCGCGCCGGCCGGATCGAACCCCGCGCCGGCAGGTGGCTCATAGCCCGTCATGCCGGGCGGGCAGAGGGAAGTCGCTGGCTTTTCGCCCGCTCGCGTGACCCGCTCCGTAATCGCCTCCTTGTCAATCGCCATCGCGAGCGCCCGCCGGACGCGCGGGTCCTTCAGTTCCGGCCGCGTCACGTTGCAGCGATAGAAATAGACCGTCAGCTCGGGGCCGTACCGGAACTGGTCGGCGAAATCCTCACGCAGCTTGGGGATCGTGCTCACCGGCAACTGCGTGGACCAATCGATCTGGCCATTCAGATACATGTTGAGGCTCGTCGTTTCCCCCTTGATCGCCAGGGCATCGACGACGTTCAGCATCACGCGGTCCTTGTCCCAGTAATGCTCGTTCTTCACCATTCGGATGCGGTCTCGGATGCGGCGGAATTGCAGCTTGAAGGCCCCGTTGCCGACGATGTTCTCCGGCCGGGTCCAATTCGGCGAGCCGTGAGTCTCAACGCACGTGCGATTCACCGGATAGAGCGGATAGAACGCGACGAGGTCGGTAAAGAACGGCGTGCGGGCGGTGAGCGTGACGACGAGCGTCTGCGGATTCTCTGCTTTCACACCGACGGTCTTCTCGAAGTCGGGCAGAACGTGCAGGCAGCGGTCGAGTTTGTCGAGACTGGTATTCGCGGGCAGGGCGGGAGACAGCGACTCCTTCGCCGCGCGGGCGGCAGACGGGTCTTTGGCGAAGAGCCGCTGTTGGCCATCGGCCTCGACAACATAGACCCACTTCTTCCGCCACTCCCCTTCGATTCGTGAACGGGCGTCGTCGGAGGTTCCCTCGGCAATCTCCGGCTGCGGCGGCTGATGGATCGAGACGAGCGTGCCACGAACAACGGTGCCGTGAGGGAACGGCTGCAGCGGATCGGGACGATCGGCCAGTTCCACCTCGACCGCGTCCCCCGACTTCACCTGCGACAAGTTGTATTCCTTCGCCCCGACGATGTAGTAGAGCTGATACGCGTACTTGCTCCCCGTTTCGGGATGCAGCGTCCGCCGCCACGACCAGGCGAAGTCGCCGGCAGTCACTGGCTCCCCATTGGACCACTGAGCATCTTTTCGCATCTGAAACGTATAGATGCGGCCGTCGTCCGAAGTTTCATAGCTCTCCGCCATCGCCGGCTGCGGCGTCATCGGCACGTTCTCGTTCTGCTGGTACTTCGTTTCCCACCCCTCGACCGGTGCGTTTCTGAGTAGCCCCTCGAACAGGCAATTGATGATCCGGTTCTCCGGCTGGCCGGTGGACATCGCCGGGTCGATCGTCTCGATCTCCGTGCTGTTGTCGAACGTGAAATCAGCCGGCGGCAGCGTGCCAAACGACACGGCCCAGGCCAGTGCCGCGAGCAGCAGGCCGATGGCGAAGTAGGGGAACGCACGGCGGAGGAAATGGGGCATGGATAGGTGCCAGAACTCGCGAACTCGGTGTTATGAGGGGGTGAGGGGGAGAGAGGGTGAGGGGGAGACGGGTGGCGATGACTCCGCTCCCACTCCCCCACTCTCCCTCCCTCCCACTCTGGCACGCGTGGAAAAACCGCCTTCCAAGTGCGCCATCACCAGCGCCACGTCCGCCGGCGTGATGCCGCTGATGCGTCCCGCCTGGGCCAGCGTGACGGGGCGAACGCGCAGCAACTTCTCGCGGGCCTCGGTCCGCAGGTGGCGAATCGACGCGAAGTCAAAACTCTCCGGAATCCGCTTGTCGGCCAGCCGCCGCTGCCGGGCAACCTGCTGCTCCTGGCGGTTCACGTACCCCTCGTACTTGAGATCGTACACGATCTGCAGCGACGCTTCGCGGGAAATCGCCGACAGTTCCGGCTGCCGGACCACGACCTCGGACCATTCCACCTCCGGCCGGCGCAGCAGTTGATCCAGCGATATTCCTTCTACGCGGGTCGCCCGCAGAAGGTCCACACCGTTGGCGATTTCGGCCTCCTTCGCCGCCAGCCGCTCCCAGCGGGCGTCATCGACCAAGCCCGCCTCGCGGCCAATCGCCGTCAGCCGCCGGTCGGCATTGTCATGCCGCAAGAGCAGGCGGTACTCGGCGCGGCTCGTGAACATGCGATAGGGCTCATCGACGCCGCACGTCACAAGGTCGTCGATCAGTACGCCGATGTACGCATCCTCGCGTCCCAGCACGAGCGGTGCGCGAGCTTGCTGTCGCAGAGCGGCATTGGCCCCGGCCATCAGCCCCTGTGCCCCCGCTTCTTCGTAGCCGGTCGTGCCGTTGATCTGGCCGGCGAAGTAGAGACCGGCGACGGACTTGGTCTCCAGCCACGGCCAAAGCTGATCGGGCGGGCAATAGTCGTATTCGACCGCGTAGCCGTACCGCATGATCTGAGCGTTTTGCAGGCCGGGAATCAGCCGCAACATCCCGTCCTGCACATCCCGCGGCAGGCTCGTCGAAATGCCGTTGACATAGACCTCGTGCGTGCGGCGGCCCTCCGGCTCCAGAAAGAGCTGATGACCGGTCTTGTCGGCAAAGCGAACGACTTTGTCCTCGATCGACGGGCAATAGCGCGGCCCGCGCGAGGCGATCTGGCCGCTGTACATCGGCGCGCGGTGCAGGTTGGCCCGAATCAGCTCGTGAACCTGCTCATTCGTGTGCGTGATCCAGCAAGGAATCTGGTTCTCGGCAATCCGGCGCCGGCCGGGCTCGTCGGTCAGGAACGAGAACGGCTCCGGGTCGTCATCTCCCGGCTGCAGCTCGCACTGGCTGTAGTCGATCGTTCGGCCGTTCAGACGACACGGTGTGCCGGTCTTGAACCGCTCGACCCGAAACCCCAGTCGGCCGAGCGCCCCGCTGATCCCCGTTGTCGTCCCTTCGCCGGCGCGACCGCCGGGCGTCTTCACCTCGCCGGTGTGCATGATGGCCGACAAGAAAGTGCCGGTCGTGAGCACAACAGCGGGTGCGCGATATTCGATCCCGCCACGGACGCGCACGCCGAGGATGTGTCGTTCTGATGCCTCTTGACCCCTGTCCCCTGTCTCCTGTCCCCTGCCGTCTGTGCTCTGTCCTCTGTCCTCTACGACGAGGTCCTCCACCACCTCCTGCCGCAGCGCAATCCCCGGCTGCTCCTCCACCAGCCGCTTCACCTCGAACTGGTACGCCTTCTTATCGGCCTGGGCGCGCGGGCTGTGCATCGCCGGCCCCTTGCGGCGATTGAGCAAGCGGAACTGAATGCCGGTGGCATCGATCGCCTGGCCCATGACGCCCCCCAGGGCGTCGATCTCGCGGACGATCTGCCCCTTGGCGACGCCGCCGATGGCCGGGTTGCAGCTCATTTGGGCGACCGTGTCGCAGTTGGTAGTGAGCAGGGCCACTCGCGCGCCGACCCGCGCCGCGGCCATTGCCGCCTCCACGCCGGCATGACCCGCCCCAACCACAATCACGTTGAAATGGTAGTAATCACCGCTCATCTCTCGTATCGTAACATAGCCGCGACCGATGGTCGCGCAGCTTCTTTATGCAACGACGATCGACGGAACTGGCCGGTTCGATGTTTCATGCTACCCGACGATCATGCTCAGCGGATGGATCGCGTTCGTCTGGCGCTCGATGGCCTTTCGCTCGGCGATGGATTTGGTCAACATTTCCACGCGCCTGAGTTGTGGCGGATCGAGTTCAACGCACGCGAGCTGCCGCCCGCGCCGTGGACCTATACAGACGATACGGAAATGGCCTTGGCCATCGCCGACGTTCTCGGCCATCGTGGCGAAATCGACCAGGATCGTCTGGCGCAAGGGTTCGTCTGCCGGTTCGGGATCAACCCATACCGCGGCTACGGATCAGGGGCCATCGAGGTGCTGCAAGCGATTGAAGCTGGTCGGCCGTGGCGCGAGGCAGCCACGGCTCTGTTTTACGGGCAGGGTTCGCTCGGCAACGGCGCGGCGATGCGTGCCGCGCCGGTCGGGGCCTATTTTGCAGGCGACCTGGCTGCCGTCATTGATCAAGCGCGTCGCTCGGCCGAAGTGACCCATGCCCATGCCGAGGGAATCGCCGGCGCGATCGCCGTGGCTGTCGCGGCTGCTTGGGCTGCCACAACAGCGCAATCCGGCGATCGACCAACCCAGGATCTGTTTGAATGTGTACTCGCGCAGACTCCTGCTGGAAGTACGCGCGAGGGCATTGAACGGGCCGCAAGACTGCCGCTTGACGCATGGGAGTTTCATGCCGCCGAGAAACTGGGGAACGGAGTCAACGTGCGATCGGACGATACAGTACCATTTTGCCTGTGGGTTGTAGCCCGCCACCTCGACGACTTCACCGAGGCCCTTTGGGCCGCAGCTCGAACCGGCGGCGATGCGGACACGACTGGGGCCATCATTGGCGGCATACTCGCCTTGGCGGTCGGCGCGGAAGGACTTCCCATCAATTGGCTGGCCCGACGTGAAGAACTTGATTGGCAACACAAGATAGGTCGAAAAACATGAATCGCTTCTTACCACTCCTTTGCGCCCTTAGCGTCCTTCTGTTCCACGTTCCCGCATCCGCTGCCGAACCTGCCAAGAAAGTCCTTTACATCGGCATCGACGGGACGCGGTTCGACGCGATCGAGAAGGCTGCCACTCCCCAGTTGGATGCCCTGATGGCCAGCGGGGTTCATTCGCCCACCTGCCTGATCCTGGGGGACCGTTACCAGAAGAACGACACGATCAGCGGCCCCGGCTGGTCGAGCATTCTTACTGGCGTCTGGGCCGACAAACACGGCGTTCACGACAACAGCTTCAAAGGGCGGAAGTACGAGGATTTCCCGCACTTTTTCGCCCGCTTGAAAGAAGTGCGGCCCGACACGAAGACCGCCTCGTTCGTCACCTGGAAGCCCATCGCCGAGTTCATCACCTCCGCGGCCGATGTGACCGAGCAGTTCGAGGAGAATCCAAAAGGCTCCGTCGAGGAGTACGACCGCTACGACAATGCCGCTACCGCCGCGGCCGAGAAGCATCTGGCCGAAGCGAACCCCGATGCCGTCTTCCTCTATTTGGGGCAGGTCGATGTGGCGGGGCACACGCACGGCTTTCATCCGTCGGTGCCGGAGTACATCGCGGCGATCGAGCGTGCCGACAAGCTGGTGGGTCGCGCCGTCGCGGCCGTGAAGGCCCGCAAGACCTATGCCGACGAGGACTGGCTGATCGTCGTCACCAGCGACCACGGCGGGCAGGGCAAGGGTCACGGCAGTGGGCACAAGACGCCGGAGATTCTGAACAGCTTCCTGATCATCAGCGGCAACGCCGCTCAGCGCGGCACGTTCGACCAGCAGGTCTATTTGGTCGATGCGCCGGTGACCGTGCTCGCCCACCTGGGCGTGAGGCCGAAGGACGAGTGGAAGCTGGATGGGCGGGCGGTGGGGTTGAAGGAATAGAGGACAGGCGACAGGAGTCAGGGGACAGGAATCAGGAGTCAGCGATGCCAAGATCTTTGTGTCTCTTCGTGTTTATCGTGGCCATTGCCTGCTCGCACGGCGTGGCCCAGCACCCGCATTTCTCCGCCACCGCCATCAACCCCACGGCCGAGTTCCCCGCGTGCGGCGTGATCGACGTGAACAAAGATGGGAAGCTCGACATCGTCAGCGGCGGGTTCTGGTACGAGGCCCCCGAGTGGAAGAAGCACTTTCTACGCGAGGTTGAAGTGATCCGCGGGCGGTTCGACGACTATTCCAACCTGGAATACGACGTGAATGCCGACGGCTGGACCGACATCATCAGCGTCAACTACCGGAGCAAGTCGCTGTTCTGGGTCGAGCATCCGGGCGAGGCGATCAAGACCAACCCGGACACGCCCTGGACGAAGCACGTCATCGACACTCCCGGCCCGATGGAGACCGGCCGCCTGCACGACATCGACAGCGACGGCCGGCTCGACGTTCTGCCCAACGGCACCGATTTCGCCGCCTGGTACGAGATCGTTCCCGGCAAAGAGCCAAAGTTCGTCAAACACGACCTGCCGAAAGAGATCGCCGGACACGGCGTTGGTTTTGGGGACGTGAACGGCGACGGCCGGGGGGACATCGTCGGGCCCAAGGGTTGGCTCGAAGCGCCCGAAGATCGCCGCGCCGGCCGCTGGCTCTGGCATCCCGATTGGGAACTGCATCGCGATGCGAGCATCCCGATCCTCGTTCACGACGTGGACAGCGACGGCGACAACGACCTGGTCTATGGCCGCGGGCACAATTACGGACTGTATTGGCTGGAGAATGGAAACCCGAAGCGTAAGCGAGTGGACGAAGAGGGTGCCACTGCTGGCTCGCCCAGCAGTGGAGAACGGACCTGGACCCGCCACGCGATCGACACCAGTTGGGCTCAGCCGCACAGTTTGCTCTTGGCGGACGTAGTTCGAGATGAACTGCCGGAAATCATTGCCGGCAAGCGGTACATGGGGCATGAAGGAAAGGACCCCGGCGAATACGAACGAATCGAGGTGTTCGCCTACGAGTTCGACGATGGACCGCGGACCTTTACGAAGCGGTTCATCGCTGATCGCTGTGCCGGTTTTGGACTCGATCCACGAGCCGTCGATATCGATGGGGACGGCGACACGGATTTCGTCGCAGCGGATCGGAACGGCCTGTCGCTGCTGACGATGGCGCCACCGAAGGAAGGAGCTGGGAGCTTTGGAGGCGGCGGCCCCTGGAAACGTCCCGATCGATTTAACTTGCTGAGTCCCAGCAATTCGCAGCCGACGGCCATTACGACACCTGCCCAGTGGAACCGTCGGCGTGAGGAGATTTTCGCTGGCATGATGGACGTGATGGGGCGGTTGCCCGATCCCTCCCGCCGCGTGCCGCTCGACGTGCAGATCGAAAGCTGCGAGGAGACGCCGGATTACGTCCGGTTCAAACTGACCTACGTGCCGGAGCCGGGGGACCGCGTGCCGGCGATTTTGCTCGTGCCCAAAGCCGTACAGATTCCCACGGAGGACGGCATCGGCATCGCGACCACTGGTCGCGGCTATGTGAGGGAAGGGGACGCGAAGTTGCCCGCGATGCTTTGCCTCCACCAGACGAATCCCGACGGCAAGGGGCAACCGGCGGCACTCGCCGGCAGGCCAACGATGCACTACGGGCATGAGCTGGCCAAGCTCGGCTTCGTCTGTCTGCTTCCCGACTATCCGAGCTTCGGCGACTACAAAGCCTACGATTTCAAGCAGAAACGGCCCGGAACCGACCAGCCGCTTTACGACAGCGGCACGATGAAGGCGATTTGGAACAACGTGCGGGCCGTCGATCTGCTTGAATCGCTCGGCTACGTCGATGGCGAGCGGATCGGGGCGATCGGCCATTCGCTCGGCGGGCACAACGCCCTCTACACGGCCGTCTTCGAGCCGCGGATCAAGGCGGTCGCGACCAGTTGCGGCTTCAACGCTTTCCACGATTATTACAAGGGGGACCTGAAAGGCTGGACGAGCGACCGCTACATGCCGCGAATTCGGGACGTGTACGAGAACAACCCGGACAAGATGCCGTTCGATTTCCCGGAGGTGCTCGCGGCAATCGCCCCGCGAGCCATCTACGTCGCAGCCCCGCTGCACGATGCGAACTTCGAGGTCGCCGGCGTCCGCAAGTGCATCGCCGCCGCCCAGCCGGTGTACGACCTGCTCGGCGGGAAGGAGAAACTCGTCGTGGAGTATCCCGACTGCGAGCACGACTTCCCCGACGACGTGCGGGAAAGGGTTTATAATTGGTTAAAGAAGGAACTGAAGTGAAGTTGCGAGTGCAGCACCTGTCTGCTGATGATGACCAAGCACAACCATCCATTTGCAGACAACTCCAAATCGCAGATGGCGTTGACGACGGTGCCACCGGATGGAGAATCGGAGTGGAGCGGTTCAAGTCAGTTTTAGGAACGAACTGTGTCGCTGAAGACATCTTCCTTCGTGATTGCGCTCGCTTTGGCCATCGGCGTGCTGACGGGAGTGGTGATCGCTTTCACGCCGCTTAAGCACATCGCCGGACCGACGATGGTTGCGGTTGTCATTGTTCTTACAGTCGGGTTGCACATGACCATGAGGCGACCCGATGCGAAGCAGTAAAACGACGGCTAGTGGCTAGAGTCACTGAATTCCCAATCAAAGTGGCTACTTGCCCTTCAACGCAAAGTCGCCAAGGCGCGAAGGCCGCAGAGTGAGGAGAAGAACGGTCGTTGCTCGGCGCTGACATAGTGACTTCGGTTCTTTGCGACCTTGGCGCCTTTGCATCTTTGCGTTGCCAGATAGAGACTTCATCCGCGATGGGCCGGTAATTTGGTAAGCTGACGTTCGATCAACCCCTGCTCGCCTCGCAGAATTGTTATGCGGATCGGCATCATCGCCCTGCTGCAGGAATCGAATACGTTCATCGCGCAGAAAACGCGACTGGCGCACTTCGAGCAGGAAATGCTGGTCACCGGCGAGGCGGTTCGCGAGCGACTGGCCGGCACGCATCACGAAGTGGGGGGGATGCTTCACGTCCTCGACGACGAGCGGGCCACCACCGTGCCGATCTTTGCCGCCCGAGCGATGCCGTATGGCGTCGTCGAAAAGGGGGCGATGGAGCGGCTGATGGAGATGATGTTCGGGGCGCTCGATGCGGCTGGTCCCGTGGACGGCGTGCTGGTCGCGCCGCACGGAGCGACGGTCAGCGAGCCGTGGCCCGATGTCGATGGTCACTGGCTCAGCCAATTGCGACAACGGCTGGGACCCGATAAGCCGATCATCGGCACGCTCGATCCGCACGCAAACCTTTCGCCACAGATGGTGCAGGCGTGCGACGCCCTCATCGCCTATCGGACGAACCCGCACCTCGACCAGCGGGCCCGCGGCATCGATGCCGCCCGCCTGATGGTCCGCACGCTGCGCGGCCTGCATTGCCCGACGATGGCAGCCGCCTTCCCGCCGCTGGCGATCAATATCGAGAAGCAGCACACCGCCGAAGAGCCGTGCCTCTCGCTCTATCGGCTGGCCGACAAGCAAATGGCCGACGAACGCGTGCTGACGAGCAGCATCCTGCTCGGCTTTCCTTATGCCGACGTGGCGGAGATGGGTTCGAGCGTTCTCGTGGTGACCGATAACGATCCTCATCGAGCTCGTTCGCTCGCGAATGATCTCGCGACGCACCTCTGGGAGCATCGCAAAGAATTCGACGGAGAATTCATCCCGATCGACGAAGCGCTCACGAGAGCTGCCGCGCTCCCTGGGCCGGTCTGCCTGCTCGACATGGGGGACAACGTCGGCGGCGGTTCACCGGGAGACGGCACACTGCTCGCCATCGCCATGCACGAGCGGAAGCTGCCTCGAGCGCTCGTCGTCATCTGCGATCCCGAGGCGGTTGCACTAGCCGAGGCGATCGGCGAATGGGGGACGGGGCTGTTTCGCATCGGTGGCAAGAGCGACAAACAGCACGGTCCGCCGCTCGCCTGCGAAGCGACCGTGCAGGGGCTCTTCGACGGGCAATTCGACGAACCGCACCCGCGACACGGCGGCCTCAAATCTTTCGATCAAGGACGCTCGGCCGTCGTTCGCACTGACAGCGGTCTCACCGTCCTCATCACAAGCCACCGAACGCCGCCGTATAGCCTGCGGCAGCTCACCAGTTGCGGCCTGAACCCGGCCGACTTTCATCTGCTCGTCGCCAAGGGGGTCAACGCTCCCGTCGCGGCGTATAAAGAGGTCTGCAAGCAGTTCATCCGCGTCAACACGCCCGGCTGCACGGCGGCGGACCTGGCCGAATTCCACTACGAGCACCGGCGACGGCCTATGTTCCCCTTCGAGCGCGATTGCGAGTGGAGCGCGGAGCGTTAGCCGATGGGAGGGCCGAGCGATGGAAGAACGCCACTATCGGATTCTCCTCGCGATCATCGGCGGCATTGCGGCAGTCGTGTTAGTTGTTCGCATCGGTGAGTTAGCCCTGGCCGACACCGACGGCGCGAAGCTCGGCTGGAGCACCGGGGGCCGGATCGTTGGCTTATTGCTGTTGCCTTTGGCGATCTGCGCGCTCTGGTCGTGGCGGACGTGGGGCTTCTGGCTGCTGGGCCTGGCGGCGCTGGTCGCTTTCGCTGCCGCCATTCCCGACGGCCTCTTTGCCGCGTTCTGGCGAACGTTCTTGCACCTGACGACGATCCTGCTCACGACCGAGCAATACTTCACCCGCAAGCAAGAAGCGGAAGAAGCGGCGAGCAAACCGAACCAGCCGTCAAGCGACTATACGCCGCACCGCCGCTAGTCTGTGCTCTGTTTCCTGTCCTCTGTCCCCTTCTTCCATGCCCGCTCCCATCGAAGTCCTTGGCGCGATGATCACCCCGGCCGTGCTCATCTCGGGCGGTTCGATGCTCGTGATGTCCACCTCGAACCGGCTGGCTCGCGTGATCGACCGCATTCGCCTTTTGCTGGCCGAGTCCGAGCGTTTGGCGTCTGGCCAGCATACGCCGGCCGAAGACGAAAAACACGTTTTGATTCGCGGTCAGGTTGAAAGCCTCCTCCGGCGGATGCTGCTCTTGCGGACGGCCATCACCGGCCTGTACGTCACGCTGACTCTCCTGGTAGCGACGAGCATCGCCACGGGACTCTTTGTGCTTTTTCCAAAGATGACCGAGTGGGTGCCAATCGTGGTCGGCCTGGGCGGCGCGATCTCGTTTCTCTACTGCATCATGCTCCTCGTCCGCGAAGCGACGCTCGCCGTGCGGGCGTCGATGGCGGAAGTGGAATACATCCATCGACTGCTGGCGCAGCAGAAACGGGGCTAGGGGTTCGGGGCTGGGGGATGGGGGCGGCGACTTCCATTCCGTCAATCGGTCCCTCAGTGCTCCGTCTTGTCCCCGACAGCGAATCCGGCCAACATACAGTCAATCCCCTATCCGCTGCCCAAGTCCCTAGCCCCCAACCCCCCGATGCGCATCCTACGTTATGCCGATTCCGCCGGACAAATTCGTTACGCCAGCCAGCAGCCAGATGGCTCGGCCCTGGAAATCGACGGCGATCCTTTCGCGAAGCATTCCGTTTCCAGCCGCAAGGCAAACGTCGCCAAGCTGCTGGCTCCCATTCAGCCAACAGCCATCCTCTGCATCGGCCTGAATTACCGGAAACACGCGGAAGAAGGAAAGTCGCCGATTCCGCAGTGGCCGGTGCTTTTTATGAAGTCGCCGGGCGCCGTGCAGAACCCGGCCGATCCGATCGTCCTCCCGACGAAGCTCAAAAGCACGCAGGTCGATTACGAGTGCGAACTGGCAGTCGTGATCGGCAAGACGTGCAAAAACGCCACGAAGGAGAACGCACTCGACTTCGTCCTCGGCTACACCTGCGGCAACGACGTTTCGGCCCGCGACTGGCAGAAGGATTTTGGCGGTTCGCAGTGGTGCCGCGGCAAAACATTCGACACGTTCTGCCCGCTTGGCCCCGCACTCGTCACCAAGGACGAGATTCCCAATCCCAACGCTCTCAAGATCAAAACGGTCCTGAACGGTGAGACGATGCAAGACTGGACGACCGAGGACATGATCTTCGACGTCCGGACGCTGATCGCCTTCCTCAGCGGCAGCACGACGCTCCTCCCCGGGACCGTGATCATGACAGGCACGCCGCACGGCGTCGGCGCGGCCCGCAAGCCGCCGGTGTTTTTGAAAGCCGGCGATTCGATCACGATCGAGATTGAAAAGATCGGGCAGTTGACGAATCCGGTTGTTGATGAAGCCTAGGATTTCACCCATGTCCACCATCGCCATCCTCGGCGCCTCGACCGACCGATCCAAATTCGGCAACAAAGCCGTCCGGGCGTTCGTCGCTCGCGGGTACGATGTTTATCCCGTCAATCCAAAAGCCGACGAGATTGAGGGGCTGAAAGCGTATCCGTCGCTCGCGGCGATTCCGGCCGATGTGAAGCTCGACCGGATCAGCCTCTATCTGCCGCCGGCGGTGGGCCTCAAGGTGCTCCCCGAAATCGCTGCTCGCGGCTGCGGCGAGCTCTGGCTCAATCCCGGCAGCGAGAGCGACGAACTGGTCGTCGCCGCCGACTCACAAGGGCTAAACGTCATTCAAGCCTGCAGCATCGTCGATATCGGCATGTCACCGCATCAGTTCACATAGCCGCGACCAGTGGTCGCGTTAGCCTCGGCGATCGGTCCCGCATGCCCCTCACGATCGAAATCAACAACGACCAGACCGCTCACCAGCTTGACCTCCGCCGACTCAAGCGCGCCGTGAAGCAAGTACTGGCCGAAGCGGGCATCAAATCGGGCGAAATCAGCATCGGCATCGTCACCGACGAGCGGATGCACGAGCTAAATCGGCAGTACCTTCAACACGACTATCCGACCGATGTACTGAGCTTTGTGCTCGACAGCGACGACGAGGCCCAGTCGCTCGACGGCGAAATCATCGCCAGCGCCGACTATGCTGCCCGCGAAGCCGATCGCTACGGCTGGACGACCGACGACGAACTGCTGCTCTACGTCATTCACGGTTCTCTGCATCTTGTCGGCCATGACGATCACACGCCCGACGGCCGTGCCGCCATGCGAGCGGCCGAAACGCGGCATTTGGCCGAGTTCAGTCTCGCGCACCGCTTCGATGAATCGCAAGGTTGAATGCCGGCGGATCGCCTTACGCGCGGCAATTGTTGAATCTTGCCAGCGCACCAGAGTACACTGACGCCCGTTCCCGCTCGCTGGCCTTTTGGGGAGCCATATTCATGCGGTTGCACTCATCCGTTGTCGTCTCGTTCGCGTTCAGCCTGATCGGTCTGTTTACACCGATAGCGAGCTTCGGCCAGGTCCGCACGGCCCCGCCACCACCTCCTCCGCCCCCACCCGTGGCCAAAAAGCCCGCCACTCCCCCTCCCGTTGCCGAGAACACAAACGAGAAGCCAGCCACGACGGCAGCGCCGAAGAAACCGGCCGTCTGGGGGAACAAAGCCGAAGCCGCTGATGCCGCTCCCGATGCCAAGGGGGTCCGTCGCTTGACGCCGATTACCAACCACGACACGAAGCTCATCTTCGCTCCCGCCCCCAGCCCGATGGTGGCGATCGACGACGTTGTCTTCGACGCAGCAGCCGGCAAAGAGGTCGGCAAAATTCCTGAAGGTCTTAAGGATGTCGATCTGAAGTTTGCCCTGAGCCCCAGCGGCAAGTACTTCGCTCGC
The DNA here is from genome assembly GCA_964384375.1 of uncultured Pirellulaceae bacterium. Classification (GTDB taxonomy): domain Bacteria; phylum Planctomycetota; class Planctomycetia; order Pirellulales; family Pirellulaceae; genus CAYLLN01. The sequence goes on from CAYLLN010000018.1 coordinate 36,520, forward strand.
ACGAGTAAGAAGATGTATCACGTCTTCATCGAAGTGGTCGATACGCAAACGGGCGAGGTGAAACACTCGCTCGAATATGCCGACGGCGATTTCCAGAACGTCGCGTTCATGCAATTCACGAAGCACGACCATCTCTTCGCCGCCGTTCCCGCTCCGCTCTCTGCCGGCAAGCTCATTCTGTGGCGGATGGACACGGGGAAGGTGCTGAAGGAAATGAACACCAAGCGGATCGACGACCGCAAAATCGCTCTCAGCGACAGCGGCCAATACGTTGCGGCCGTCGTTGATAGCCGCCTGCAAGTCTTCGATTTCACGAAGGGGAAGGCGGTCGCCGAGATGCAGCAGCCGCCGAAGGAATCGGGCATCGTCGGCGGGTTTATTTTCGTCAGCTCACTCGCGTTCTCGCCCGATTCTTCGGAGCTGGCCGCGATTATGACCGGTCAGAACGCCGAGCATCATCTCCTCGTGTGGGGCGCCGATGGCAAGATCGCCCTGCAGCGCAACCTCGGCCTCACGATTCGCCCCGGCTACCATCTCGACGGACCGCTGCAATGGGCGGCCGATGGCCAGGGGTGGCTCCTGCACGGCGATGCATTCGTCGATCGGCAACTCGGGGCGGTGGCTTGGATCTATGAGCCGCCGGTGCAGCACCACTACGCCCACAAGCTCCTGGGCGACGAGCATCTCGTCGCCACGCAGGGGGACTTCAGCACGCGAAATCTCGTCTCCGTCGAGATTCCCCGCAAGGCGATCTCCGCCGCAGCAAAATCGCTGAGTGGCGGTGCGGCGGCGCTTCTCAAGCCGGGCGACATGGTCGAGCTGCGAGTCGAGGTCGGCGCGGTTCGCTTCGGCAATCCGGGCCAGGTCATCGCCGAGATTGAAAAGAACGTCGCCCAGCGGCTGAAGGATGGCGGCCTCACGATCGGCGCCGGCGGCAAGGCCGTGCTCAGTCTGAAATACTCCGAGGCGCAGGGGGAAGAACTGCGTGTCGTAGAAGGGCGCGGAGCATTCGGCAAAGACACCGGCCAGCGCGTGCAAGAAACCGTGGCGATCATGGACGCCCGCCTCACCAGCGGCGGCAAAACGATCTGGGAAGAAACGGCCAAAAAGGGAAATCCGCACCGGATCGAGGGCGCGGTCGTGAACGACGCGGCCGTTCGCGATGCAACCTTCGATGCGATCGGCTTTATGCTCCGGACGCTGCAAATTCCGTACTTCGTTCCGGCCGACGAAAACGCGATCAGCCTGCCGATTCGAGTGAGTTTGGAATAGCCTTGCCGCCGCTTCATTGTCGCCTTTCGCTCCGCGAAAGGACGTTCGTTCGCGGAGCGAACGACGACATTCACCCGAACTGACCCACTACTCGTCGCCAGGCTTTACAACGCGAAACTCTACGACCTCCCAAGTCGCCGTCGTGGCCGTGCTGCCGCGACGCGAGCCCCACTCGATCCTCTTGTAGATCCGCGGGTAATTGTACTGCGGATCGAACTCGGCCCGGAGGATCAGCTCCGTCTCGTTGATGCCCGCCTGTCCTGCCGCTCGCCGCTCCAGCGCGTCGATATCGCGGGCGATCGTGCTGAACATTCCATCGACACTCCAGGTGCCGAAGGTCCGCCGCTGTTTCAGCGGATGGCCGTTGCGCCAGGCCGCTTCGGGAAGCCCTCCGCGCACCTGCACGCGATAGGTCGCCGCCTGTGGACCCGCAACCGCAATCTCCACGTCGTAGTCCTTCGGTCCGCTCGCCCGCCAGCGATCGCGAGCGGCATAGTACAGTTCCGGCGTCAGCGGCGGCGTTGGGTCGTAGTTGGCGTATCGCAGATAGGCGACGGCAGCCACAATTCCGACAGCCAAGCCGGCCAGCGCAAGCACCGCGGACTGCCGCAGCGGCGCGAGCGGTTGCTTGGCGGGGGCGGGGGGAGCGTCAGCCGTGGTTGGTTCGGATTCCATGCGCAGCCAGCTGGGAATCTGCCGGAAACGGCCCATTGTACGGCGAGCGGGCTTGCTTGCGCGAGCCGTGTCGCGACGACCAGAGCCGCCGAGTACATTTGAGCGTAGGCCCCAACGGTTAGACACCTAGACATTCCGTGTCCCAAATCTCCACCGGTTCCCTGATCCGTCTCTCGCAGCGTGTCGGCACGGCGCTTCGCTCCGGCGTGGACGCGCGCCGCGTCTGGGAGTTGGAAACTCGCCACGCGAGCGGCAGTCTGCGCGAGCGGCTCGAAGCGATTCGCCAGCGCGTGGCGGCGGGCGATCCCGTAGCCGACGCGATGCGGGCCAGCGGCGGCTACTTCCCACCGATGTTCGTGCAGATGGTCGAGGTGGGCGAGACGACCGGCAAGCTCGACGAAGTGCTTCTCCGCTTGGCGGAGCATTACGAACACAGTCAGCAGATGAAGCGAACCTTCTGGTTCGGCATCGCCTGGCCCCTGTTTGAGTTGATCTTTGCCGTCGGCATCATCGGCCTCTTGATCCTGGTCCTTGGCCTCGTCGGTTCCGACGCGAACGTTTTCGGCATTCCGGTCGGCGTGACTGGATCGCTCCTGTGGTTCGCTTTGTGTGGTCTGGTCGCGGGAGTCATCGTGCTTGCGTCGATGGCCCTCGTTCGCGGCTGGCTCGGTCCGCAACCGGTGCTGCTCGCGATGCGAATTCCCGTCCTCGGCAAGTCGCTCGAATCGCTGGCCCTCTCACGGCTGACGTGGTCGCTCGCTCTGGCACTCGATAGCGGCATGGACGCACGGCGAGCCGTCGAGCTATCCATCAAAGCGGCGCAGAATCCCTGGTACGAGTCATCGCTGACGAGCGTCACCGGTTCCATCCGGGCCAATCGCGAGTTTCACGAGAGCTTTCGCGCTGCTGGCGTCTTCCCAACTGACTTTGTCAACTCACTGGAAGCGGCCGAGCTGGCCGGGGCGACGACCGAATCACTCCTTCGGCTGGCCAAGGAATACGAGGATCGGGCCCGCACAGCAATGCGCGTGCTCACCGCCATCGCCACCGTGCTGGTGATGTTTCTCGTCTTTGGCGTCCTGATCTTCGCGATCTTCTGGCTCTTCTTTCAGCTCTATATGAAGCCGATCAACGAGGCGCTGGAGATGACGCAACCTGGGAAATTCTGACATGACCAGCCTGCTCCTGACCCTTCTCCTCGCCGCAGATCCGGCTGCCGGTTCGGCCGCGCCGTTTGAGATTGTCGTCGTCGATGAGGCGACAGGCCGCGGCGTGCCGCTCGTGGAACTGACGACGACCGGCGGCATTACGTACGTCACCGACTCGGCGGGCCGTGTGGCGTTCGACGAGCCGGGACTCATGAACCAGCGGGTCTTCTTCTCGGTAAAGAGTCACGGCTACGAGTGCAAGGCCGACGGCTTTGGGATTCGGGGGGCGGCCTTCGACGTGGAGCCGGGTGGCTCGGCCCAGCTCAAGCTGAAGCGGCTGAACGTGGCGGAGCGACTCTATCGCGTGACGGGGCAAGGAATTTATCGCGACACAATGCTGCTCGGCAAAGAGCCGTCGATTCGTGAGCCGCTGCTCAACGCTCGCGTGACTGGCTGCGACAGCGTCGTGACCGGCATCTATGGGGGCAAGCTGCACTGGTTCTGGGGTGACACGAACCAGGTCGCGTATCTGCTCGGCAACTACAACGTGCCGGGAGCGACGTCGCCACTCGTCTCGTCCGGCGAGCTAATTCCCGATCGCGGCGTGAACTTCGATTACATCGTCGGCGAGAAGGGCTTCGCGAAGGCGGTCTGCCAGATGCCGGGCGAAGGGCCGACGTGGATCGGCGGTCTTGCCGTCCTGCCCGATGCTGCGGGCCGCGAGCGGATGCTGACCGGTTACGTGAAGATCAAGGCTCCGATGACCGTCTATCGTCGCGGCATTGCGGTGTGGAACGACGAGACCGACGTGTTCGATCGCGTGAAAGACTTTGAGCCCGAAGTGCCGCTCGCCCCGGACGGGCATACGCTGACACATCGGGACGGGGATGCCGACTACGTCTATTTCAGCTCTGCTGCGCCGCTGGTCCGCGTGAAAGCAACGGCCGAGACGTATCAGGATCTGACGCAGTACGAGGCGTTCACGTGCCTTGCTCCGGGTTCCAAGCTCGACAAACCCGTGATCGACCGGGACGAGAAGGGCCGCGTGCGGTACTCCTGGAAGAAGAACACGCCAGCTGTCGGTGCGGGCGAACAGGCGAAGCTCGTGAAGGACGGTCACTTGAAAGCCGAGGAGGCGCTGTTGCAGTTTCGCGATGCGGCGACGGGCGAGCCGATCCTCGTGCATAACAACTCCTGCACCGCCTGGAACGAGCACCGGAAAAAGTGGGTGAACATCCTGTTGCAACTCTACGGCACGTCGATGCTGGGCGAGATCTGGTATGCGGAGGCCGATTCGCCGCTCGGCCCGTGGGTCTATGCCGCGAAGGTCGTCACGCATGAGAAGTACAGCTTTTACAACCCGAAGCAACATCCGTACTTCAGCCGCCGCGGCGACAAGCATTTGAATTTCGAGGGGACGTACACACACACGTTCAGCGGCAACGAGCACCGCACGCCGCGCTACGACTACAACCAGGTGATGTACCGACTGGATCTGGACGACCCGCGGCTGGTGCTGCCGGCAGCCGTTTATGACGCGAAGGGGAAGGGACACGTTGCCGATCTGCGACTGGGCGACGTGGCGACGGCCGAGCGGGGTGCGTTCGGCCAGATTGCGTTCTTTGCGCTCGATCGGCCGCGGGAAGATGCCGTCGCCATCGTCGCGGACGGGGGCGTTCTCAAAGCCGCGACCAGTGGTCGCGGTGAATCGGCGAGCGATAAACCTGTTTTTTACGCCCTTCCCGCCGATGCCGAAAAACCTGGCTTCACCGTGCCGCTGTATGAATACCTGGGTGAAGGTGAAGCAGCGCCGATCTACGACGTTCGCGGCAACCTGGAACTGGCCGGCTATCGCCGCTGCCCTGAACCGGTTTGCCGCGTCTGGCCGTCGCCGTATCGAGCGAAATCGAAGTCAGAATAATGAGGGCAGAATGATGCAGGCAAAGCACAAATACTTCGTTCTCATTATTCTGTCCGTATTATTCTGTCTCGTTCCATCGCTGCAAAAGTCGGTGGCCGCCGATCGCCCCAACATCCTCTGGCTGATCGCCGAAGACTTTGGTCCGCACCTCGGCTGTTACGGCGAGAAGCACGTCGCCACGCCGCATCTCGACGGGCTGGCTGCCGGCGGCGTGCGGTATGCCAACTTCTTCACGACGGCGCCGGTCTGTTCTCCCAGCCGCAGCGCCTTCATGACGGGGATGTACCAGACGACGATCGGCGCCCACAACCACCGTTCACATCGCGACGACGGTCACCAGCTGCCGGACGGCGTGCGCGTGCTCACCGACTGGCTCCGCGATGCGGGTTACTTCACTGCCAACATTCGCGAGCTGCCGGCCGAACTCGGCTTTCGCGGCAGCGGCAAGACCGATTGGAACTTCACTTACGAAGGGCAGCCGTTCGATTCGGACAAGTGGAGCGATTTGGCAACGCATCAGCCGTTCTTCGCCCAGGTGAACTTGCAGGAAACGCACCGGACCTTTCACGCGCCGAAGCACGCCGATCCGGCCAAGGTCGAGATTCCGCCGTACTATCCCGATCATCCGGTGACGCGCGAGGACTGGGGAAAGTACCTCGACAGCGCGACGGAACTGGATCGCAAAGTCGGCTTGGTCCTGAAGCAGTTGGAAACGGACGGCCTGGCCGATAGCACGCTCGTCGTCTTCTTCGGCGACAACGGGCAGGCACACGTTCGCGGCAAGCAGTTTTGCTACGACAGCGGACTGCATGTGCCGCTTATCATTCGCTGGCCAAAGAACTTCCCGCCGCCAAAGCACTTCGCTGCCGGCACGGTGGACCAGCGGTTGCTGGCGTCGATCGACTTCGCTCCGACGATGCTGTCGATCGCTGGCGCCGAGAAGCCCGCGAAGATGCAAGGCGAGGCATTTCTGGGCGACACAGCCGGCGAGCCGCAGAAGTACATCTTCGGGGCGCGCGACCGCTGCGACGAAACGGTTTTTCGCTTTCGCACCGTCCGGACCGACCGCTATCGTTATATCCGTAACTTCACCCCCGAGCGGCCGTTTTTGCAGAAGAACGACTACAAAGAGCGGCAGTATCCCGTCTGGACGCTGCTCAAAGAACTCGATGCCGAAGGAAAGCTCACACCGCTGCAAAAACCCCTCACCGCGCCGACGATGCCGACCGAGGAACTCTACGACATTACCGCTGACCCGCACGAAACGAAAAACCTCGCCGGCTCAGCCGAGCACGCGGCAGTCTTGAAAGAGCTCCGCGGCGTGCTGGAGAAGTGGATCGAGGAATCAAACGATCAGGGGCGCGAACTGGAGCCAACCGAGCTTGCCGCGGCGAAGGGGGCGACGAAGCCGGGAAACGATCCCAATACGGGGGCGCGGCCGAAGGGGAAGCAGCGCAAGAAGTGATTGTCTTCAGACGGAGTTCTCGATGGAGATCGTCATGGTCGCTGTACCGCACGCCGCAAGACATCTAGAACGCAATCGGGGTGGCAACCGTAAATCCCCGATCCCCACGCACCGTTTGCCTCCACTACGGCCCACCCTCGACCTCGAATTGTCCCCACATCCAGGGCAACTGCGCGTGGCAATGCCGTCTCTGGGTCCGCTGCCACTTGCTGTGCAAATTCAATCGCTTGGACCAACTCCTTTTCAGTCGCCGCGAAATTGTCAAGTTCCGCAAGGTTGCCTGAACGAAGGTATGGCGAAACTGTTTGCACGGTTCCATCAAGCACAAAACAACGAAACTCATCCTCCCACTCGACAGGCTCGGCCAATAGCACCGCCATGTCCGGATCATATTCCGCAGGCAGTTCGCTGCCGGACTTATAGACCTTTGCTTTGAATGATTTGTCGTTCGGCGGCTTGATGAACTTTGGCTCACGAAGTTCGCGGGCGGTCTTCAAATTCGTGGCCACGATGTCACGTTGTCGGTAACGCGATGGCAATTTTGATAACCAATCTTCGGGAACATCCAGCAAACGAAGGCCGAGAGCCCGTTCGATCAGAGGCGCATAGAAAGCTTCCGCATAGACGACGATCTCTGGATCATCGATTTCCGGTACGCGTGCGCCTCGAAGCCGCTCGCAAGTCCAGTTTCGCCGAAGGGCCGTGTGCCACAGCGCTTGATCGTCCCTGCCGAAGCGCCCGGTAAGAAGGAGCGTTGTCATTGCACGCCCCTGCTACTGCCGACCGACTGCCCGCGAATCGACGCGGTCGAAGATCGCTTTGAACTGCACTTCAAATCCAGGCAGAACCTCACCTCCGCGAAGGACCCCATCCGGACCGATTTGCTCCAGTTGATTAACGCCGGTATAGATGCGGGCGGTACGGGACGCAGGGTCAATCTCCCAAACCAGGCGCACACCGGTCGCAAAGTACTCCTTCCTTTTGAGGTCCATCTCAGCAGTCGTATTGCCCTTCGAGAGAACCTCGACGGCCAAGTCGGGTGCGATCGGACATACCGCATCTCGCGGTACCACTCCATCCGGCAGCCGAGCGAACGAGAGAAAACTGACATCGGGTTTACGGACGTTTTCCGGCAATATTCGATACGGCCCGTCTTCTCCCGCGATCAATCCGATCGGATGATCGTCGAGATACGTTTGCAAAAGATGGGCCAGGACGATTGCGACTCGCGATTCGTAAAAACCCATGGGCTTGGCCACCAGTGTTCCGCTAACAAGCTCACAGTTGACGCCCAGCCGCTGGCGGGAACTGGCCGCATCTTCTGCGGTCGCCGTGCCTGGAGCCGGCTCGCTGAGAATTCGATCGAGGGGCACCTCGCCGACCCGCAGCCAAATCTCGGCAAAGTTTGGAGGCTGGCCCGGCGAAGCAACCGTGATGTTGACATCCGTCGCGCCACTTGGCTGAGCCCACACAGGAGCCATTTGAGGTATTGATGTTGCGCTCATCGTCAGAAATTATCCAGCGCATCAATCAGCGAGTCCAGTTCGTCCTTCGGCTCGGCAGATTTGGCGTCGTGCCGTTTGGGGAGACCGACAGTTGCGCCTACTGCCTCGCGGCCGGCCAGTAGAAGCTGCTCGTCGCGTTCCCGGATTGCTGCCTGCTCGGCCGATTCGCCCGTTTCCGGCGCGCCAAACAGTTTCGACAGGTCGATCTTCAGCGATTCGGCGACCACCGATGCGCCGGCGATCGTCGGCGTTTTGTGCTGCGGGAAGATGATGGCGTTCTCGGGGCAGACGCGGCTGCATGCGGGGCATCCCTTGCGGCAGTTGTCGGGCTGCTCGACCAGGATCGTTTCGGCCTTATCGACGCCGTACACGCCGAACAGGCAGAAGTCGATGCACTCCATGCAGTTCGTGCAGCGGCTGTAGTCGATCACCGGATACCAGCGGCGGCCGGAATCTTCGTCGATGCGGGTGAGCTGTGCGGCAGGGACACTCCCGTTGGCCGACGGAACAAGAGGTATGCCGGCCAAGGGCAAGGCCGTGTCATTCGTCGGATGCACGAAACGCGCGAGCTGTTCCGGCTTTGGCTGGCCGGCCAATTGCAAACCACCCTGTTCCATTCCCAGACCCAGCGAGACGAGTTGCATCGAATTCTCGCGGGCGATCCGCTTCACTTCGTCGATATACGGCTGAGCCCGCTCATGCACGCGGAGGTCGAGGCAGTAGATCTTGCGATTGGGAATCTCGCGGCTTTCCTGCACACGATCCTTCTCGTCGGCTTCACTGCCGTCAGTTTCACTGCCGTCGGCTTCGCCGACTTCGCTTTCCTCGTCTTCTTCCTCCTCGTCGTCGTCCGCCGGCTTGATGAGCGTCAGCCCTTCCTTGCCCCGAATGCCTGCCCGGTCGAGCGTCCACCGTGCCCCGCGCTCGTAAAGCCACGAGACGACGATCATGTTCCCCATGATGCCGCGAAGGGCGAGGACGCCGGTGCCGTCGGACTTCAGGTCATACAGGTGCGGGATCACGACGACGTCGATCCCCGGCTCCATCAAGAGGCCGGCAACGATGTCCTCCTCCAACTGCCGCTTGGCGGGAGCGGCGCTTTGGCCCTGCGAGACGACGACAGCAATGCGTTTGGCCATAAGCTACTCGTTCATCTGCCCCTTGATCGTCCGCTGGGTCACTTCCCACACAGCGGCCAGGTGCTCCATATAACCCGCAGGCGACAGGAGCGACTCGCCCGGGCCGGCAATCTCAAAGAGCCAGCCCGCGCCGTATTTGTCCAAGTTGATCGCCGACGGGTCGGAAAGCAACTCCTCATTGAACCGCACGAGCCGGCCGGGGATCGGTGCATAGAGGCTGCTCTCCGCCTTTTTGCTCTCGATCGAGCCGATTTCGTGCTTCTCGCGCAAATTCGTTTCCGCCTCGACCGCCCAATCCAAAAAATACACGTCCTGCAAGAGCCGCACGGCATAAGCCGAAAAGCCAAACCGCCACGCTCCGTCCACCGCCTGGCCCCACATGTGGTTCTTCGCGTACTGGCGATCGGTGGGAAACTCGGCGGCGAAATTCCCCATCTGGAACACGAGCGGCTCGCTCATGTGTACCGCACTCCCCGATGCTCCGGCTCGAAGAACGCGGCCAGCAAGCCGTCGGCGTGCAAAAGGCCTTTGCGCGTCAGCTCGATCCGGTCGCCGGCAATCGTCAGCATGCCGTCCCCTTGATGGCCAAGCCACTCATCCCGCCATTCATCGAGGATTTCCACGCCGAACTTCTGGCGGAAGTAGCCCGCGTCGAGCCACCCTTTCTTCAGCAGCAAGATCATCTCGCGAATGAGCAGTTGATGCGGCGTGGGACGCATCGCCCGAAACAGCGGCAGCCGATTTCGCTCCAGGAGGTCGCCGATGTAGTCCCCCCATTCGGTCTTGTTCTGGTAGTGCACGCCCGAAACATGCCCGAAGCTGGCAACGCCGGTGGCCAGGAGGTCCGATCCTCGCCACAGGTTGTCGCGGTAACTGAAGTTGACCTTCGTTGGGTCTTTCACGAGCGTGTAGGCGCTCGACACGGAGTAGCCTGCGGCCAGCAGTTCGTCGTAAGCGTAGTTGAGCCAAGCTCGCTTCGTCGGCCAGTCGGCGACCGGCGTTTCGATCTGGTTGCCCAGGATGTCCTTGGAATAGACCGTGTTGAACGGCAGCTCCATCTGATAGATCGTGACGCTGTCAGGTGAGAGGTCGATCGTCTTCTTGATATTCTCCCGCCAGTTGTCCCACGTTTCGCCCACCATGCCGCTGATGAGGTCGATGTTCACGTTGGCAAAGCCGGCATCGGTGATCCACTGCCACGCCTTATAGACCTCGCCCGAAAGATGGGCCCGGCCGTTTTCCTCCAGGATTGCATCGCTGAAGTTTTCGACGCCGAGACTCAGCCGCGTGACGCCAAGTTCCTTGAGAGTGGCAACCTTCGGCTGGCTGAGCGTCCCCGGCTCGCACTCGAAGGTGACCTCCTCGGCCTTGTCCCAGTTGATATTAGCCCGCAGCCGATCGACGAGCGACGTAAGCTGCTTCGCCGACAGGAACGACGGCGTGCCGCCACCAAAATAGACGAAGCGAAACGGCCGTCCCCCCATCACCGGCAGGCGGCTGACGAGCTCGATCTCGCGCGACAGGGCCTGCACGTAGCGCTCGACGTCCGGCGCCGCCTTGTCGGTATAGACGCGGAAGTAGCAGAACTTGCACCGCTTGCGGCAGAACGGAATGTGCAGATACAGGCCGAGCGGCACGTCCCGTGGTGCAGCAGCAAGAGCCGCTTCAATCTCCGGCAACTGCTCCGCCGTCCATTGCGAGAACGGCGGGTAGTTCGAGATGAAGTAGCTGCCGACTTCGGTTTTGGTGGCTTCGGTGGTCACGATCGGACTCGTCCTCCTGGTTACTTACTTCGCCCCCAAGCACAAGACCTCGCCCCGGTCCGTCGCAATCACGAGCTTTCCATCGGCGACGGCGGGCGAGCCGGTGAAGCCGCCGGTCGCTTGATACTGCCACAGTTCCTTCCCCGTCTTCAGGTCGAGGGAATACAGCCGGCCGTCTGCGGCACCGACGAACACTCGATTGCCGACGATGACCGGCGAGCTATCGACTCGCTGCTTCGTCGGCACGCTCCACAGTTCGTCCCCCGTGGCCGGATTGTGTGCCTGCACGCGCCGCGAGCGAGTGCCGACGACGAGCACGCCGTCTTGCACCGCCGGAGAGCCGCGCATCGGCTGGCCGGAGGCCTTGTCCTCGACCTTCCAGGCGAGCTTAATCTCTTTCCAATTCACGCCGAAGAGCGTCCCCGCCTCGGTACCAAAGAAAACCAGATCGCCCAGCACGGCAGGCGTTACGCCCGTCGGCGCTTCGATTGGCACCGCGCCGACCTCCTTGCCGGTCGTCAAGTCGATGACGTGGAACTGGCTATCGCATCCGGCCACAAACGAGCGATCGCCGACGACTGTCGGCATGCAGCGAATCTGATCCGCGATGGCAAACTTCCACACCTCCTTGCCCGTGGTCGCGTTCAGGCAATAGAGATTTGCATCTTGCGAGCCGAAGAGGACGTTCTCGTTCCAGAAGTTCGCCCCGGAGTCGATCTGAGCATCGGCCTGGGCGGTCCAGCGAGGCTTGCCGGCTTTGCGATCGAAGGCGTAGAACTTGCCGTCGATGTCGCCGATGTAGAGCAACTCGCCGCGCACCGATGGCGACGCGATGTAGCCGCCGTCGATCTGGTGATGCCAAATCTCCTTGCCGTCGGAGAGGTTCAGCGCCGACAGCTTGCCGTCCATATCGGCGACATAGACGACGCCATCGGCTATGGCCGGGGTACTTTCAAACGCCCCCCCTTCGACCTTGAGCGACCACAAGAGCTGCGGCTTCTCGGGCAACTTACTTTGGGCGACCCCTTGGGCCTGCGAATCGCCGCGGAAAAGGGGCCACGCTTTTTCAGATACGCCGACTGCCGCCCCAGCGACGGCATCTCCCTTGCCCGCCGATTCACTCGCCGAAAGCCGGTCTGCCAACAGCGCACCACCAGCGAGAGCCGCACTAGCTGCGATAAAGTCACGCCGCGAAGATCTCATGGTTTCTCTCCCAATCTGCTGCACGCCTTCGCGTTTTCTGCCCGGTTTCGTGTTTTCGTGATCGTTCGGACCAACCGTTCTCAATCACTAATTCTATCAAAACGCCTGCTGGTAAAGCGCCAAAAGCTCCTCTTCCGGCACGGGCCGGGGGTTGAACGTCGCGGTCCACTGCTTGGCCGCTTGTGCCGCGAGGTTCGGCAGCTTCAGCGGATCGACCCCCAGCGGCCGAAGCTTGGTCGCCAGGCCAGCGCGATGGAGCAGGTCCGACACGAAATCGGCCAGCCCCGGCACGCCGCCGGCCGGCTTGGGAAGCGGACTGCCGTTTTGCGACTCGTTAAGCAGATCGTGATACTGATGCTCGACCTGGGCCGCGTTGAAGCGAATCACGTGCGGCAGCATCACGCCCACCGCTTGCCCGTGCGGCACATCGAATATCGTCGTCAGCGGGTTGGCCAGGGCATGAGCGGCACCGAGCATCGAGTTTTCGATCGCCAGCCCCGCGAGCGACGCGCCGAGGAGCATACTGCCGCGAGCATCGAGATCGCTCGGATTCGCGATCACACGTGCAAAGTTGCCAGCCAAGAGCCGCCAGGCCTCGCGGCTGAAGGCGAGCGAGATTGGGTTGCGGCGCGTCGTGACAAAAGTTTCGAGCGAGTGCGATAGCGCGTCGATGCCCGTGAGCGCCGTCACGCGCGGTGGCTGCGAGACGGTCAGCTCCGGATCGAGCAAGGCAATGCGGCACGAGGCCTTCTTATCGCCGCACGCCATCTTCACATGCGTCCTGGAATCGCTGATCAGCGCAAACGACTGCGTTTCACTGCCAGTCCCCGCGGTCGTCGGCACGGCGATCATGGGGAGCATCGGCTGGAGGGCCTTCCCGACCCCCCAGTAGTCCTTCATCTCGCCGCCACACGAGTACAAAAAGTTGATCCCTTTCGCACAGTCCATCGAGCTGCCGCCGCCCAGGCCCACCAGCAATTCCGGATCGTGCCGCTTGGCGAGCTTCACGCCGGCAGCCACATCGTCGGTCGTTGGATTCTCGTGGACGCTGTCAAAGAGCTGCGTCTGGATTCCGGCCCGCTCCAGCGCCGCAATGCCGCGAGCCGTGTGTCCCACGGCGACGACGCCTGGATCGCTCACGACCAAGGCTCGCCGTGCCCCCATTTCCGATGCCAATTCGCCGAGCGAATCGATCTTTCCCGGTCCAAAGACAAGGCGAGTTCGCGGCTGGAAATCGAAGGGGACCATCAGTAGCTGGATTCGCCAGAATTCAGGAATCCGAACTCTGACGAGTTCGGCTACCACGAGAACCGGCGGTCGTGCAGAGGTAGGAACCGGGCGGGAGCGGCCACGAGAGATCTTACCCCGTTCAGCCGCTCTCGCATTTTACCCCGGCAGCGTCGCGAAGCGAACAGCGCGGCGGCCCATTCGCGGTATTTCCGTCGTGAAATCCAGTTGAAGCGTTGGACTTGCTCCACTTGCGAAATGCTTGTTCCCCGCCCGCTGCTGCATTACATTCCTGTCGGCCTACCGATCCACTCGCCTCACCGAGGACCCGCCATGAGTAGCACCTGCCGACTCTTCGCTTTCCTTTTTGCCGCTGCACTTGTCGCGACATTGCTATCACCCTGTTTCGCGCAACAAGCCGATTCGGACTCCTGGGCCAAAGTCACCGAGGACGAACGCTCGATCAAAATCGAAACCGACAAGCTCGAAGCGGTCATCCCCAAGAAGAATCCGAAGCACTGGATGACGGGCATCGAAAAGGGTTCGTTCCTCGACAAAGCCACCGGTGCTCGCGAAATCGGCGACGGCCTGATGGTGATCGACTGGCTCATGGAGGCCGGCAGCGACGCCGAATGGAGCGAGAAAGTGATCGCCCCGGACGGCAACGGCGTCGGCCGCTACTCCTGGTTCGAGAATGAGACCGATCCGGCTCGCCGCGAATATACGCTCATGTCGCACGGCAGCAGCAACCGCAAGCGGGTCGTTGAGGGGCCGCAGCTTTGCCACCGGATGAAGCCCGTGCAGCCGGAAGTAATTCGCGGCCGCGACTTCGTTGCCGTCAAAACGACGTACCAGTACGAATATGCCGCCCCCGGCCGCAAGCCCGGCTCGAAGTGGACGCAGCTCATTGTCTTTCCCAAGGGCCAGCGTTACTTCGTCCTGATGGACCGGATCGAAACGGTGAACGATTCGCCCGAAATGTTTCTTCGCAACGACACGCCTGGTTGCGTGCGGCATCAGCAGGGGGACACATTCAGCGAGATTTATCTCAGCTACCTAAGCGGCCCTAAGGGGGTTCGCATTCCCGCGAGCGAATTCGCCACTCCGTTCCCGCCCGACCTCAAGTACGGTTATCGCCGCGACACGCACCGCACACCCGAACACTTCATCCGGGCGTATCACATCCGCGATCCGAAAACCGGCAAGGAAGGTCCGTGGCTCGCCGGCCTCACACTCGATCCGTCGGTCGTCTATGAAGCGTGGTGCAGCCAGCGGCCGGGAAACATCATCGTCATGATCGAGGAAATCCACGGCAAGCCGACCAAAGCGGGCGATGTCTTCAGCGCCGCCCACATCGTCGGCTACTTCGACGACATCCCGTCGATGCACAAGGTCTATGACCAACACCGCGGCCACACGGCCCTCGAAGCCGACGCCAGCGGTTGGCGATTGGTGAAGTAGCCGTGGTTTACCTCTCGAATGCTGCAAAGTAGGAGATTGTGAGCAGCACGGGTTCTCGGGCGTCAACCAGCTGACGAACGTCCGCAGCGCAAGAATATTTCGTCGAAATCAGTCCCCGCACCAAGTTTCGACAGCATTTGTCATGGAGAAGCAAGCGGCGGCGAAAACTCTTTAGCTGAGCATTCGGATGTCATTTCTTCGGAAGCCCCATGTTGGACCTCCACCCAGGTCGCTGCGCGATTTTGGTGGTTGGTCCGCTCTCTGGCGAATCCCCCTCAGCTACGGCACTGCGCGAGCTGGAACGGCGAGGGTATTCCATCGGCAGAATCGCTCCTGACGGGGCATTGGACCGCGTCCGATCGCAAGCGGTGACCGAGATTCTCGCGCGAGGATTTGCTGAGACTCTCTGGATCGATGCGCAGCTCGAGTTCGACCCGAACGATGTCGTCAAGCTGCGATCGCATGCGGCACCGATCGTCGCGGGCATCGACATCCGTCCGCTGGGGCAGGGTTTCGCGGTCGAAGTGCTGCCTGACTGCAAGCATTTGTCACTGGGAATTGGCGGTGGACTTGTCGAGGTGCAGTATGTCTCCACAGGCTTCTTGCTGGTGCGCGAAGCAGTGTACCGATCGCTCGCTGGTTCGGCCGAGCTTTCTCCGTGCGCTACACTTGCCGGCCCGTCCTTCGTTCCCTACTTCCTGCCACTCGTGAAGGAAGCTGGGACCGCACGAACCTACCTCGATAGCGACTTTGCCTTTTGCGAGCGAGCGCGGCGCTTGGGCTACGGCGTGTTCGCCGACACGTCGATTCGACTGTGGCGACACGGCAACTATCGGTACAGCTGGGAAGATGTCGGAGGCGGTTTGGCGCGACATGGCGCGTGCGAGTTTCAAGCGACGTCGGCTGGCGGCTCTTCGCCGGTGGCGGAGTTGGTCGGCACGCCAAAGCGGTCGCACGAGCCATACTCGCCACCGGGCGTTGAAAACCTACGCCACGCATATCCTTGGCCGGAGGATCGACCGAACGTCCCCGCGCGCGAACGTGAAGGATGGCTGTTTCCCTCCACGCAAGAGATGCTCGCGCGGTTCCTATCGAGCGATACAAAACTGGTCGTCGAACTCGGTTCCTGGCTCGGTCTTTCGACGCGATTCATCGCCGGCCGCGCGCCGCGGGCGACGGTCATCGCCATCGATCACTGGAAGGGGAGCCCCGAACACGAGCGCGATCCGGCGCTGCGAGATCTGCTGCCGGTGCTCTACGAGACGTTCCTGGCGAACTGCTGGAACGAGCGAGCGCGGATTGTCCCGATTCGCACTGGAACGATCGAGGGCCTCCAGCGAGTGGCTGGCTTTGGGCTCGTGCCGGACGTGATCTACGTCGATGCCGACCACGCCTACGAAGCGGTCGCTGCCGATCTGGCGGCCATCGAGCGGCTCTTTCCAAGCGCGATCATCGTCGGGGACGACTGGAACTGGGAAGGAGTGCGCCGCGCGGCGAGCGAACATGGCGCTCGCACGGGCCGATCGCCCGCGGCACTGGAATCGGGTTGGTGCTCCATTGCGGCAAATTCGTGACAAAATGTCGGTTTTGATTGACATATGTGTGTCAGTTGCTAGCTTGTAACTCCCACCACCAAGGGGCTTTCACCTGTCTGCAGATGCACTGCCAGTGTCCCCATTGGAGATGCCTTGTCGAGCCCTTGCGATTGCAACGGACGTATCTCTGACCTTTTGACTGCTTCTCTACTCTATGCAACGCCCTTCGCAGCATGACGATCGTTTATCGCGCCAAGCGTTAATCAAAGAATCACGCAGGAAAATCTTCTTCCGGCCGATCACGCGCGGTTTCGAGTTGCTCGAGCGGCGGACGCTCCTGACCAGCTTCGTCGTCACGAATACCGCTGACAGCGGCGCGGGGTCGCTGCGGCAAGCCATTCTCGATGCGAACACCGAGCCAGGGGCGGACACGATCTCGTTCGAAATCCCCGGCGGAACCGTTCACACGATCCAGCCACTCTCGCCGCTCCCCGCGATTGCTGAGGCTGTCACCATCGACGGCTATTCGCAGCCGGGAGCAAGCGTCAATTCCCTGTCCACGGGAAGCAACGCTGTCTTGCTCATCGAGATCGATGGCAGTCTGGCCGGCGACGCCGCCTCAGGGTTCACGTTGACTGCTGCTGCGAGCGTGATCCAAGGCCTTGTGATTAACCACTTTGACGGCAACGGGATCGTCATCGATGGCGTCGCCGCCAATGGCAACATCGTTCAAGGCAACTTCATCGGTACGAATGCCGCGGGCAGCGCAGCCCAGAGTAACGGAACGTTGTTCAGCAATGCGGCAATAGCGGTCTTGGGCGGTGCCTCGAACAACCTGATTGGTGGCACGACGCCCGAATCAAGAAATCTCATCTCCGGGAACGTGGGAGCCGGAATCCATGTGAACGGGGAGACCACGACCGGCACCATCATTCGCGGCAATTACATCGGGACAAATGCTGCCGGCACCGCGGCCATCGGCAACGGGTACGTCGGCATTTGGTTGGAAGCCCCGAGCGTTACCATCGGCGGCGGCATGGCGGGCGCTCGCAACGTGATCAGCGGCAACCTGAACGACGGCATCTATGGTTCCAACGTCAATGGCCGCGTCCAGGGTAACTACGTCGGGACCAATGCCGCCGGCGACGCTTCCCTATCCAATGCCGGACAAGGGGCAGTGCAAATCGGCGGCGACGGCCTGATCATCGGTGTGGACGGCGACGGTGTGAACGATGCCGGCGAGGGCAACGTGATCGTCGGCAGCGGCGACGGTATCACCCTCGGCAATTACACCCTATCAACCATCGTTGTGGCGGGCAACATCGTCGGCCTGAACGCCGCCGGAACGGCGTACCTCGGCGCGGGTCCCGTTCGCGTATTTTACCAGTACTCGAATGTCAGCGTGCGTTTCGGCACCAACGCGGACGGCGTCAGCGACGCGCTCGAACGCAACCTGTTCGCTTCGGGGCTGTTGCTGGATGGCGGCAGTGCTCACGTCGTCGCAGGGAACTACTTCAATACCGACGCGACCGGCTTGATTGATCTCGGCGACGGATATGTCAGCATTTCGGGCAATGGTGTCCGCTTCGGCACCAACGCCGATGGCTTGCGCGACGACGTCGAACGGAACGTCGTCGTGGGCAGCAGCAGCGGCAACCTGTTCGTTTACGGTAGCAACAACACGATCGCGGGCAACTATATCGGCCTGGGAGCGGACGGCACGACGGCGATCGGCGCACAAGGCGGGCCTCCTTACGGCGGCGGCATCTACGTATTCGGGATTTGGGGCGGAGTCAACAACACGATCGGCGGCTCGACCCCGGCCGCGCGCAACATCATCAGCGGCCATGCCAACGGGGCCGGGGTCACGATCCGCTATGACGGCGCCACAGTCAACGTCGTCCAGGGCAACTGGATCGGCCTCGACGCAGCTGGCACGCTCCTTCGCGCCAATTCGGTGGGCGTGGCGATCGAACACGGCGCGGAAGACAACGTCGTCACCGGAAACGTCATTGCCGGCAACACGGTCGCGGGGGTGCGACTTGTCAGCGGGGCCGCCGGCACGAACGTCGCTGGCGTGATCCTCTCCGGCAATCCGGTCACACAGAATGTGGTCGCGGGCAACCTGATCGGCACCAACCCAGCGGGCAGCGCTTCAATGGGGAATGCCATCGGCGTCCTGATCGACATCGGCTCGACGAACAACACGATCGGCGGCACCACGGCCGCGGACCGGAACATCATCAGCGGCAATGCGGGAAGTGGCGTCGTCATCACCGGCGTCGCAACCACCGGCAACCTCGTTGCGGGCAACTTCATTGGATTGAACGCCGGAGGAACAGCCTCTTTAGGAAACGGCGGGGAGGGTGTCGAACTCAACGGCGACGCCAGCGGAAACACGATCGGCGGTGCGGCAGCGGGCGCTCGCAACGTGATCTCCGGCAACATCTACGACGGCATCGGCATGTTTACCGGAGCAACCGGAAACCTCGTTCAACAAAACGTCATCGGCACTGACCCGACGGGAAGCTTCGCCATCGCCAATGGTGGAAATGGCATCACGCTCAACGGCGCGCCCGCCAATCAGATTCGCAGCAACCAGATCGCGGGCAATGGCTTTGAAGGCGTCGAAATCTATGGCAGCGGAGCGACAGGGAATATTGTTGCGGGCAATTTGATCGGCACCAATGCGACGGGAACCGCCCCCCTGGGAAACCTCGATAGCGGCGTCCGCATCGAAGCTGCTTCGATTGGCAACATTATCGGCGGTTCAACGACTGCCGACCGCAACATCATCAGCGGTAATGCCGGCGACGGCGTCGTAATAAATGGCAGCGGGGCGCCCAGCGGCGCGGTGAGCTGGTGGAGTGCGGAGGGCACAGCTGCAGATGTATTTGGCTTCAATAGCGGCGAGTTGGGGAACGGGGCGAGTTTCGCCACCGGCACGGTCGGGCAAGCATTTCAATTGGACGGCGTGGACGACCATGTGCGGATGGCAGGACAAGTCCTCACACCAGCGGCATTCACGTTTGAAGCGTGGATCAATGCCTCGACGTTCGCCAGCGAGGGGCGACTGCGCCGAATCGTAACGATCGACGCCGCCGGCTACACGGGGGACAACCCGTTTGCCTTGTATGCCAATCCCGACGGCACACTCGCCTACGTGATTAATGATGGCGTTGGTGAACCCGGCGGCCGAGGGTTCTCGCCCAGTCCGGCCCTGAGCACCAACACGTGGTATCACGTGGCGGTGACATTCGATGGCACGAGCAAACGGTTGTACGTCAACGGTCTGCTCGCAGGTACAGCGGCGGACCCGGAACCCTTTTCGAACCCGCTCAACAATCCGCTCCTCCTCGGCGACTTCAGCAGTGCCACGACGAGTTCTGGGCAGTGGAGCGGCTTGATCGATGAGGCAGCCATCTATGATCGCGCTCTGACGAACACCGAGATTCAGTCCATCTTTAGCGCCGGAAGCGTCGGCAAGGGCAATCGCGTCCAGGGCAATTTCATCGGCACCGACGCCGGCGGCACGGCATACCTCGGCAATGACGGTAACGGCGTCAACATCGTCAACAGTTCGGGAAACTTGATCGGCGGCACGGCGGCCGGTGCTGGCAACGTCATCAGCGGCAACGCGGGCGACGGAATCGAGGTGAGCGGCGTGGCATCCATCGGCAATTCAGCGCAGCACAACTTGATCGGCATCACGTCGGTCGGTTCGCTCCCCTTGCTGAATGCCGGCCTGGGCATCAACATCGTCGGCGGCGCGACGCTCAAGGGCTCCGGTGCAGTCACTGGCGACATCTATAACGACGGCACATTGGCTCCGGGCAACTCGCCCGGCGTAATTACGGTCGATGGCGATTACGACCAAACCAGCGTCGGTGCTCTGGAGATCGAGATTCAAGGTACCAGTCCCGCGGTCCCCGACTTCGACCAGCTCGTTGTCAACGGCAGCGTGACTCTCAATGGGGCTCTGAACGTAATTCTTCTCGGCGGCTTTACGCCGACTCCAGGCAATACGTTCACCATCATTCACAACGACGGCGTCGATCCGGTCACCGGAACATTCGCCGGTTTGCCCGAAGGCGCTGTCGTCGCGGTTGGCTCCACTTATCTGCGAATCAGCTACGCGGGGGGTGACGGAAACGATGTCGTACTATCGGCGTTCAATCCGCTCCTGGTTACCACTACGAGCGACAGTGGCGCCGGTTCGCTCCGCCTGGCGATCCTTGCCGCCAACAGTCAGCTAGGGCTGGATACGATCTCGTTCAACATTCCTGGCGGAACCGTTCAGACGATCCAGCCGCTGTCGGCACTGCCTGCGATCACTGATGCTGTCGTCATCAACGGCTATTCGCAGCCGAGTGCGAGTCCGAACATGCTTGCCGTCGGCAACAACGCCGTTCTGCGGATCGAACTCGACGGCAGCCTCGCTGGTGCGGGTGTCAATGGATTGACGATCACGGCCGGTGGCAGCACGATCTCGGGCCTCGTCATCAATCGGTTCACTGCCGCGGGCATCCTGCTTACGGGCAGTGGTGCAACGGGAAACATTGTCTCTGGCAACCGCATCGGTACCAATGCCGCCGGAACGGGCGCTTTGGCAAATCAGGGGGGCGGCATCCGCATTGAAGCCGCCGCCAGCACGAACACGATCGGCGGCTCGACCAACGCAGCCCGGAACCTCATCAGCGGAAACACCGGCAGCGGCGTTCTTATAACCGGCGCGGGCTCGACCGGGAATGTGATTGCCGGCAACTATATCGGCCTGAGTTCCACTGGAAATGCCGTGCTGGGCAATTCCAGTTTTGGCATCGCTTTGGACGGTGGCAGCTCGCAAACTCGCGTGGGGACGAACTCGGATGGCACTGGCGATCTCGAGGAGCGAAATGTTATTTCGGGCAACCTGAAGGGAATCAATATCACCGGAGCCGGCACCAGCCAGGTTCTGATTGCCGGCAACTACATCGGCACGGATGTGACTGGGACGATTGACCTTGGAAATACGCAGGAAGGAATCTTGATTTTCAATTCCGGGCCGACGGCAATCACCGTCGGGGGCACAAGCGCTGCGGCCCGCAACGTCATTGCCGGCAACAACTCAGACGGAATCGAGTTCAGCAATGTGGGCCCGGCTGCCAGCCTGGTAGCCGGCAATTACATCGGCGTTGATGTCAACGGCACAGCCGCATTGAGAAACAGCACGGGCGTATTGCTCCGCGGAACCTCCGGTGTCACGGTAGGCGGCACAGCGCCAGGTGCTCGCAACGTGATATCCAGCAGCAGTACGGGCGTGGACATCCGCGACATCAACTCTTTTAGCAATTTCGTCCTGGGCAACAATATCGGTGCGGATGCGAATGGTTATAGCCTTCTTTCAAATACCGTGAGTTGGTGGAAGGCCGAGGGGAATGCAACCGACGCCGTGGACGGGAACTCCGGTACGCTGGCGAATGGAGCCGCATACGCGGCGGGCATGGTCGGACAAGCGTTCAATTTCGACGGTGTTGACGACTACGTGCAGACCTCAACTACGGGGCTGCCAACAGGTGCCGGTAACCGGAGTTTGGAATTGTGGGTCCGGCTCGACACACTCACCGGCCAAGCCACTTTCGCCGGCTATGGGACGTTCGGATCGTCAAATCAAGCCTACGCGCTAGGCGTCCTGAGTGACAGTCGAGTGTTTTTCTCCCAATGGGGCGATGCTATCATTGGCCCGACGCTTCAGACCGGCCAGTGGTATCACGTCGCAGCTACCAATGTCGGCGGCTCTGTCTCCTTATATCTCAATGGCTTGCTAGTGGGCAGCAAGTCGATGACTCTCAGCACGCCCGCCAGCACTTCATTATTCATTGGGCGAATCCCGACTTTGGCGTCCAGTCAGCCGCTCGACGGCCAGGTGGATGAAGTGGGCGTCTATAGTCGGGCCCTCTCCGCCGCCGAAATCCAGTTCATCTATTCTCGCGGTGTGCTCGGTAAACCCAACGATCTGGGAAATCTAGGAGACGGTGTCTTCATTTCCAATGGCGCGGCAGCGAACATCATCGGCGGAACAACAGCCGCTGCCCGCAACCTCATCAGCGGCAACAACGGCGACGGCATTGACATCACGGGTTCTAACTCCGTGGGCAATCACCTGCAGGGGAATTACATCGGCACAGACGTCTCGGGCACGTTGGCAATGGGAAATTCGGGCAACGGCGTCTTCATCCGCGGCTTTGCAGATTCCAACACCATTGGCGGGAACACGGCCAGTGCGCGCAACATCATCAGCGGGAACCAGGGCAACGGGGTGGTGATCGACGGCACCGGAACAGACGGCAACGCAGTCCAAGGCAATTACATCGGCACGAACGCCGCAGGGTCAGCGGGTGTTCCCAACATGGTTCGCGGTGTCTGGGTCGTCAATGGCGCCACCAACACTATGATCGGCGACAGCACAGCCATAGCTGGCACAGCGCCCGGCAATGTCATCTCCGGGAATGCATTTCAACTGGGGGTCGTTCTCGAATCAAGCGGGACGAACTCAAACACAGTCCTCGGCAACATCATCGGCCTGGACGCCACGGGGCAGACGGCAATTCCCAATTCGGCTGGCGTCTGGGTCAATACGTCCGGCAATACGATCGGCGGCACGGCCGCCGGCTCGCGCAACATTATTTCCGGTAATAACGCCTACGGCATCCTGTTCACGGGATCCGCTGCTAATAGCAATGTGGTCGAAGGCAATTACATCGGGACGGATCTCACGGGAACGCTGGATCGCGGGAACACCGGCGAAGGCGTGCTCATTTCAGGAGGGGCGAACAACCGCATCGGCGGAGCGACGGCCGCGGCCCGCAACGTCATTAGCGGCAATAACAGCGATGGCGTTCGCATTGTTGGGGCTACCGCAACCAACAATCGCGTGGCTGGAAACTACATCGGTACGAACGCGGCGGGCACCGGCGCGATCGCCAACGGTAACCACGGAGTCGTCGTTTTCACGGGCGCGGCCAATAACGTCATCGGCACCAACGGCGACGGCAGCGGCGACGCTGGCGAGGGAAACGTCATCTCTGGCAACACCTACGACGGCGTTTCCACCTGGACCGGCGGCGCGCCGCAACTCGTCGTCGCTGGGAACCTCATCGGCACCTCCGCTGATGGCCTGTCGCGCATTTCCAACGGCCGATTCGGCGTTTGGGTCACCAACGGCGGCGCGGTCGGCATCCGCATCGGCACCAATTCCGACGGTGTTTCCGATGCCCTCGAACGCAACGTGATCAGTTCGAGCGGCAGCGACGGCATTCGCATCGACACCCCCGGCAGCACCAATGCCGTCGTTGCCGGTAACTATATCGGCACCGACATCAATGGCAATTCCACGATTCAGAACACCGTTGCACTCTATCGAGCCAATGGCACGGCCACCGATTCTGTGGACGGCAGTCCCACGGGAACGCTCACGGGCGGAACCACCTACGCCCCCGGACACGTCGGCCAGGCATTCAGCTTCGACGGCATCGACGACAGCGTGGACCTTCCGGGGAGCGCCACCGGTCCACTCGACATTACCGGAGCGCAGTTCACGGTCGAAGCCTGGGTCTATCAAACGAACGCAAGTCAGACCGCCAATCCCTGGGGTATCCAGGCAATCGTCAGCAAGTGGTTCGATACAGCTGCGAACGGATATCTTCTGCAGACCGACAACGGCGTCCTGCATTTGGCGCTTGCGACCACGACCGGACGCAGCGACTTGTTCGCGCCCGCCGCATTGCCGCTTAATACCTGGGTCCACGTGGCCGCCACCTACGACGGCAGCAATATGCGGCTGTTCCAAAATGGCGTACAGGTCGCCGTGCTGGCAAAGACAGGGAATATTACCCACAGCAATAGTAGCGCCAGTATTGGCAATATCGGCGCAACGGCTGGCTGGAAAGGGATGATCGACGAAGTCGGCGTTTACAACCGCACCCTAGCCGACTGGGAAGTGCGACAGATTCACGGCTTCGGCACAGCCGGTCGCCCGGCCGCGAAAGACCTCGGCAATCGGAGCTACGGCGTCGTGGTCTATAACGGTTCGAGCAACAACCGGATCGGCTCCGATGGCAACGGCGTCCGCGACGACGTTGAACGCAACGTCGTCGCCCGCAGCGGCAGCCACGGCATTTTTGTGTTGGGCTCGGGCACGAACAACACGGTCGTCGCCGGCAACTACGTCGGCACCGACGCCACGGGAACCGTCCCCCAGGGGAACGTACACACAGGGATCTACGTTCAGAATGGCCCGCTCAATACGAAGGTCGGCCTGGCCGGGGCGGGCAATGTCGCATCTGCCAACGGTTGGACAGGCATCGATGTCCTCGGTGCGGGAACCAACAACACCTGGGTCGCCGGCAACCTGATGGGCACGGACCCCACCGGAACGCTGGACCTTGGGAATGGCATTCACGGCATTGCCGTTTTCAGCCAGGCTGACGACACGCTCGTGGGAACCAATGGCGATGGGGTCAATGATCTAGCCGAACGGAACATCATCGCCGGGAATGACGGTTGGACCGGAGCCATCATTGCCGACACTGGCACCGACCGCACGATCTTCGCCGGCAACTACATCGGCACCAATGCTGCCGGCACTGTCGCGATCGGCAACAGCGGCGATGGCATTGTGGTCCTTTCCGGCGCAAGCGACTCACGTATCGGGACGGATGGCAACGGGCTCCAGGACGCAGCAGAACGAAATCTCATTTCGGGCAACGTCGGTTACGGCGTGAACGTCGGGGGCCAGGGGACGAATCGCACGATCGTCGCCGGAAACTTGATCGGTACGGACATCAGCGGCACGTTCGACGTGGGGAATGGCCTGGATGGTGTCCGAGTGGCCGATCTGGCCGACGACACGCGCATCGGAACGAATGGCGATGGAATTAGTGATGCCCTCGAGCGCAACCTCATCTCCGGCAACGACAGAATCGGCATCCTGATTTGGGGCCAGGGTATCGACCGGACGGTCATTGCCGGCAACCTGATCGGGACCGACATCACGGGAATGCTCGATCTGGGGAACAGCGGGATCGGAATTCAAGTGGGTGAGCAGGCGGACGATACGCGTATCGGCACCAACGGGGACGGGAACAGCGATGGCGCGGAGCGCAATGTCATTTCCGGCAACGATAGCTTTGGCATTCTCGTTGTAAATCATGGCACCGACCGCACCGTCATTGCCGGCAACTACGTGGGGGTGAACGCCGCGGGCACCGGGGTCTTACCCAACTACGGCCACTCGATCGCCGTCGTCGGTGGCGCTGACGATACCCGCATCGGCACCGACGGCAATGGCCTTGCCGACACCGATGAACGCAACGTCGTCGCTGGTGATATTTGGGGCCTGCTGGTTGAAGGGTTGGGCACCGACCGCACGGTGATCGCCGGCAACTACCTGGGCACCGACGCGACCGGCACGGTGGCGTTCCCCAATTCCAATGCCCTCGTTGTCCGCTGGGGGGCGGCGGATACTCGCATCGGCACCGACGGATCGAACGACGCTTTCAACGCCAACGAACGCAACGTCATCAGCGGACACACGGGTGCGGGCATTTATGTCTCAACGATGAACTGGGACGGGCAAATGCCCGCGGGCGGGAATACGACCACTCGCACGGTCATCGCGGGCAATTACATCGGGACGAACGCGGCGGGCACCGCGGCGCTGCCCAACTCATCGGACGGCATCCTCATCGAGAACTCCGCAACGAACACCCGCGTGGGCACCGATGGCAACGGCGTCCGCGACGCCGACGAAAGGAACATCCTCAGCGGCAACGGCGGAAGCGGGGTCACGATCCGGGGCTCGGGCACGAACAACAACGTCGTCGCCGGCAACTATATCGGCATCAACGCGGCCGGAACTGCGGCCTTGGGCAATGGCAACAGTGGAATAGGCATCGTTGGCGGGGCGAAGTTCAACCGCGTGGGCACCGACGGGTCCAGCGACGCCTTCAATGCCAGCGAGCGGAACATCATTAGCGGCAATTTCCGCGGCGTCACCATCTTCGATCTCGGGACCGACGAGAACACGGTCGCCGGCAACTTCATCGGCACGAACGAATCCGGCAACGCTGCCTTCGCCAACACGATTCAGGGAGTCTATCTCTACGGAGGGCCAAAACGAAACGTCATCGGCACCGATGGCGACGGCGTCGCCGACATGGAGGAGCGCAACATCATTTCGGGCAATGGCGGCAACGGCGTGCTCCTGTCCGCCGTCGGCACCGAAGAGAACATCGTCGCTGGTAATTTCATCGGAACCAGCGCCGCGGGCACGGCCGCCGTTCCCAATGGGTGGATCGCCGGAGTCCACATCAACTTGGGCGCCAGGAACAACATCATTGGCAGCAATGGGACCAATGACGCCTTTGACGTCAACGAACGGAACGTCATCAGCGGCAACAGTGTGAATGGGATCTGCATCGAGGGCTCAGGCACCAGTGGCAACATCGTCGCCGGCAACTATATCGGCACCGACGTGACCGGCAACGCCCGCCTCGCGAATTCCGGCGACGGCGTCCTCATTCAAAACGGCGCGACCGGCAATCGAATCGGCACCGACGCCAACGGTTTCAGCGACATCGGGGAGCGGAACGTCATCTCGGGAAATGCCAGCGGTGGTAATGCCAACGTCAACATCCTCGGCGCGGGGACGAACAACAACGTCGTCGCCGGCAACTACATCGGGACGAATGCCGACGGCACGGCCGCTCTCACCAACCTCGGCCGCGGCGTGCGAATTGCCACCAGTGCGTCGTTCAATCGCATCGGAACCGACGGCTCCAAAGGCCCCTTGAGCGAAGTCGAACGGAACATCATCTCCGGCATGACCAGTGCCGCGGTGTTCATTGTCGGCTCACACGACAACATCGTTGCCGGCAACTGGGTCGGCCTGAACGCTGCCGGAACCGAAGCCATCGGCAACGCCAACGAGGGCATCTCCATCTCCGGTTCGCAGCGGACTCGCGTCGGCACGAACTCCGATGGGGCCGGCGATGCGCTGGAAGCCAACGTCGTCGTCGCCAGCGGCACCTTCGGCATCCAGATCGCCGATTCCGGGGCCAGTGAGAACGTCGTTGCTGGCAACCGCATCGGAACAAACCCGGCTGGCACTGTCGCCATGCCAAACCTCCTGGGCGGCATCGGTCTGGGTAATGCCGCGGTGAACAACGTCATCGGCGGTAGCGCTCCGGGGGCCGGCAATCTCGTTTCCGGCAATCTGGGTAACGGCATCGGCATCGTCCGCGTCTATCGTGGCCAAACGCTCCTCCCCTCGCCCGGAAACGTTATCCAAGGGAACCTGATCGGCACCGACATCTCCGGCACGCTCGACCTGGGGAACACCGGCCACGGCATCTATCTCGAAGAGCCAAACACGTCGGTCGGCGGCCCCACCTCGGCATTTCGCAATCTCATTAGCGGCAACAACGGCTCCGGCGTCGCCATCAGCGGCGTGTTCGCGACCGGCAGTCAGGTTTGGGGGAACTTCATCGGCACGACGATCGGCGGTACGTCGAAACTGGGGAATTCACTCGCCGGCATAACGATCGTCGGCGCCAGTGGAAACACCCTCGGCGGCGCTTCGTCAGGTGCCGCCAATGTCATCGCCGGCAACGTGCAGTCCGGCATCGATCTCTCGGACCTTGCCGCTCAAAACAACATCGTCACCGGTAACTTCGTCGGCACCGATCTCGGCGGCGCGCTCTCGCTCGGCAGCCCGGTCGGCATCATCGGCGGGCACGCCAGCAACCAGATCGGCGGTCACTCTGCCGGCCAGGCGAATGTCATCGCCTTCAACTCCGTCGGCCTCCGCGCCAGTACCGTCAACGACGGCAACACGTTCTACGGCAACCTGCAACTTGCCATCGATGTTTCGACGGACGGAAAGACGCTCAACGACGCCCCGGATACGGCCGACGGCCAGGTCGGCATGCCGATTATCACGTCGGCCACGCTCAACGCAGACCAGACGGTGCTGACCATCGCCGGCTTTGCTCCCCGGCCCGGCGTGACCATCGAGTTCTACCTGACCGACACGACGGTGAGTGGACTCGGCCAAGGCCACACGTGGCTGGCCGCCGCGACGGAAGGGGACGCCGCCGGCGCGATTCCCGATCAGACTGCTGCCACTGGCGACTATGGCCCACTGGTGAATGGGATCGAAGTCACAAATCCCACCGGCATTACCGCTGCGCCACGCTACGAGTTCCAAATCCCGCTTGCCAGTCTGCCGGCGAATGTCGTGCAGCAAATCAGCCTGGGCAAGTTGGTGACCGGCCTGGCTGTCGTCAACTCTGCCGTCCTCCCGTCGGTGATCGGTCCCAGCGGCGAGTTCGGCAACATCGCGGCACTGGCCGACGGGAGCACGCCCGGCGGCACGCTCATTTCCGGCAGCGGAGCGACGGTGTTCCTCCCGCCCGATGCTTCCTTGCCCGGCTCGGGAATGCTGTCCACGACCGGTTACTTCGTCGATTCCGGCGCGACGAGTTGGACGGTGCTCATCGACTACGGTGACGGCACGACCGAAACGGTGAGCTACTCCCCGCGGACCACTTCGGGACCCGTGGACGAAACCGACCACTACGGCAACGTCACTCGCTACGAATTCCCGATCGAGCACACCTATGACGTGGCGGGCGACTACATCGTGACCGCCACCGTGGTGAACAGTTCGCAGCAGCCCTCCACGCAGATCATGGAGGCCACTGTCGCCAATGCCGCCCCGGTCCTGAATCTGGCAGGGTTGGGCTCGCTCCCCCCGGTCAATGTCGGTCAAACGGTCACCTTGCAGCGTGCCGTGAGCGACGACAACACCGGCGACCACGTCACGATTACGGTCGATTGGGGTGATGGCTCGACGACGAGCAACATCGCGCCCGTTGCCGGCCAGTTCACCGCCACCCACGTCTATACGGACAACAGCAATACGGCAGCCGGGCTGCACGTCTATACGATTCAGATCATCGCCACCGACCAGTCGGGCGCGGTCTCCAAATTGGAAGAAGGCCGCCTGACGCAAGTTGTGTACACGACGGGCGGTCCCAACACCCCTGAAAACGCCCCGGTCGCGATTCCCAACCTGGCGACTGTTGTCGAATTCGTCGGTCCCCAGCCGCCGGCTCCCGTCGGTGCAGTGGCGGCTCCTCCGCCGGTTCAGCAGGTCGCGCCGATCGCAGCCCCATCGGTCAGCGTGTCGGCGCAGCTCACGCTCCCGGCGGTTCAGAGCGAAGGGGTCGCTTTGCTGGCGGGAATCCTGCTCAGCGACACCGACGCCAACGACGGACATCAGATCGTCATCGATTGGGGGGACGGTTCGCCGACGCAGAGCTTCGTAGTTCCCGCCGGAACGCAGCAAGTTCCTGTGGGGCTGATTCCTCAGCACACCTATCTCAATGCTTCGGGTCTCGACGAATCGAGAATTGTCACGGTGCAAGTGACCGATCGTGCCCATCCGGAAGACCGCTTCACCGTCGGGCAGACGATCGCGATCGCCCCCGTTGCGCTGGCGCTCTCGCTGGCTGGTCCAACGGAGCCAGTCAACGAGAACGAGCTCGTCTCACTCGCCGCCAGCTTTGCCGACCCCGCCTATAGCGGTCCTCACCGAGTGCGGCTCGATTGGAGCGACGGCCGCGTGAGCGAAATCGTCGTCGCTTCCGGCGGCACGGCGAACTTCCAGCATCGGTATCTGGATGGCTTGCCCGGTGGTGTGGCCTACGTTGTGCATGGAACGGTCGAGCGGGAGAACAATCCTGTTCGCAGTGCTGCCGCGCAGACCTCGATCCAGGTACGCAACGTCGCCCCCACCGTCGGTCCCGTCACGATCCAATCCGTCGATGCCCAGGGTGTTCCGGCGTCGAGTACTGCGGAAATCGACGAAGGCCAGGCCGTCTTCGTCAGCGGCAGCTTCACGCCGGCCGGCCCGCTCGACCGATACGTGGCAACTGTCACGTGGGGTGACGGCACAACGACTCCGGCAGTGATCGACAGCGCCAATCGCACATTCAGCTCCTTCCACCGCTATCTCGACGACGGATCGGCCGGCACTGCTTCTGATACCGCCCCCGTCGTCGTCACGATTCGCGAGATCGACGATCCGACGTTGTCGGCTCAAGGGAGCGCCCCGCTCACCGTCGGCAACGTGAATCCGACCATCGTCAGCGTGCTCCCCACGACGACGCCGGATGGCCGCGTGACGTTCACCGCCACCGTACACGATCCCGGCGACGACGATTTCAGTTTCCGCTGGACGATCTTTGCGCCGGACGGAGTGACGACTCTCCGGCAAGTGACCGTCCCATTCACGGGAAGCGCGACCAACGACTTCGAGATGCCCGCCGATGTCCCGACCGGTTCGGTGTTGAAATTCGAAGCGATCGACGACGACCAAAACCCTGCCGAGCCGCTGGTCCACACGTCCAAGCTGTTCCTCGGCTCCGCTGCCGCCGATGTGGTGACCATTACCGCTGCCGACTTGCCTGCCAATGGTCCACAAACCGCCATTGTCCTGGGCATGGGAGGGAACGATATTCTCGACGTGCGCGGCTTATCGCCCACGCAAAGTGCCATTCTGGATGGCGGCGCGGACCAGGACTATCTGCTCGGCGGCGCCGGGGACGACGTGTACGAACTGCACGGTGGCGACGACCTGGCCAACGTCCTCCCCCCGGGCTATGACGGCGCACCCAATTTCAGCGGCAACGACCGCTATCGCGTGCGGCCCAACAGCGTGCTCACGGTGATCGACCCCGTCGGCGGGAACATTCTGGATTTCTCCGCGGCTGACTTTGGCGTCAATTTCAACTTGAGCCTCGTTCCCGAAGGAATCGTTCCCTTCTCGCAGGATGTGGCGGTCCCCGGCGGCGGCCAGGTGCTGGGCGAGCACTTCGTCCGCGCCGCCGGCACCTTTGCGGGTCTGGAAGGGAGTTCCTTCTCCGACCAGCTCACCGGCGACAGCAACGCTCTGATCGCCGGCGGCCTGGGAAGCGATCAGTATTTCGTCCCCACCGGATCGTCGGTGCAGAATCTCACGTTCGTCGAGGACTCGCGCGGCGATGCAGCCGGCACGACCAACACGCTCTCGATCCCCAGCGGCGTCACCGCCACCAATCTGCAGTTCCTGGCCAGCGGAGGATCGAACACCGCGACCAACCAGGGGATGCTCCTGGGCAGCACTTTCTCGCAAAGCGGCGGCGAGTTCTCGTTCGTCAACAACGGCATGCTCGGGAGCTTCGGCATTCCGGGAACGACCAAGTTCACGATGAGCACCGGCGACGGCTCCGGGGCGAGTTCCGGCATGCTTTCGTTCGCCAACGTCGGCAGCGGCACGATCTTTCAGCCCGTCGTGATCAGCAACAGCGGCGGCACCACGTTCTTCACCAACTCAGGGACCATCGGCAATCCAGTGATCAGCGGCAGCACGCCGCTCCTCACGATCGGCGGCACAGGCGACGGCAGCGGCGCGAGTTCCGGCGCGATCAGCTTCGCCAATACGGGCGCGATCTATCAGCCGGTTCTCATCAGCAACAGTGGCGGCAGCACGTCGCTTACGAATTCGGGCACGTTGGGCATCGTGTCGCCGACGAGCTCAGCTCCGCTGTTCACGATTGGCGGCAAGGGGGACGGAGCGGGGAGCGGGGCCGGCAACATCAGCTTTGCGAACACCGGAACGATCCTGCAGCCCATCTCGATAGCCACGAGCGGCGGCAACGTCTCGATCAACAATGCTCCGGGTGGAACCATCGGCAGCTTCTCGAGCGGATTCTCCAGTAGCTTGCCCATCTTCACCATCGGCGGCACGGGGGACGACACGGGAAGCGGTTCCGGCTCGATCAGCTTCAGCAATGCCGGCACCGTCTATCAGCCGGTGCTCATCAGCAATTCGAGTGGCAGCGTTCAGGTATTCAATGCCCCCAGCGGCGTCATCGGCTCGTCCAGCGGGTTCTCCGCGAGCGTGCCGGTCTTCCAAATCACTGGCACGGGCGACGGTGCAGGAACCGGTGCGGGGAACATCAGCTTCAGCAACGCAGGAACCGTTTATCAGCCGGTCGTCATCAGCAACTCCGGCAGCAGCACTCTGGTAACCAACAGCGGCACACTCGGCACCACGTCGCCGACGTTTAGCATGGGCCCGCTCTTCACCATCACGGGCAAGGGGGACGGTTCGGGTGCGGGATCGGGCCTCATCAGCTTCGCGAACACCGGGACGATCTATCAGCCCGTCGTCGTGAGCAACAGCGGCGGCCAGACGTCGGTGAGCAACTTCGGCATCATCGGCATCAGCAGCTCTACGAGCAGCAGCCCCATCTTCATTCTCAGCGGCCAAGGGGACGGCGCGGGGAGCGGCTCCGGCAACATCAGCTTCGCCAATGCCTCTGGCGGCATCATCTACCAGCCGATTCAACTGACGAATTCTGGCGGCACGGCCACGATCACCAACAGCGGCACGATTGGCGTGAGCAGCGCCACCAGCAGCCTCCCCCTCTTCACGATCGGCGGGACCGGCGACGGCGTCGGCGCAAATGCCGGTACGATCAGCTTCGCCAACACCAGCACCGGCGTCATCTATCAGCCAATCACCATTTCCAACAGCGGCGGCGGCACGTTCGTCACCAACAGCGGCCTCCTCGGTTCGATCACCTCGACCGGTCCGATCTTCACCATTGGTGGACGTGGTGACGGCAGCGGCAGCTCGGCCGGCGCGATCAGCTTTGCGAACACCAGCACCGGCATCATCGTTCAGCCGATCAGCATCAGCGGTAGCCTCGGCACGACGACAATCACCAACAGCGGCGTCATCGGCACCAGCACTAGCGCCAGCAGCGGCTCGATCTTCACGATCGGTGGCACGGGAGACGGCACCGGCAGCTCCGCCGGCTCGATCAGTTTCAGCAATACCAGCACGGGCGTCATCTACCAGCCGATCTCGGTCAGCAATTCGCTCGGCGGCACGACTGTCACCAACAGCGGTATCCTCGGCACGACCACCTCGTTCAGCAGCGGCTCGATCTTCACGATCGGCGGCACGGGCGACGGCTCCGGCAGCGGCGCGGGAAACATCAGCTTCAGCAACACCAGCACGGGCATCATCTATCAGCCGGTGACGATCGCAAACTCGCACGGCAACGTCAGTGTGACCAACGCTCCCGGCGGAACGATCGGCTCGGCAACCGTCGTCAGTTCGGGTCCGATTTTCACGATCTCCGGTCGCGGCGACGGCTCCGGCAGCGGCGCGGGGAACATCAGCTTCAGCAACGCCGGCACCGTTTACCAGCCCGTCGTCATCAGCAACAGCGGCGGCAGCACCACCTTCACGAACAGCGGCATCCTCGGCGCGAGCGGCCCGGTCAGTACCTCGTCTCTTTTCACGATCGGCGGTACAGGGGACGGCTCGGGCACCTCGGCCGGCAACATCAGCTTCATCAACTTCGGCACGATCAATCAGCCGGTGCAAGTGACCAACAGCGGCGGCACGAGCACCTTCCTTTATAACAGCGGCATCATCGGCACAAGCTCGCAGGTTTCCACCGGACCGATCTTTACCATCGGCGGCACGGGCGACGGCGCAGGGAGCGGCGCGGGAACGATCAGCTTTGGCAATGCCGGCACGATCTATCAGCCCGTGACCATTAGTAACAGCGGTGGCAGCACTACCATCTATAACGGCGGCATCCTGGGACAAACGAGCCCGATCAGCAGCGGCCCGATCTTCACGATCGGTGGTACGGGGGATGGCTCGGGTAGCAGCTCCGGGAATATCGGCTTCGGCAACGCAGGGACGATCTATCAGCCCGTCCTCATCAGCAACAGCGGCGGCACGAGCACGACGATCTACAACTCGGGCATCCTGGGCACGAGCACGTCGTCCGTGGCCATCTTCACGATTGGCGGCACGGGGGACGGCGCGGGAACCGGGGCAGGCTCGATCTCCTTCGGCAACGTGAGCACGGGGACCATCTACCAGCCGGTCGTCATCAGCAACAGCGGCGGCAGCACGCTCGTTACCAACACGGGAACCATCGGCGTCTCGACAGCCACCAGCACCGGCCCGCTCTTCACCATTGGCGGCCAAGGCGACGGCAGCGGCTCAAGCGCGGGGAGCATCAGCTTCGGCAACGTCAGCACGGGAACGATCTACCAGCCCGTCCTCATCTCCACGAGCGGCGGCAATACGACCATCTACAACAGCGGCACGATCGGTGTCTCAGGTTCCACAAGCACCAGCCCGATTTTTACGATCGGTGGCACGGGGGACGGCGCGGGGAGCGGTTCCGGCAACATCAGCTTCGCCAACGTCAGCACTGGCATCATTTACCAGCCGGTCGTCATCAGCAATTCCGGCGGCAGCACGACGATCTATAACGGGGGCGTGATCGGTCAAAGCAGTTCGACCAGCAGCAGCCCAATTTTCACGATCGGCGGGACGGGCGACGGAACCGGCAGCAGTTCCGGCTCGATCAGCTTCGGCAACGTCAGCACGGGGGTCATTTATCAGCCGGTCGTCATCTGCAACTCGGGCGGCAACACGTCGATTTATAACGCGGGCGTCATCGGACAGAGCAGCTCGACGAGTTCCTCGCCCATCTTCACCATCGGCGGGGCCGGCGACGGTGCGGGAAGCAGCTCCGGAACCATTAGCTTCGGCAACGTCAGCACCGGGATCATTTATCAGCCCGTCGTCATCAGCAACAGCGGCGGCAACACGTCGATCTACAACGGAGGCGTGATCGGACAGAGCAGTTCCACCAGCACCAGCCCGATCTTCACCATCGGTGGGACAGGGGACGGCGCGGGAAGCGGCTCCGGCAACATCAGCTTCGGCAATGTTAGCTCCGGAACCATCTATCAGTCCGTCATCATCAGCAACTCCGGCGGTACGAGCACCACGATCTATAACGCTGGCACCGTCGGCGTCAGCTCGTCCACCAGTAGCTCGCCCCTCTTCACCATCGGCGGCACAGGCGATGGGACGGGAAGCGGCGCGGGAACAACCAGCTTCGGCAACACCAGCACGGGCACGATCTACCAGCCGGTCCTCATCAGCAACTCCGGCGGCAGCACGACGATTTACAACAGCGGCGTCATCGGCCAAAGCAGTGCCACTAGCACCGGGGCAATCTTCACGGTCGGCGGCGTCGGCGACGGTACCGGCAGCGGCGCGGGGAGCATCAGCTTCGCCAACACCAGCACCGGCATCATCTATCAGCCGGTCAATCTCTCGACGAGTGGCGGCTCCGTCTCTGTCACGAACCTGGGAACCATCGGCACGAGCAGCGGGACCAGCACAGGTCCAATCTTCACGATCTCCGGCAGCGGAGATTCCGGCTCGCTAAGAACCGTGGACTTTGCGAACGCCGGCGCGGTGTACCAGCTTGTTTCCGTCTCTGCCGTCGGAATGCCCCTATCGATCACGAATCTGCCGACGGGCCGGATCGTTCCGCGAACCGGCGATAGCGAGGTGCTCGCCGTAACCGGCAATCGGAACGTAACGCTGCTCAATTTGGGCCAAGCTGCCGGAATCGATCTGCGCGGCGGTACAACAGTTGCCATCGTGCAAAACGGCTTGGCCCCCGGGCAAACACTCGCTTCCCTCACCAGTCCTCCGATTCTCCGTGGCCTGCAAGCGACGGCTGGCACGGGCGGCATTGCCGTCACCAACTTCGCCTCGCTTGCCGGAATGACGCTGATCCAGGGGTCCGCTGCCCGCGATGCCTTCTATTCTGCTCCCGGTGCTCCGATCGAAGCGCTGCAGTTTCATGCCGGGTTGGGGAGCAACTGGGCGACCGTCCAAGGGGGCTTTGCCAGCGTGCAAATGGACGGCGCGGCGAGCAACCAGCTTTACCTGGCTGGCGGAGGCGGCGGAATCGTCGAGTTCACCTCGGCGGGAGGGGGCTCGTTCGAGAATCACACGCCCAACATTCCCTTGCTTCAGTTCGCGGCCGGTAACAGCGACAGTCACCTGACCAACTTCGCCAGCGGCATCGGTCAAATCGTCTTTAACGTTGGCACGGGGGACAACTCACTCGTCAACTTCGGCGCTGTCGGTGGAATCTCCATGCAGGGGCCAGCGGGACCAGCCGGCACTCCCGCGGCACTGCTCCCACGCAATCAGCTCCTGAACTTCGGTCCTGCCATCGTCGCGCCAGGCTCGCCCGTCCCCACCATCCGTCTCATCGCGGGATCGTCCGTCGGTATCGTCAACAACTTTGCCGGCGGTACGGGCTTCGCGCTCGAACTGATCGGCGGCGCGGGACCGGACGTACTGTTCAATGCCGCGCCGGGTTTGCCGAGCATTCACATGGATGCCGGCAGCAGTCCGGACCTCGCCATCTGGAAGTTCCCCGTCGGCAACTTCCTGCAAAACGACGGCGCCGGCGTCGAAGCGATTGCTTACACGAGCGGTCAGGACAGCAGCCCCGACTTCGTGATCAACACCGGCGACAAGGTCCAGAGCATCGCGGTGAGCGCCGGCTTTGGTTTCAACCTGCTGCAGAACTTTGGCGGCGGCGTCACGGGCATCTCCCTGACGGGCGCTCCGCTCCCGTCAAACGGCAACGTTCCTCCGGTGATTTCACTCGGCGGCGCGTCCCAGACTTACGACCTGCCGGCACATGCCAACATCGTGCTCAATGCTGGAGCCGCCGCCTCCAGCGTGACGCTCGTCGGCGGTGTCGGACTTGCTTCCTTACAAAACAGCGGCCCCAGCACGAGCAATGTCAGCCTGTTCGCCGGTTCGGGCGACAGCGAGCTGGTCAATCTTCCCGGCGGCAGCAACCTGCGGAACGTCGTTTATCGTGGTGGCAGCGGCGTCGATTCGTTCGTCAATCATGCCGCAAGCGTCTGCGATATCGACGTGCAGCTCGGAGCCGGCAACGACCTGTTTCAAAACGCCGGCCCTAATTTCGTCGGCCGCAGCAGTTCGGCAGCCATTGGCCGTGTCGATCTCGGTCCAGGAGACGACGCGTTCACCAGCTACGCGACCGACCTCGCCGATCTCACGATCGTGGGAGGGGACGGCAACGATGCGTTCTACAACCTGGGTGCGGATTCCCGGAAACTCGTGTTCGAAGGGGGTTCGGGAACCGACCAGTTCCTGAATAACAGTGCCCGCGCGAATGACGTCACGTTTGCAGCCGGCGCTGGGGAATACATCGCCACCAACTTTGCCGACGACGTGCTTAGCTTGACGGTTGTCGCCGGTTCGGGCATCGGCCAGGTCTTCAACTACGGCAATCGGCTCGCCAGCCTTACGTACATCGGCGGCTCGGCAGCCAGCAGCCTGTACAACTTCGGCGCAGAAGCCGGCGCGCTCCACATGATCGGCGGCGCGGGGACGGCTCTGTTCACGTCGGCTCGCGCCGATCTCGATGACGTGGACTTCGTGATCGGTTCAGGTGGCGGCAAGTTGTTCTTGTCGGGCGGCACGGCGCGGCGCGTCCATCTGCAAAGCGATCTGGGGAGCTTCACGGCGGCGATTCGAGCCGATGTGACGGAAGAGATCTCCATCTTCGGCGGCGCGGGAAATAACGTCGTCGAGATTTATGGCGCGATCGGCCCTGAGGCAACCGCCAACGTTGCCCTCGGAAGTGGCAACAGCGCGGCGATCATCGGTGCGACGGTCCTTCCCACCCCGGACGGCACTCTGGCCAATGCCCTGTCGATCATAGGCGGCCCCGGCAGCAATCGCTTTGTCCTTCTGGAATCCGCGCAGGGGAACTTCATCTTTGCCGGCGGCGACGGCGACTCCTCGTATTACCTCATGGAGGCCGATGCCCACGTCTCGATCGTCGAGAGCCTCCTTCCCGGTACGGATACCAGCCGCGACACGCTGAATTTCTCCGGCGTCCGCTCCGCATCGCTCATGCTCGATCTCTCTTCAATCGCTTCGCAACCGGTCTTTGCCCGCCCGCCGGGAACACTCGGCCATCAACTCTTGCTGCAGTTGTCCGACGCGGCAGGGATGGAAAATGTCGTTGGTACGCAAGGGTCCGACATCATCCTCGGCAACAGCCGCGACAACCAGCTTTCGGGAGCACTCTACCTTCCCGCTGCGCCAACGCCGCCGGCCCCGTTCACGCGGCCGCGCCAATGGGTCTATGTCGATTTCGATACGTTCACCAACTCACCGGCCGAGGATGCACAGCTTGATCCGGCCAACGTCATTCGCAACGAGCACGTTTACACACCAGAAGAGCGTGCGGCGGTCATCGCCTTCATCAATGCGAAATACCGCGGCGCCGATCCGGCGAACTTGCAGTTCGACGTACTGGCCACTGCCAGCCTCGCCGACATTCCTGCGGCCGTGCGCGACGCCGGGCAGTTCGTCACGGTCTTCATCAACCGGCTCCCCGACAACCAGCAGCCGGGCGGCCAGGCGTCGGAAATCGACCTGGGCAATCGCAATCTGGGGGGCATCGCTGCCGTGCAGATCAACGGCATTCTCGGCGGCCCACTACAGCCGGCAGCCACCAGCGACAACTTCGTCAAACTGACAGGCAAAATCGCCACGCACGAAGTGGCTCACCTGCTCGGCCTCGAACATGCCGATGCGGTCGGCCCCATCGGCTTTGGCGGGCACGTTCCGTTCAGTCCAGCCTTCGGCGATCCGCTGGCAGCCGGTGCAGCGGCGGCCTTTGAAACCTACAACCACATTATCAGCTCCCCCGCGAGCACCGGCAGCGACCGGTTCAACGACCTGCAGGATCTGTACTTCGGCGAGCGCGAGGCGATCAAGCTCAGCCTGGCCTTTGCCGATCCGTCGCACACGATGGCCGACGAAGCCGGCCCGACGAACGCGGCCGCGCCGCAGGCGATCGAACTGGCCACACTCGCCGTCCCCAACTCACTCCGGCCCGGATCGTTCCACGGCATCAAGGAGTTCTTCGTCGGTGCGAAGATCGTCAGCGGCCAGATCGACCTCGATCCTGCGACGCACCGCAGCCGATCCGATTTCTATCGCCTGACCTTAGAGCGTGGCCAACTGCTGAACGTGCAGGCCCTCTCGACGGTCCTCTACACCGGCGGCGATTTCCTGGCCCAGACGGTCAACACCACGCTCACCCTGCGCAATGCCCAGGGACAAATCGTCGCCTTCGCAAGCGAAGGACTCGGTTCTCCCGACGCGCAGCTCCTCGATTTCACGATTCCCGAAACCGGCGAATACACGCTGGAGGTTGCGGCACTCGACCTGCTTGGCTCGCCGCTGCCGGAGGAATTCGCCGCGCTCGATCCATTCTTCCAGGCCGCCTATGCGGGCAACGATGCCGGCCCCTATCGCCTCCTCGTCAGCACATTCCTCTCGGCCAACAAGACAGACGGCCAAAACGTGATCTTCGGCAATGGCGGCAGCGACGAGATCGCAGGGGCCGTCCGGCCGACTGGAAGCATCTCGGGCCGCGTCTTCCATGATGAGGACGGTGACGGCCAGTTCAGCACAGGCGATACGGACCTCGCCGACGTGCTCCTCACGCTCACCGGAACGGATGGCTTTGGCGAAATCACGTCGCAAACGACGGTTTCCGCGGCCGACGGCTCGTATCACTTCACGGATCTCCGCCCCGGCACCTACCAGGTGACCCAGTCCCAGCCCGCCGGCTATCTGGACGGGCTCGACGCGCGTGGCGGCTCTGTCATTGCGGGCAGCAGCGCGACCGATGCAATTTCAGACATTGCGGTCGTGTCCGACGTCGATTCGGCGGGCAACAGCTTCGGCGAAATCCTGCCGGGCGCGATCTCCGGCTACGTTTTTAACGACCTCAACAACGACGGCGTGCGACAAGCCGGCGAACCGCTCCTCGCCGGGGTGACGGTCACGCTCACGGGAACCAGCGACCTGGGCGCGATCTCCTCGCAATCGGCGGTGACCAATAGCAGCGGCGAGTACTCGTTTACACAGCTTCGGCCAGGCAGCTATACACTCACGCAAACGCAGCCCGCTGGATACTTCGACGGCCAGGATGCACGCGGTGGCAGCGTCCTTTTTGGCAGCAATCTAACGGACGAAATCGCAAGCATCGTCGTGACGCAGGGTGCGACAGCCGCCGGCAACACCTTCGGCGAACTGGTGCCGGGGACTATTTCCGGCCGCACCTATCGAGACATCACGGGCAATGGCCTGCGTGCCGGTCAGAGCGACGATACCCCGCTCGCAGGAGTCTCCGTCCTGCTCTATCGCGATTCGACGACCACGGGCGTGGCGGGTGGACTCGACGCTGGCGATACGCTCGTAGCGACGCTCGTCACCGGCACCGGAGGCAGCTTTGCCTTCGCTGAACAGCTTCCCGGCAAATACTTCGTCACCGAGGTCGTTCCCTCGGGCTATGTCCGGACGACTCCCACCGTCAATTCCTACTACACGGTGAATCTGACCGGTGGCGCAACGGTAAGCGGCCACGACTTCGACAACTATTACATCGACAGCGTCCCGAGCGACTTCAGCAACGTCTCGTTCGTTATCAACGGCGATAGCTCGGCCCCCGTGACCGATCTCCGCGGCAAAATCCGCCAGGGGGACATCGTCACGGCAACGTTCAAGTTTAATCAGGCCGATCCGCACCAGGTCACGCTCGTCACTTACACAGCTCCCAGCGGAATCTGGGACGCGGCCGTCGCCTCGCAGCAGCAAATCTTCCAGCAAGCGACGCTCACCACGTCGGGCATCAAGACCTACACCCTCACGGTCCAAGTCCCCAGCACGTTCTTCCAGATCGACCTCATCGCCGGTCTGCCGATCGACCAGCTCGGCGAGCCGGGGAGCAACATCTTCTATTCCGCCCAAAGCCGTCTCATCAGCGCCGACAACAACGGGACGGAAGCCTTCACAACGCCCCTTTCCAGCCTGTCGGGCCGCGTCTTTACCGACACGAACAAGGACGGCATTCGGCAAACGAGCGAAAGCGGTTTGGCCGGCGTCGCCGTGCGGCTCACGGGAACGAGCCAGAACAATCAGGCCGTCAGCTATACGCGTCTCACGGCCGCCGACGGAACCTACGACTTCAGCGGCCTGCAGCCGGGCACGTACACCATCAGCGAGGAGGATCCAGACGGTTACTACACGACGAAGAACGCCGTGGGAACGATTGCCGGCGTGGCCAAGGGGACGCTGGCGACGCCCCAAACCGATGCGATCTCGCAGGTCGTTCTCCCCAGCGGCGCGAGTGGCATCAACTACAACTTCGGCAATCTCAAGGCGGCCAACGGACCGTTCGAATACAGCAATTCGACGACGTTCAACTCGACCGACATCAAGGCCGGCAATACGATCTGGTTCACGCAGGTCGCCTCGGTAACGGGCGTCGATAAGACCAACGACACGATCATTCTGTTCCAGAACTCGACGATCAAGCTCGGCTCGCAGACGCTCCAGGTTCCCGATTCGGTCATTACGTTCTCGGCATCCGCCTCCTCGGCAACGACCGTGTGGGACGGCGCAGCGGGCGTGTGGCGAGTCACCGTCCCGGCCAGCTACACGGGGAACGTACTGATTAGCGCCTTTGCCTATCAGGCACCGCAGCTGATTAAGACGAGCACGCTCGGCAATGTGACGTGGAAAGGTGACTTCTACTCGACGACTCAGGGCTTGCGCATCACCGACAAGTGGGCCGCGGCCGTGTATAACACGCTCGCCAAGCCGGGGCTGTTCAACGACCTCAGCGCCGCGAACATCGCTCCCACGGATCAGTCGGCCACAGCAGGCACACCGCTGGGCACGGTTAACGGGACGGTCATCAAGCAGCAAGTCATCGCCGGTGCGAAGGGGACCGGCGGCACCAACTATACCGGCTCTTACGGCTCGACCACGTCGATTCGCACGCTCCTCGCCGAAGGGACCGGCGCAGCAGAAGAGGGCGATTCTCTCGGGACCAGCCACTCCGGCGTGTGGTACGTCGCCGTCGATGGCCTGGCGGGAGATACCGCAGCGGCAGCCCAAGCCCGCATCAACGCGGCCATCGGCACACTCAACGCCCAGCTTGGCCCCTTCGGCACAACGCTCGTGCAGGTCTCGGGCCATGACATTGCCGAGGCGAATATCTTGCTGCACGTTGCCGACACGAGCATGATCGGCGGCCGTGAAGCAGGGGTGCTCGGCGTCACCGTATTTCACGAGATCACAATCATCAGCGGCTGGGATTACTACGTTGGCGCCGATCCGCTCCTCATCGGCGCCGGCCAGTTCGATTTTGAAACGGTTGTGATGCACGAACTGGGGCACGCGATCGGCCTTGGGCACAGCTCGAATTCCCCGTCGGTGATGTATCCCTTCCTCGCCGCTGGTCAGGTCAAACGGACGCTCACCGCGGACGATCTCGTCCAGATCGAACTCGCTCAAATTGGCGAGGAGCACGTTTCCTCCGAGCCCGAGGCCCTGGTAGCTCTGCCGCAAATTCCGCACGAGTGGGTCGCGCTCGCTTTCATGGACACAGCCGACCGCTGGCAGCAGGATCGCTCGGGCAGCCCGTCGCTGGCGGCCTGGGATGCCGTTTTCGCCTTCTGGAAGGAGTTACCCGGCCGACAGCTACGCTCGACGATCGCCGAGGAAAACGCCGCCTCGCTCGCGAAGGATTCGACGGACGAAGCTACTCCCTGGGAGCAGGCCTCGGACGAGTTCTGGCAACAGCCCGACGCCGAGGACGATTGGTGGTGGTTAACGGCTGAATTGGAGGAGTTGCGCAAGGAGGCGCGCAAGGATCGTTAGACTTGAGAGGGCCGGAATACAAGGCAGCCGATCGGTAGAGGTGAGTGATGGCTCTGGATCCCAAGCTGAAGTCGGGCGAGGTTGGTCCGGATTCGCGTAGTCCCGGCACAGCGAGCGGTTCCTCGCCGACGAAAGAGATCGGCCCTGATGCGACGCTGGAATTCTCCGCCAAGGGTGATGCCAAGCCGGAACCCGCAGTCACCACCTCGCTGCATTGGCCTGCTGAGGGGCAGTCTATTGAGACGGACAACCTCGATCGCACTTCGACGTTCGGGCCAGGGAACAAAGGGATGAAGACGGCTGAAATCGGCAAAACGCCGATCAGCCGCACGATTGGGCCGTATGCGATCGAGCGCGAGCTGGGCCGCGGCGGGATGGGCGTGGTTTATCTCGCCCGCCACGAGCAGCTCGGTCGCACGGTCGCCTTGAAGATGATTCTGGCCGGCACACAAGCCGGCGAAGAAGCTCAGAAGCGATTCCTGCTCGAGGCGCAGAGCATTGCCCGCCTCTCGCATCCGGGCATCGTCACAGTGTACGACATCGGCGAGTACGAAGGGATGCCGTACTTCAGCCTGGAGTACGTCGCGGGGAACAGCCTGGCGAAGCTGCTCGCCGAAAAGCCGCTGGAGCCGCGCGCTGCTGCGAGCCTCGTGGCGAAGATGGCCGCGGCCATGCAATACGCCCACGAGAAGGGGGTCGTGCATCGGGATCTAAAGCCGAACAACGTCTTGATGGCCGACGGCGAGACGCCGAAGATCACCGACTTCGGCCTGGCGAAGCAACTCGAAGGGGCCCAGGATGCGGAACTGACGCAGTCGGGAACGATCTTGGGAACGCCCAGCTATATGTCGCCGGAGCAAGCGACCGGCGAGCTTCATGCCGTCGGTCCCCCCGCCGACCAGTATTCGCTCGGGGCGATCCTGTACCAAATGCTGACGGGGCGAGCGCCGTTCGTCGCCTCCCGACCGTTCGACGTCATTCGCCAGGTGCTGGAGGATGAGCCGGTCCCGCCGAAAAAGCTCGTTCCCACCGTCCCCGCCGAGCTGGAGACGATCTGCCTGAAGGCGATGCACAAGGATGCCGCACGGCGGTAT
The DNA here is from genome assembly GCA_964384375.1 of uncultured Pirellulaceae bacterium. Taxonomy (GTDB): domain Bacteria; phylum Planctomycetota; class Planctomycetia; order Pirellulales; family Pirellulaceae; genus CAYLLN01. The sequence continues at coordinate 80,653 of CAYLLN010000018.1, forward strand.
GCCGACTGCCGGGAATTGGCCGACGACCTGGCCCGGTTCATGGACGGTCGTCCGATCCTGGCTCGTCCCGTGAGCCAGGCCGAGCGTCTGGTACGCTGGTGCCGCCGCAATCCGGTGGTGGCATCAACGAGCGGCTTGGCCGCGGCCGCCCTGCTTACTCTCCTGGCCGTTGTCTCCTGGTCGAGCTATTCGCTAGCCCAGAAGAACGCCACGATCCTAGTGGCCAACAGCGATCTGCAAGACGCCAATACGAAGCTGGGCCAGCAGAATATCCTGCTCGAACAGCGACGCCAGCAGGCCGAGGCGGCCAGCAAACTCGCCTACGAGCGGACGCAGTTGGCGAGCAATTCGTTTCGTTTTCTGATCGATAAGGCGCGGGGGCTTTCGGTGATTCCGCAGCTTCGCGACTTTGGCAAGGATCTCGTCCTCACGGCTGCCGATGGTCTGGAGCAGCTGCCCGACGATCCCGACAACCCCGGTACTGCGGGGCTGGAGAAAGCCAAGGGGGAAGAGTACTTTTACGCTACATACCTCGACTACGGCGAGCCGTCGAAAGCAATTCCGCATATCGAAAATTGTCTGGCGATCCTGCGCGATCGCAACTCACGTCAGGGAACCGATGCGACTAGGTTCAACCTGGCGGCGTGCCTACGGGCGAAGGCGCAGGCCCGCCAAACGGTGCAGCGGGACATTCCCCTGTGTCTCGCGCTATGTGACGAGTCGATCGGTCTGCTCGAATCGATTCTGAAAACACCGCTCCCTGCCGAGTTTGATGAGACCAAAGGGTCGCGTGCCGAGCGGGACGTCCGGCAGCTTTTGCTGAGCGTACGGAACGTGCAGACGTCGCTGCTCTGGCAGCAAGGGCGAATAACCCAGACGCTCGCCCAGGCGCGCGAGAACGCACGCATTTTGAACGAAACCTTTGCTCGCTTGCCGGAACTGAAGGACTTGACGCCCGAGCAGCAGCGCAACGTTCGTTCGGGGATGTCGCGGCTGTACCAGATTCATTCGGTGGCGGCATTGCGGGCAGGCGAACTCAAAGAAGCCGCCGAGCAGCAGCAGGAGGCGCTCGAGCTAGCCCAACTCGCCGTTCAGAACTCGCAGGGTGGCTGGGACGCACGACTCGCAAAAGCGGAACTCCTGGGCTTTGCTGGCGATTTATATCTTGCTCAAAAAGACGAAGCAAAAGCCCTTGCGGCCTATGAAGAGGCTGCCGAGATGGGGCGCAAGCTATTGTCGGAGGATCAGACATCCGAACCGTGCCGTATTGCCGTCAACGTCTTGCTGATTCGACTCGCCGGGTTTGAAAAGTCGCGCGATGCCGAGCAGGCCCGCAAACTCTATGACGAGGCTGTGGGAATTGCTCGCCAGATGGTCATGCTCGATCCAGAGGGTCGCGCCAAGCAGGTCGCACTCGCGCTCTCGCTCGCTCCGACAGGCGCACATGCCGAAGCGAGCGGGATTGCCGACAAGTTGCTCGCGGAGCAAACCAATCCCGACGCCGAGCTGCTCGTGGACATGGCCCGCGTCTATGCGCAATGCTCCGTGGCAGAAGGGTTGGAAGCAGCCAAAGCAACCGAATTCCAAGCTCTGGCGCTCGATTGCCTCAGGAAGGCAAAGGATCAAGGCTACCGCGACCACTTCTATCTCACGTTCCACCCGGATTTCGCCCCGCTGCAGGCGGAGCAGCCAATGCTAGAGTTGCTGAAAGAAATCAAACCTATTCAGTAGCCTCTCCCTCCGCCTTACGCCGGCCATGCCCAGTCCTTCCTGCGTCGTCATCGTCCCCGTTTCCAGCCGCGTCGAACCGCCGGTGGAAGACGGTTTGCGCGAGCTCGAACGGCGCGGCTACGTGGTCTGGCGAAGCTTCGGCTATTCAGCGATCGACCTGGCCCGCAGCCAGCTGGCCACGCAAGCGATGCGCGGCGGCTTCGGGCAGACACTCTGGATCGACTCCGACATCCTGTTTCATGCGGACGACGTGGACCGGCTGCTGTCTGTGACAAACGCCGACCTGCCGGAAGCGGGACGCGATGCCGAACACGATCGTCCCGGTGTGATTTCGGGCGTGTACGTGAAGAAAGGGATGCGCGAGCTGGCCTGCCGCATTCCGCCGGAGATCGACAAGGTCGTGTTCGGCGTTGGTGGCGGCTTCATTCCCATCCTGCACGCCGGCTGCGGGATGCTGCTGGTGCGGAAGTGGGTCTATGAACGCGTGCAGGCCCGCTTTGGCCTCGAACTATGCAACGAAAGCCACCAAGGGGGCCTGCTGCCGTTCTTTCAGCCGATGATCGTCGTGACCGACGCCGGCCGGCAGTATCTGTGCGAGGACTATGCCTTCTGCCAACGCGTCCGCGAATGCGGCATTCCCATTTGGGCCGACACGCGCATGCGGCTGTACCACATCGGCACCTTTGGCTTTAGCTGGGAAGACGCGGGCCGGGATCAAGAGCGCTTCGGCACGTACAACTTTATGGTCAAGCACACATAGTTCGACTGCCACTACTCGCCCCTGAGCTTACAAAAGTACGCAGCGGCAATCCAAAGGCATGCTCGATCGCACTGGAATTTCTTTCAACTTTAGGGATTCGCAATCGAGCCAATGTCGGGGTGACCGGCGATTGGCATTTCCTAACGATCTTACATTAGAGATCGTCTCGTACTTCTCCCGAGGCGCGATCGCGGATCTGGTCGCGCCGGGAGCCATCGAGGTCGGCCAGAAACCAGTCGAGTCCAGAATTGCCGATCAAATCGTCCTCTTTGTAATCGTCGAAGACCGTATCCACCGCCGCCAGCCGTGCGGCCTCTTGGTTGGCAGGCGCTCGCAGTTCGGCCACGCGCGAGGTATAGCTGGCATTGGCGCTCCAGCGATCGAGCAGCGAATCGATGGACCGCCACTGCGACAGGTCGGAGTCGTAGGTGGTATAGCCACCGACCAAAACATCGTCGCCCCCTTGGCCCACTAGCTTGTCGCAGCCTAGGCCGCCGATCAGGATGTCGCGGCCGGTGCCGCCAATGATCTGGTCGTTGCCGCTGCCGCCCAGAATCGCGTTGCCCCCTTTGCCACCATTGAGGTGATCGTCGCCCGATCCGCCGTCGATGATCGCTCGTTTGGTGACGTTGCTGGAGACGGTGACGTGATCGTCGCCGCCGTGGACATAGATGACGATCCGGTCAAATGCAGCGGCGGCGAACGTCGCACACGATGAGCCGGTGAAAAAGGAAGCCTTGACCTTGATCTTGCTCGATCCCTGCATGCTGACGGTGACGTGATCGTCTGCGTCACCTCCGATAATGAACAGCGTGCGATCGACGATGCCCGCGCCGGTCACCAGCACGTGGTGCTCGCCCGCCAAGGGGTGCGTACCGTCTTCATCGACGAGAAACACCTGAATCGTCCGCTCGCCCAGTCCGCTTTGATAGACGTGCGTCTTGTTGCCGCCGGTCGTGTAGGTCGATTCCGTGCCGTCTCCCCAGCGGACGATGTACTGCGAAACGCGGTCATCGCCTGGGTCGGTCACGGTACCCAGGTTGAGCTTGTAGGTCGCGCCTAGTGCCGCTTGTGCCGCGCCGGATAGCGCGATCGTGGGCGCGACGTTGTGAACTCGCACAGCGAGGCTGGTATCCGTTATCCCGCCGTCGCCGTCGGCAATCTGAATCGGAACGATGTAGTCGCCGTCGTCGGCAAAGGTGTGGCTGACGATTCCGGTCGAGCTGGCGATCTCATAGACACCGTCGCCGTTGAAATCGAATCGGTAGGTCAGTGGATCGTTTTCGCCGGCTTCGTCCGTGCCATGGATCGAGATCAACGCCGGGCTCCCTTCGAGTACGCGGCCCGTGGCTGAAGCTGGCGTGAAGTAGGGCGCGACATTGAGGGCCGTCACGATGACCTGGGTGACAGCTTGGCCGCCGTTTTCGTCGCGGACGCGGACATTGACGGGATAGACGCCATTGTCGGGTAAGACGTGGTTCGCCGCGGCAGCCGATCCGGAGACTTCGTAAATGCCGTCGGCGTCGAAATCGAACTCGTAGGTCAGGCGGTCGTCATCGCCCCCCGCGTCGGTCGCGGCCACGTCAAGGCGAACCAGCGAACCCTCCAAGGCCGAGCCGACGGTAACCGACTGAATCGTGGGCGGGGCATTCGCGACCTGGACCGTGAAGCTGGAGGCTGCGGAAATGCCGCCGTCGTCATCGACCGCGCGGACCAGAACTGTAAACGTGCCAACTTCGGTGAAGGGATGCTGGACCGTTGGAGACGACGATGCGAATTCAAACTGGCCATTCCCGTCGAAGTCGAACTCATAGGTCAAGGTGTCGAGCGTCCCGGGATCGGTGGCCAAGACTGTCAACACAGCCGGAGTTCCCTGGGTAATCGGGCTGGTTTGCTGCGTGGAGATAATCGTCGGAGCTGCGTTACGAACCGAGACGTTCACAACGCTCTCGACGGCGGAGAGTTTTCCGCCGCTGGTCGTCGTGGCCATGATTTGGTAAGCGCCATCGTCGGCGTACTTGTGGCTGGCGGTCTGGGCACTGCCGGAGACGTTGCTCACGGAGCCGTCCCCCCAGTGGATCGTCCAGCCGCTGAGCTGCGCCTGGCTGGGGTTGGCCAGCGTCAGGACGTAAGACTGGCCCTCGACCGCGGTGGTGTCGCCGGCAATGAAGCGAGCCGTGGTGGCGGTGACTGTCTTAGTGACGGGAGCGTACTGGCCGTCTTCGTCTGCAGCCACCACAGAAATCGAATAGCGGCCGGCGACGGCGAATGTGTGAATCGCCGATGCTCCCTGACCATAGACCGTCTCTGGTGGTGAGCCGTCTCCCCAGTTGATCTGCCAGGTGTCCACGGCATCGTCGCCGGGGTCCGTGCCGCTCAGCTTGATCTGATAGGGCTGGCCGGCCTCGACGCTGGAATTGCCGTCGATCCTCAGCACGGGCGACGTATTGAGGATCGTGAGCGGGGCCGTGGCCGTATCGCTGAACGTCTCGCCATTGAGCTGCGAAGTAACCGTCACGGCAACCTGGTACAGGCCGCTATCGTTGACGCCTGCCGCTTTGAGGTCGGCCCAGCTCAGTGTGGCCGCTGCCGTAGTAGCGATTCCCTGATAAGGCCCGATCGACCAAAGATAAGTGACATCGGTGTGGCCGGCAGGAATGCCGGTCAGCGAAGCATCGAGCGTCAGACCGCCCCCTTCGGCAATCGTGTAAGGTCCACCCGCGTCCGCCAGCGGACTGCTAATGATTATGATCGTCTCCATCGCGCCGTAATTGACGCCAAACGGACGATTGGGATCGCTGACGCCGACGAAGCCTGCAGGCAATGGCGGCTGTAGCGGATTGGCCAGCCACAACTGGGCATCGAAAATCAGCGTGTCGCCCGGCAACGCAGGAGCGATGGGACTGCTGCCGGCGATTGTAACATTGCTATTCAGCCGGCCCCCTTTGACGAGGAACGTGTCCTCGCCGGCTTCACCAAGCAGGCTCGTCGTCGCATCGGCAGCTGTGGCAAAGACGCTGATATCGTCGTCTCCCTCGCTACCGTGGATCGTCGTGGTCGAGCCGACGCCGGTCGTGAGCAAGTCCAGCGCGTCGTCGCCTGTCCCGAGCAGAACGTTGGTGGTCTTTTGGGCGGGCGTGTTGCGAAGCGTGACGAAGTCCGACCCGCCTTGGGTCTTCAACGTGAATGAAATCGTCACCTCGCCGGCATTGACCACGTCCGACTGACCGGCCGACTGCACCGTGAGCGCTTCCATGCCGGCATACTCGACCAGCCAGTGATTGCCCGGCGCTTGCAAGCGATCGAGATCGAAGTGGGCCACGCCGCCCGCGCCGACGGCCGCACCGCCGCTGCTAACATAGACATCGTCCTGAAAGATCACCACGGCTTGCGGATGGTCGATCCCCTCGACGAGATTCGCGCCGTCGCGAACGCGCTGCACGAACGTCAGCTCGCCAAGGTCGAGCTTGAAGACGGCCACCGTGTCCTGGCCACTGGTGGCGATCAGATGCGTGTTTTGCAGGTCAATGGCCAGCGCGGTGATTCCCGCGATTCCCGATACGCCGCTCTCGCCGTCGCGAACCACCTGCTGCAGCGTCAGCGTGCCGAGAGTCGGGTTGCGTCCGAAGACCGTGATCGCGCTATCGACCGGGCTGGCGACATAGACAAAGAGCTGCTGCGGATCGCGGCTGATGGCGACGGCCGAGGGCTGCGCCAGCGAGCTGATTCCGCCCGCTCCCTCGATGACCGTTTGGACGTGGCTCAGGCCGGATGTGCTGCGGCGTAGGACCAGCAGGCTGTCGTTATCTGCGCTGGTCACGTACAGGAAAGGATCGACAACGACGCCAATCTGCACCGGCACCGAAGTGAGCGCGAGGCCGCTGGGATTCTGCAGGTCGGCATGCCGGAACGTCTGAACGAAAGTCAAGTGCCCGTCGGTCTCGTTCAGCGAGAACACGGCGATGGCGTTGTCGTCTTGGCCGGCGACATAGACCAGCGGCGTGCTGTCGTCGCTGATGACGATCCGCCCCGCCCCCGCCAGCCCGTCGATGCCTCCCACGCCGTCCGTAAAGACCTGCACCAGGGTCAGCTTGCCGAAGTCGGTGCTCCCCTGCGTGTTGTTGCGCTCATAGACTTGCAGCGAGTCTTCGGCGGGATTCGTGACATAGACGAAGTCGCGGGCCGCGAACGTATTTCGCGTCGAGGCCGGCGGCACCGCGAGCGATGCTCCCGGCAGCAGGCCTGCCGGAATGACCTGGATGAGCGCACCCAGCCTGCCGGTCCCGCCGTCGCGCTGATAAACGGCGATCGTGCCGTACTTTGCGCTGATCGAGTAAGCGTGCCGGCCGTTGTAGTTGAACACGGTTTGCACGTCGTCCGCGCCCGGCTGCGGCGGCAGGACGATGCCGGTTTGCAAGACGCCATCGCGCACAGTCGCAACGAGCGACGCCGTGCCGCCCGCGTCCCCGTCGTTGTCGCCAAACAGGGCCAGCAGGTCATTCGCCGAGTTCGTGCCGACAAAGTCGGAAGTGACGGGGCTGACGGACAGCGACTGGAACTGGTTGGCGGAGGTGTACGAGACGAGGGCCGGCTGCGTGTCGAGCCGGCCGTTGTCGTCGCGATCGAAGACCGCGACGGGCTGCGTGGTTGGCGTCGGGCTGGTATTCGTGCTGACGCTATAGTTCAGCCGGGCCTTGCCGAGCAGCTTGCCGGTCACCAGCTCGGTGACCTGGTATTCCATGTAGGTGGTGTAGTTTGACGAGCTGGGCGGGATGGAAATCGTCGTGCCGACCAGCCTGTCGTCGCCGCTGTCGCCGTCGTCTTCCCAAAGTTCCAGCGTGGTATCGCTCGTCAGGTCGATGGTGATATTGAGCGACTTCGTCTGGCCGTCGTTGTCGAAGTCTTCCTTGATCGAGCCGCGCCGGACGCCGTTGACCTTGACATACAGCTCCCAGCCGGGCGTGACGAAGTTTCCTTCGACCAGGTCTTGTCCATCCCCCTGGGCATAAATGCTCGTCAGCGTCAGCGTGTAGGTCGTGGCGGATGGATCGACGCTGGTTTTGTCGAACGACGCGACCACGCGGTCGTTGTCGTCGGCATCCACGGCCAGTGCGGTGCCCAGGGCCTTGTTCGTCGCATTGACGTGCGGCGTATCGGTCGCCGGGCCGAGCTGCGAATTGGAATAGCGATAGGCCGCGATGCCGCCGTCGAAGATCCCCAGCACTTGCCCGTGGGCATCCGTGGCCACGTCGAAATAGGTCCGCTCGATGTTTGCCGTGCTGGTCGTCTGGCTGGGCAATACGCCGCTAGCGCCCACGTGCCACTGCCGCAGGCCATGGAGGCTGGACGCAAACACGTTTCGTCCGTCCGTGCCGACGGTCAGGCCGGTGGGATCGAAAGACCCGTAAGCAACCTTTTGGCCCAGTGTGAGCAAACCGGTCGCTGGATCGGGAATCAGCCGCAAGAGAGCGTCCTTCGTGGCCGCATAGAGCTGTGTGCCGCCGGGATGTGTCGCCAAGAAGTGGACTTCCTGGTTGTCGGCATCCTGGTAGAGACCGCGATAGACCAGCCGGCCGCTCGCCGGGATTCGCTCAAAGGTGGCGACGGAATGGTCGCCGGCGGAAGAGACATAGACAAACCGGCCCGCGGCATCGGGGCTGATGATGATGTCGGTGGGATCACCCAGACCATCCACGCCGAACTGGCCGTCCTTCAAGACCTGCACGAAATCCAAGCGGCCGCTGCTCGACCGCCGGAAGACCGCCACGGAGCGGTCCGCCCTGGCGATGGCATAAACATAGACGCCATCCGGCGAGAACACCGTGTCTTGCACGCCGTCTAGGCCATCGACCACCGCGCTGTAGCTGAAGCCGGTGAACGCTGTGTTCTCCTGGAAGCTCAGGACGTTCGCCCCTTCCTGAATCTCGACGCTCGTGGCATCGACGGCAATCGTTTGCGGCACTTCGACGTCGTCCTGCACGGTCAGCGTGTCGCCGCTCGAACCGCCGCCGAGGAAGACCGTTTTGTCGGCGCCGAGCGTGTCGAGAATGAGTGTGCTGGTGGGCGCAGCGCCCACGTAAATCTTGCCGCTGTTGAAGACCCAGTCGGCCGTGACGCTGGGATTCGCGCGGTTATCGACTTCCAGCGTCTCAATCGAGAACGTCAGCTCGGCATAGTCGGCGAGTTGGACCAGGTTCGGATCGCCGGGGATCACCACGGTGGCGGTATCGAAGCTCGCGCCGCCGTTGACGATCGTCTCGCCCCCCACGCTTTCGATCAGCACTCGGTCCTCGCCGCCGCCCCCTTCGATCGTCGTCCTGGTGCTAGCCTCGGTGCTGGCGATGGTGAACTGATCGAATCCTTGGCCCAGCAGGATGTTGAGTCGGCGGAACGACTGATAGTCGATCGTGCTCAGGCCCAGTCCGGTGATCTGCGTGGCGCTTAGCGATCCGGCACGCGAAACCAGATCGGACGCACGATTCACGATCAGCTCGTCGCCATTGCTCCCGTCGTCGCCGCCGCGGACATCCAGGGCGCGCTGAGTGTCCAGGACCGCGACGCGATCGTCCCCGCCCCCCAGGCTGAGCAGCGCCGTCAGGGCATTCGGAGGCAAGCTCGAAACCGTGACCAGATCGCTTCCCGTTCCGCCCAGGACCTGCGTCAGGGGGAGCGTTGGACCGGCAATGGTCAGTACATAGTTGTTGGCCGCGTCGAACGGAGCGCCGCTCCCATTGCCAAGCTGCACCTCCAGCGATTCCACGCCGAAATAGGCGATCGGAGCCTGACCAGCTTCCACGTAGGCAAAGTTGGTCAGCGCCGCCGCGTGGGGCCGTTCGTCCACGCGGAACAGCAGATGGTCGTCGCCGGTGCCGCCATCGACCTGAACATCGCTCAGGCCGGCTGTGATTCGATCGTCCCCCTGGCGGCCGATCAGCGTGTCGTTGCCCGTGCCGCCAATGAGCGTGTCGTTCCCTTGGTCGCCGTCCAGGCTGTCGTTTCCTACGCCCGCGTCGAGCAGATCGTTGCCGAAGCCGCCGGCGAGCGTGTCGTTGCCGAGATTGCCATAAATCTGGTCGTCCCCATCGCCCCCGAGCAGTTGGTCGTTGCCGCTCGCTCCGGTCAGGATGTCGTGCCCTGCGTTCCCCTCAAAACGATGGTTGCCAGTGCTGCCGGCCAGCGCCGTGATCGTGTCGGCGAAGGCCGAGCCGTACACCGTGTCGTTGCCGCCGCCGGTCGTCAGCTCGAAGCCGATGGCATTGGAACGCAGATCGACGAAGTCATTGCCGGCTCCATCGGTCACCTGATTGTTGCCACTCCCCGCACTGATGTTGTCGTCACCACTTCCGCCGGCGAGGGTATCGTCGCCCGGGCCGCCGACGAGCGTATCCCCCGCCGAGCCGCCGAGGAGGATGTCGTTGCCGGCCAGGCCATCCACCTCGACCGGAATGCCGACGACGCCCGAGAAGTCAAACGTGTCGCCACTGCTGCTGCCGATGGCGACGATCTTCGCGAAGTTGCCCGTATAGAGCTGGTCGGTCACGCCGTAACCCGAGATCAGCACGGCGCCGTTTTCCGTGCGAACGCTCAAGTTGATGCCGGGATAATACTTGGACGATGTGCCGTCGCTGTGATTGATCTGCGTGAGCCGGCCCAAGGAGTCGTACTCGTAGGTTTCGCCCGTCGAGAGTTGGTTGTCGATCTCCTCGATTGCGCCGTTGGCATTGAACCGGTGAACCGTGCCGCCGCGGAACGCGCGCTCGAAGAGCCCGCCGACTTTGGTGAGCGTGGTGTCGTCGTCTTCGGGCGAGGTGTAGGTGTAAACGCCGCTGGCATCGAGCACGGGCGCGGTGAATATCAACTCTTCGCCGCTGGCATTGACAAGCACCGCCGTATCGCCGACCTCGACGATGTGCGTGAAGGGGTCAGGCACGTTGTCGCTGGTGTCGCCGTTCAGACGGCTGCCGGCATACGGGCCGGCGTTGATGCGCAGCACAGTCTGTCCATTCTCGATCACTTCCTCGGCCAGGATCGGCGTGCGATCGTCCTCGCAAATGCCGAAGGCCGAGCTGAGCAGGTCCTGCAGGCTGAAGTCGCCGGTGGAGAGGCCCATTTCGCCGGAGCCCAGATCGACGCCGAGAATCGTCGCACTGCCGCTGACCGCTACCGAAAAGCTCCCCTGAATGTCAAACATGCAGAACAGGTTCTGCGGCTCCGAGAAGTTGTCGGTCAGTTCAAAGATTTCGTCCAAACGGAACTTGCCGTCGTTGTTGGGATCGACCAGTTCCAGACCCAGCTCGGCGTACAGCTCGACGCTCCCTGCGGCTTCGAACGCGATGAACTCCTCGCCGGTGATGGGGTCGGTTCCCATGAGGGGACCGATGCTGCCGGAGCCGGAGAAGCCGACGTGGCCCCCCAGCTCGTATCCGTCGGGATCGTTCTGCACGGCGAACCCATCGAGCAAATCGGTCCAGTCCGGCTCCGCGCCCGAGCGAAACGCACTGACGATCTGGGCCAGGCCGTAGGAGTCATAGACCAGCCGCAAGTTGGAGCTGAACGAGGCGTCGCCGGCGATGTCGAACTCCAGATCCTCGAACGAGAAGCCAAAGCTCGCCTCTGCGTCGGCATCGATCTTCGGTAGCCCGAAGCTGACGATGTTGAACGGCTTGCCGATCGCCATGTTGAGGATCGTCTTGGGTCCGAACAGGTCGATCTTGAAGCCGCCGGGCGTATAGACGTCGAACGCCGTGAAGACGTGGGTAAAGCTTTCCAGTCCCAGCTCACTGGCGCTGCCGACTGCGTAGGCGAAGTCGATCGGCACGGGGACTTCGGTCCGCGGAAAGTACAACGGGCTATCGGGGTTGAGCACAATTTCCCAGCCGCCCAAGCTGAAGTCGCCGCTGGCGCCCACGGCGTCGCGAAACTCCTGGCTATTGATGAACGTGGTAACGGTGTCGCCCAGCTCGTCGGCCTGCTGCAGCGTCGAGATGAGCGACTCGATGTCGTCGTCGATATTCAGGCCGGCCAGAATGTCCTTGACCGTGATATCCTCGTTCACGATATCGCTGATCACCGGCAAACGCTTGTTGAGCAGCGCATCGGCGTCATCGGCCGAATGGCCCACGACATCCAGCACCGGCTCGACAACTCCGACCGCCGCCTGAGCCAGCGGCACGACGATCGACTGCAGCATCTGGCTCACATCGAGCGTGACGTTGTCGAACTGCAGGGCGTCGATGACGAAAATGTCGCTCGCTTCCGGCGTTTCGCCGGCGAACAACGTGGTGAAATCGACAGCGGCATCGAGCTTGAAATCGAAACCGAGTTCCGGGAGGCTGATCGCCCCTTCGCCCAGCCCCAGGTTCTGCTCGAGGAAGCCGGTGATGTGGTCGGCGTTCGTATCGACGTGGAGACGAATTTCGGCCTCACCCTTGAGCACCGGGACGAAAACATCGAAGAAGCTGTTTTCCGAGATTTCCAGCTTCGACAGCCGGTCGTAGGTCCGCTGGTCGTTTTCGTCCTCGGTCAATTCGTTGTAGTTCGGATCGGTGATGTCGATCGCCGCGGCCAGCGTCAGCTTCGTGGGCTGAATCGAGTGATAGGTGATCGTGAGCAGCGGGGCTTCCGAGAGCCCACCGGCCGCGTGTGAGACGAGGGCCAGCTTGTCCCCTTGCAACTCGACGGTCACCGTTTCCGGGGCATAGGACGAAGTCGTGCCGACCAGATTCTGGATCAAGCCTTCCACAGCGGAGCGAAACCCCTCCAGGCCGCTCACTTCATTGAGCAGCGCCAGGCTGGCGGAGAGTCCCGACAGCGTCGAGACATCGGCGTCGATCGACTCGTCGATGATGACCGGCGTCGCGCCGGAGGTGAGCCAGACGCCGTCCTGCAGAACGCGCTGGCCGCCGATCCAGAGCACAAAGCCGGGATGCTCGACCGTCACGCCCTCGGCCGGGGCATCGAGTTCCGCCTCCAGAACTTGCGTCGTCCCCACCGGAACGCTGGCCGTATTGTTGCCGAAGCCGAGCGTCTGGCCGCGAAGGTCCTCGTGCTGCAGTGCGAGGAACTTGTACTCCTCGGCGTCTCTGATCGACAGGTGCTGAATCTCGCTGCCGTGAGCGACCAGCACGAGCGACGGCGTCGTGGGCACGTCGGGATTCGCGGCCCGGTGGATCGAGCCGAAGTCGAGCGTGAAGCTGAGCGGCGGGATGGGCGTCGCATAATGCTCAATCAGCTTCGCGTTCAGCTTCAGCAGGAACGCCGGCAAGAGCTCGCCGCCTGCCGGTGAGTCGTAATCGATATGAATCGTCTCGTTCTCATTGACGATAATGTCGAACTCGCCCGAGAAGTCCTGCAGCAGGTCGAGCACCTGGATGTCGAGCCCTTCGGTCGCCGTGACCTTCACCACCTTGGGCGTGCCGTCGGTGATCTCCGCTTGCAACAAGCCGAGCGAAACCTGGCTGCGGAGATCGTCGGTGGTCGTCTTGTCGAACAGGGCCTCAGAAAAAGTCTCCGACTCGTTGGAGGGCACCGCAAAAACCGTGATGCTGGCCCGCAGTTCCTCGATCGGCTCGCCGGTATCGAGCTCCGAAGTCGTGGCGGCACTGTTGAGATAGAACCGTTGGCTGGGGAGCGCGCTGACGCCAGCGCCAAACCGCAGGTCCCAGCGGAGATTCGCCCGCAGCCCGGCATCGGACGTAACCTGAAAGCCGAAATCCTTGAGAAATGTCTCTAACTGCTGGGCGCTGGCGGGATCCGAGATGAACTTGGAGAGCGAGCTTAGTCCGAGGTCGAACTTGGGCAGATCGACCGTCATGAACTGGCCCAGCCGGAAATCGACCTGCGCCCAGAAGGGATTATCGACGTTCTCGAAGCTGCCGATGTCGTTCCCCAGCGTGATCACGATGTCCGAGGGGCTGATGTCGTCCCCCAGGTCGGGACCGTCGAGCAATAGGCCGAGGTTGATCGTGTCGATCGTTGCCGCCATCGGCGTCAGCGCGGATTGGGCTTCCGGCGTGAGTTTGTCGAGCCCATCGCTGCCCGGCCCCAGCAGCATGTAGATGCCCCCTTGCAGCGTATCGACGAGGTTGACGCCGCCGCCCTCTGCCGCGAAATCGACGATGTCCTCCAGCACGTCGCGGGCATCGGCCCCAAAGTTCTTCAGGGCATCGGTCATCGGCTGGACTGCGAGCGCCAACTGGTCGGCGATGATCGGCACTTCGACCTTGGCAAACGCGGCCGCCAGGTTGGTCGAGATCGCGCCGAAATAGTCCCCCACGCCGTCGGCGAACTCCTGCGCGGCCGACTCGAGCAGCGCGACCGCCTGGTCCAAGGGGTCGGGACCGTAAAGCAGATCGCGAAGGTCGTGCTTGCCGGCCAGGTGCTCCGAGTGCAGTTCCTGCTGCTGCTCCACCAAATCGTCATCGCGAAGATAGCTCGCATTCTGGGCATCGTTGGTGTCGATCGACCAGTAATACCGATCGACGACCTCCAGGTGCTCAGCGCCCAGGTCCAGGCTGCGTCCGTCCCACAGGGCCAGACGCACGGTCACGTTCTCGTTGACATCGGCCCCGGTCAGCTTGCCACCGCCGAGCGGGAACAGCTTCTGGTAGTAGTTCTCCGCGTAATCGACGTTCGACGGGACGACCAGCGGAATGTCTTCGGTGTTGATCCCCGGAATGCCGTAATCCTGCGGGTCGAGCGTCGTCATCCGCAGCTCGCCGATGTGCGCATTGTCGGCCGCGTTGTTCAGCCGGTTGATGGTTGCCAGCGTGACATACGAGCCGCGACTGTGGCCGATGAAGTGGATGTCCAGCGGCGAGTTGTCGCCGGGAAAGCGGGCCCGCACCAGTTCGGCCAGCTTGCCGGCCACTTCGTCGTCGTCGGCCGTACCGGGATGATCGACGTCGCTGATCGCGGCCCAGTTGTAGATCAGAAATTCGGGCGAGCCGCCGGCAGGGACCGCCGTCGAGCTGGCGTCGTAGCGAACGACAGACTGGTCGATCTGGCTGGCGGTGTAGCCCAGATTCTCCTTGGCGCTAATTGCCGAGGCGAGATCGAAGGCCCATTCGGGGGCTACATCCTCCGGCCCCAAAATCTGGTCCATCCGGCCGTGCGTGATGACGGTCAACTGGGCCAACAGGTTGCGCTCCTCGAGCGGCTCGAGGGCCAGGAAACGGTCCCGGCGATCCCGCTGCTTGGCGAGGGAGGAACGGCCAAAGCGGGAGCGAGAGCGAAGCTGGCGTGACATGGCTGCGGCAGCGCCTCAGAATGAAAGGACCCAAGCACTTGGCGGCTCGCAAAGACGGGCGGCCAAGAGTGGTACACGGAAGCTGCTGTGCGGCATTCACCGAAAAACTGCGATCTGCGGGAAAATTATGTGGATGCACAGCCCACTCATCCGGGTATCGTGGTAGCTGATTCCATGTCGTCCGCCGCATTGCAAATCGACGAGCTTTTAGCCGTGGCCGCTGGAGGCGACCGGTCCGCTCTGGCTGCGCTCTACGACCGCTATCGCCAGCGGCTGGAGCGGATTATCAAACTGCGTCTGGACCGCCGGCTGCAAGGACGGGTCGATCCGGCCGACGTCGTGCAAGAGACCTATCTGGCCGTGCAGCGCAAGTTCGACGACTATGCCGTCAGCCCGCGGATGCCGCTTTTCCTCTGGCTGCGGCTGGAGACGCTGCAGAAGCTGGTGGACGTGCAGCGGTTCCACCTGGGGGCGAAGATGCGGGCGGTCGGCAACGAAATCGCCCTGCACCGCGGCGGGCTGCCGCCGGTGACTTCGATCTCGCTGGCCGAGCAATTGCTGGGCCGGCTTTCGACCGCCAGCCACGCCGCGATGCGGGCCGAGCTGAAGATCAAGGTCGAAGAAGCCCTCAACAGCATTGACGACAGCGACCGGGAGATGCTCGTCCTGCGGCATTTCGAGGAGCTGAGCAATGCGGAAGCCGCCCACGTCTTGGGCCTCTCGCCGACGGCCGCCTGCAACCGCTATGTCCGGGCGCTCAAGCGGCTGAAGACTGTCTTCGAGGAGATGCCGGGCGGTATGGACGGAGTCTGGCCATGACGGACAGTGCTGACCCGGCTGATCCCTTCGGGAAGGCCGACCCGGCCGATCCCTTCGGGCAGATCGCCGATGCGTTCGTCGAAGAGTACCGGCTGGGTCGCCGGCCGTCGCTGGAAGATTATGCCCGCCGATTTCCCAAACACGCGGGCGAGATTCGCGAGATCCTGCCGACACTGGTGATGATGGAGCGGGCCAAGTCGCAAAGCGGCTCGCTCCATAGTGAGGGCGTCTGCTCGCAAGATTCGGCGCCGCTGCTGGGCCGTGAGCTGGGTGACTACCGGATCGTCCGCGAGATCGGCCGCGGCGGGATGGGCATCGTCTATGAAGCGGAGCAAGTGTCGCTCGGCCGCCGCGTGGCGCTCAAGGTGCTCGCGCAGCAAGCGCTGCTCGAATCCAAACAACGTCGCCGTTTCGAGCGCGAGGCGCGGGCCGCTGCCCGGCTGCACCACACCAATATCGTGCCGGTGTTCGGCGTGGGAGAGCAGGACGGGCTCTGCTACTACGCGATGCAGTTCATCCGCGGCCTGGGACTCGACAAAGTCCTGGACGAGCTGAAACGCGTGCGGCAGAAATCGGAAGGGAGCGGACCCTCGTCGCGCGGCGAGCTCCGCGTCGAGCGGCGCAGTACAACCTCCGCGGCGGCGGTCGCTCAATCGTTACTGTCGGGCGAGTACGGCCGCGCGAGTCTGCCGGACGCCGAGGAGCCGGATGCCGCCGCACAAGATGCCGGCCCGCGAGCCGCAGACGAGGCACATAGTCTGTCCGCTGATTTGGACAGTTCGGAAACCTTTGAGCTCTCCCAGGAATCGGCTGCGCCGGCGGGGAGCCGCCGGGTGGCGGACTCGTCGGGCGATCGGGCGAAGACCTACTGGCAGAGCATCGCTCGCATCGGCCTGCAAGTGGCCGAGGCATTGCAGTATGCGCACGACCAGGGAATCACGCACCGCGACATCAAGCCCAGCAACCTGCTGCTCGATCTACGGGGGACCGTGTGGGTGACGGATTTTGGCCTGGCCAAATCCGACGACCACCAGAACCTCACGCACACGGGAGACATCTTGGGCACGCTGCGGTACTTGCCCCCGGAAGCCTTCGACGGCCGCTCCGACGCCCGCAGCGATGTTTATTCGCTGGGCCTGACCCTGTACGAGCTGCTCACGCTGCGCCCCGCCTTCGACGAAACGGAGCGGCATCGCCTGGTCAAGAGCGTGACCACCGGCGAGCCGTTGCGGATCGAGCGGGTCAATGCCGAAGTCCCCCGCGACCTGGCGACGATCGTCCACAAGGCGATCGAGCGGGACTCAGCCGACCGTTATCCCACGGCCTCTCAATTTGCCGCGGATCTGCAACGATTCATACGGGACGAGCCGATCCACGCCCGGCGAGCCTCGCTCGTCGAGCAAGTCCGCCGCTGGTCGCGCCGCAATCGAGCCCTGGCGGCAGCCATGCTAGGAATCGCCGCGCTGCTCTTGATCTGTGCCAGTGGGGCAGTTGTCGCAGCGCTCTACTACCGGCAGCAAGAAGAATTGCAGCGTTACTTGCGCCGCGAGGCCGACGCCTTGGCCCAGCGTAACGAGGGCCTGGCGAACGAAAATCGTCGCGCTTTGGAGACCGCCCTGGATACCAGCCGCAAGCTCGAAACCGCCCGAACGAAGGCGGTGCAGCAAGAGGAGATCACGCGGAGGCATCTCTACTGTGCGCAAATGGCGGTCGCCTATCACTCCTGGACGGGTCATCGCGGGTTGCTCCGTACGCAGACGCTGCTCGACGCCTGGCGTCCAGAGCCGGACGATCAGGACCTGCGCGGTTGGGAGTGGTACTACATCCACGCGCTCTGCCACGGCGAATCGGCGACGCGGTCTGGGCATACCGATGCCGTCACTTGCGTCGCCTATTCCAAGGATGGCCAGCGCCTGGCCTCGGCGGCCCGCGACGGAACAATTCGCATCTGGAACGAACTTGGCACGCTCGAAGCCGTCTTGGCCGGCCATCGTAACAAGAACTACGGCGTCTGCTGGAATTCTGACGGGACGCTTCTCGCATCCGTCGGCGACGACGGCGCCTTGGTCTGGGATGTCGCCAGCTCGGAAATCGTTCACCGACTCGCCGATGGACAGAGCGTCTTTTCCGTCGCATTCAGCCCGGACGACAAGCTGCTCGCAGTGGGTGTTCGCGGGGGACCGCTCGAGGTCTGGAGCACCGAAACCTGGCAGTTGCGACATTCGCTCCCGGGACACGTCGCGGACATCTACACCCAGACGATCAGCTTTAGCCCAGACGGAACGCTCCTGGCCGCTCCGGGACGAAATGTGGTGCTGATTTGGAATGTCGCCACGGGAAGCTGCATTCAGAACCTAAGCGGTCACACCGACGTGATTCAGGCCGCAGTCTTCAGCCCGAGCGGCAAGCAACTGGCTTCCAGCAGCCGGGACGCGACGATCAAGATCTGGGACGTGCAGACGGGGGAGTTGCAAGCCAGCCTGGCGGGGCACACGCACGGCATCGCATCGGTCGCGTGGCATCCAAGCGGCGGCCAACTCGCCTCGGGCGCCTGGGACGGAACGTGCCGCTTGTGGGATTTGGCTACGCGCCAGGAGATTGGCTCGCCCCGCGGCCACGCCCGACACGTTTTTTCGGTCGTCTGGCATCCGGGCGGCGAGCTATTGGCGACCGGCGGCGACGATAACCTCGTCAAGCTGTGGACGCCATCACGTTCGCCCGCCGCTGCGGTCCTCGTGGACACAGCGGAGAAAATCTTCAGTCTCGGTCAAAGTCCCGACGGCCAATTGGTGGCTACGGGCAACGACAAGGGCGAAGTACGTCTGTGGAATGCTGCCACCGGCAGCGAAGTTCGCACATTGGCCGGTCATCCTGGCCGGATCCGGTGTGTGGCGTTTCATCCCACCGAGAATCGCGTGGCCGCGGCCCAAAACAATGGTCAAGTGGCCATTTGGAACGCAGCCACCGGCGAGAAGGTCCAAACGATTCAAGCGCACATGACGCCGGTGGTCTCGGTGAGTTGGAATCGCGCTGGAACCCGGCTCGTGACCACGAGCCATGATGGGGAGATCAATCTTTGGGACACCGCGACAGCAGAGTGTCATAAACGGGTGGCAGAGCGGTCCCACGTCTTCGCAAACGCCCGCTTCAGCCCGAGTGGCAAGCAACTGGCATCGGCCGGCGGCGATGGAATGCTGCACCTCTGGGACCTGGAATCGAACGAGACCCAAACGCTTCAGGGTCATACCGGCAATATCAACAGTCTGGCTTGGAGCCGTGATGGCTTGCGCCTCGCGACGGCCAGCGACGATCAAACCGTCCGCCTCTGGGACGCGGCCAGCGGCCAGGTACAGTTTGTGATGGCTGGGCATCGCGAGGTCGTCACGACGGTCGATTTCAGCCCCGACAGCCGCCGGCTCTTGTCGGCAGACGCCCGTGGCACCATCAAGCTCTGGGATGTCGCCACTGGCATCGAGACGCTCACGCTGCACGGCGCTGTCGGCCAGCTCGCGGCGGCGGGATGGAGCCCAGACGGACTGCGCATCGTCGCCAACAGCGACGGTAGAATCCTGACGTGGGATGCGAAGGCCGGTTATCAGATGGAGCGGAGCGACGAGGACGCCGCCGAGCCACATCCAGGCCGATCCCAACAATGAATTTGAGGGGAAGCGCGTTTCGGCAGGATGCTCCATCGGGAAAGCTTGTCCTGCAAGTTGTACGAAACGAGTTGAAAGTACATCTCAAGGATGTGCTGGTCTTGGAAGTAAAGGACGAACGCCGCTGGCTGCCGGCGTTGCAGGGATTTCGTTGCGCGGTACTAGCTCTGCAATCGATCGGTATCTTTCCCAACTGACCAACGGCTAACGTGCGGGCGGCGTTGACTGCAGCCAATGGACATCCGTTTGTTGTTTGAGCACAGGGTACTTGCCGTACGTGTGCAGGATCCGGCCGAAGTGGAATGCCAGCCGGACAATTGGTGATGCCACCCGCTTTGGGAGGCGTGTGTGGAATGCGCGGATTGCTAAGCACATCGGACGAGGGGGAAGTTCAGGTTGTGCCGCCAATTCCACCTGGGTGACGTAGAGTTGTCACAACGAAGCCCGAAGCGATTCCCTCGTCAACCCGCAAGGTGATGCCAGGGAGTAACGGGACCGCTGCATCTCGTCACGGCTTTAGGAAGATACTCGGGACGGCCCCCTTTCCTTCATCAATGTCGCGTCGTTTCCATCCCAATGCTCCATCGCGACGAAGTCTCGCTCAACGACGGTCCGCGGTTGCGCGTCGTCTGCTGCTGGAGGCGCTAGAACCTCGACTGCTTAATACCGTTACGCCGACTGCAGTCGCACTCTCGAACATTGAGCCGTCAATCAACGGGCAGGCAGTCCCCGGAATTGTCTTTGATTCTGCCGTCGGCCGGCTGACGATTCTCGGAAACTCGCACGATAACGAAATCCGCCAGGGGATTTCGGCCGATGGATTCCTGGAAATCACCCTGGATGGCGTGAATCGGTCGGCGCGGCCAGACTCACCCATTTACGACGCAGCTCTAGCTGGAGTGACGAGCAAGAGCCTGCGCAGCATCGTGCTGCAAGGTGGCGGCGGCAACGATCGCCTGGTGCTGGAGGACCAGCAACTGGCCGGCAGCTTACAGGTCGAGTCAGACGGTGCATTAACGATTGGTGGGATGCTGCACGTCGGACAGGGCTTTCAGGCCGAGGCCAGCACGATTGAGGTTGCTGGCTCGATTGTGGCGTACTCGGGCACAGTGCGACTATTAAGCAGTATCGCGACGCTGGTGACCGGCTCGATCGACGTCTCGGCTAGCGCTCGCGGGGTTGGCGGTCGGGCCGAGATTCTCGGTCCCGTCGTAGCGCTATTGGACTCAGCCACGATCAGTGCATCGGGTGCATTGGGAGGGGGCGTCATCCTGGTCGGCGGCGATTTTCAGGGTCGCAATCCTGATGTGCCCACGGCGCAGCACACGTACGTTAGCGCGAACAGTTTGTTACAGGCCAATGCGACCGAGAGGGGGCAGGGTGGCCGGATTATTGTCTGGGCCGATACCGCCACGCGCTACTTTGGCAGTGCATCGGCTCGCGGCGGGAGCCAGGCGGGCAATGGCGGCCTGATCGAAGTTTCCGGCAAAGAGCATCTCGTTTTTCGCGGCAGCGCGGACCTCGCCGCCGCTAGCGGTCAGATGGGGACGCTGCTGCTCGACCCGACGAACCTGGTCATCGCTAACGGAACGGCCGACAGCGCCGCCGATGGGACCGCGACATTCTCCGGCAATCCCAGCGGCATCGTCGGCTCGCTGCTGGCGGCCGATACCGGGCCCTCGACTATTTACGAGTCGGAATTGCAGGGGTTGGCAGCGACGGCTCATATCGTCCTGCAAGCGACGAATAACGTCACGATCAACGACCTGACCGACAACACGCTTGGCTTGGCGGCCACGACCGGGTCGCTCACCATCCGGGCCGATGCCGATGGCGACGGCAGCGGCAGCTTCAGCATGAACTCCGGCGACACCATCCGTACGCAGGGTGGCGCCGTGAGCATTCGCGGTGCCAGTCTGACGACCATCGGCCTGATCACCACGACAGGAAGTGCGGGAATTGCCGGCAGCAGCGTCACGCTCACGGCGGACAACGGCCTGATCAATGTCGTCGGGGCCATCACGACCACGGGAGGCAGCAACCAGAACGGCGGCGCGGTCACCCTGTCCGCCAGCGGCGCCGTCACCGTCAGCGGCACGATTACCACCTCGGGCGGAACCTT